>CAXXPB010000032.1:0-32424 GCA_963678825.2 uncultured Microbacter sp. | reverse complement strand
TAGTAGATCCTTTCTGTATTGACGAGAAATCTACTGCACTGGACGAGGCTTTTATTATTGGTTTTGGATTAACTGTTAATGCTGCTCCGGTTTTCGAATACACTCCTGACGAAACATTTTTCGCCCAAAGATAAACTGTTCCTGGTGTAGTATAATTGGTTAAATTCGTTGTGATTTTTGTACCATTAGGCGTTTTGTCCGCTTTTGCAGTTCCCGCTGTCCACCACTCAAATGTTACATTACTAGATTTAGACTGCAGGGACGTGAGATCAACAGGCGTACAAGCTTTATTTGGGGATAGTACCGGAACCTCCGGAGTACCGTCGGTACTTGGACACTCAGTTGCAGGCAGAGTACTTTCATCTGGAGTTGTTCCTCCAAAGGTAACTGTAGATTGAACATGAACCTCAGGTTCTCCATTAAAAATATCTGATCTTAGAGTTGCACTTCCTTTTGTTGGAATGGTAAAATTTAAATTGGGGCCAATTCTACCATGATTGATGGTAGTATGATTGTATAATTCAAAATATCCCTTTCCTGTGGATGGCCCTATCAGGTTACCATCTGCTTGTATATTCCCGTATAATCCAACATTTACAATTCCGGCATTATAAAACACAGAAGTATCTCCACCAGAAACATAACCTCCCATATTCAGGTTCCCGGTTAATATTACTTTTTTATAGTTTTCAAAGCGGGCTTTTACACCACCCATATCTATTTGGGAGGTTGTAAATGTTCCTGTATTAAATACCTTTCCTCCCCCGAGATTGAATTGTCCTGTGTAAGTACCACAATTGACATATGTTGACGTTGCCGACGAACCATAACTGCTTGCAACTGACAAGTTGCTAAAGTTACGGTAATGGGCAGTTCCAGCCGTAAGATTCATATTCCCATTCACAAACATGTCTAAATGGTTATCAATAGTTATTGTAGAACCATTTCCCAATGTGATGGTTTGTGTAGTAACAGTTCCATTATTGATAATTGTGGTTGACGAACCTTTAAAAGTAACATCTCCCTCCATCGAGAACGATCCCTTCTCATATACATTGATCGTTATATTACACTTAAAATTATAACCTCCTTTGAAGATTAGCTTTCCATATACATCAATGGTAAAGTTATTGTTGGTGTCATCAATGAGCGTATTATTGGCTGTTTCTATTTGTAATGTTGCGTCCTTCGATATACAAATACTTCCTCCATTTCCGAAACCAACACTATTAGAAACTGTCTGTATTCCATTTGTATAACACACTTTTTTGCCCGCAGTATAAAAATAATCTGATACGTTTCCTGGGTCAGTAATGTCACATCCAGTAGTACACTGTGCCAATCCATTTTCAGCAAACAGATTGCACAAAGTGATTAACAATAATATTACGTAATATCTTGAAGATTTGGCCTTTTTATGAAATTGGATACCCATCTTATTTCTGTATAAATTTTTCTCTTTAGTCTTTATTCTTACAATTGCTCGCGTTGCTTGAACCTTGGTTCTCTCAAATGCAACCTTTTTTCTCTATCTCTTTTATTTTACTGTTGCTATAATTGTCAATACAGCGGAGGTATTAGAGGCTAAATTGCCAATAGTCCATATGCCCGATGTATTATCATACGTTCCGGTTGTCACCGTATAGCTCTTAAATGCGTAATTGGGCAATAACTTATCTGCAACTTTCACCTCGGTGGCTGAAGCAATATTGGTACTTCCATTGTATGCTGTGATGGTAAACGTTATATCAGTTCCTACCAATGGATTCATATCACTTACAGCCTTGGTAATCGATAAGTCGTTACACGAGTGTATTGTAACCGTTACAGGTGTTGCAGAAAAACTACTACATCCGCTTGTGTTTTTATAAAAGATGTAATAAGTTCCCGCACCAACCGTTGTTGGGTATGCAACATCTGTTCCTGTTGGATCATTTGTCGTTTTATACAATATGCTGCAGTCGGATGGTTTTGAACTTGTAACTAATGCCTCAATATTTACAGTGGTGGAAGGGCATGTATTACTCACCATTGCACTGCTGACAGTAGGAACTACTGGTAATGAATTGATTGTTACGACAGCACTCCCTGTCATAATTGCCGAACATCCCGTAGTCGAATTCGTTGCTGTTACAGTATAAGTTCCGGCAGATATCTGATTACCAAAACTAATAGCCGATCCTGTACCGGCAACCGACGCTCCCGAGTTTGAACCGTTCAACTGTAACTGATAGTTCACGCCAATTTGTGAACATGATAAGCCAACTGGCACTCCCGAGCCACCGGCACAATAATTTCCACCTCCTGTAACGGAGTATGCTGTGGGTAATGCATTGACTGTAATAATTGCAC
The DNA here is from genome assembly GCA_963678825.2 of uncultured Microbacter sp. Classification (GTDB taxonomy): domain Bacteria; phylum Bacteroidota; class Bacteroidia; order Bacteroidales; family Paludibacteraceae; genus Microbacter. Next base: position 30,072 of record CAXXPB010000032.1, on the reverse strand, counting down.
TGCCACTGGCTGTATTGCTACATGTGGTGGTGCTTGCATCTTTCACACTTGTCAACGTATAGGTAATTGTTCCGGCTGTGACAGTAGAAGCCGGCACTGTTTCCACTCCTCCCATGTTGGAATTGACCGCTTTACTTGTCGTGGTCGTCCCATCACTTACCGAGTAACTAAAGGTGTATGGTGCTGTACCATTTGAACCAGTAAAGGTTATAGCTGGTGCTATTGCATTTTGACACACTGTTGTAGTACCGCTGATTGTTGCCGTGGGTAATGGGTTAACGGTGATTGCTCCCGAAACGTTGCTGGTAAAAGTACACCCTTTAGAATTGGTAACTATTACGTAATAATACAAAGTGCCTGTCGCACTGGTCAAAGGGGTGTAACTGCTTCCCGTAGCGCCCGAAATCAAAGTGCCGCCGCTATTCGAAGCCGTGATGTTACTATACCACTGGTAACCGCTAATGGCGCCGCTAACTGCTGTAGCAGTCACCGACAATGCCGAGGCAGCACTGTTTTGGCAAAGGGTTTGTCCGGAAGTGGAAGGCTGACCGGAAATAGTGGGAATTGCATACACAGTTAACTGTTTGATATCAGAAGAGACACCGCACGCTATATTACCTAATTTGATAGTAGCTAAATCAGCGGCAGTGGCAGCTGACAATAAACGATAGTAATAGGTACCCGGAGTGTTTTCAGTGTAATTGTAACTTAACGTAGTAGCTCCGGTCATGTCTTTATAAGTAGTCTTATCAATGCTTCTTTGCCATTGATAAACAGGAGTATCGTATGGTGCCGCATTGGCACTTAAAGTAAATGGCGAATTTTGACAAGAGCTGGAACTGCTAATAGTACTAATGATAGTAGGGTCGCATTTTTCAACTTCTATATCGTCAATAAAAATATCACTCCCATATATCAAGCCGCCGGGAGTTGTCAAGATCAAACCAAGGACATACGAAGTAGTTCCCGATGGCAATTGGAAAGTTGCATAATATTGTTTCCAATCGGTACCGCTGGCAGCCAAAGGAATATCTCCGGTTAAATAAGAAGATATAAGCGTTGTTCCGTCTGATTGATAAAGATTTAATTGAATATTGGGCAATTGTGAACTTAAGTTGGTATGTGGATTCATTGCCCAAAAAGAGATGCGGTAAGTAGTATTACTGCAGGCATTTCCGGTCACGGTCTGCTTGTAAATCGTGCTTGCGGTTGTATTACCATTTACAATGAGAAAATCGCCATTTGTATTTCCTGTATGGTCTTGACTAACAACTTGCCATCCATCGGAGAAGCACCCGCCGGAAGTACTCCGTATGGTATAATATCCGTCATTAGGGCAATCTCCGGTTCTCCATAATACATTTGTTGGAGAAGGATTTAAATAAGAAGAAGAACTGGTACCCTGACCGAAAGTTTGAATACTACCGGGAACTACCGCCCAACTACCGCTCGAACATACAGGTAAATTAGTATAATAAATAGTAATCCGCACATATCCCACCGAACCTGAACCACCACTGTAGAATGTATTACTATTTGTGCTTGATTTGAAACCACCACTACCGCCGCCGCCATAAGTTCCGTTATTTGAGTTGTTATCAGAGGCTGTAAGTGAAACCCCATTGCTACCCCCACTAACACCAGCAGCACCATTTCTTTCTGTTCCTGCAGAAGTTGTTGCAATATAGTATGGTCCGCTTCCACCTGTACCTGCAGTTGGTGTTCCACCTGCACCACCTACAGATAATGAACCTGCAGCACCACCCCCACCTCCTGAATAAGAAGTTGATGCTGTACCACCTATACCTCCTGAAAAACCAGTGCCTGTAGTAACAGTTCCTCCATTTCCTCCTGAGCCTCCTGAACCCCCTGAACCTCCACCTGCAGCTACTAAAGTACCAAAACTCGTACTACCACCAGTACCCCCGTTATTACCCGCAGTACCAGCCGTACCCCCAGTACCTACTATAATAGTATAAGAAGTCCCTTTTGCAGGAGAAGTAATAGTTAAAGTGGCATAAGCGCCACCGCCACCGCCACCACCACCACCTGCAATATATTTACTATTGGCACTACCACCACCACCACCGCCGGCTCCCCAACATTCAACCACTATATGGTCTACATTATAAGGCACGGTAAAAGTTCCGTTAGCCCTGTAACTGGTAACTACGGTTTGTGTCTGCGCAAAGCCGCACACGCAGCCGGTAGTAGTTAGTAACAATGTTATTATTAATTGCTTGTTCAAGTAGAATTTTCCCTTCATTCTATACTGGATCTCTTTAGACAATAATCCACAAAACATCGGATTCTTATTTTTAGCCGTTTGTAATTAATCTACTTATTATTCTCTCTTTAGATTTCTGCTATTAAAAGCTGCAAAAAAAATCCTATTCCAAAGAAAAAATAATTTTTCTTTGGAATAGGATATACCTATGCTGTCACCCGGGTATGGTTGACAGCACAATCTGCTCCTGCTATAATTAGCATTCTTATCATTATTTTCTCTTTAGATGTATTGATCCGACGGTCTCTATCCATATTTTGAATAGAGCCGACGATCTTGGTTTCTCTTCAGATTTTCTGTTTATCCAATCAGTAATTCAAATATCTTCTCGATATACAATGAACAACTAACAGAATTATAATTTTGGTTGCTTCTGGTTTAGGTCAGAGACACTAAAATGAACGACCTAAAATGTAATCTTTTGTTAACAAAGAAATTGATGTTCTGCATGTTCGGCTTAAGCCACCTGTGTAATTGCAATAATTAATGTTAATGTAATGTAATTTCACCTGCCATTTGATTGACACACATAAAACATCTGCCTCTTCACAGTGGCAACAAAATCAATTTTTTGTCTTTTTATATACTCAATAATTGGTGCTGATTTTTATTTTCAAATAATAGATTTCTTGTTTCAAACAACACGAAAAAAATTACAGTAATCTTATAATACTCATATAAACTGCTGTTTATGTCAAACAAAAACAAGGCTCAACAAAGTAATTAATTGAATACCAAATAATGAATCACTTCAAACACCTATCTATTAACTCATTACAAATTTACTCAATATATTTTATACAATTATTGTTTTATTATTTAATAACACTAGTTAATTTATATGTATTTTATTAATCAGGTTTAACCTTTATCGTGTTTTTATTATTTCACATAATATTAATCCAATATTTATTTTTAACTGAATTTCAGCCTTAAAAAATCGCGACAAAGATACTCAGTATTTTAAATATTAGATGTATTTTAAATACGAATAATGACCAATTAAATTCGTCAGAAAACTCCAAAAGTCAGATTATACAACTCTATATGAAACAGATAAGTAATCCACATTGTCGAATTTTACTCTAAATAATAGTTTGCGCATTAACATGCATATCCATAAAAAAAAGAGAAACTCATTTTACCCACGAAGGGTTTTCCTCTGATCAATTTATCCTACCCATCACCCTGAAAAATAAACAATCACGACATTACAGTTATTGTGTTTTTTATCTTTTATATATTCATTTTAACCTTATGTATATTTTTCATATCACATATCTGCGCTTGATATAGTTTTTATTTATTTAATATACATTTTATCACCAATCAAACACGATGATTTCTATGAAATCCTATCATCACAAAGACCTGATTTCTGATAGATTTGTAGAATAAACGGCAGGAGACCTCAGAAAGAAAAAGGCTCCATCAACTGGAACTTAAGACAAATTTAAGAGATAACCGAGAACAAGTTAATGTCACGGAGAATCAAGATCTGTACGGAAGCTCGCACGAACAAACTATTGAAAAGTTGTTGGATAGACTTGAGTGGCAGGCTGAAGAAATAGGACGATTGAAAAGCTTGCTCAAAGAACCAAATAAAACAGAAGCAACAGGAAAATAACGTTTCCAGTTGCCTCTTTTGATGATTATACCAACTCGCTTAGTTCGAGCCAGCGCATAGTCTTTTCGTCAAGGAGGGATATAATTTCGGAAATGCGGTTAGAAAAATTGATAATCTGATCGGTATCGAGAGATCCCGTCGAAAGTTGGTTTTCAATCTGAGTTTTCTCCGATTCAAGTGCTTCAATTTCAACCTCAAGCGCTTCAAACTCTTTTTGCTCTTTGTATGAAAGCTTTTGAGGTTTATCTGCTTTGGGGCGTTGCTGTTTTTCCTTTTCAGGCTTGGAAGCTTTTTCTTCCTGTTCCTGTGCCAGCTGAAGCTCTTTCCATTCCCTGTAATCGGTGTAATTTCCGGGATAATCCTTAATCTTACCGTCGCCTTCGAAAGCCAAAAGGTGATCTACCACCTTGTCCATAAAGTAACGGTCGTGCGATACCACAATTACGCAACCTTTGAACCCGAGTAGGTACTCTTCCAGAACATTCAACGTAGCAATATCCAGATCGTTGGTCGGCTCATCGAGTACCAGAAAGTTCGGATTTTTAATCAGAACGGAGCACAAATAGAGCCGGCGACGTTCTCCTCCACTCAATTTTGCCACAAAATTGTATTGCACTTCGGGCGGAAAAAGGAAGAGCTGTAAAAATTGCGATGCCGAAAGTTTGCGTCCATTCCCCAGGGAAATTTCTTCCGCAAATTCGCGCACTACATCGATGACTTTCATCTGGTCGTCAAATTTGAGGCCATCCTGACTATAATATCCAAACGATACCGTTTCTCCCACATCGAACGAACCACTATCAGGCTTCACTTCTCCCAAAAGCATTTTCAGGAATGTCGATTTGCCGGTTCCGTTTTTCCCGACGATTCCCATTTTTTCGTAGCGCGAAAAATTATAATAAAAATTATCAATCAGGACTTTACTGCCGTAAGCCTTCGAGATATATTTTGCTTCAAAAATTTTAGACCCCAAATAAGATGCTTTCACTTCGAGCGCAACGCTGTTCTCTTCGCGACGTTGTTTTGCCCTGCGTTCAATTTCGGCAAAGGCTTCCACGCGTGAACGGGCTTTGGTTGCCCGTGCCTGTGGCTGACGACGCATCCATTCCAATTCTTTTCTATAAAGATTTTGGGTTCGCTCCGTTTCGGCATTGAAATTTTCGACCCTGTCCTGCCGTTTTTCGAGATAATAGCTGTAGTTTCCCTTGTATTGAAACATGCTTGCCTGATCAATTTCGAGAATATCAGAGCAGACCCGATCGAGAAAATAACGATCGTGCGTCACCATCAGAAGAGCCATTTTTGTGCCCTTGAGGAAGTTCTCGAGCCACTCCACCATCTCCAGATCGAGGTGGTTGGTGGGCTCATCAAGGATAAGCAGATCAGGTTCGGCAATCAACACATTAGCCAATGCAACACGTTTCAGCTGTCCGCCGGAAAGATGGCCTATTTTTTGATCGAAATCAGTGATTTTCAGGTTGCCAAGAATCTGCTTAATACGCGTTTCGTAGTCCCAGGCTTTCAGATCGTCCATTCGGGCCAAGGCTTGTTGATACACCTCTTCATCGACAGATGCCGGGTTGGCTTCCAGATGCCGGGTCAACAGTTCATACTCCTTAATAGCTTCCGTTACTTCGTTATGAGCACTAAAACAGGCTTCAAGCACTGTCAACTGTGGAGCAAACGACGGATCCTGACGCAGGTAGCCGACACGCAAATCACGGCGAAATGAGATAGTTCCGCTTTCGTAATCCTCATCTCCGGCCAGAATAGAAAGAAGTGTCGTTTTGCCCGCTCCGTTTTTAGCAATCAGCGCAACACGCTGGCTGTCGGCAATGCCGAATGAAATATTTTCGAAAAGGAGATTATCGCCAAACGATTTAGTGAGGTTTTCTACTTGCAAGCAACTGGCCATAAGATATGTGATATTTACAAAAGTTCTATTATTCTAACCGTGAAGGAGGTTAAATACATTCCACTGAAGTATCATCTCTCCAAAATCCTACTGAATTTAAATGGTCACTTCATTGACAAGTGGTTTTTCATCTATAAAGTCCTTAATGTTTTGCAGGGTGGTTTCGGCGATATTGAATAATGCTTCTTTGGTAAAGAAAGCCTGATGCGAAGTAACTATTACATTATTGAACGAAAGCAAACGAGCCAATATGTCATCGTCCATCACTTTATTGGAACGATCCTCATAAAAATAATGGCTTTCTTCTTCATATACATCCAATCCGGCGGCTCCAATCTTTTTGTTTTTCAACCCTTGTATCAAATCGTGTGTGTTAATCAGTTTACCACGCCCCGTATTAATAATCACCACTCCATTTTTCATTTTGCTGATGGAATGTTTATTGATTATATATTCTGTGTCTTTATTGAGAGGACAATGCAACGAAATAATATCAGCATTGCAATAGAGGTCATCCAGTGAAACGTATTCAACTCCATTTTTCTCAGCAAAAGCTTTATCGGGATAAAGGTCGTAGGCAAGAATTCGAAGCCCCATACTCCGAAGAATTTCTATTAAAATTTTAGCAATCTTACCCGTACCGATGATTCCCGCCGTTTTACCAAACATATCAAACCCCATTAATCCATTCAGTGCAAAGTTACCTTCCCGGGTCCGGTTATATGCTTTGTGTATTTTTCGGTTCAGCGTAAGCATAAGCGCCAAAGTATGTTCTGCTACCGCATGAGGAGAATAAGCAGGCACACGCACAACCTTGATACGACCTTTAGCAGCATTCAAGTCAACATTATTGAAACCTGCACACCGGAGGGCAATAAGTTTCACCCCATTATTCACCAATTCATTAATCACAGTTGCATCCACGACAGCATTTACAAAAATACAGACAACATCTGCTCCTTTGGTAAGCGCAACATTGTCGATATTCAGATGCTCTTTATGATATTTAATAGTATAGCCAAACTGGCGGTTCACTTCATTAAAAGAAGCTTCGTCGTAAGGCTTGGTATCGAAAAATGCAATTTTTACAGTCATAATCGTTTGGAAATTGATGGTTAACCCTAACGTTACAAAGTTACATGATAATACCCAATGAACAAAAACCATTGACAATGCAATTCAGCCGATAATCGTACAAAAACACCTTCCCTTCTTTTGCCGGTTCGTATTCTATCGGGCATGAAGAAAAACGAAAGAAAACTAATTTGTCATTTTGTCAGAATATTTGTACTGGCACTTTTTTTGATAACTTCAAGCCGGTGCCTCATTTGGAGTGACAAATATTATTGAAATCAATAAACTAAAAAATAAGTGCTATTATGAAAGGAAACATCGGAGTAACGTCGGATAATATTTTTCCGGTAATCAAGAAGTTTTTGTACAGCGATCATGAAATTTTTCTTCGCGAATTGGTATCGAATGCTGTTGATGCCACCCAAAAATTAAAGACGCTCGCATCTGTCGGCGAATTCAAAGGCGAACTGGGTGAGATGAAAGTGACTGTTTCGATTGATAAACAGAAGAAAACCATTACGGTGAGCGATCGTGGTATCGGGATGACCACCGAAGAGATTGAAAAGTATATCAACCAGATTGCTTTCTCGGGAGCCGAAGAGTTTCTCGACAAGTACAAAGATGATGCTAATGCCATTATCGGACACTTTGGTCTCGGATTTTATTCGGCGTTTATGGTTTCCAAACAGGTAGAAATCTACACTTTGTCTCACAAAGAGGGTGCTAAAGCGGCACATTGGTCGTGCAACGGTGATCCCGAATACACACTGGAAGAGATCGACATGAAAGGTCGTGGTACCGACATCGTGCTCCACATTGACGACGACAACCTCGATTTTCTCGAAGATGCCAAAATCAACGGACTGTTGACCAAATACTGCAAATTCCTTCCGATTCCTATCGCTTTCGGCAAAAAGAAAGAATGGAAAGACGGCAAAGAGGTTGAAACAGAAGAAGACAACATTATCAACGACGTAGCTCCTGCCTGGACAAAAAAACCGTCAGATCTGAAAGAAGAAGACTACACCAAATTCTACCAGACCCTCTACCCGATGACGGAAGATCCGCTTTTCCACATTCACCTCAATGTTGACTATCCGTTCAACCTGACCGGGATTCTTTATTTCCCGAAAGTAAAGAACAGCATCGAACTGCAACGTAACAAAATACAACTTTATTGCAATCAGGTATTTGTAACCGACTCTGTAGAAGGCATTGTTCCTGAATTCCTTACCCTGTTGCACGGCGTGATCGACTCGCCGGACATTCCTTTGAATGTGTCGCGTAGCTACTTGCAAAGCGATGGCAACGTGAAGAAGATTTCGAGCCACATCACCAAAAAAGTGGCCGACCGTCTGCAGGAAATCTTCAAAAACGACCGCGCTCAGTTTGAAGAAAAGTGGGACAGCCTGCGATTGTTCATCATCTACGGTATGCTTTCCGATGAAAAATTCTACGAACGCGCCGAGAAATTCGTTCTCTTCAAAAATGCAGAGAACAAATTCTTTACTTTTGAAGAATACAAAACCCTCATCAAAGAGAACCAAACCGACAAAGAGGACAACCTCATCTATCTATATGCCAACGATGCTGTTGAGCAGCACAGCTACATTCAGGCTGCTCGCGACAAAGGGTATGATGTGTTGCTGATGGACGGACAGCTCGACATTCACTGGGTGGGTCAGCTGGAACAGAAGTTCGAAAAGAGCCGCTTTGTACGTGTGGATAGCGACATCGTTGAAAAACTGATCCGCAAGAACGACGAACCGAAAGTGGAATTGTCTGATTTGCAACGTGAATCATTGACAACAGTATTCAGCTCTCAGTTGCCGAAACTCGATAAAACCGAATTTATCGTCACCTTCGAGAACATCGGTGCCGAAGCGCAACCGCTGGTGGTAACACAGAACGAGTTCATGCGTCGTATGAAAGAGATGTCGGCCATGCAGGGCGGCGGAATGATGAGTTTCTATGGTGAAATGCCAGACAGCTACAATTTGGTGGTCAATACCGCTCACCCATTGGTTGACAAGGTGTTGAAAGATGAAGAAACAAAGTGCATTGCCGAATTAGCTCCTTTTGAAGCCAAATTACAGGAACTGAAAACACGCCGCGATGCACTGAAAGAATCGCATAAAGGCAAGAAAGACGAGGAAATTCCTCAGGCAGAAAAAGAAGAACTTGAAGCCATTGACAAGCAAAGCAGCGAAGCTACTGAAAGCAAAAAAGCAGTGGTATCGAACTATGCTGTCAACAATCCTGAGGTGCGTCAGTTGATCGACCTGGCTCTGCTTGCCAACAACCTGCTGAAAGGAGAAGCGTTAAGCAATTTCGTAAAACGCAGCATCCAGCTGATGAAATAAGAACCCATTCTTTGTTTATACATCGAAGCCGTTGTAACAATATTTTGTTGCAGCGGCTTTTTAATTATCCGACCGACAGGAATAAAAGCCTGATTCTAATACTATATTTGTAAAGTCGTTTCGCCCTTCGTGTAATGATATATCAACTGAAAATAGCGTGAAGGGCTCTTGATTTGCATATTCTTATGTCTCTATAAATGTTCCAGGCAAACGGGAAGTTTACTGGCGCGTCATTCATAAACCCTGATTATCAATCCTTAAAAAAGGAGGTCAACATGTACACCGGAGGCTATGACATTGCATTGCAAATCAAGGAAGAGGTATTCAACAAAGCGCTGGCCGCCCTCTACTATAAAGGGCTTTTCTACATCAAAAAGGTATTTAAGTTTCATTCCGACGAACTACCGCCGACACTAACCAATTTTGCCGAAGTAACGTGCAAGGCCAAACTGACCAGTCCGCCGCTTCTTGATTTTGTGGCAGAAGATACTGCCAATCTGATCCTGAACACTCAGGTGATTTTCTACTTGTTAGGAAGCATCGAAGTGGAGTTTGATGCCGACATCGGAGCTCAAACCAAAATTGTGTACGACAATGCCCACCACAAACTCTCGCTTGACCTGAAGGAAGCCGAAATTACTTCCATCAGTTTGAGCGATGATTTCGATCTGGACGAAGCATCTCTCAAACGCATCAACGAAGTAATCAAATACATCGTTCAGCACGAGTTATTGCACCAAATGGAAACGGTGTCGGTTCCACTCTCCATCTTCGATCTGAAGGTGCCCGGCGTTCCGGAAACTCACCAGATGCATGTTAACGGAGTGGATGGCAAGATCATTGATAACACCTGGTTCAGAGCCGGAATCAACCTGTTTGAGGACGCTGCCGGAGATTTTAATGCCATTCAGTTCAACCTGACAGCAGACTATAACATGGCGATAACAGAATGCACCATTCAGCAGGTTATCGATTTCTGGTGGCTGTTTACCATTAAACCTCATTACATTACCAAATCCAAAACCGACCAGCTGGATAAAGTGCAGAATTTTGTCAACGATGTGATTGACGTTGCAGAAAGAGTGCTACAGGTTGCCACGCTTGGGGCAATTGACGTCGATACTACGTTTTGCAATACGAAGATGAACTATGGAGCAACCATCAATTTCGTCAAACCGAATATCAACATTCTGCCCGGCGAACGGTTCTCCATCTACGACACGCAAATGGGAGTTGATGTTTGGCTGAACATCAAGACCGACATCACCACAACTACTGAAGTTCTGTGGGGACTATTGGGAAAATCGTCCACCTCAGCCATCGATCAGACGCTGGTCAATGTGACAGATAATATCGCCGTGACTCTCAAAAATATTGAGGGCAGAATTTATCTGAACGATCAGATGGAAGTGGTCGGAGAAGTGGAACAAATCGACGTTGACTTCGATTTCGGAGATTCATTTGTGGAAAATCTTACCGATGCGGCTGTCGCAACCGTAAAAGGCTGGATCATTGACATGATAAAGTCGCATATCCATGCCATTGTTCTTTGTCCGAAAGTAGCAGACATCAATATTGAATCTCTTGGATACCATGTCCTGATTGTTCCGCAGGAATTAATCACAACCGACAACGAAGTACGCATTGCCATCAACCTGGACATCGAAGAGTTGCAAAAAAACACGACTCCTCAACCCGGATTCATCGCCAACACACACACGAAAGAGGTTCACCGTGTCTATTGCGACGAACTGGACGAAATGAATGAAATAAACAAAGTGGGTTATTTTGTTCTTAAAGATGCACTGAACGACGGCTACGATACCTGCGGGAAGTGCATCCCGTGGTACAGCAAACGCTAAGATATCTGAGAAGACAGTACAGCACACGGATTTCACAGAAAAAACAGATAAACACTGAACGTGTATTTCACTTTATCTTGAATATCTACAATTTAGATATAGTTTAACTCCGTATATTCCGTGAAATCCGTGTGCTATTTTTTGACAAATTGGCTTGTTTATATCATATACCGCAATTTGTCCATCATCAACGGAATTTCTTCTTTAGAGATACCCGAAGAGAGAAGCTGGGGAACATCCTGATCGAAGGCTTTGTAGAAATCGTCATCATCCTGACGGAAAAGCTGAACACTTTTAGCATACAATTGCAAAGCATCGTTTCGTTTTTGCTGCGACCAGGCCACATGACCTGCATTCAGGTAATCCAGTTTCGTAGGCTTCTGATCAGTTATTTTGGCATAGTAATTCTCCGCCTGACGGAACTTTCCACTCAGGAACGAACACCATGCAATAGCTCTCCACACTTTAGGAGTAGAAGTTGCCAGCTCTACCTTAAAATAGTAGTTCAAGGCTTCGGCATAACGTTTTTCCTGCACAAAAAGATGCCCGATCTGTAACTGGATATTCCGGTTTTCAGGATCGAGAACCTCGGCACGTTTATAGGAATCGAGCGCCTCATCGTAATTACGAAGCATTTTGTTGCAAAAGGCTATTTTTCGTGTCAACCACAACTGTTCTGGCAATAAAGCTTCTGCCCGCAGGTAATACTCCAAAGCTTGTCCGAAATCACCGGTTTGCTGACGGCAATAACCCATTTTCTGGAACAGTCCGGCATCGACATCCGATTTTGAAAGCTTATCAAACAGAGAAAAAGCCTCGCCGTAATATCCTTTGGCAAAATAATATTCGGCTATTTGCAACTGCTGCTCTTCCGACAGATCGAGCATATCGAAAAACCAACAGGAATGAAACCTCAATGCCCAGTTGAACACCGGCATGAAATCGTTTCGGTAGGAAAACAACTTAAAAAAGCGGTAAAGATCCTGAATGTACTGATTCGACACCTGACGTTCGTACGTTTCCGTCTCCATATTCAGATCCGATTTATTGAGTTCATCGATCTGTTCTGCCTCCAGCTTGAAAGCCTGCATCATTGATTTTCGCTGCGATTCGGCTATTTGCTTCATGCTGATTGACAGTGAATATTTATCGGAGTTGCAGAGATAGGCATTGTTCAGGAGCAATAGCATCAATTGGTCGTTGTTGTCTTCGAACAGTCCGGCAACTATCGAATGGGCAGTATCGAATTGTAAAAACCAGTTAGGTAGCTCGTTGAAAAACGGATAATGCTTTAGCTGGGCAAACGTATTCATATATACATCAGCTCCTTCCAGTTGCAGTTCACTCATTTCACGAAGCTTGTCTCCCACTCCGCTCTTTTCAATAAGATCCTGCCATTCAGGGTTTTTATCTTCCCACTCTTCAGCAGAAGTCATGCTATCGAAATCGATTTTGTCTTTCATCTGAGGCGCCAGTTTCATCATTTCGGGCAGTATTTCCTGCTGCATCTTTTGCGAGATTTTATCTGTCTCGGATGTTCTGGCAAACTGAATGATAATTGTAACCAACGCTTTCACAAATTTCGGATCATCACTTAACAACGCAAGACGTTGCCGGATACCGTCATAAAATGGCAATCGTGCATTGTAAATAGCCAGCGCAAGTGCCAGTCCAACCAGTGCGCGGAGACGAACCTCAGGCTGTTTGTGCATGCAGGCATCTGCCAACAAGCCAATTCGCTCGGCATTAAACTGGCGAATTAAATTGAGCGTGAGAGCCGAAATGGCAAATGATTTGTCAACCGGATCGATGGTATCGCTGGCAAGCAGAAGTTTGAAGCTGTCGGCATCTACCTCCTGAATGAGCCATAACGAGCGGAACATCTCAAGACGGGTTTGCTCATGCAAGGCGATTTGCTCTTTGCTATTGCTTTGCTGATTGAGCCCCTCTTCTATCAAAAATGCCACCACTTTATTGGTTGATTGCTCCTCCAGTGAATGCACAATGGCTCGCAAGCTTCTCAGCTGAGATCGGTAGTAACGAATTTGTGAGTAATCGTATCCGCTTGAAAATTTGGTGAATAGTTCTTCCCTGATAGTATCGGTAAGCAAAAAGGCTTTTTTCACGAGGTTGTGATACACGAGTTCCCGCTGAGGATCGTTCACCCCATCGACGGCATACTGGAGCATAAGCCGGTAGTTGTTTTCCAGCTCATCAACGCTATCGACATATTCAAGCAGATGAACATCCTGAAGCCAACTACGCAGCGCATCAATAGCCTGTTTCAGACGTCGGTTTTTGAGGTGCACCAAAATCTGGGTAGCGGTATTTTGCATCTCGGTTATTGTCATATCCGGTAATGTATTAATCGGTTGCTAAGGTAATATAAAACGGCACCTTTTCTCATTAATACTGATGAAAAGTGCCGTTTAACTTAAAACAAAAACCGTGCCACGAAGGTGGTTTAGTGCGAAGGAGCCGGCTTCACGAGAGGTTTTTCCTCTGCCAGCATCACATTGCCGCTTGTGGTATGTATGTAGTAAATTTTATCTTTGGTCTCTTTTTTCGACGTCAGTGGAATCTCGTATTCGAAACGACATTCGACTTTCCTCAGCAAAACTTTGTCGGACGGCATGTTGCTATAGTTTTCCATTTTCGCTTTCATGGAATTCAACCATTTCTGGCTCGCCTCCAACGGCCTGATATCGGAAGCTATACTTTCACGCATCGTTTCCATATCATATCTGACATAAAGTGTCTGCATTTGCAAAAGGCTCCGGAGGGTCTTGCTGTTTTGTTGCAGAAGCGTATCGACCGGTTGAACCAGTGATTTCTTTATAAAGGTAAGGCTATCGTTGACAGTGACCTGTCCAACTGTTTTTGTTTCGAGAGGGTAAAACCGAAAATCAGGATCGGCACTCTGGCGTTGTTCGTAACTCCAGATGGCTTTAATATCGTTATCTGAGCTGCTGCATCCGAAGAAAAGGCAACACAGGCATATGAGTACAGTTGCCGTAACTACCTTGTCAACCATATATTTAATCGCAATATTCACGGTAAAAAATTGTCTTTCGCAGCACTAACCAATACGGCTAATTTTGCGCAATCGTTCTTCATCGATAATCTTTATTTTCCGGCCATCGACAGCGATAATCTTTTCGGTTGCAAAATTGGATAATGTACGAATGGCGTTGGATGTGGTCATATTGGAAAGACTTGCCAAATCGTCACGGGAGAGGTAAATATTGAGCGTTGCACCGTCTTCTTCCAGCCCGTAACTATCCACAAGAAAAAGGATAGATTCTGCAAGACGGCCACGAATATGCTTTTGGGTAAGGTTTACAATACGGGTGTCGGCAATGCCCAGATCGATGGCCATTGCTTTGATGAAAAACAGTGCCAGATCATTATTTTCCTTCAGGAGTTTACCAATCACTTCCGAAGGAATCATAAAAATAGTTGCCGTTTCTACAGCACAGGCAGCTGTGAGATAAGGCTCTTCGGCAAAAAAGGCACGATATCCAAAATAGTCGATCGGCTTAATCATCCGTACAATCTGGCTACGCCCACCGACTCCATCTTTGTAGACTTTCACTTTCCCTTTGATCAAACAAAGCAGATGAGTTGGTGTTTCTCCTTCACAGTAGATCATTTCATTGCGCTTGAACTGCTGCATCTTGGAATTGCTTCGCAAATAATCCAGTTGTTCACCGGTCAACACATCCCAAATTCCGGGAAGAGACAGGATGGACAAGTCCGTTGTCTGTTTTGGTGCCATAAAAACATGTTTTTCAACACAAATGTAAGCAATTTCAACAAAAAATCAATTCTGTTGGAAAAGGCTGATTATCTTTAGATTAGATTTATACTTGTAAAAATTCTACCAGCTTTTTGACCGCATTTGCCCTGTGACTTATCTGGTTTTTGACCGTGAGATCGAGTTCGGCAAAAGTTTTGCTATAATTTTCGGGCACAAAAACCGGATCATATCCAAACCCGTTAACGCCTTTGGGTTCATGTAAAATTGTACCTTTGACCTCCCCTTCAAACAGATATTCTTTCCCCTCTTTTATCAGAGCGATAACGGTACGAAAACGTGCTTTCCGGTTGTCCTTACCTTCCAGTTCCGACAATAACTTACGCATATTGGCACCGGCATCCTTATCTGTACCGGCATATCTGGCCGAATAAACTCCGGGAGCGTTATTCAATGCTTCCACTTCGAGTCCGGTATCGTCGGCAAAGCAGTCTTTCCCAAAACGTTCGTACACGTAATGCGCTTTCAGCAAAGCATTTCCTTCAAGGGTTTCTGCGGTTTCTGGTATGTCGTCAAAACATCCGATCTCTTTAAGACTCAGTATCGTGTATTTATTTTTAATATATTCCGATACTTCGTGCAGTTTATGATCGTTGTTGGTGGCAAAAATAATATCCATGGGGTAAGTAAGTCTGATTAGTTTTCTGCTTCAAAATGTTCGAGATAAAATTCTCCGTCTTCAAAAATGCCGTAGGTAAACTGAGTGAACCAATCGCCGAGAATACACACCCGACTGTCGTTTTTCAGCATAAGATCAAGAAGTATGTGCCGGTGACCAAATACAAAAATATCGACTTTGGCACTTTCCGGAAAGGCTTTTGCATAATGCACAAGGCACTCTTTGTCTTCTCCGAGATACTCGGCATAATCATTGCGTTTCGGTTTCTGGCGGTTAGATTTTGACCATCCAAGCCCAAACCCCAAACCTAAACGAGGAGGAACATACGAGAAGAGTTTCTGGCAAATTTTATTGTGGAAGATAGTCTGGATCAACATTACGCTTTTGGAATGATCACCCAGGCGGTCGCCGTGAGCCAGATAAAGCCGTTTACCATTCCAATCAACAATTTCAGGCCGACGGTGAACCGTCAGCCCGATTTCCTGTTCCAAATAACCAAATGTCCACATGTCGTGGTTACCTGTAAAGTAGTGTATTTTAATTCCTTTATCCGATAGTTCTCCAAGTTTCCCCAGAAACCGTGTGAACCCTTTGGGAACAACCGTCTTGTATTCAAACCAAAAATCAAACATATCGCCCAACAGGTATAAGGCTTCAGCATCGTCTTTGATAGAATCCAGCCAACGAACAAGTTTTTTTTCATGTTCGGGCGGATCTTTTACAAGTCGTGAACCTAAATGGGCATCGGATACAAAATATATACGTTTCACTCGTTTCTCTGTTACATTCGGATGGAATAACCCATCAGTTATCTACTCGGGGTATCTTCTGTTTTCTTGGGAGCTTCTTGTCTTGTTGGAGCCGGCTGTGACGTGCTTCGTTCCGAACTGTGAAAACGGCTTCCCTCCTGACGCGAAGGCTGACGGCTTTCCCGAGTTTGAGGTTGCCTTTGGCCATTGTTGGAAGGTTGGGTCTGCTGATTTTGAGGAGCCACAGTGGCGGGTTGGCGCGTATTCTGATTGCCGGAACCCGACTGTTGCCAACGACTGCCTTGTCCGGAATCTCCGGTATTCGTTTGTGTAGGACGGGTGTATGTACCTTCCTGACGTGTGCCCTGACTGTTCTGATTAGAGTTCCCGCTATTCCATTGATTTTGAGTTCCGCCCTGTGGTCTGGTGTTGTTATTATTCGAAGGATTCACTGTACCACTGTTGCCCTGACCCGGATTTTGAGTCGGACGGTTGTACGTACCATCCGGACGTGTGCCCTGACTGTTCTGGTTAGAGTTCCCATTATTCAATTGATTCTGAGTCCCTCCCTGTGGTCTGGTATTGTTATTATTAGAAGGACTTACAGTGCCACCGTTGCCCTGACCCGGATTTTGATTTTGGCGATTGTATGAGCCATTCTGTCGAGAATTTTGATCTCTCTGATTGGAATTCCATTGCTGGTTGCCCGACGAGCGACTGCCATCCGTTTGGGGAGTAGAACTGCTCCGCGTGCCCCGGTTATCATAGTTAGAATTCCGGCGTGAATTATAAAGGTCGTCATTACGGGAGCTACCTGATCTGTAACCTGATGGAGCTCTGTCGGGGCGATAGGATCTCAAACTCTGCGAAGGCCTGTCGTTAAAATGATGAATAGAACTTGAATAATCACCTCTTCTATAGTCTCTCATATGTTGAGAATAATAACGAGTCGGGTTGCGGTCAGAAACCGAAACGATCACATAATTGGTGTTGTAACCAACATGATACCAGTAAGGCAGTTGAGAGCCGGAACGCCATAAACCTTCCTGATTCCACCAGTATATATTCAAATCGGGATTGAAATAGAAGTTCAGATCCGGACAGAAATAGTAGGGATAGTAATTAACATACGCTTCACCGTAATCGTCCGATACGGTTCCTGTAACAAAACAAGAAGAAAGGGTTACGGAAAGGATACATCCCACAAACAGTTTCAATAATCGTTTCATAGTAGTGAGTTTTAATGATTCTCGAATTGAGTCCTTATGTACTTTAGACTCAAGAACAAACAAGATGTTTAATCATCTATCCTAAAGCAATCCTAATTCCAGTTTTGCTTCATCGCTCATCATATCCCGATCCCAGGGAGGATCGAATACAAGGTTGATATTTACACCTTTAACACCCTCTACCGATTCTACTTTCATCTTCACATCTTCCAGAATAAAATCGGTAGCCGGGCACCCGGGAGCAGTCAGCGTCATATCAATATTTACATTGCCGTCCTCCTGAACGTCTACTTTATAAATCAACCCAAGATCATATACGTTGACGGGAATTTCAGGGTCGAAAACCGTACGCAGCATCTTTACTATATTTTCTTCTTGTGCTAAAAATTCATTCATCGAGTCTCAGTTTTAATGTTGATTCGGGACGAAAGCCTTAAAAAAGGAGTTCTGCATCCTGTTGTTTAACAATAGATGCAAAATTAACAGATTTCGTCTCATAACTTCATTTTTTTTATTAATTGCTCGGCCACTGCATATTCAAAACCCCGCTGTAAAGCAAAATTCAGCAACTTACCTCTTCGCTCGTAGTCGCTTGCGGCTTTGATTTCCCGAACTTTTTTCCGCAGCAGTTCGCTAAGCGTTTGCTCGTACAAAGATACATCCATTTCACTGAAAACCCTGTCAAGCATACTGTCGGGTATTTGCTTCATCCGCAGAGCCTGAGTAATTTTCAGTTTTCCCCACTTGTTAAATCGAAGTTTGTCGTTCACAAATGCACGGCAAAAACGCTCATTATCAATGTATTTTTGCTCAATAAGATATGAAACAATTTCTTCCGTCTGGTCAGCATCAGCACCCCACAACTGAAGTTTAGCCGCTATGTCGGCAGTGCAAACTTCTTGTTTTGAGCTGTAAGCAGCTGCCTTTTTCAATAGTAAATCATATGGGATTTCCATAACCAGAGTTGTTCTTACGGTTAATTTTTTATTGCCTTCACCATTCTCGCGTTTCCGAATAGATCGGTACGAAGCTCCACAAAGCCGAAGCCCATTTGCCGGAACAATTCAACCGTTTCTGTGCCTTTATCACGGTTAATCTCAACATACAAAGAGCCTTCAGGTTTCAGTCTGGCAAGAGCTATTTTGCCGATCGCCTCATAAAACAATAGCGGATTAGCATCAGGGACAAACAAAGCCATCGAAGGTTCAAAATCCAGCACATTCGGCTGCATGAATAATTTCTCATTTTCAAGCACATACGGAGGATTACTCACAACTACATCCACCGGTTCCAGCATATCAGCAAACGATTCCGATAGAACATCCGCACAAAAAAAGCGTACATCCGTTTCATTATCTTTTGCATTTGTACGAGCCACCTCAAGCGCATCTTCCGAAAGATCGCAAGCTGAGATTATCGCCTCTGGAAGATTCTTTGCCAAAGCAGTTGCTATACAGCCGCTTCCTGTACAAAAATCGACAACCGAGCAGGGCAAATCTCTCCAGTCATTTACAATCCACTCCACCAACTCTTCCGTTTCGGGTCGAGGAATGAGCACCCGCTGATCGACCTTGAAATTGAGTCCGTAAAATTCAGTTTCTCCCAAAACATATTGCAACGGTTCATGCTTTTGCAAACGTGCTACACCTTGAGAGATATTTTCCTGCTGCTCATTGGTTAAAACCAGGGAATTGTCTGAAAGCAATTGTGCCCGCGACAAACCGGTAACATGCTCACAAAGAGCAATTGCAACAGCTCTGGCTTCATTTGCGGAGAAAACGGGAGTCAATTCGCTAATAACATTTCTGATAATATTCATCCGTAAAAAATTTATTTTACTGTCGGGAAACAACGACAGGAGTCAATCTGCAAGCTTCCTTTTAAGAAACTGCATACTCTTGCAAATTTACGAAAAAGTAACCGGTGTGATCCTTCCTGTTTTTTTTAAGACTTAGTTCAACCCTTTTTTTGTTACCTTTGCACTCCAAATTTAAAACACGGGAAATGGACAAATTACGGTTTATCAGTTTTGCAAGCGGAAGTAGCGGAAATTGCTTTTTTGTAGGCAATGCAACTCAGGGCATACTGATAGACGCGGGAATCGGCATTCGCACCATGAAAAAACGACTGAAAGAGATCGGTCTCGACTTCTCGGACATTCTTGGCGTTTTTATCACTCACGACCATTTCGACCACATTAAATCGGTAAAGCCACTGGTAGATAAGCTACTGATTCCTATCTACGGAACAAAAAAAACGCTTACCTCCATCGCACAGCTTCAGCAACTTGGAAGCCAATTCATAGCCGGACAAAAAATTATCTCCAAAGAAGAACCTGTTTCAATTGGAGACTGGAAAATTACCGCTTTCGAGGTTTCGCACGATGGCACAGACAACGTTGGATATAGCGTTGAATATAAAGGACAGACTTTTACGCTGGCAACCGACCTTGGCTATGTTTGCGAAAATTCTGCCCGGTATATCTCCGATGCCGACTACCTAGTTCTCGAAGCCAACTACGATGAAGAGATGCTGGAAAACGGGCCGTATCCTTATATGTTACAGGAACGTATCCGCAGCAACACCGGCCACCTGAGTAATAGTGATGCTGGTCGTTTCCTGGCCGACAACTACTCGGATAAACTGAAATATATCTACCTCTGCCACCTGAGCCATTCCAACAACCTGCCCGAACTGGCCTATTGCACTGTAAGCGAATTACTCGCAGACAAAGGAATTATTGCCGGCAAGGATGTGGAACTTGTAACGCTCGAACGTACGTCTCCTTCCAAATTGTACGTTTTCGAATAAATCGACTATTTGAGCAATTCGTCCAGTTTTGCCACCATCGCTTTGAATTCGGTTTCGTTGTAAAGCCTTGTCATAAAGACTATTTTGCCCTCTTTGTCGATGATGACATTCCGTGTAACACCTGCTTCTTTATCGGCATACAACTGAAAATGAGCTGCTCCCGGATCAAGCGCCATCGGATAGGTAATTCCGGTACTCAAACTAAAATTCTTAGCAACATCAAGCGGTTCGTCACGGTCGATAGCATACAAAGCAAACGACGGGTTCGATTTCCAGCGTTGCCATATATCTTTCTCAATAAAAGGCATTTCTTTCCGGCAAACTCCACACCAGCTGGCGGTGAACTGCAACATCACCACTTTTCCGCGTAACGACCACAAGTTCACGGTACGACCGTCGGTCAGTGTCATGGTAAACCCGGGAGCTGTCTGCCCCAATTTCACAATATAGCCTCTATCAACCGTTTCCTGATTGGAAGAAGCCGACAGGTTTTGAGCATAGATGCTGCCCGCAATCGCGCCAAAGAAAAGCACCAACAAAATTTTTCTCATATTCATAATTATGTTCATTTATCCGTATAAATATTCGGTATATTTTTTCGTATCCTATTCATTTTCAAGATGAATTATTAATCACAAAAAGCATCGGGACATGATAAAAAACTATATTTCAATAATTTGCCATTATACCACAAAGTGATAGCTCTTTATGTAAAGAATTCAACCGAAAAAGAGTAACTTTGCAAAGTTATTAAAACGTTTTTGATTGACCAGTAGATGATTGAAATTATTCCCGCCATCGACATCATAGAGGGCAAATGTGTCCGACTCTCTCAGGGCGACTATCAGCAGAAAAAAGTCTATAACGAACAGCCGCTTGAAGTGGCCAAAGAGTTTGCCGATGCCGGTATCCGCCGACTGCATGTGGTCGATTTGGATGGAGCCAAGGCACAGCATATTGTCAATCATAAAGTACTCGAAAGCATTGCGACTCACACTGATTTGGTAATTGATTTCGGAGGCGGTCTCAAAAGTGACGATGACCTGCGGATTGCTTTTGAATGCGGAGCATCGATGGTAACCGGAGGCAGTATTGCTGTGAAACAGCCGGAGGTATTCTCACACTGGATCGAACGTTATGGTGCGGAACGGATTATTCTGGGTGCCGACGTGCACAACGAAAAAATTGCCGTAAGCGGCTGGCTCGAAACGACCGACAACGACCTGATGCCGTTTATTGAAAGCTATTGCAAGAAAGGAATCCAAAAGGTTTTGTGCACCGATATTGCCAAAGACGGAATGTTGACGGGAACTTCAGTCGAATTATACCAAAAAATAATGGCTCACTTCCCGGCCCTGCAACTGATTGCAAGCGGAGGAGTTAGCAGCATTGCCGACATCGAAGCGCTCGATGTCGCCGGAATTCCATCGGTGGTATTCGGCAAGGCCATTTACGAAGGACACATCAAATTATCAGAATTACAACGATTTATATAAAAGAAAGATTCATTTCTCTTTCAAACAACGATTATGAAACGAACATGTTGCTTAACAACACCCGAGAGATCCCGATAGCTATCGGGAAATAATTCCCGGCAACATGGAGTTCCATACTTCCTTAGACGAAAAAATTATTATAGTATGAAATTAGATTTCGCAAAAGGCAACGGCATGATTCCTGCCATCATTCAGGATGCCGTAACCAATAAAGTGCTCATGTTGGGATACATGAACGAAGAGGCTTACGAAAAAACAGTGACCACCAAACAGGTAACGTTTTTCAGCCGTACCAAAAACCGTCTGTGGACAAAAGGAGAAGAGAGCGGCAATTTTCTGAATGTCGCTTCGATGGCTCCCGATTGCGATAACGATACATTGCTTATCAAAGTGCATCCGGTAGGCCCGGTTTGCCACACCGGCGACGATACCTGCTGGGGAGAAACCAATAGCAACGACATCCAGTTCCTCGCTTATTTGCAGGACTTTATCGACAAGCGCAAAAAAGAGATGCCCGAAGGTTCGTACACCACTTCGCTGTTCAACAAAGGCATCAACCGCATGGCTCAAAAGGTAGGTGAAGAAGCCGTAGAAACAGTTATCGAAGCCACCAACGGCACCGACGACCGCATGATTTACGAGGCTTCCGACCTGATTTATCACCTTATCGTTCTATTGGCTTCAAAAGGATATCGCATTGAAGATTTAGCAAACGAACTAAAAAAGAGACACAAAGAGTAATCAATTCGACAATTTGAAAATGTGTCAATTTGAAAATCATCGAATTGGCTCATTTTCAAATTTTCAAATTTTCAAATTGATAGATGAACTATTACAGCACCAACCACCAGTCGCCGATAGCTTCGTTGCAGGAGGCCGTTGTGAAAGGACTGGCTCCCGATAAAGGGCTTTACATGCCTGAAAGTATCAAGGCTTTGCCTGCCGAATTTTTCGAAACGATAGACCAACTGTCTTTTCAGGAAATTGCCTATCGCGTTGCCGATGCATTTTTTGGCGAAGATATCGAGGCCGATACGCTGAAGCAAATCGTTTACGATACGCTCAATTTCGAAACCCCGGTTGTCAAAGTAGAAGAAAACATCTACAGCCTTGAACTTTTCCACGGCCCGACACTCGCGTTCAAAGACGTGGGAGGTCGCTTTATGGCCCGTTTGCTGGGATATTTCATCAAAAAACAAGGGCAAACCGACGTCAACGTGTTGGTGGCTACTTCGGGCGATACCGGAAGCGCCGTAGCCAACGGATTTCTCGGCGTAGAGGGAATTCATGTTTATGTGCTATATCCCAAAGGTTTGGTGAGTGAGATTCAGGAGAAACAATTCACCACGCTGGGCAAAAATATCACGGCTTTGGAAATCGACGGCACTTTCGACGATTGCCAGCGTATTGTTAAATCGGCCTTCATGGACGAAGAGCTAAATGCCAAACTGAACCTGACTTCAGCCAACTCCATCAACGTGGCGCGTTTCCTTCCACAGGCATTTTACTACTTCAACGCTTACGCCCAGCTCAAAAAACAGGGCAAAGCCGATAATCTGGTGGTTTGCGTACCGAGCGGAAATTTCGGCAATATCACTGCCGGACTTTTCGGCAAACGGATGGGATTGCCTATCAAACGCTTTATTGCGGCCAACAACCAGAACGACATTTTCTTACAATATCTCGAAACCGGAAAATATTCTCCCCGTCCTTCGGTAGCTACTATTGCCAACGCCATGGATGTGGGCGATCCGAGCAACTTTGCCCGCGTACTAGACCTTTACGGCAATTCGCACGAAAAGATCTCTGCTGATATTTCGGGCTGCCGTTACCTCGACGAACAGATCAGTGCAACGGTAAAGAGCTGTTACCAGTCGACCGGTTACCTGCTCGATCCGCACGGAGCTTGCGGTTATCAGGCATTGAAAGAAGGTTTGAAGGAAGGAGAAACAGGCGTTTTCCTCGAAACGGCTCATCCGGCAAAATTTGTTGGAACTGTGGAAGCAATTATTGGAGAGAAAGTTTCTATTCCTGAAAAATTGCAGGAATTCATGAAAGGAGAAAAACTCAGCATCGAACTTTCAAAAGAATTTGCCGATTTCAAGAAATTCCTGTTGCAGTAACTATATTTGTGCATCCCGCTTTACGAATGGCGGGATGATTAATTGGTATGCAAAATGAGAAAGCGATACATATTGACTATCATAACATCAGTTTTATCGCTTTATTCTGCCTGCGGAATAAATATTGATTCGCTGTTGAACAAAATAAGCAGGCTGAATTTTTATTTTATTCCCACCTTATCCTACCAGAAGGAAACGGGCAATCTTTTCGGAATCAATGGAGGTTATTATTTCCATTTTATCGATTCCACAAGAATCAGCAGCCTTTCTTTCAACGAGGTATTCACACAAAAACATCAATATTCGCTTAGTTTTTCTCCCCGCCTCTACCTGGGTGGAGGCGGCAAATGGACCCTTTTCGGCAACATTTCGGCACAGAAATTTCCAGCAAGTTTTATTGGCATAGGCAACGATCATCACAAGTTTCTAAAAACCCCGATCGTTTATACTTCCCGTAATTATTCCTTCAATTTCCAATTCCAGCGATTCCTGAGCAAACATCTGAGCCTCGGCCTGTTGTTCTCCCTCCAAAGTGAAAAACCCGTTTTGGAAGATAGCATGAAATTCAAGGCTATGAACTTTCATTTAACAGGATGGAAACCCTATTTTCTATTGGGTGGCGGTGGAGTAATCACCTACGATTCGCGCAACAATCTCTTTTATCCGACCAAAGGAATACTGGGAAGTGCCAGTCTTGTCCATTTCGATCCGCTCTGGGGAAGCTCTTACAATATCGTACAACTAGGACTCGATTTTCGTCAGTACATCGCGCTTTACAAGCAACATGTTTTTGCATGGCAATTTGTAACCGACTGGCGACTGGGAAACTCCATTCCATTTCAGATGCTTACAACAATCGGAAGCAACCAACTGCTGAGAGGCATTCCCGGCGGTTTGTTCCGCGACAATGTGATGGCGACCATTCAGGGAGAATATCGGTTCCCTCTTTACAAAAATATCAGAGGAGCTGTTTTCGGTTCTTCGGGTGATGTATTCAACAGTTGCGACCTGAGTATTGACCGTTTGAAAACTTCTTACGGAGCCGGCATCCGGTTTCGGCTCACACGGGGTAAAATCAATATAAGCGGACGCTGGGACATAACCCGCACCAACTACGATAAAGGGATACAATTGTATTTCACAGCACTGGAAGCGTTCTAAATCCTACTTTATCAGACTGTTAAATTTTTGCCAGTCGAACAGCCAGGGATCAGTTTTTCGCTTGGGTGCTATGTCGCTATGACCGACAACGTATTTGATGGGATAGCGGGCTTTGATATCCTTCACCAATTCGGCCAGAGCTTTGTACTGAAGTTCGGTAGGAGGATCGGTAGGTGAGTTGAGCAATTCGATGCCAATAGAAGAACCGTTGAGCATCTTACGCCCATTTTGCGGAAGGATGCTTCTTCCTGCCTGATAAGCAATATCTTTTTCTGCTACAAGTCGATAAATTGTCCCCTGACGGTCAATCATATAATGAGATGCCACTTTGTAATGCTGAAATACATCGATGGCACATTTCACATCATAGGGATCTCCATCCAGGCAACGGGTTGAGTGAATTACGATTATATCGACATTGCGCGAAGGTTTTGCATGAAATCCTACATGTACGCGGGAGGTGTAATCTAAAATCAGGGGAGGATTGGCCGAAGCTGTAAACGCCAAAACAAATGCTGCAAAGAAACTGAATGCTCTCATAATTATCAAAATAGAATGCAAAGGTAATCGTTTTCCGAATGACAAAAAAATCGTAACTTTGTAGTCCGGTTTTTAAAACCGAATGCTTTGACAAATGCCGGTTTACTTTCGGATGATAAGCAATCAGCAACAACAATTCAAGTGTACAATTCATCGAATTAACGATTCAACATTTATAAAATGGCACAACAAGAAGACGTTTTTAAGAAATTAGTCGCACACTGTAAAGAATACGGTTTTGTGTTCCCTTCAAGCGAAATTTACGACGGACTTGGAGCCGTATATGATTACGGGCAAAACGGCGTTGAATTGAAAAACAATATCAAAAAGTATTGGTGGGACAGCATGGTATTGCTCCACGAAAATGTAGTGGGTCTCGATGCTGCTATCTTTATGCACCCAACTACCTGGAAAGCTTCGGGTCACGTGGATGCTTTCAACGATCCGCTCATCGACAACAAAGACTCTAAAAAGCGCTATCGTGCCGACGTTCTGATTGAAGACCTGCTGGCAAAATACGACGATAAAATTGAAAAAGAGGTGGAAAAAGCCGCCAAACGTTTCGGTGAATCGTTTGATGCAGCACTTTACCGTCAGACCAATCCCCGCGTACAGGAACATCAGGCAAAACGTGATGAAATTCACGCTCGTTTTGTAAAAGCTCTGAACGACAGTGATCTGGCTGAACTGAAACAAATCATCGTTGACTACGAAGTGGTTTGTCCTATCAGCGGAACCAAAAACTGGACCGACGTTCGTCAGTTCAACCTGATGTTCTCTACCGAAATGGGTTCTACTGCCGACGGCGCTATGAAGATTTACCTTCGCCCGGAAACGGCTCAGGGTATTTTCGTGAACTACCTCAACGTGCAGAAAACCGGACGTATGAAGATTCCTTTCGGTATCGCTCAGATCGGTAAGGCTTTCCGTAACGAAATCGTTGCCCGCCAATTCATTTTCCGTATGCGCGAGTTCGAGCAGATGGAGATGCAATTCTTCGTACGCCCTGGCACCGAGATGGAATGGTTCAAACAATGGAAGGAAACCCGTCTGAAATGGCACAAAGCGCTCGGACTCGGTGACCACAAATACCGTTTCCACGATCACGACAAACTGGCTCACTACGCTAATGCCGCTACCGATATCGAATTCGAAATGCCGTTTGGCTTCAAGGAAGTGGAAGGCATCCACTCACGTACCGATTTTGACCTTAGCAGCCACGAAAAATATTCGGGCAAAAGCATCAAATATTTCGATCCCGAACTGAACGAATCATACACTCCGTACGTTATCGAAACTTCAATTGGTGTCGACCGTACGTTCCTCTCCATCATGGCAGCTTCGTACACCGAAGAACAGCTCGAAAACGGAGAAAGCCGCGTGGTGTTGAAACTCCCGGTAGTATTGGCTCCGATCAAATTGGCCGTATTACCATTGGTGAAAAAAGACGGATTGCCCGAGAAAGCACGCGAAATCATGAACAGCCTGAAGTTCGACTTCAAATGCCAGTACGACGAAAAAGACTCCATCGGGAAACGCTACCGCCGTCAGGATGCCATCGGTACTCCTTTCTGCGTAACAGTAGACCATGACTCATTAACCGATAACGCAGTAACCATCCGCTACCGTGACACCATGCTACAGGAACGTGTTCCTGTAGAAAAACTGCATGAAATAATCGGACAGAAAGTTTCGATGAAGGAACTGTTCAAGAAGATTGTTGAATAAGAGACACAACAATTATTAACCCATTGAAGCGGCTGAAGATGAATCTTCCAGCCGCTTTTGTTTTATCTAAAAGTTGAATTACCTTTGCTCTGATTAAAGTTCTATGTCATGAAGTGGCCTTTGCAGAAAATATGGATTCACACACTTTGCTGGGTGGCATTTGCGCTGCTTCCCATCATTGTTTCTCCCGATTTTTCGTTCTTCGGATCGTGGGAGATAGGTAAACCCGATATCCGGAATTTCATCAGTTCGTTGCTGATGATCCCCTATTTTTACGCCAACTTCTATTATTTTATCCCAAACTATTATCACAGAAAGAAATACCTGCCGTTTGTTCTGATAACGATTGGCTGTTTTGCCCTGATAACAATTTTTCCGTCCATATTGATTCCGGAGCATTGGGGTGTTCCGCAACACATGCCACACGAACCGCACAACCCAATGATGCCACCACCCATGGATCACGGCGAGATGCTACATCATCAGCCCCAGCATCATTGGATAATGCCGTTTCAACTGGAATCGAACTTTTTGAAGTTCCTCATTATCTTATTTTTATCCATTTTGTTGAAATTGAGAGAACTATGGATAAAAGCTCAGGATGAGAAAAAAGCGACAGAACTCTCTTATCTTAAATTGCAGGTCAACCCTCATTTTTTGTTCAATACGCTGAACAGTATTTATTCTTTGTCGCTCGAAAAATCGGACAAAACGCCATCTGCCATTATAAAACTTTCTGAATTAATGCGGTATGTAACCAGCGAAGTGACTGACGACTTTGTTCCCTTGCAAAAAGAAGTTACTTACATTAGCAATTACATTGAGCTGCAACGCCTCCGTCTTGGTGAAACAGCATCAGTCGATTACAGTATTACAGGCAATATTACCGAACAGAAAATTGCTCCTTTAGTCCTGATTCCTTTCATCGAAAATGCCTTTAAATTTGGTGTAAATCCGGAAGAGCCTTCCTATATTAAAATCTGTCTCATAATAAATGCGGACAAGCTTACGTTATCGGTTTATAACAAAAAAGTGAAACTGGACAAAAACATCAAAGCCAACGGAACCGGGCTCAAAAACGTTCGTAAACGACTGGCATTGATATATCCGACGACACACACACTTAGCATTCGCGAATCGGATAAAGACTTCTCCATTGAATTAACTATCAACCAGATATGATCAGAGCTATTGCCATTGATGATGAACCTCCCGCGTTGAAAGTGATTGAAAAATTCTGTGCCGATTGCGGATTCATCGAATTACAAAAGACTTTTACGCAGCCACAAGAGGCTCTTCGTTTTCTGAAAAAATATCCCGTTGATTTACTATTTCTCGACATTCAAATGCCATCTGCCAACGGTGTAGAGTGGTACAAACACCTTGACACGCCGGTAATGGTAATATTCACCACTGCATACTCCGAATATGCTGTAGAAGGATTCAACGTCAATGCGATCGATTACCTTTTGAAACCTTACACTTACGAACGATTTTTACATGCCGCACAAAAAGCTCAGAATCTTTTACAACACAAAACCGGTTCTACTCCATTCGGTTCTTCACTGATTATTCGTGCTGATTACACGCTCATTAAAATCAGCTTCGATTCTATTTCATATATTGAAGGCCTTGATGATTACCTGAAAATTCATCTCTCTAACGGGAAACCCATAGTTGCAAGAATGACGATGAAGAGTATGCTGGAGAAGCTCCCTCCCGATCAGTTTATCCGTACACACAAGTCATACATTGTTGCCTCAGGAAAAATAGAAAGTATCAGAAACAAAACAATTACAATTGGAGAAAAACAAATTCCAATTGGTAATCGTTTTGAGGAAGATTTCTTCAGAACATTCCACAATTAGGATTTCCCCTCAACAAACAGACCCTTTACCTCATTTTTTTGATAGATGTGAATTGTTAATTTACTTTTGCATCGTAATAATTCTGCAACATGTTTGCAGTCTCCCGACTATAAACTAATGCAAATTATACATTAAAGTTCATCGCTTTATTTATTAGGAAAGAATCTGCCGGAATGCATCGGCACAATGCACTTCCGGCGGATTTTTCCTGAATTAATCCTTAACAAACACACCAGCCTATCAGCGACATCTCTACTCGTTTTTCAATCTTGTAAACATAAACAACCGGAATGTTTGGCGCAGACCGAACCCATGGTAATTAAGTTTTCAAAGCAAACCATGCAATAAAACCACGAGAAGATGAACGTCATACCCGACATCCTTACTTCATTCGAACCCATTTCCCTGCCTGAGTTGGATCGGGTACAGCTGCTCGACAGAACCGATACCAAATACATTTTTCATTTCGGTCAGCTGCAGAGCATTCTTGCCCAAAGCACTGACGAATACAAAGTACTGACAATAAACGGCCAACAATTTAGTCATTACGAAACCTGTTATCTGGATACGCCTGATTTTACACTCTACACCAATCATCACAACGGGAGGAGCAATCGGTATAAAATCCGCTTCCGCACCTATCGCGACTCAGACCAAAGTTTCTTCGAAATCAAATTCAAATCGAACAAAGGACGCACCGTAAAAGACCGAATGCGGTTAAACGAAAGCCAGTGTCTCCTCTCGAAAGAAATCTCAGGCTTTCTCGAAAACAAAACCGACCTGAAAGCAGAATCGCTCTCCGA
>CAXXPB010000031.1:0-64894 GCA_963678825.2 uncultured Microbacter sp. | reverse complement strand
TGTAATGGTAGTCGGTTTGGGTTGCGAAAACAACCAGCCTGCTGCATTCCGCGAATTTTTGGGTGACTACGACACAGAGCGTGTTTTGTTCATGGAGACCCAGAAAATTGCTGGTGACGAACTGGAAGAGGGTATGAAGCTATTGCGCCAGCTTTACGATAAAGTGAGTGAAGATGTACGCGAAGATGTGCCTCTTTCGAGCCTGCGTGTGGGTTTGAAGTGCGGCGGCTCCGACGGTTTCTCTGGAATCACAGCCAATCCGCTGCTGGTGTATTCTCCGACTTTTTGGTAGCTCAGGGCGGTACTACCGTGCTGACAGAAGTGCCCGAAATGTTCGGCGCCGAAACCATCCTGATGAACCGTTGCGGAACTCCGAACTGTTTGATAAGACGGTACATCTGGTAAATGATTTCAAAGAATATTTCATCAAGAATAACCAACCGGTGTACGAAAATCCGTCTCCGGGAAATAAAGCCGGCGGTATCTCCACATTGGGAGGAAAAATCGCTGGGATGTACTCAGAAATGCGGTGCAGCTGTGGTTCACGACGTGTTGAAATACGGCGATCGTATCAAGACTGACGGTTTGAACCTGCTTAGTGCGCCGGGGAACGACCTGGTAGCCAGTACAGCTCTTGGCGCAGCCGGATGTCACATGGTATTGTTTACCACCGGTCGTGGTACACCGTTCGGTAGCTTTGTGCCTACGATGAAAATTTCCACCAACTCAACTTTGGCAGCCAATAAACCTCTCTGGATCGATTTCAATGCAGGGGTATTGCTCGAAGGCGTTTCGATGGACGAACTGAAAGAACGTTTTATTGAATACATCCTGAAAGTGGCCAATGGCGAGAAAGTAAATACGGAAAAGAAGAACTTCCGCGAGATTTCTATATTCAAAACGGGAGTGACTTTGTAAGTGTTTCGTTTGATAAATGATGGGAAAGCGCGACGGGATTTATCCTTAGTCGCGCTTTTTTTTGAAAATATCAACCTGTGCCTCCTGTAATTAACCTTATCTTTGCGAAACGTTTCTGTTTGGTCAATTCTTAATCACAATAAACCTATATTTAATGTTCAAAACAAATCAGTATTTCGATGGAGAGGTAGTTTCCATTGCTTTGGATTCGGCCGAAGGTAAGGCTACTGTTGGGGTGATGGCGGCTGGCGAATATGAATTCGGCACGGCAACTATCGAGTTGATGACCATCATTTCGGGACAGTTGACGGTTCAATTGCCCGGCGAAATCGAGTGGAAAACCTACAAAAAATTCGAAACTTTCGTAGTTCCGAAGGATGTGAAATTCAAAGTGAAGGCAACGGAAGATACTCCCTATTTGTGCCTGTATAAATAACCAGCAAATTGCATAAATATTTGAAAATGGGTAAGGCAACTGCGCTTTACCCATTTTTCTTATTGTATTTTAGGCATATATATCGGTGTGGAGATTCTGTTGAAAAGCGCTTTTTTGTTGTTAATCAGCTTGGATTATCGTACCTTTGCACTCTCTTTTAGAAATAATAAAATGCGCTTAGATCCTGTTTGCAGAATACTTATCAGCCATTTGTCTTTATTCTTTGTTCTTTACTCTTTGCTCTAAAAATATGCCTCAACGTACAGAAATAGCTACACTTGGAGAGTTCGGATTGATCGATCATCTCACCAAACAGTTTCAAATAACCAATTCTTCGACCGAAAAAGGGGTGGGGGACGATGCCGCAGTGTTGTCGTATCAGACAAGAAGGTGTTGGTGACTACCGATCTGTTGCTCGAGGGGATTCATTTCGACCTGATTTACGTGCCATGAAGCACTTGGGCTACAAAGCTGCGGTTGTTAATTTTTCCGATATTTATGCAATGAACGGATATCCAAAGCAACTTACGGTTTCGATGGAATTTCCAAACGTTTTTCGGTGGAAGATGTAGATGACTTTTATGCAGGTATCAAACTGGCTTGCGAACACTATGGCGTTGATTTGGTGGGGGGTGATACCTCGGCATCGGTAACCGGCTTGACTATCTCCGTTACCTGTGTGGGTGAGGTTGATTCTGATAAGGTCGTTTACAGAAACACGCTAATGAAAATGATATTATATGTGTAACCGGCGATCTGGGAGCTGCCTACATGGGCTTACAACTCCTCGAACGCGAAAAAATCAGCCTTCAGTGGGCAGTCGGATTTTCAGCCTGATTTTAAAGGTAAGGATTATCTGCTCGAACGTCAATTGAAACCAGAAGCCCGCAAAGAAATTATAGAAGCTTTTGCAACTAAAAATATTGTGCCTACTTCCATGATCGATATTTCGGACGGCCTGTCGTCGGACATCCTGCATATTTGTACCCAAAGCAAAATGGGGTGCCGCATTTACGAAGATCGCCTGCCAATCGATTATCAGACCGCAGTGATGGCTGAAGAACTCAATATGAACCTGTCGACTGCCGCCATGAACGGAGGCGAAGATTATGAGCTGCTGTTTACCGTTCCCGGCATCTCAACATGATGAAGTGGTTGCTATCGAAGGGGTAAAAGTGATCGGATATATAGCCAAAGACGATTTGGGTTGTTGTCTGATAACCCGAGACGGTCAGGAATTCCCCATCAAAGCCCAGGGCTGGAATATCAATGATGCGATTTGATAATGTGCCAATGTGATAATTTGAGGATGTGGAAATTTATGAACATTGAATCTGGAATTTGAAATTTTGAATTGAAATATGAAACCTTTAAACGAACTGAAAATTGGAATAGCTTCCGATCATGCTGGCTTCGAACGCAAAGGCGCTGTTGCCGAATGGTTAGTCGATCAGGTAGCGGAATTGCACGATTTTGGTACCAGACTCAACTGCTAGTGCCGACTATGCTGATTATGCCCATCCCGTTGGCTCAGGCTGTGGAAAACGGAGAATTCGATCTTGGAATCGCTATTTGCGGAAGCGGTAACGGAATCAATATTACGGTTAATAAACACCAGGGAATTCGTGGTGCTCTTTGCTGGAAACCCGAACTGGCAGCCCTTGCCCGCCAACACAACAATGCCAATATTTTGTCTCTTCCGGGGCGCTTCATTACCGACGAAGAGGCTATCGAAATGGTGCAAATCTTTCCTGACCACCGATTTTGAAGGCGGTCGCCACCAGACCCGCATCGACAAAATCCCGTGTTGATAGAATCTGTAGAGACGCATTGCATGCGTCTCTGACGTGAATTGTACACACGATCTAAACCAGACGCATGCAATGCGTCTCTACATTAGATAATAGATGCTGCTGTCCGGTAATATTATAGATGCATGCAATGCGTCTCTACATTGTGTAATTTGTAAATTTCAAACAATGAAACCATTCGACGTATATCCTCTTTTCGATATAGAAATTGTAAAAGGTGAAGGTTGCTACACCTACGATGCACAGGGCAACAAATACCTCGACCTTTACGGTGGTCATGCCGTGATTTCAATCGGTCATACCCATCCACATTACGTAAAACGGGTAACCGAACAGTTGAATAAACTGGGGCTTTTATTCCAACTCGGTGCAAAACAGCTTGCAAGCCGAATTGGCCGAAAAGCTGGGTAAAGCATCCGGTTATGAAGATTATGATCTGTTCATGATAAATACCGGTGCCGAAGCCAACGAAAACGCTTTGAAACTTGCCTCTTTCTATAATGGAAGAAAACGTATTGTTTCGTTCGGAAAAAGCTTTCATGGGCGTACCTCGGCAGCTGTTCGCGTGACGGATAACCCCAAAATAGTAGCCCCAGTTAACAGTGGAATGGAAGTGACATTCCTTCCGTTGAACGATATAGATGCCGTAAAAGCCGAATTGGCTAAGGGTGATGTTAGCTCGGTGATTATCGAAGGTATTCAGGGCGTTGGCGGTATCCGTATTCCCGACGATAGCTTCCTGAAACAGTTACGTCAGGTGTGCGACGACACCGATACCGTGTTGATTCTGGATGAGATTCAGTCGGGTTACGGACGCAGTGGAAAATTCTTTGCTCACCAGTATGCCGGTATTCGTCCCGATATGATTACGGTAGCAAAAGGAATCGGAAACGGTTTTCCGATCGGAGCTGTGCTGATTGCGCCGAAGTTCAAGCCTGTTCACGGACAGTTGGGGACAACGTTCGGAGGCAATCATCTGGCTTGTGCGGCTGCCTTGGCGGTACTCGAAGTGATGGAAGACGAAAAGCTGGTTGAAAATGCAGCCGAAGTGGGCGAGTTTTTGATGGTAGAATTGAAGAAGCTTTCCGGTATTAAAGAGGTGCGTGGCCGAGGCCTGATGATCGGGATCGAATTTGAAGAATCGGCAGCAGCTATCCGTCGCAAGCTGTTATTCGAAGAAAAAGTCTTTACCGGAGCCAGCGGAACCAATGTAATCCGTCTGTTGCCACCACTTTGTTTGACGAAAAATGAGGCCGGAATATTCCTCGAACGTTTCAAAAAAGTATTGAAATAATCCGTTTGCGCGAAAAGATTTAGTAACGAAAGTTTCATCCTCTTTTATTGTTCGGAAAACACGTTGCTAAATTAGTGTAAATGAGAGCCTTTTTTGAGTCGAAGTTTGATTTTATCAGGCTGATAATTAGGTGATTAAAAATTAGAGAAATAATTCTTTAATTTAAGAAATAAAAGCATTGTTCGCACGAAAAAAATAACTACCTTTGTGCGACTTTTAATGAACTATTAAAACATTTATAACATGATTAAAGTAGGTATTAACGGCTTTGGCCGCATCGGACGTTTGGTATTCCGTGCCGCACAAGAAAGAAACGATGTTCAAATCGTTGCAGTAAATGACCCTTTTTTGGATCTTGATTATTTGATTTACATGTTGAACTACGATACAGTTCATGGTAAATTTCAAGGAACAGCTGAAAACAAAGATGGTAAATTGTTTGTTAACGGCAAAGAAGTAGCATTTTTCGCAAACATGAACGCAAGTGAAATTCCTTGGGGTTCTGCAGGTGCTGAATATGTTGTTGAATCAACAGGTGTTTTCACTACAACTGAAAAAAGCTTCTGCTCACTTGGTTGGTGGCGCTAAAAAAGTAGTTTTATTTCTGCTCCTTCTGCTGATGCTCCAATGTTTGTTTGCGGTGTAAACTTAGACAAATACACCAACGACATGAACGTTGTATCTAACGCTTCATGTACAACAAACTGCTTGGCTCCTTTGGCTAAAGTTATTAACGATAAATTCGGTATTGTTGAATGGTTTGATGACAACAGTTCACGCTGCAACAAACACTCAAAAAACCGTTGATGCTCCTTCTAAGAAAGACTGGCGCGGTGGCCGTTCTATCCTCGGCAAACATCATCCCTTCTTCTACAGGTGCTGCTAAAGCTGTAGGTAAAGTTATCCCAGAATTGAACGGCAAATTGACAGGTATGGCTTTCCGCGTACCGACAGCTGACGTTTCTGTAGTTGACTTGACCGTTCGCTTGGCAAAAGCTGCTTCTTATGACGAAATCAAAGCTGCTGTTAAAGCTGCTTCTGAAAACGAATTGAAAGGTGTTCTTGGTTATACCGAAGATTCAGTAGTTTCTACCGACTTCGTTCACGAAACCCGTACATCAGTATTTGATGCTAACGCAGGTATCGCTTTGAACGGTAACTTCGTAAAATTAGTTAGCTGGTATGACAACGAATGGGGCTATTCAAACAAAGTTCTTGATTTGATCGCTCACATGGATTCTGTAAAATAATCGGAACCCGATATAAATAGTGAAGCCGCTTCGAAAGAGGCGGCTTTCTTTTTTATAGAAAAATTTTACCGGCGAATTTCTAAAGTAATAAAAACACAACCTTCTCTTTGAGCTCTTTTTTGTGAGCTTTATTTATGCGTATAACTCTCGAAAACAGAGTGTTTTTTTATGCAAGAATATTCCTAAAATCAAATAGAATATAGTACCTTTGCATCGTTTTTGTCAACCCTCTCGGATTGATTCCAAAATAGGCTATAACATTCAATCTATCAATAACTAAACAAATAAGTATGAGCAACAAACAAAAATTGTTCACCGAATTTCCTCCTGTTTCCACACAGGCTTGGATGGACAAAGCAATTGTCGACCTCAAAGGGGCCGACTTTGAGAAAAAGCTCGTTTGGCGCACCAACGAAGGATTTAACGTCAAACCTTTTCACCGTGAAGAAGATCTGGCTGGCCTGAAAACAACAGGTGCGGTTCCTGGTCATTTTCCTTATGTGCGTGGTACAAAAGCTGATAACCGCTGGTTGGTTCGTCAGAATATTGACGTTTGCAACGATTGTCTGGCTGCAGCAAATGCAAAAGCAGTTGAATTGCTGACTAAAGGTGTTACTTCTCTCGGTTTCGTTATCGATCGTGAAGCTGTTTCTGCCGAAAACATCGCAGCTTTGCTGAACGGAATTGATATCGAAAAAGTAGAAGTTAACTTCAAAACTTGTGCTACTGTTTCGATTAAACTGACAGAAATTTTTGTTGCATACGCTCAAAAAGCCGGTGCCGATCCTAAAAAAGTATTCGGTTCTGTAAACTTTGACCTGGTAGGCCGTTCTTTGGCTCGTGGCAAAGCAATTGAAAATCTTGTTCAACAATACGTTGATATCGTTAATGCATCTCTCGCATTACCTAAATTCCGCGTAATTGGCGTTAATCCTTTCTATCTCAATAATGCAGGTTCTTATATCTATCAGGAACTTGGTTATGCATTGGCCTGGGGTAACGACATCATCGCCAAACTGGTTGAAGCCGGTTTGACCGTTGAAGTGATTTCAAAGAAAATCAAATTCAACTTCGGCGTATCTTCCAACTACTTCATGGAAATCGCCAAATTCCGCGCAGCTCGTTTCTTGTGGTCGAACATCGTATTTGCTTACGGTGAAAAATGCCCACGCACTTGCTCCAACAACCAACCTGACGGTTTGGAACGTTGCGGCGGCAAAATGCGCATCCACGCTCAAACTTCGGAATGGAATATGACTATTTTCGATGCTCACGTAAACTTGCTCCGCAGTCAGACAGAAGCTATGTCGGCTGTTTTGGCTGGTGTTGATTCTCTTACTGTATTGCCTTTCGATGCAGCTTATAAAGAATCGGATGACTTTTCGGAACGTATTGCTCGCAATCAACAGTTGTTGTTGAAAGAAGAAAGTCATTTCGATAAGATTGTTGACCCTGCAGCAGGTTCATATTATCTCGAAAATATTACCGAATCTATCGCCAACCAGGCTTGGAAACTCTTCCTCGAAGTGGAAGAAAAAGGTGGATTTATTGCAGAAGTAGAAGCTGGAAATATTCAGGCAGCTATCAATACAACCAACGAAGCTCGCCGCAAAGCAATTTCGAGCCGTCGCGAAGTGTTGTTGGGTTCCAACCAGTATCCTAACTTCAACGAAGTGGCTGCCGCTAAGATTGAAACAGAAGCTGCATGTGATTGCAAAAAACATGACGAAGTATCTGCTCTCAACTTCAGCCGTGGTGCCAGCGATTTCGAAGCGCTTCGTTTGGAAACCGAAAAATCGGGTAAGCGTCCTAAAGTATTCATGTTGACCATTGGTAGCCTGGCAATGCGTTTGGCTCGTGCTCAGTTCTCGAGCAACTTCTTTGGTTGTGCCGGTTACGAAATTATCGACAACCTTGGTTTCGATACTGTAGAAGAAGGTGTTGCTGCTGCTGAAAAAGCAGGTGCCGATATCATCGTTCTCTGTTCAAGCGACGACGAATATGCAGAACTCGCTCCTGCAGCATTCAAAGCAATTGCAGGCAAAAAACTCTTCGTGGTTGCAGGTGCTCCTGCTTGCATGGAAGATCTGAAAGCTGTCGGCATTGAATATTTCGTCAATGTGAAAACGAACGTTCTTGAGACATTAAAAGAATTCAACACGAAGTTAGTACGCTAAGACGCTATGACGCAAAGGTTATTAAAACAAACTGACTATGAGTTGATAGGGCAAAAGATTTTGAACTGTGCTTTTGAAGTACATAAAAACTTAGGTCCTGGCTTATTGGAAAGTGTTTATGAAGTTTGTTTATTAACCGAATTAAAAAATAGTAATCTGTCTGTTAAGAGTCAAGTTGAACTTCCGGTTTTTTACAAAGGTGAAAAACTTAACAAGACGTTTTATATTGATATTTTGGTAGAGGATGCTATCGTTATAGAGTTAAAATCTGTAGAAGTTTTACTTCCGGTGCATGAAATTCAGATGCTAACTTATATGAAACTCGGAGATTTCAAATTGGGATTTCTTTTGAATTTTAATGAAAGCATGTTG
Organism: uncultured Microbacter sp.; assembly: GCA_963678825.2. Taxonomy (GTDB): domain Bacteria; phylum Bacteroidota; class Bacteroidia; order Bacteroidales; family Paludibacteraceae; genus Microbacter. The sequence continues at coordinate 56,636 of CAXXPB010000031.1, read as the reverse complement.
AAAAACGGCATCAGAAGAAAAGTGAACAATTATCATTTTTAACTAATAAATAATCGCAAAACAAGAAGTTAGCATTGCGTCTTCGCGTCTTTGCGTACAAGAGATTATGAAACCAGATTTCAAAAATATACAATTTCAACAAGAAGCTGTAGCAGATGCCCCCGTTGCAGCTTCGCAATGGCTTACACCGGAACAAATTCCGGTAAAACCGATTTATACAAAAGAAGATTTGGAAGGTTTGGAACACTTGCACTTTGCTGCCGGTGTGGCTCCGTTCCTTCGTGGTCCGTATAGCGTGATGTATGCTTTTCGTCCCTGGACGATTCGTCAATATGCCGGTTTTTCTACTGCTGAAGAATCGAACGCTTTCTACCGTCGTAACCTTGCCTCGGGTCAGAAAGGCCTTTCTGTAGCATTCGACTTGGCTACACACCGTGGCTATGACCCCGATCACGAACGTGTGATGGGTGATGCTTGGTAAAGCCGGTGTGTCGATCTGCTCGGTTGAAGACATGAAAGTATTGTTCGACGGAATTCCTTTGAACAAAATGTCCGTATCTATGACCATGAACGGTGCCGTATTGCCTATTCTTGCATTCTATATCAATGCCGGTTTGGAACAAGGCGCTAAACTGGAAGAGATGGCCGGTACCATCCAGAACGATATTTTGAAAGAATTTATGGTGCGCAATACCTATATCTACCCACCGAAATTCTCGATGAAGATTATCGCCGACATCTTCGAATATACTTCTAAAAACATGCCGAAGTTCAACTCTATCTCTATCTCCGGTTACCACATGCAGGAAGCAGGTGCTACCGCCGATATTGAGTTGGCTTACACATTGGCCGATGGTCTCGAATACCTCCGCGCCGGTGTTAACGCAGGCATGGACATCGACTCTTTCGCTCCGCGTTTGTCGTTCTTCTGGGCAATCGGTATGAACCACTTTATGGAAATCGCCAAAATGCGTGCTGCACGTATGTTGTGGGCGAAGATCGTAAAACAGTTCAACCCGAAAAACCCGAAATCGTTGGCATTGCGTACACACTCGCAAACATCCGGTTGGTCGTTGACAGAACAGGATCCGTTCAACAACGTGGGTCGTACCGCTATCGAAGCTATGGCAGCTGCTCTGGGTCACACTCAGTCGCTCCACACCAACGCTTTGGACGAAGCTATCGCTTTGCCGACAGACTTCTCTGCTCGTATTGCTCGTAACACTCAGATCTATATTCAGGAAGAAACCAGCATCTGTAAACAAATCGACCCGTGGGCAGGTTCTTACTACGTAGAAGCTTTGACCAACGATTTGGCTCAGAAAGCATGGGATCGTATCCAGGAAGTTGAAAAACTGGGAGGAATGGCTGCTGCTATCGAAACCGGTGTGCCTAAAATGCGTATCGAAGAAGCTGCTGCCCGTACTCAGGCTCGTATCGACTCAGGCAACCAGATTATCGTGGGTGTTAACCGCTTCCGTCTCGAAAAAGAAGCTCCTATCGATATCCTCGAAGTGGACAACTCGGCAGTACGTATTCAACAGATTGCCCGTTTGAAAGAACTTCGTGCTAACCGTAACGAAGCAGACGTGCAAAAATCACTTGATGCCATCACCAAATGTGTTGAAACAGGCGAAGGCAACCTGCTCGAACTGGCTGTAGAAGCTGCCCGCGTTCGTGCATCGCTGGGTGAAATCTCCTATGCTTGTGAAAAAATTGTAGGACGTTATAAAGCTGTAATTAGAACAATTTCAGGCGTGTATTCATCAGAAACAAAGAAGGACGCAGATTTCATGCGTGCTTGCGAATTAACCGAAAAATTCGCCAAAAAAGAAGGCCGTCAACCGCGTATCATGATCGCTAAAATGGGTCAGGATGGTCACGACCGTGGTGCTAAAGTAGTTGCTACCGGTTATGCCGACTGTGGGTTCGACGTGGATATGGGTCCGTTGTTCCAGACACCGGCCGAAGCTGCCAAAGATGCCGTTGAAAACGACGTGCATGTATTGGGTGTTTCGTCGCTGGCTGCAGGACACAAAACGCTTATTCCTCAGGTAATGGAAGAGCTGAAAAAACTGGGGTCGCGAAGATATCATCGTCATTGCCGGTGGTGTAATTCCTGCTCAGGACTACGACTTCCTCTACAAAGCAGGTGTTGCTGCCATCTTTGGCCCTGGTACCTCAGTAGCGAAAGCTGCCGTACAGATTCTTGAAATTCTGTTGGAAGAGTAATACCTCTCCCCTAACCCCTCACCCAAGAAGAGGGGGAAATGAACAACCGGACTTGTCTGAAAATGACAGGTTCGGTTTTTTTTGTTGATATACTATGTTGATACATTGTGATGTTAATAATTTAGTTTATATTTGTGAATTAATATATAAAACATTCTTAACAGAGCTTCAAATTAGATGAATGTAAGTCTTTTTGATCTTTAATCAATAATCTAAAATCGCTATGGAAAACATGGACAGTTTCGAAAAGCAAGGTGCTTTAAGTAATGAAGTGAAGGAATATCTTCTCGTATCCTCAAAATGGGGCAAATTTTTAGCCATTGTCGGCTATGTGGGAATAGGCTTGATGGCTCTTTTTGCGCTCTCTTTAATGGCCGGATTTTCAGTGTTTAGTGCGTATATGCCTTTGCATTCCGCAACAGTGGGTGCTGTGGTAGGCTTTGTTTATCTTGCAATAGCAGCGGTTTATTTCTTTCCGACTACCTATTTGTACCGCTTTTCTACGGGAATTAAGAAAGGTATTGAGCAGGAAGACGAATACGCTGTTACGGATGGTTTCCGGAATCATAAGAAGCTGTTCAAATTTATGGGGATTTTCACTGTTGTCATTCTGTCACTCTATGCGGTTATGCTGGTTATTGCCATCCCGACTATTCTTGTGTTGAATACCGCCGTTTAAGAAACAATAATCTTTTTACAGACTTGAGGGCGTGACTGCAAGTCACGCCCTCAAGTCTGTAAAAGAGTGAAAACATTCGTAAATGCATCCGTTTTAATAAGGATTTACGAATGTTTATTTCGTATATTATACGTTAGCTGTCAGCATAAAAAACCGTTTGCGAGTTCAATAACCTAATACAATAAATAAAGGACAATGACCAAAATTGAAATCCCATTAAGCAAAACAAAACTAATAATTGGAACTGTTGGTTCATTTCTATTTATTGTTGGAGGATTTTACATGTTGATAAGTATTGATAACCAGCGGACATGGTTAGATTCAATATTAACAAGAGGATTCGGAATTGCAGGAATAATATTTTTTTGGTGCGACAGGTATTTATTCAATAAATAAAATGTTTGGCAAAAATATCGGACTGACAATTGATGATTACGGAATAACTGACAATACAAACGCTTCAAGCATTGGACTTATAAAGTGGACGGACATTAAAGAAATTAAAACTAAACAAGTAATTGTCAACAGAATTTTTACTCATCTTCACAGATAACAATGAAAAGTATTTGGAGAGAGTTAGTGGCATGAAGCGAAAGCTTATGAAAGCAAATATGAAAAAGTACGGCACACCATTGTCAATTACTTCAAACACTCTGAAATGTGGCTTTAAAGATCTTGAAAGTTTGATAAATGATGAATTTAATAAACAACGAAAAAAAATGCCGAACAGCTAACATGCAATATACAAAATTGGGGTTTAGTAGGTTATCAAAGGGTTGTGGCTCGCATCAAGTGCTGTGTAGCTTGATAGATAATCGCTCCGCAATCCCCAATTTTGCATATTGCCATCGTTGGTAGTAATAGTAAAAATCAGCAGAACTGAAAGTTTATGAGTAAAATAATAATAGTAGGACTGGTTTTCTTGTTGAGTTGTAACTCGAATTCACAGACTAACTCAAAAGTTGTCAAAACTGCAGATAAAAGTTATAAAATATCGGTTGACAGATTTCTATTAGACAAAAGTATTCCTCAGATTTCAAAGGATTTATACCTTGAAAAAGTAAAACCTACTGACAATAACGAAACTCTTGCCTTAATTGATAGCATAAATTCGACTGGACAAGCGCGAGGATTTTATTTTCTGGTAATTACTAAGACAATGAAATATGCAGATGGAGCTTACGCAGAACCTCTTGGGATTGCAGCGAAAGAATTTGTTGAGAAAAACACGACTGAGTTTCTCTCATATTTTATGAATAATCAAGACTTGTTATCCAATGAGGATTTTAAAAAATTGGGCGAGTTCTGTTTATGGTGAAATACAAATCGATTCAGAAGGTTCAGAACAAAACGCAGTTAATGATTTGCAGACTAAGATGAAAAATAATTGTAAAGGACAGACAAAAAAATATATAAATAGAATTGACGAATTCATTGGACTGATGAAATAAACTATTACCGCCACCGTTCCCGCACGAATCTGTCGCGTAGACACATCGTACAGTACTAATCTATCCGTTCCCATTTTTCAACGATTAATACAAAGATTGGCTTTCGCCTTATAGTTGTTACCCTCCATTTATTTTCTTCAATTCCCGAAAAGTTATGACTTTTCAGGAATCAAATCCTCAAAAGTCATAACTTTTCAGGAATCAAACCCTCAAAAGTCACTTTTTTACTTGCTTTTTTGTTTTGCCTGTTGTATCTTTGTCCTCAAATCAGCTATTTTATGATAGAAAGATCCATTGGAAAAATTATTGACAATAACCTTTTTAAGGGGAAAGCTATTATTTTACTGGGTGCGCGTCAGGTAGGGAAAACCACCCTTATCAAGCAGCTATTCAGGGATAATGACGATTTGTTGTGGCTGAATGGGGACGAAACGGATATTCAGAAACTGTTTGAAGAGGTATCGTCCACCCGTTTTAAGGCTATCTTTGGTAGTAAAAAGATTATTGTTGTCGATGAAGCGCAGGAGATTCCGGATATTGGTAGAAAGCTGAAACTCATTACCGATATACTTCCCGAATACCAGTTGGTGGTAACCGGAAGTTCGTCTTTTGAACTGGCAAATCACCTTAATGAACCGTTGACCGGCAGAAAATGGGAATATAATCTCTTCCCGTTATCGTTTGGAGAAATGGTGCAGCATCACGGTCTGCTCGATGAAAAAAGGTTGATTCCCCATCGTTTGGTGTATGGGTATTATCCTGAAGTGGTAACCAACCAGGGAAATGAAGAAGTGATTCTGCGGCAGTTATCTAATAGTTATCTCTATAAGGATATATTACGGTTGGAACAGATCAAAAAGCCTGACGGACTTATAAAATTACTACAGGCAATTGCTTATCAGATCGGTTCGCAAGTCTCCTATGCCGAGCTTAGTCAGTTGTGCGGATTGGATGCCAAAACAGTTGAAAAATATATTTCCGTCCTCGAACAATCGTTCATTATTTTCCGTTTGGGATCGTTCAGTCGTAATCTCCGAAATGAACTGAAGTTTTCCCGGAAGATTTATTTCTTTGACAACGGTATACGAAACATCCTGATTTCCAATATGGCTCAGATTGAAAACCGAACCGACGCAGGGGCTTTATGGGAAAACTTTTTAGTCTCGGAACGTCGGAAATGGTTGCATTACTCCATGTTATGGCCTAATGTGTGGTTTTGGAGAACCAAACAGCAAAACGAAATTGATTATTTGGAAGAAAGAGACGGCAAGTTGGCTGCGTACGAATTTAAATGGAATCCTGATGCGAAATGCCGTAAACAGATAACTTTTCAGAATGCTTATCCTGACGCAGTATTCAAAGTAATTCACCGGGATAACGTGGAGGAATTTTTACTTTGAATCACTTCTGTTGAGTCACGACGCTAAAGAATAATATAAATTTTCAACAACATCAAATTGCACATTTTGTATATTAACGAGTGTGTGTGTGTTTGAATTGTAATATCACATATGTCACATCAAAACGCCTCTGTAAAATCCATTCTTTTTGCCCTTTCGGCCAATTTCGGTATTGCCGTTACCAAAACCGTCGCGGCGGTTATCACCGGTTCGGGCTCAATGCTCGCCGAATCCATCCACTCCTTTGCCGACTGCGGCAACCAGTTGTTGCTTTTTCTCGGCTTAAAGACATCGAAAAAGGAGCCCAACGACGAACACCCGCTGGGCTATGGCATGTCAATTTATTTTTGGTCGTTTATCGTGGCGCTAATGCTTTTTAGCATGGGTGGTTTGTTCTCTATTTACGAGGGCATTCATAAGCTGCATACGAATGAACCGGTGAGTAATCCGCTGGTGGCAATTATCGTTTTGTTGTTCAGTATGTTGCTCGAAGGTGCTTCGCTGTTGGGATGCCTGAAACAAATCAAGCCTATCAGGGGCACGCAAAGCGTGTGGCGCTGGGTAAAAAATACCCGCCAGAGCGAACTGGTAGTTGTGTTGGGCGAAGACGTAGCCGCCTTATTGGGTTTGGCTGTTGCGCTGATTTTTATCATTCTGTCGGCTGTAACCGGTAATCCGGTATACGACTCCATCGGTAGTATTGGTATTGGAGCTTTGTTGGTTGTCGTGTCGTTGTTTATTGCCACCAAGGTAAAAGGCTTGCTGATAGGGCAGAGTTCGGATGTGACGGTAAGGCAGAAGATGAAAGCTTTTCTGGAAGCACGTCCGGAGGTGGATCAGGTATTTAACCTTATCACTATACAGTTGGGCGACCGGATAATGGTAGCGGTAAAGTCTAAAATGGCTCCGACTGAAAGCGCAGAGCAATTGATTCTGCATATCAATACCTGCGAAAAAGCGCTGAGAGAAACATTCTCCAACATACAATGGATATTTTTTGAGCCGGATGTAGAGGATAAAAATGACTGATAAATGTACCTGTATTAGTTCAGGTCTGATATAATATAGTGCAAAGAGAGCTGTTATAAGGATTAATTTCAGAGCGACATCACACCGCCCTGAAATCATGACATAAAATGTTTAAGCAAAGAATGGGAGTATGCCAGTACTCCCTGTTTTTGTGTGTGATTTCTCATGGTTACGGGTTTGAATACTTAATAAGAAGAAACCATCATCTTTCTCAAAACAGTATCTCCATCTATTGAACTTCCGTTTTTTTCATTTAAGACACGCCGGATATTAGCCATGGCAATTTCCCGCTGGCGTATCAGTACCGGATTATCGGCGGAAACAGCATATTCACGCATGTTGTCCTCTCTCGTTGCATAGGCTTGTGTCGATGTATGTTCTGTTTGACGGAGTGTTTTTTGCATCGGTTGCGCGGGAACCGTTACGTATTGAATTTGCGTCACGGGACGGTCGATATATTGCACTGTTCTTATCGAATCGCGTATTACTCTTGTGGGAATTACGGACGATAAATTGATGTTCAGTCCGATAAAGAAAAGAATTGCAGCCGCGGCAGCAGTCTGGTACAACGGGATTGGCAGACGCAGCAATGGCGTGCGGCGTTTTTTTGCCTTGAGCGCGTCGTCAAGTCGTGATTTCAGACCGGAAGAAGGTTCTATTTCGTCAACGCCACGGGATGGTGCCAGGGTGTACAAATCGTGCAAGGCATTGTATTCTTCATTGGTTAACGATTTTATTACCAGATCTTGTTCGAATACATTCAATTCGTCAAAACTCTTTGTTTGGAGTAATAGCTCCAGTTTGTCAAAATCCGTGTTCATATGTTGGGTTAGTTTAGTTCGGGTTTGTAGATAGCCAGTTTTTTTGCCAGTTGCCGGGTGATGTAAAATAGCCTCGACTTGACAGTCCCTTCGGGACATTCAAGAATCCCGGCAATTTGTTTTACACTCATCTCTTCCGTAAACCGCATGTTGAAAAGTAGTTCAGATTCAGGATCGAGCCGGTTGAGCTCCACTTGTAACCGATTGTTGAATAGTTGCCTGTCGATAGTGTCGGACTCCGGATTTGTTTCTGTATGTTTGTTTTGGTATTGTTGTTCGAACTCCTGCCGCACCGATCGGGTTCGGTATTCGTTTTTTATCATGTTCCCAGCCAAAGTATAGAACCACGTGCTGAAAGTTCGTGTGCAATCAAAACTTTCCGGATGTTCGATAATTTTCAGAAAGAGATCGTGCAGCATATCTTCCGCTTTTTCCCGGTCGTTGTTGGTCATACGAAAAAAGAAGTTGAGCAATGGTTTGGAGTAGCGGCAATACAACTCATCAAATGCCGACTGCCCACCACGGGTGAGCAGCGACATAAGTTCTTCGTCGGTTTTTTTGCTGAAGTTCTGATGAAATAGAGCCATCCTTATTTTTCGAAATATTTCATCCAGTCCGATACTCCGGCTTTCAGAGCTACTGTTCCGGCAAGGTCTTTCAGTTTTTCCGCCTTTTGTAATTCTCCACTTTGCATATAATGTTCATACAATTTCAGAAAAACGGGAAGATAACCGACACTCATTTGATCGCCAGCTGTTTGTGCGTAATGATAGCCAAAGTTCTGCTTCATGAAATCGAGCAAATACTTATTTTCTACATTGTTGCGTAAAACGGCCAGGTTATCAAACGGCTTTTCACTGTATTTATATGATAATCCGATTAAATAAAATTTGTCAGTGTATGCTTTGTAAATGTCAGAAGAAACAAAAGACGAGACGTAGATTGGTTTGTCGTGAACATTTTCAATCAGGTGTTTGAGAATATTCTCCGATCGTCTCTCCGATCCATCTTTAAAGGTGAGTGGTGGTATCCCGTTTTCTCTGAATACCCATTCCCGATAGGTGTCGTTTATGATTAGCGAGATATTTAAAATCAAAACGTCAGGTCTCACTTTTTGTGCGTTTTGTAGCACCCAGGCCGGATATGTATCATTATCTCCATTGACCAGCAAAATGGCATTTGGGTCTAACGAGATTAGATTGTTGTAGGCGGTAATCAAAATGCCTTGCGGCATTTCATTGCTGTCGAACCATTTTTTGCAGATTAATTGTAGATCAGCTTTATCATTTCTGAATATATCCCTGTTTACCAACCAGGGCAATAATAAGTTGTCATAAGGTTTGAGTGCTTGAGCTTTTGCAATGTACTCATCACCTTCTGCAGCTCCTCCCTTATCATCATTTATTTTAAGAAAATAAAGTTCAAAACTATTTGGAATGGCTTTTTCTGCCAGTTTGATGATGTCCGATTCATCTAAAAAGTAGGTTCCTTTTTTACTTTCCCATCCTTTCTGGTCACAAAAAAATTCAGCCATTCGGTTCGCCTTGAACCAATAAACCCAGGCCATTTTGTCCTTTGTCCCCTTGTCTATCTCGTGTTTCCATGCTTTGGCTTGTTGTTCGTACCAACCGAAATCATGAATCTGGCGTATAATGGAGTATACCGGTTCCGGCTTTTGTGACCAACAATACGTTGTATACATACTCAAAATAAGTACTGCGATAATTTTACTGGCTGTCTTCATGCGTTGAAAATTTTAGTGGTTTTGATATGTTATACACGCAAACATCGGAAACGTTCAAAATTATGTAATCATTTCAATAAAATTCATGGTTGAAAGCATAAAAGCAGTAATTTTGTCTTGAAAAAACATATAAACGAAGATACAAATGGACACTAAAATAAAGAAGATGGTACTTGCGGCGCAACGTACCGAAATCACAGAATCCTATATTTACCACAAACTTGCAGAACAGACGAAAGATGCCAATAATGCTGCCGTATTGCGTCGTATCGGCGATCAGGAAAAAGGGCATTATAATTTCTGGAAAACAAAAACCGGAGTGGATGTGGCTCCCGATAGAAAGCGGATTTGGCGTACTGTATTTATGGCTAAATTGTTGGGTTTTTCGTTTGTGTTGAAACAGATGGAGAAACGGGAAGGAACCGGATCTCGACTGTATGATTCTCTTTCGGATCATTTTCCCGAAACCAAACGCTTTTCGGAAGAAGAGCTGGAACATGAAAAAACCGTGCTCAATATGCTGGATGAAGAACGGCTCCAGTATGTCGGTTCGGTGGTGCTTGGTTTGAATGATGCGTTAGTGGAGCTTACCGGTTCGCTGGCAGGTTTCACGCTGGCACTGGGTGATACCCGGGTAATTACGCTTGCAGGACTGGTAACCGGCATTTCGGCGGCTTTGTCAATGGCTTCCTCCGATTATCTTTCGTCGAAAGCGGAAGGTGATGCCCGAGCTAAAAAATCAGCCGTTTATACCGGAGTGGCTTATCTTTTTACCGTGATATTCCTGATTTTGCCGTTTTTGCTGCTTACCAGTAAATTGGTGGCGCTGGCTATTACTCTGGCTATTGCCGTATTGATCATTTACGCTTTTAATTATTATATTTCGATGGCAAAAGACCTGAATTTCAGGGCGCGTTTCTGGGAAATGACGCTGATAAGTTTAGGAGTAGCCGGGTTCTCGTTTTTAGTCGGGTGGGCGCTGAAAGCTATTTTGGGAGTGAATATTTGATAGCTAAAACATATTGAGCTGAAAAAGCGGACTTCGGTTCGCTTTTTTGTTGATTGTAAAGAACCCGAAAATGCAGTAGGTGTAGATAAAAAGGAGGATAGAACTCACTTTGATTCGACTCGAAATTATGTTGCATAACATATAAATGAACGTGCGGGCATAGGAAATAAGTGTTATTTTTACACCCATTAATAAGAATGTGCGTTGTCATGATTGCTTATTAGGAACTGAAAAAATAAATACCTTGAAAACAATTGAATACGTTGTGCGTGGACTGTTTTTGACGATTCTGTTTCGGGTATTGGCCTTGCAAAATGAGATGCCAACCTTAAAGAAGGCTTGTAAATAGTGCATCCCCAAAATAATGACTGATAGTAAAAGAAGCAGAATAAATCCTCTTAATTAAAAATAGTCTAATAAAAATTATGAACTGGAATTCACACGAATTTATTTGGCTCGACTGGGTGATTATCGCGGTCGGGATTTTGGCTGTAACTTGGGCTGTATGGCGCTCGATACAGAAGGACAAACGTTTACAAAAAGGTGCCGATAGTGAAAACTACCTGTTTGGTAAAGGTGAGCCCTGGTATATTATTGGTGCTGCTATCTTTGCTGCCAATATTGGTTCGGAACACCTTGTAGGTCTGGCCGGAACAGGAGCAAAAAATGGCGTTGGTATGGCACACTGGGAGATGCAGGGCTGGATGATCCTCATTCTGGGTTGGCTCTTCGTTCCGTTCTACCAACTTATGAATAATAAGCTGGGTAAAATCATCACGATGCCCGACTTCCTCAAAAACCGTTACACACCCCGTACAGGTTCGTGGTTGTCTATCATCACTTTGATAGCATACGTGCTGACAAAAGTGAGTGTGACTGCATTTACCGGTGGTATATTTATGGAGAGTCTTCTTGGCCTTCCTTTCTGGTACGGCGCTATCGGGTTGATCGTTTTAACAGGTATTTTTACCATCTTTGGTGGTATGAAAGGCGTGATGACACTGTCTGCCATTCAAACTCCTATCCTTATTATCGGTTCGTTCCTCGTACTTTTCCTTGGCTTGGCAGCACTCGGCCACGGTTGTATATCTGACGGTTGGACAGCAATGATCGACCACGCAAGAAGCATGGGTCTTGGAGCTGATGGCCATGCTTACGGCACAAATCACATGTTCCACTTCGAAACAGGCGACCCGATGTATGATGAATATCCCGGCTTTTGGGTGTTTATCGGTGCTTCCATTATCGGTTTGTGGTATTGGGCTACCGACCAGCACATTGTTCAACGTGTGCTCGGACAACAAAAAGGTGAATCAAGTGACGTTGTGATGAAACGTGCGCGCAGAGGTACTATTGCTGCCGGTTATTTCAAATTGTTACCGGTATTTATGTTCCTTATTCCGGGTATGGTTGCTGCTGCTTTAGCGGCTCGTCCGGAGAGCGGCTTTACCTTGGATAATCCCGATACCGCTTTCGGTTCGATGGTTAAATTTGTGTTGCCTGCCGGTGTAAAAGGTATCGTTACTATTGGTTTTATTTCTGCTTTGGTAGCTTCGTTGGCCGCATTCTTCAACTCCTGCGCAACCTTGTTTACCGAAGACTTCTACAAACCAATGTTCAAAAACAGAAGCGAAGCTACTTACGTTTTGGTAGGTCGTATGGCTACAATTGTTGTAGTTATACTGGGTATTATCTGGATACCGGTTATGATGAGTCTCGGTAGCCTTTATTCTTACCTGCAAGGTATTCAGTCGTTGCTGGCTCCTGCCATGGTGGCTGTGTTCCTGATGGGTATATTCTCCAAGAAAATAACACCGAAAGCAGGTGAAGCAGGTTTGATCGTAGGTTTTCTTATTGGTATGGCACGCTTGCTGACTAACATATTCACAAATACAGGTAAAGACGTAATGACAGGCTGGTATTGGGAATCTACTCATTGGTTCTGGCATACAAACTGGCTTATCTTTGAAATCTGGTTGCTGGTATTCATCATGATATTTATGGTTGTGGTTTCTTTCTTTACTAAAAAACCGACCGCTAAACAGATTGAGTTCATCACATTTAACGACGATTACAAGACTCTTATCAAACAGAGCTGGAATAAGTGGGATGTTATTGCCTCTATCGGGGTAGTCGCTTTCTGTGCCGCATTTTACCTGTATTTCTGGTAATTAGAAACTTTGACTTTATCTCTTCTTCCTGGTTTGGTAGAAGGGATAAAGTCATCTATTTAGAAATTAAAATATAGAATAGTGTCTGAAAAGAACGGAATAGGAAATCTCTACGAGCAAAACGACCGCTTTTATGTGGCTGTGGACTGTATCATTTTTGGGTTCCATCAGGGAACGTTGAAATTGTTGCTGATCAAACGTAAATTTGATCCCTGCAAGGGAGAGTGGTCGCTGATGGGAGGTTTCTTAAACAAAGACGAAAGTATAGATGCTGCTGCCGAACGGGTGCTACAGGATTTGACAGGTCTGGAGAATGTTTACATGGAGCAGATCGGCATATTCGGAGAACTGGATCGTGATCCCGGAGAACGGGTGCTTTCGGCAGCTTATTACGCGTTGATTAATATCGACGATTACGATAAAGAGCTTGCAGCAAGTCATAATGCCGTTTGGGTGCCGATTACCGAAATTCCCGATCTGATTTTTGACCATAACAAGATGGTTCGGATTGCACAGAAACAGCTAAAACGCAAAGCGGCAGTGGAACCAATTGGTTTTAACCTATTGCCAGAATTGTTTACTTTGCCTCAGTTGCAGTCGCTCTACGAAGCAATTTTTGGAGATACGCTCGATAAACGTAATTTCCGTAAGAAGCTTCTGGCAATGGATGTCTTTGAAAAGACCGAAGAAAAAGACAAAAGTAACTCTAAAAGAGGAGCATACTATTATCGTTTTGATTACGATAAGTATACCGAACTGGTACAAAGCGGACTCCGGTTTGCATTGTAAAAAATATAGTAGAGACGTGACATGTCACGTCTATTCGATTTATTGTTTGAAAAACAGAATAAAGAGTAGGTGGAGCATGGAAATGTCTTTGTTCTTTACTCTTTGTTCTTTACTCTGAAAAAATATGACCAGAAAAGAACTGAAAGAAGTGGTTTGGCAGACCAACCTCGACCTGGTAAAACATGGTTTGGTGATTTTTACCTGGGGTAATGTTAGTGCCATTGACCGTAATGAGGGTATTGTGGCGATCAAACCTTCGGGTATCTCGTACGACGATATGAAACCGGAAGATATGGTGTTGCTCGATATCGAAGGGAATGTGGTGGAAGGGAAATGGAAACCATCTTCCGATACCGCTACTCACTTGGCACTTTATCGCGCATTTGAAGGCATCGGTGGGGTAGTGCATACACACTCTACATTTGCAACCTCGTGGGCTCAGGCCGGATGCGATATTCCTAACATCGGCACAACACATGCCGACTATTTCAGTCAGGCAATTCCCTGTACCCGTGCAATGACAGAAGCCGAAGTGAAAGGTGAATATGAACTGGAGACCGGAAACGTCATCATTGAACGTTTTCAGGGCATCAATCCGGTGCATGTGCCGGGCGTGCTGGTTAAAAACCACGGACCATTCTCGTGGGGCAAAGATGCTCACGATGCCGTACACAACGCCGTGGTGATGGAACAAGTGGCTAAGATGGCATTTGTGGCTTACAGTGTTAATCCGCAATTGCAGATGAATCCCCTGCTTGTCGAAAAACATTTTATGCGTAAACATGGTCCAAATGCCTATTACGGACAGAAATAAGAAACTCTTTTTGAACAGAAAATAACAGATAAATAAATAATCCTTGCTAACCAATTGCTCCTGACAGGGAGTAAAGGTGAGCCTTAAAAGAATAATAATATGCAATATCAAGATTTAGAAGTTTGGTTCGTTACCGGAGCACAGCTTTTATACGGTGGCGATGCAGTTGTTGCAGTTGATGCACACTCTAACGAAATGGTCAAAGGTTTGAACGAGTCGGGTAACCTGCCAATTAAAGTGGTTTATAAAGGTACCGCTAACTCTTCATCTGAAATCTCGGAAATTATGCGTGCTGCCAACGGCGATACAAAGTGCGTTGGTATGATTACATGGATGCACACTTTCTCTCCTGCCAAAATGTGGATTCACGGTTTGATGGACTTCAAAAAACCGTTGCTTCACCTGCATACACAATACAATGATAAAATTCCATGGAGCGAAATCGACATGGACTTTATGAACCTCAACCAGTCGGCTCACGGCGACCGCGAATTCGGTCACATCACCAGCCGTCTGCGCAAACCGCGTAAAGTGGTTGTAGGTTACTGGAAAGATGCCGCTACTCAGTCTAAAATTGCAGGCTGGATGCGCGTTTGTGCCGGTTGGGCTGATTCACAGGATCTGTTGATTGTCCGTTTTGGCGACAACATGAACAACGTGGCTGTTACCGATGGCGATAAAGTAGAAGCTGAAATCCGTCTGGGTTACCACGTGGACAATGCTCCTATCGCACAGTTGGTACCTTATGTTAATGCAGTTACCGAAGCCGAAATTGATGCTTTGGTTGACGAATACGAAAAAATCTACGACTTTGCAGCCGATAGCAAGAAAGGTGCTGAAAAACATCAGTTTGTTCGCGATGCTGCTGCTCAGGAAATCGGTCTTCGTCGTTTCCTTGAGGATAAAGGTGCAAAAGCTTTCACAACCAGCTTCAACGAACTGGAAGGCATGAAACAGCTGATGGGCTTTGCTTCTCAGCGTTTGATGGCCGAAGGTTACGGTTTTGGTGCCGAAGGTGACTGGAAATCGGCTGCTTTGGTGCGTACCATGTGGGTAATGGGTCAGGGCCTTAAAGGTGGTCAGTCGTTCCTTGAAGATTATACACTGAACTTCGACGGCGAAAATTCTACTATTCTGCAGGCTCACATGTTGGAAATCAACCCGGATATTACCGGCGTTAAACCACGCGTGGAAGTTCATTTCCTCGGTATTGGAGATTCCAAAACCTGCGCTCGTCTGGTATTCCAGGCTCATGAAGGTGCCGGTGTGGCTGCTACCATTGTTGATATGGGTAACCGTTTCCGTATGATCGTAAACGAAGTAGAAGTGGTTAAACCTCAAGCGCTGCCTAAACTTCCGGTTGCCTGTGCTTTGTGGAAGCCGATGCCTAACTTCGAAATTGGTGCCGGTGCATGGATTCTGGCAGGTGGAACTCACCACTCTTGCTTCTCTTTCTCTCTGACAACCGAAATGTTGGAAGACTACGCTGAAATCGCTGACATTGAAATGTTGATTATCGACAAGGATACTACTATCCGTCAGTTCCGTCAGGATTTGCGCAACAACGAAGTGTATTACATGCTTAACAAAGCGTTGAGATAAAAAATAATATGCTAATGTGCCAATGTGCCAATTAGGGTGGCATTGGCATATTAGCATATTGGAAAATTGTCATATAGAAATTATGAAACGAACATGTTGCTTCATAACGCCCAAAGGTATTTAATGCTTTTAGCAACATGGAGTTCCATATGTCCTTGAATAAGAAAATTATTATCATATGAAATACGTTATAGGACTTGACTATGGCAGTGACTCTGCCCGTGCCGTTGTGGTTGATGCCGAGAGTGGCAAAGAACTGGCCTCTTCGGTGAAATATTATCCCCGCTGGACGGAGGGTAAATATTGCGTTCCGACCGCCAATCAGTACCGTCAACACCCGCAGGATTACATCGATGCACTTGAATATACGGTGAAAGATGCTCTCTCGAAATGCCCGGCCGGAACCGCCGAAAATGTGGTAGGTATGGCATTCGATACAACCGGAAGTACGCCCGTATTTACCAATAAAGAAGGTACTCCGTTGTCCATGTTGCCCGAATTTGCCGAAAATCCCAACGCCATGTTCGTGTTGTGGAAAGACCATACTGCTATTCAGGAAGCACAGGAGATCAACGACCTGTGTGCAAAATGGGATATCGACTACAGTTCTTACGAAGGTGGTATCTACTCTTCCGAATGGTTTTGGGCAAAAGCGTTGCATGTGCTTCGTTCCGACGAAAAGGTACGTGCTGCCGCTTACTCTATCGTAGAACACTGCGACTGGTTGCCCGGTTTGCTCGTAGGCAAAACCAAACCCGAAGATATTTGCCGTAGCCGTTGCGCTTCGGGTCACAAAGCCATGTGGCTCGAAAAATGGGGCGGCCTTCCATCAGAAGAGTTCCTGACAGCCCTTGATCCTCTTTTGGCCGGTTACCGCGATCGCCTTTATACAAACACTTGCCCCAGCGACAAAAAAACCGGTACGTTGACCGCAGAATGGGCTGAACGCCTTGGCCTGACAACTAATGTTGCCGTTGCTGTTGGTGCATTCGACTGCCACATGGGAGCCGTTGGTGCAGAAGTAAAACCGGGTGCATTGGTACGCGTTATCGGTACTTCAACTTGCGATATCATGGTATCTAGCTATGAAGAGATGGGCGACAAACTGATTCCTGGTATTTGCGGACAGGTTGACGGTTCGGTTATTCCCGGCCTGGTAGGTCTCGAAGCCGGTCAGTCTGCTTTCGGTGATGTGTATGCATGGTTCAAACGCGTGGTAGCATGGCCTATCGAACAATCCGATCTGATCGATGCCGAAACCAAAAAGAAAATTATAGACGGCATTATTCCTGCTTTGGAAAAAGAAGCTGTGAAAGTGCCGGTATCTGAATCAACCATTTTAGCAACCGACTGGATGAATGGTCGTCGTACTCCCGATGCCAATCAGGCGGTAAAAGGTACCATCACCGGTCTTACGCTTGGAAGTTCAGCTCCGCTTATCTACCGTGCTTTGGTAGAAGCAACAGCTTTCGGATCGAAAGCCATTGTAGATCGTTTTATTGAAAACGGGGTGGAAATTAAAGAAATTATTGGTATTGGAGGTATTGCATTGAAAGCTCCTTTTGTAATGCAAACGCTGGCCGATGTGCTCAATATGCCGATTAAAGTGGCAAAAGCCGAACAGGCTTGTGCTTTCGGTGCTTCGATGTTTGCTGCCGTAGCTGCCGGTGTGTATGCTAAAGTAGAAGATGCTCAAAGTGCAATGGGAATGGGCTTTGCAAAAGAGTACTATCCCAATGCCGAAAACCATAAAATGTATCTGGCATTGTACGAAAAGTACTGCAAGCTGGGTGCATTTACCGAAAAAGAATTTTAATTTGTGTTTAATTCATAGGTTTGAGTCCCGGTTCTCGCGAAGAGAATCGGGATTTACTTTTTTATTTTACCTGCAATGATTTCTTACTCAAAAGGTCATTCTCTTCAGGATAAGTCGTAACTTAGCCATTGCTTTTGTTGATGGCAATAAAACCTTTCGAACAAATGATTTCAAAATAGTTGCAGGATTCCGGATTGGATAGACCACCTCAGATTCTGCAGATTCATAATAATTTCAACTATGTTTAATAAAGAGACTTATATCCAGCGCCGGTTGACGCTGGCAAAGAAAATTGGATCGGGCATTGTGTTACTGCCCGGAAATGATGAAAGTCCGATGAATTATGCCGATAATGGCTATCATTTTCGTCAGGACAGTACTTTTCTCTACTATTTCGGTGTAGATTTTCCGTCTATCGTAGGCGTGATCGATGTGGACAATCAGCGTCAGATTATTTTCGGCGAAGATTATACTATTGATGATATCGTGTGGATGGGACCGCAACCTACCATTGCCGACCGTGCTGCCGAAGCGGGCATAATCGAAATACGGCCTTTGTCAAAATTGCACGACTTCCTGACCGACGCGCAGAAACGTGGTCGTGCTATTCATTTTTTGTCACCCTACCGTGCAGAAACGAAACTGAAGCTGCAGTCGTGGCTCGGTTTGCATTCCGACGAAATTGCTGCAAAATCTTCGCTGCCATTGACAAAAGCGGTGATTAGTCAGCGTGAAATAAAGACGGCGGAGGAAATTGCAGAAATCGAAAAGGGAGTCAACCTCTCAGTAGATATGCACGTGGCCGCCATGCAGATGGTACGTCCAGGTCTCACCGAAGCGCAGGTGGCTGCCCGTGTTTACGAGGTAGCGCTGGCTGCCGATTGTGAGTTATCGTTCCCCATTATTGCCACCATCAACGGACAAACTCTCCATAACCACTATCACGGCAACGTGCTCAAAAGCGGCGATCTATTTTTGTTGGATGCCGGTGGCGAATCGAAGATGCACTATGCTGGCGACTTGTCGAGTACTTTTCCGGTAGATACCGCCTTTACTGCGCAACAAAAATTGGTATACGAAATGAGTCTGCAGGCCTACGATGCAGCTGTTGCTAAGCTTGCTCCCGGAGTGCCGTTCCGTGATGTGCATTTTGCCGCCTGTCGCTCTATTGTTTTGAGTATGCAGGAGCTTGGGCTGATGAAAGGTGATGTGGAAGAGGCGTTGAAAGCTGGTGTACATGCGCTCTTTATGCCTTGCGGAACGGGTCACATGATGGGGCTCGACGTGCACGATATGGAGAATCTGGGCGAAGTATGGGTCGGTTACGATGGCGAGCCGAAGAGTACACAGTTCGGACTGAAGTCATTGCGGTTTGCCAAACCTCTCCGTCCGGGACACGTCTTTACCATCGAACCTGGTATCTATTTCATTCCCGAGTTGATGGACAAATGGCAGTCCGAAGGGCTTTTCAAAGAGTTTGTGAACTGGAGTGAAGTACAGAAATTCCGCTCTTTCGGGGGAATCCGCAACGAAGAAGATTACATGATTACCGAAACAGGCGCCTGCCGCGTGGGTAAGCATAAACCAATGCGGGTAGACGAAGTAGAAGCCATTCGCAAAGGAAACTGATACGAAATCGTACAATTGTAAAGCCGGGCTTGTGCCCGGCTTTTTTTTATCTTGCAATTTCCATCAAAGCGTTTGCATACCTTTGGGCTACTTCGTCCCAGTTTATAACATTCCAGAATGCATCGATGTAATCAGCCCTTCTGTTTTGGTACTTAAGATAATAAGCATGTTCCCAAACATCCATGGTCAATAGGGGAATTCCTTTCTGATCTGCGATATCCATTAACGGATTATCCTGATTGGGAGTGGAACAGATAAATAAATTGCCTTTGTAGTCGAGGCACAACCATGCCCATCCGCTTCCAAACCTTGATTTGCCGGCATCCGAAAACTGTTTTTTGAATGCATCGAAAGAATTGAATGATTTTACAATCGCGTCCAACAGTTGGCCTGAAGGCTGACCGCCTCCATGAGGTTTCATGTTTTCCCAATAAAGCATATGGTTGAAATACCCTCCACTATTGTTTCGGATCGCCGCAGAATATTTGCTGATATTTTTGAAAATATCCTTTATGTCCATTGATGCCATTTCAGTGCCGCTTATTGCTCTCGTAAAGTTATCAAAGTATGCTTTATGGTGCTTACTGTAATGTATTTCTACCGTCAGTTTATCGATGTATGGTTCAAGGGCGTCATCCGCATACGGCAGGGCTTTGAATTCGAATTTGTTTGTGATGCCATTTTTACTCTGATCATCAGATGGCTTTTCAGCATGCAAAATACATCCTGAATAAAGCATTCCCAGAAAAAGGAATGCGAAAAGTGATATAGATTTCTTCATAGTTCTCCTCCTCAATTGTTTTGTTGAATTACTTGGTAAATTTACCGTTCTCATTCTGTTTTAGATGAAGCCGGTTGGTTTGCAACGAAATACCAAAGATACAACGGTGAAGCCCGAAATGCGTAGATGTACAGCTTTTTAAATGATTTTTTTGCTTTTCAGAACCGGCATTTAATGAGGGTGTCCTGATTTTTTATAGTGCCGTTCCTGCGGAGTTTTTGATTCCTGAAAATGATAATTGCTACCTCCCGAAGCTTAATTGCAGTAGAAAAGAATGACCATTATTTCCATAAGAACAAAATCATATTGTTTCTAAAAAGCAGGCCAAACGCATTGTAATAGCTTGTTGTTTGTGCGGGAAAGAACACAGGAGCATCTCTTCTTTTATTGTATCTTTGCAGTTCTCTATTTATGTAATGAATTTTCGGGCTATAACTCCGGATATGTTGAAATTTTACAATTATGATCTGTAAAACGTAAGCGAGTCAGGCGATTTTGATTTGATGATTGGTTCCAATAGCCGTGATGTTCAAAAGGTATCTTTTACACTATTGAATTAATCCGGAATGTTTTTTAGAATATAAATTATCAGCAAAAATGAAGAAAAAAATGAATGTAAAGAGGAGGGTAAACCTTTGTTTTTTATCTCTTTTGGGGCTATGTTTTATAGCCAATGCAAAAAATACGGTTCAACCCATTGATGTTATGACATTCAATATTCGCCTCGACAGCAAGTCGGATAGCTCGAATAACTGGCAATATCGTAAAGACAATGTGGTAAAGATGCTCAATTACTATGCTCCCGGTTTAATCGGAATGCAGGAGGTTTTAAAGAATCAGCTGGATGATCTGAAAGCCGGGTTGCCCGCGTATGTGCAAATCGGAGTCGGACGTGCAGATGGCAAAGAAAAGGGAGAGTACAGTGCCTTATTTATACGAAAAGATAGATTTGAAATAATCAGACAAGGTACTTACGGCTTAAGTCAGACTCCTGAAATAATTGGAGTAAAGGGCTGGGATGCAGCCTGCGAGCGAATTGTAACATGGGCAGTTCTTAAAGATCGACTCACAGGAAATATATTTGCCATTTTCAATACGCATTTCGATCATATTGGTCAGATTGCCCGTCATGAAAGCGCCCGGTTATTGCTTAATAAGGCCAGAGAGTTGGCACCGTCCTTACCCACTATTATTACCGGAGACTTTAACGGAACTCCCGATTCGGACCCGATTACTTATATTGTAGGTGCCGGCTGGAAGGATAGCAGGGCGGTTTCTCCTATAGTTTATGGCCCGGATTGGACTTTTCATGATTATGGACGTCTTCCTCTCAGCGAACGACCCTTAATTGATTATGTGTTTGTTAATAAAGGGTTTGGTGTCTCTAAATATCGTATAATTGCCGATAAAGAGGAAGGTCACCCTTATCTTTCCGATCATAATCCGGTTATGTCAGAACTTGTCTTTGAAAAATAAAACCAGTTTATTCCATTTGTAAAAACTGAAATGTGTGAAGAGACATTCTGGAATATTAATTAGATTACTATGTCTGTTTTACTCTGATATTATGGTGACCCAGAATCAAACCGATTCTCTCCGTTTTTAAGACTGTCTGGAGGTGCAACATACAGATCCAATAACATGAGTTAGTCATTATGAGAAAGTTATTGATCTAATGTGGAACCAAGCTGTTTTTAAAAAAATACTCATAGACTAAAAGTAATATACTTGGATAGTTGCTATTGGTTAGTATATGCCCAATGGCTTATAGGTGATGCATGAACAATGCCAGCGGACGATAAAAAGCATGGGCAAATTTGGAGAAAGCAAAAAGGATGACCAGTTCCATCGAAATGACGATGTGGATCATGAGCACAACGTGGTTGATGAACAGATCGGCTCCCATTGCAACGGCAATTTCCAGCCAGAACCCGGTGATGCCTGCCAACCATAGGAATCCGAGGAACATCCAGTCGGCCATCAAGGTATTGGCATAGGTTTTGGTTATCTTGCGAAAATGGTAGTTAAGAGCCACGGTTGAGCCATACACCATCAAAATGCCGGCAATCGTACCTAAAATACGCGACGGCCACCAGATGGTTGTTGCCGGATCTTTGAAGATAAAATCGAGCGTAGTGGCCACCAGCAGACCGATAAATCCCCACATAATCGTCCAGTGCACGAACCAGGGGCGCAACCATACCGCTTTTTTACTCCAGATAGAACTGTCGCTGTCACAATTCTGGTAACGTTTCAAAGTTGCAACTTCACCAATCACCTCTTTGGCTGCATTGACCGCTTTTTTAAAGAATTCTCCTGTAAAAGCGATTTTCTTCTCTTTGCCAATGTAACGCCACATCACGATTACACCCACCAATGCCGAAAGTCCCATCAGGGCAAAAGCGCCCATACCGAAACTGTGCAGCACTTCGTATGGCACGTAACGGAAAAGCCAGCGGGCCACTTCCGTATCGGGTTTGATGGTGAGTAGGAAAAATGCCAGTACTACGGCCAAAATCAATGTAATGGCAATAAAGAAAGGATTGTTTTTGAACATCAGGCGGGTGAGCCCTGTCTTTTCGTAATTGGCGATGGCATAGCGGCGCAGGTTGGCCATCAGGGCTCCCGGTCCGGCCTCGCGCGGGCAGGTATCGCTGCATTCTCCGCAGGCATAACACATCCAGAGTTCTTTACTTGACAGAATTTCTTCTTTCAGTCCCAACATGGAATAACGCACCATCATGCGTGGGAAATTGGAATTCTTTTCCGTCAGGTTGCACACTGCCGTACAATTACCGCAGTTGTAGCAAGCCGTAAAATCGAACGCTCCGTATTTTTTTTATATCTTCAGTTAGTTCGGGTTGTATCTGTGTCATGGTGCTTATTCCTTTTTCAGTTCGTAAAAATAGTACTCGTCCATATCGTCGATGCCGTTGACGGATATCTCGCCGAATTTGAGCATAGCCATCATGTAGTAAGTGGTCTCTCCGATCGGGATATTCGTTGCTTCGGCAACCTGCGGAATGGTTTTGGGTTCATCTTTCAAAGCCTCGGCAATAGCTTTGCGCATTTTCAGATAAAGCTTCCGGGCTTCGAACGCTTCGGGAGCAGCTTTCCCGCGTTTGCTTGATTATATCGATTGTTCGTTGTTTTGTTTCCATGATTTCTTTATTTAATTACGCCTCTGCAAGTGCATCAATCATCGACTCAATCTGGGCATTGGTATAACCTGCCAAATCGATGGCGTCGGTCGGGCAAACCGGTGTACACATACCGCAACCTTTACAGTTGGCTTCGTTGATGCGTGCCACTGTCTTGCCATTGATCTCCGTTTGTTGGATGGCATCAAAAGGACAGGCCTTCGAGCAGTTGTCGCACCAATCGCAGGCTGCCGGATTTACCTTGGCCAACGTAGGCTCGAGCGACAGTTCGCCTTTGGTCAGTACCGAATTGATTTTAGCTGCTGCTGCCATCGACGAATTGACCGTTTCGAGAATATTTTTCGGAGATTGACATGTTCCGGCAATTAATACGCCATCGATCACCGTTTCTACAGGACGAAGCTTCATGTGAATTTCGTTGAAGAAACGATCGCGGCCGGTCGGTATTTTCAGCTGCTGCTTCAATAATTCATTTTGGCGGGGAACCATGCCGGTAACCAACACAATCAGATCAGTTTCCGTTTCCAGCTCTTTGCCGGCGGTAAGAATATCTTTTACTTTAACGTAGGTCTTGTTCCCACGCTTTTCGATTTGCGGAATGCTCTTCAGTGAAAACTGCAGGAAAATATCGCCTTGTTTGGAAGCATCCTCATAAACCAGTTCGTGTTTTCCGTACGTGCGAATTCCGCGGTTGAAGTGGAAATTGATGATATTGCCGAATTTCTTTTTGGCAAGAACAGCCGTCAAGGAAGTTGCCGTACAGCAGTAACGTGAGCAATAGGTATTTCCTTCATCGTCGTCCTGCCGGCTACCGACGCAATAGATGTAAGCAATTTTCTTGATCTTCTTCCCGTTGAAAATAAGTTCGTTTTCGTTCAATTCCATCAAACGGCGGAACTGGGGAAGCGTGATGACGTTGTCCAATTCTCCGTAGCCATATTCACCCTGAGCCGGTTGATACGGATCGAAGCCGGTATTGACCACAAAGGCACCCACATGCAGCGTAATTGTTTGTTCTTTCTGTGCCAGATCCACTTCATGACAAGCGACGGAGCATTCTTCGCAACGGGTACAGGCTGAGCGATCGATAGCTGGAACCTGAGGAAACTGTCCTTTTGATGGAAGCATAAACGCCTTCCGGTTGGTTAATCCGAAATTGAAATCATCCTTCACCGCAACCGGACAAGCTT
The DNA here is from genome assembly GCA_963678825.2 of uncultured Microbacter sp. Taxonomy (GTDB): domain Bacteria; phylum Bacteroidota; class Bacteroidia; order Bacteroidales; family Paludibacteraceae; genus Microbacter. Next base: position 32,318 of record CAXXPB010000031.1, on the reverse strand, counting down.
CTGCTGTGCGTTGCATAGCTTCTGCGGTCGGATTGCCCGAAACAAGACGGGGGCGAACGGCGATTTTGAGATCAAAATTTCCAATGCTTCCGCTTTTCTCTACCAGTTCGGCTCCGGTAAACAGCGTGATATTCGGACGGCGAACCACTTCTTTGTAGAGCTTTTCGGTCAGAATAGCGCCTTCATCTCCGTTCGGGGAAACGGTGCCCCATTGCGGAGTGCGTCCCCCCACAAAAAAATCTTTTTCGATGAGGTAAACTTCGGTGCCCATGTCGGCCAAACCGATAGCTGTTTTCATGCCGCCCACACCGGCTCCGATGACGGCTACCACATTTGCAGCCGGAATTTTGAGAGATTGGAGCGCTTCACTCTCTTTCGCTTTGGCAATACCGGCTTTTACCAGCAATATCGCCTTGTCGGTAGCGCCGGTTTTGTTGTCGGAGTGAGCCCACGAACTTTGTTCGCGAATATTGACCTGTACGTAGTTGTAAGGATTCAACCCCGCACGTTGCGCCACACCACGGAACGTGTTGAGGTGCAGTTTCGGCGAGCAGGAAGCTACCACGATGGCGTCGAGATGTTCGTTCTCAATGTCACTGCCAATCTCTTTTTGTGAAGAGTCGGCACAGGCAAAAAGCGTATTCTTTACCAAATAAACGTCCGCCTCGTCGCGCACGGCAGCTTTCACTTTTTCAATATCCACATGGTCGGAAATGTTGCCTCCGCAGTGGCAAACGTAAACTCCTATTTTTTTCTTCATGACAATCTGGCTAAATAACTTGATGTTTCTGTGGCTGCTGCTCCGGCTGACATGATGGTGTCGGGAATATCCATCGGAGCGGTTGCCGTTCCGGCGGCAAATACTCCTTCGATAGAGGTGATGGCCGGGCTTTGCAGTAGATCCGTCTGACGGATGTAATTAAGTGCATCGGTTTCCAGCCGTTCTTTTTTGAACACACGGGTAATGCCGGGATTGGCCAGAATACCGACCGACAATACCACCAAATCGTGTTCTTTCTCGGTCACTTTGCCTGTTGCAATATCTTCGTAACGGAGAATCAGGTTGCCGTTTTCTTTTTCGGTGATGGAGGCAATTTTGCCTTTCACATACTTGGCTCCCATGTCTTTTGCCTGCTCGTAAAATTCGTCGAAGCCCTTCCCAAAGGCCCGGATATTGATATAGTAGAGCGAAACATCGGCCATTGGCAACGCACCCATCAGGAGTTGCGCCTGCTTGGTGGAATACATGCAGCATACCTGTGAACAGATTGGATTACCTACGGTATGATCGCGTGAACCGGCACAGAAAACATAGGCAATCTTGTCGGGAACTTTCCCGTCGGAAGGCCGCAGAATGTTGTTGAACGGACGGGTAGGAGCCAACTGACGTTCCATCTGCATGGAGGTGATAACGTTTTTGTAACGTCCAAAACCGTAACGTTCTATCTGAATGGGATCGAACAGTTTGAAACCAGTAGAAACGATTACCGATTTGGCCGTAATTTTCAGTTGTTCTTCCTTTTGGCTGAAATCGATGCAATTGGACGGACATGCTTTTTCGCAGGCGCCGCACAGCAGACAGTTGTCGATGTCGATCAAAGCCACCCGTGGATTGGCGATGGTGAAGGGAATATAAACCGCTTTACGTGCCGTCAGGTTGAACTGAAATTGGTCATTGACAATGGCCGGGCACGCCTTTTCGCACTCCTGACATCCGGTGCAATCTTTTTCCACCACGTAGCGGGGTTTCTTTTTGAGTGTTACCGAAAAACGGTTTTTGTTGTCACGCACAATTTCCTCCACTTCGGTGAGCGTGAGTATGGTAATATTGGGATGCCGAGCCGTTTCCGACACTTTTGGCGTGGTGATACAGGCGGCACAGTCGAGCGTAGGGAATACTTTGCTGAGCAAAATCATTTTGCCGCCGATGGAAGGTTCTTTCTCCACCAGCAATACCCGGTAGCCCATGTCGGCCAATTTAAGAGCCGATTCTTCACCGGCAATCCCCGCACCGATTACCAGCACGTCGTACAACGATTCGTTAATACAGGTTTCCTGCTGAGTTTCCATTTTTTAATTCTCTTTTTGAGATAAATCTTTCATAAACGAGGTGATATGTTTCACAAACGGCTCTGCGCAAACCGAACAGATGGCCGCCATTTTCAGTTGCGCAGGCTTTAGCCCTTTCTCTTTCATCAAACGGTGCGTGGTGGCTACCACTTCGGCAGTACGGTCGGAACACGATTCTCCATACGAGCAATCGGTACCGTCGGCAGCAATGAATACGCCGTCGAAACCTTTTTCGTAAGCGTGCATAATCCAGCGGGGCTTGATGCAGCTCGAGCAGGGAACGCTGATGGTGTAGACCGTGTAGGGATAGTGCTTTTTCAACAATCCCGCGAGGTCAATCGCGGGATCGGAGATTTTTTCGGTCGAGAAGACCAAAATCTTTGGCATAACTGCTTATTTTTTGAGGAAAAGACGATAGATTCCATCTTCGTCGATGGAGCCGAGGTATTCGAATTCTTGTTTTCTGCACCATTTGGGGATGTCGCTTTTGGTTCCTTCGTCAGACGAAAGGATTTCCATGATCTGGCCTTCGTCCACGTCGCCGATAGCTTTTTTTGCCGCGAGCAACGGACCCGGACATGCCATACTACGTGCATCAACTACTTTATCGCTTTTCAGTGCTTTCAATTCTTCTGTTGTCATAAGTCTTTTGTTTTTAAATGTATTGGTTTATTATTATATCAGACCTCACCTCCGAACCTCCTCTCCCAAGGAGAGGGGGAATACGTCCGTGGAAAATAGAAATGTTACTCGTGTAGCCGCCTTATCCCCCTCTCTTAGGGAGAGGGGCTAGGGGAGAGGTCAAAAATCAAGATCTTTGAATTAAATGAATAACTGTATTTTACTTTCGTCGGCATCCGAAAGATAGGTTCCCACGCCTACATACGAGAGATTCGGGTAGTCGATCATCTCTTCTTTCTTGAAGCCCATAAGGTTCATGCTCATTTCGCAGATGCAGATTTCAACACCGAATTCGGCAGCTGTGGCGATCATCTCTTCGAGTGATGCCACGTTTTTCTTTTTCATCAGATCTTTGAGCATTGCCGTACCCATGCCGCACATGTTGAGTTTGGAGAGTTTTAGTTTGGTGCTGCCTTTGGGTAACATCCAACCGAACATTTTCGACATAAAGTCTTTGCCTTTGGGCGACTTGTTTTTATCGCGCAACATTGCCGTTCCCCAGAAGGTAAAGAACATTTTTACTTCCATGTCCATTGCCCGTGCGCCGGTGGCAATAATCATTGCAGCCAGCACTTTATCCAGATCGCCGGAAAAGACGATAATGGAAAGTTGGTCTTTCGGTTGATTTTTTTGCAGCTTTTTCAGCTGAGCCTCGAGTAGCTGAACCTGAGCTTCCAGTTCGTTTGCCATGATGAATTTATTTTATAGTTTATATTATTATAGACTCACTATCAGTGGTGTAAGAATTTCTTGATTTGCAGAAAAATTTCTTGATTCACAGATACAAATTTATATTATAAAAAAATCACTCTCAAACAATCCAATGTGAGGTTTTATACCGATATTTGTGATATAAATCACATACGTATCACTTTTATTTGTAAACATGTCTCAAAAACTTTGTCGCGAATGCATTTTGCACACTGATAGTGAAATTTGCCTTAGAAATGAAGGATTAGAATCGCTTCACAATCATTGTTCCACAGTAAAGTTCAATCCCGGAGAGACCATCTTTAAGGAGAATGCTATTAATGCCGGAGTGGTTTATCTGAAATCCGGATTGGTCAAGATTCACACCTGCATGCTGGCTAAAGACCGGATTCTACGTTTGACAAAAGCGCCATCTTATCTATGTTTACCCAGCTCGCTCGGAGCATCAGTTAACCGCTTTACGGCAACCGCTCTGGAACCAACCGAGGCTTGCTTTATAGAACTGTCCACGTTCAGGCAGTTGATTGTAGAAAATGGTGATTTTGCTTATCAAATCATCACGGCTTTGAGTCAGCGGGAGATGAATAACTTCCACGTGTCGCTCAATCTGGGCCAAAAGCAGGCGAACGGGCGTGTTGCCGATGCGTTGCTCTATTTGGCTAACGATATTTATGAAAACGATTCGTTTGTGATCCCGTTTTCCCGTCAGGAGTTGGGCGATTGGATCGGAGTAACGAGGGAGAGTATAAGCCGGATTCTGGCCGAATTCAATGCAACGGGGATTATCCGTCAGGAAGGTAGAGAAGTAACGATTCTGAACAAAGAATTACTGGAACAGATCAGCGAAAAGGGTTGATTATAAATCGCTTGCTATGAATGGGATTCTGCCGGAATTTGTTTTTTAGTGGGCTTTAGTTTTGTAATTGCGCCCAGAGCAGAGGCAAAAGCCGAAGGAATGGAGTGATTAATAGAATAATATCTATTAAAGAAAAGCCAGTATGAGTTCAGAAAAAAAAGAACGCGAATTACACATCGCACTTTTCGTGATTTTGCATAACCCGCGTTCTTGGGGGATTATTGTTTTACAAGCAGATTTAATTTTTCAACAGGTTTTAGCACATCATGAACTTTTTCGGTGACCGTTTTTGAGGCAACCTTCAGGTTCAGATGTTGTTTTATGTCTTGCGACGAAGAACCGATCTGGATGTCATAGGTGCCTGCATCGGCAACCCATGCGCTGGCATTGGCATTAAACGAAGCCAAATCACTCAACGATATGGTCATGCTTACAGTTTGCTCTTCACCGGGCTGAAGCAGTTTTGTTTTGGTAAAAGCTTTTAATTCCTTTTTTGGCTTGTCCAGAACATTCGATTTGGGTGCTGAAATATAAAGCTCTGCAACTTCTTTTCCTGCAATTGTACCACTGTTTTTTAGGGTTACAGAAATGGTGTAGTTCCCTTTTTCTTCCTTTACAGATGCTTTGTCAAAATCAAAACGAGTATAACTCATTCCATAGCCGAACGGGTATGAAACTTGTTTTTCGAAAGTATCGAAATAGCGATAGCCTACGTAAATGCCTTCTTCATAGTAAGTATAATCTATATTCCGAACAGGATCATGTGCGGGAATATTGCCGGTTAGGCCACCGATAACGGCCTTTGCATCGGGAGTATAGTCATATGGAAAATTTGCGGACGAAGCGGCATCCATGTAATTGACAGGAAATGTCATTGTTAGTTTTCCGGAAGGCGTTACCTTTCCGCTCAGAATATCGGCAACAGAGTTGCCTCCTTCCTGACCGGCCTGCCAAGCCAACAGAATAGCATCGGGCAATTCTTTCCATGAAGCAGTTTCGATTACACCGCCTATATTCAGGATAACCACCACTTTTTTACCGGTTTTATGGTAGGCGGTACACACCTCTTCAAGCAACTTGTGTTCTGCATCCGAGAGTAAAAAATCGTCCGCTATTTTGCGATCGAAAAATTCTCCCGAAGTGCGTCCCAATGTAATAATTGCCACGTCGCTTGCAATTACTTGAGCCGACAAGGCGGCTTCGTCTGGAGTCATTTCAGCCATCCTTTTCTTGGGTAAGAAGTTGGCAAACGGATTGCTTTTATCCGGTTTGTTTTTCTCTTTTTCGGCTGCTATATATTCGGCATATGCCGTTTTTACCCCTTCATCGAGCATGTAGCCGGCATTGGAAAGCCCTTCTGTTAACGAAATGGTATAGGCTCTGTTTACGTCGCCGCTACCCGTTCCGCCCGCAATAAAATCGTAGGACGTAATACCGTATGCTGCAATTTTTTTCACCTCTTTTTTGATAGGTAAAGTATTGGCATCGTTTTTCAGCAAAACCATTCCTTCGGTAGCCGATTCGCGTGTTACTGCGGCATGAGCCTGCAAATCGGGCTTATTGGAATAGGCGTACTTCTTGAAACGGGGCGAATTGACGATAAGGGTTAGAATGCGGCTTACATTGGCATCTATATCAGCTTTGCTGAGAGACCCGTTCTTCACAGCTTCTATAATGTCTTTGTATTGCTTAGCGGTACCGGGCATCATCAGGTCGTTTCCGGCATGTACCTGAGTGGGAGTGTTTTTACCCCCGAACCAGTCGGTCATTACAGTCCCTTTAAATCCCCATTCGTTGCGGAGAATATCGGTAATTAAGCCGCGACTTTCAGATGTGTACGTACCGTTAATTTTATTGTACGATGTCATTACAGTCCATGGATTTGATTCTTTTACGGCTATCTCAAATCCCTTCAGATAAATTTCACGGAGCGCACGTTGCGTCATTCTGGCATCGTCTCCCATGCGGTTCGACTCCTGATTGTTGCCGGCAAAGTGTTTGATGGAGGTTCCCACGCCATTGGATTGAATCCCTCTGACGTATGCCGCCGCAATTTTTCCGGCAACGAGCGGATCTTCCGAATAGTATTCAAAGTTACGCCCACACAATGGATTACGCTGTATATTCAATGCCGGAGCAAGTAGCACATCGGCTCCATACTCTAACACTTCGTTCCCCATCGCTTTTCCTACGCGTTCCACTACCTCGGTGTTCCATGTGGATGCTAAAAGTGTAGCTACCGGAAATGCAGTGCAATAGTAGGTTTTTGTATCTCCTTTTCGTTGAGGTTGGATACGCAGTCCGGCAGGACCATCTGCCAGCACAATTGCCGGAATACCCAATCGGGGAATGGGATTGGTGGTACCGGCAGCACCGGGTACGAGATTTTGTGTTTCTCCTACCACGGCGTTGCCTCCATTCATGCCTGCCATACCGGTACCTATCAGCAATGTTGCTTTTTCTTCCAATGTCATTGCCTTCACAATGTTGGCAATAGGGGCATGTCCCAGTTGTGGTGCCGTTTGTGCCGGTAATGACACTGTAGCACACGTACATAAACAAGATAGTACTATTTTTTTTATCATATTGCGAAGATTATTTCTGTTTGAACAACAAAGGTGTGAATTCCGACAAATATATACGCCAGTTTTTCCAGATATGTCCTTCTTCCGTTTCATAATAAGTATATTTATATCCATTCTGATCTAATAATTTGCGGTAGTCTGCATTCGTCTGATACAAGAAATCGGCTTTTCCGATTCCGATCCAGTAAATTGCAGGCTTTTTGCCAAACTGTATTTTCAATTTGGATTCAAAGTTATCATATATTGGCGATTTTACATCTTTGTTTGGCATGATTGCAGCCGAAAATAAACCGACGTAATCGAACATGTCGGGATATTGGTTGGATATGTGCAGGGAATGAAATCCTCCCATGGATAGACCGGCAATAGCACGGCCTGATTTTTTAGCTACGGTACGGTAATTACTTTCAATGAATTTGACAACATCGGGAAAGCTCGCCTCCATGGATCCTTCCATCGACTTCGGCAGCTGCATGGTTGGTTTGCAGAAGCCCAATGCCGACTCCCCGGGTGCTGCCTCTTGAGAAACATTCCCGTTGGTCATTACAACAATCATCGGTTTTGCTTTACCTTGTGCAATTAAGTTGTCCAGTATCTGAGCCGTACGGCCAAGAGCAATCCAGGCTTCTTCATCTCCACCCATTCCATGAAGTAAATAGAATACAGGGTATTTGTTCTTGCTTGTTTCGTAACCTGCCGGAGTGTACACTGTCAGTCGACGCGTCATATTCAAACTGGGGCTGTTATACCAGCGACGAGCTACTGTGCCGTGAGATACTTTGTTTACTTTGTACAAATCGGCACGTTCCCCTCCAATGATAAAGACATTTGTCACAGTTGCCACATCGCGAATCAAATAAACATTGTTTGGATCCGTAGTTTTCAACCCGTCTACAGAAAAAGAATAACTATACAGTTCGGGTTTCAATGGTTCGGGTGTTGTGTATTCCCATACCCCATTCTTTCCTTCCTTCAAATCGACACTGCCAGGTATATCAAATTTACCATATTCTGTGTCAACTTTCTGAGTAGGCAGAAAATCGCCTGTGATTTGCACTTTCACTGCTTTCGGAGCTTTGAGGCGGAATGTAACGGTATTGTTCGGGTTTATCTCCGGTGAGATAATACCGGGGCCTCCCCATTCGAGGTTTTGTTGCGATGAAGCTGTTGTACTAGCCAGTAAAACAACAGCGATGAACAAGAGAATTTTTTTCATTTTACTTGATTTTTAGATGAATTGATATATTTGAAAATGTATTTTGCGTGAATTGTGAAACACCCATGTGTTATGCTTCCGGCATAGTGCATTGGCATGGGTGTTTCGATTAAAAATAAGTGTTCGTGTTGTGTTCTTTAGATGTCTTGAATAAAATTACCAGCCGGTGTTTTGTTTTATGTTTGGATTGACACTCAGTTCTGTTGCTGGAAATGGAAGCAATTTGTTACGTTCTTTGAATCCGGCAGTATTGTTCGTGATAGACGTGCCATCTCCTCTGGGTACGGTTTGTCCCTGTGTTACTAACATAGCCGAAGCATCACCCCAACGGATCAAGTCTTGATAACGAACACCTTCCACGCAGAGTTCGCAGCGTTTTTCGGTTTTGATATCGTCGAGTGTGAGCGATGTCAGTGTATTCAGTTGTGCTCTTGTTCTGATTTTGTTGATACAAATTAATGCACTGTCGGTTTTGGAGGCTTGCAGAAAAGCTTCGGCAGCATTCAACAACACTTCTCCATAACGCATCACACGAATATTGTTGCTGCACATTATCCAGTTGTTCCAACCGTTTTCTGTTTCGGAATTGAGATAACGGTGTTTATACTGAAAATATCCTTCATTGCCATAAGGTAATAAGCCCGGCGTGTTAGGCGTAACACCAAATTTTGAAGCAATTTCGGACGTAGTAAGCAACGTGTTTACTCTGCGGTAACCGTTTACTCCATCGTGGGCAACAAATGCATCATACAATGTTTTTTTAGGGTTCAGAAATCCCCATCCGGCAGGCATAAAATCAAACGCCATAGCCGGGAATATATTCATTTTGTCGGCTCTCCATCCGATCATAGTACTTGCCATTTGTCCCTGAGTATAACCGTTGGCAGCATCTTTTACAAAATTCGGTTCAAGCACCGATTCAACACCAAAGTCAGTCGATTCGCGCAGCACGGTAGAATAATCGCTTATGAGACCATACTCGTTCGATATGATGACAGCGGAGAATTGAGATGTTGCCTGGGCATATTTTTTTTCAAAAAGAAATACCTTTCCTAAAAGAGCCTGCGCTGCTCCCTTCGAGAAGTGGGTTGTGCTTGTTTGCTTACTTTTTACAGGTAAAACAGCAATGGCATCGTTCAGATCACTTTCAATTTGAGCCCAAATTTTCGAAACATCGCCGTTGGGCTGAGCAGCAGTACTATTGTCGAGTACTACCGTAACCAGAGGAACCGGTCCCCAGAGAGTGACCAAATCGAAATAACTAAGTGCTCTGAATGCTTTTGCTTCTGCAATTGCCTGAGTTTTGGTCGAACTTTCTGCTTTGAAATTATTTATAACAAGGTTACAGCGATAAATCATTTTGTAATAATTCGAGAATGAGCCTGTTATAAGGCTGTTGTCGGATCCGAAGCGGTATTCGTTGATCTCTTCGTAAGCGGCATTGTCGCCCCGGGCACCGCCTCCGCAGTATACATCATCGGACAGCAGATTCTTCAGAAAAAATATATTGTACTGGTTGTCTCTCCATTGGGTATAAACTGCTGCAAGAGCTTCGGTAGCATCGGCGTCCGTTTTGTAAAAATTATCCAATGTAGTTACTCCCTGTTGGGCTATATCCAATTTGCTTTCGCAAGAGGTAAACCCTCCAAGCGATGCAATTAAGCTTATGATAATAAAATATTTTGTTTTCATGTGTATGCTTTTTAATTATAGTTTTCTGCCATGTTTCAAAGTCCACGACATGATATTAAATCTGTTTGTTGTCAGAATGATACGGTAAGTCCGACTACCATTTTCTTTGAATTGGGATAGAAACCTTTGTCGAGACCCATACTGTTTGTCGCATTGGTGGAGGCTTCGGGATCCATACCCGGATATTTTGTAAATGTAAACCAATCGTCGAGGGAGGCATATACCCTCAAACTGCTGAGAGACAACTTAGATAAGATGTTGCTCGGTAAACTGTAACCAAGTTGAATTTGCTTGATTTTGAAATAATCTCCGTTAAAGATTACGCCGTCACTTTGCCAGTAAAGCGCTTCATTATTGCAGTTGGGACGAGGACGTGTAGCATTGGTGTTTGTTGATGTCCAGCGATCGGTGTAGTAAACCTCGAGGCGGTTGCCTGTCGGACGGTCGGTACGAATCATTCCCAACATAAGCTGGTTTCCTCCGGCTCCCGAACCGAATGCTGTAAAGTCGAAACCCTTGTAGGATAAATTAACGGTTACGCCGTAGTTGTATTTTGGAATACCACTGCCAATCATGGTTTTATCGTTGTCGTTGATTAAGCCGTCATTGTTCCGATCAACAAAAATCGGCTCACCTGTCTTAGAATCAATTCCTTTGGTTTGATACCCTCTGAAATACCAAACCGGATACCCTTGTTCGAATGCCGTTACCGATTTTAGATTGACGGAAGCACCATCAATACGGGTAATTGTGGGGGAAAGGTAAGTTACCTTGTTTTTCAGAGTAGCAATATTTCCTTTAACGCTATATTGCACTTTGCCGATGTGATCTCTCCATCCCAGTTCAAATTCAAGGCCTTTGTTCGACACATTTCCGGCGTTGATCGGAGATCCTGTATTCCCGGCTTCCAGCGGAGGTGTGCTGGACGTAATTAAATCTTTTGTTTTCTTATCAAAATAGTCGAACGAGAATGTCAGGCGATCTTTAAAGGCCCGTAAGTCTAAGCCAAGGTCTAATTGTTCGGAGGTTTCCCATTTCAAATTCGGATTGCTCAACTGATTGGGGTAAGAAGCTACCGTGTAGTTGGCTGCTCCCGAGGCATCGTACGAATATGCTCCCGAACTTGTGATGGAATTGTTGTATTGATATCCTCCGAGATTAGCGAGGCTGCCGTTTTGTCCCCAGCTGGCACGCAGTTTTAAATTGGTAACCGGAGTTGCTTTTGGGAAGAATTTTTCGTTCGAAATCACATAACCGGCCGAAAACGCAGGGAATGTGCCCCAACGCTGTTTGACCGGAAGAACACCCAAGTCGGCAGCATCGCGACGCACGGATGCCTGAAACATATATTTATCTTCGTAAGCATAACTCAAACGTCCGAAATAAGAGAGTTTGCGGTTATAGGACTCTGATCCTGCAAGTGTCTTGGTAGCTCCGGAAGTAAGGTATGAGAGGTCGGCAAACAGAATATCGTCTTTAATTATCGGATTCCCGGATCCGTTTTGATAGGTAGAGGTATTGTCGGAATAGGCCATACCAATCATCGTGGTGAAATCGTGTTTGTCAATGTTAAAATGATAGTTCGCAAAGTTTTCCCATTGATAGTAGAGATTATCTGTTGTAGTTCGGCTTACGGTAGGGCTTGTATTCAGCATGGTAGCATTTGCATAATATACTTTGGTATAGCCACGATTGTTTGAATATCCGCCATTGAAACCCAAGCGTGATGTAATGGTAAGTCCTTTTACCGGTGTAAAATCGCCAAATACGGTTCCAATAGCATTCATGCCGCTACTGTTGCTTGTGTAGGCATCGCGATTGAGTAACGGATGAATTTGGGTACATTGAAAATAACGAGAGAGTCCGTAATACAAGCCATCCGAATTGGTTAGCAAATTATAACCCGAAGAGATTGCAGTTTTCATAAAATCGGGAAGATTGTCTTTTGTGTAATAGGCCGGAGTAAGCGGATCCATCATCAATACCCCGCCGATCAAACCTCCATATTCGGTATTCTCATTGGCCACGCTGTTTTTTGTCCATCGGTCAATAGAAACATTAGCACCGATTTTCAGCCACGGTTTCATTTTGTACTCGGCATTGAGAGTCCCGGACAGTCTGCTGTATTTATCCCCTGATCCTTTAACGATGCCGTCGTTCGAAAGGTTGGATAAGGAAAGGAAATAAGTTCCCTTGTCATTACCTCCCTGAAAAGAGAGGTTGTGTTTGTACATCAATGCGTCTTCAAACGCAACGTCAGCCCAATTGGTATTGGTTTTTCCATCCCAATAGGCCAGTGCAGCGTCGTTCAACAAGCCTCCTTCTTTCATGTAAGTAGCATATTCGCCGGAGTTCATCACCTTCGGCAGATTGGATAAGCTATTGACACTAACTTGAAAATCATAGCTGATCTTACTGTTTCCCACTTTCCCCGCCTTGGTGGTTATTAGAATAACGCCGTTGCCGGCTTCAGCCCCATAAATTGCTGCCGATGCAGCATCTTTCAATACCTCCATCGAAGCTATATTGTTGGGATCTATAGCACTGATGTCGGAAGTACGAAGTCCGTCAACAATAAACAATGGAGTGGAACTCCCATTCGAGCTGATACCACGGATGTGTACTGTCGGCGATGAACCCGGAGCTCCCGAAGCCGACACGATTTGCACCCCGGCTGTTTTTCCCTGTAGAGCTTCTTCTGCGCGGGTAATGGTTCGGTTTTGCATATCCTCCGATTTTACCTGTGAAATGGCTCCTGTCACAGAGCTCTTTTTTTGAATGCCATAACCGACAACAACCACTTCTTCAAGCGCTTTGGTCTCTTCTGCCAGAATAGCGTCCACCTTGATTCTTCCGGCCACTGCTACTTCTTTCGGTTTGAAACCTACAAACGAAAAGACTAAAGTTGCGTTGGGTGTCGCGTTTACCTGATAACGACCATCGACATCGGTAATGGTTCCGCTACTGGTTCCTTTTATCATAACGCTCACACCTATCATGGGCATTCCGGAGGATTCGGAAACGACTCCCGTAATTTTGCTGCTGTTTTGCGCGAAAACAGAGGGAAAAACCGCAGCAAAAAAACAGAACAAGAACAAAGATCTTAGCCAACTTCTTTGGATGGCATTTATGTGCACGTTGATCATTTTACTGTTTTTCATAATGGATTAAGTTAAAGGTATTATCTATGGCTGTTGACAATATTCAACAGGTCTTTATCGTGATTGTATTTAATTTCGCATTGATTATTGAAAATCATGGTAGCTCTATTTTGAGGATCAAAAGGTTTCCAGTCGGGCAATCCGGCGGTATTGGGATTTCCTGTTATGGCAAAGTTGATCCAGGCACTGCTCATTTTATCGGCCAGCGCATATGCTGCTTCACCGCCTCCTGTCATGGTGCGGCTGTTGTAGATGTTGTTGAACACAAAAGGCAGTTCCATGCAATGGCATGACCTGAATGCGCCGTCAAGGATCGGAGATTCCCATGCGAATAGATACATGTAGACCGGAGCGCTGCTACTATTTGCTTTAAGTGTGGCTTGCTGAACGGCCTGTGGCCTGAACATCATATCTACATCAAACAAGTCAACCGGTTTGAAGTATGGGTAGGCTCTGCCGAAGGCTTTCAGAAATTCGTCGGTTTTGTCTCCATATTGCTTGGACAGTTCCACCTTCGCAGTTTCCATTGTGGCTTTTTTCAAGGCCGGATTGCGACTGCTTTTCATAAATTCGTGCAAGGTTGTCCCTATAATTACCGGAATATTTCCGGATGGTTCGTATGCCTGAGAGGAGGAGGGTTGTATGGTTAAAACGTCTCCGTCCACTGTTGGACCCCACCCGAAGAGCAGCGACATAAGTCCTTCGGTGGTAGCCTCGGCTTTCACTTTAGCTACCGCTTTTTCTCCTGCATCCAATAATTTTTCATAAGGAATGTTTTTCAATTGGTCTACCTGAGAAGCGTTTAGACCAAGCTCTTCCATCACTTTCACACCGATCCGTTTTGAGTATTTTGAATCCATCATTTGTAGCATGGATCCACTTTCCACGATGGCTTTATGGAACAATCCTGTTGCAAGATGACAGGTCAGCAAAGTGGTTACTTTGCCGCCACCGCCCGATTGTCCGAATATGGTAACATTAGAAGGATCGCCTCCGAAATTGGCGATATTATTTTTTATCCATTGCAGAGCCGCAATCAGATCGAGTAGGCCCACATTCCCCGATCGGGCATACTTTTCGCCGAAAGCAGATAAATCCAGAAAACCAAGTACATTGAGCCGGTGATTGAGAGAGACGAGAACGACATCTCCTTTTTTTGATAAATTTGCTCCGTCATAAGCCGGCAATTCCTGACCAGAGCCTGCCGAATATCCTCCGCCATGCAACCATACCATCACCGGGCGCTTTTTCCCGTCGTTGATTCCTTTGGTCCAGATATTCACCCGCAGGCACTCTTCACCTGGAAATCCGTCATCCCAACGAGATTCAAAAGCCATTTCATCCACCATCCATCCTGCACGTTTTTTTTGAGGACAGGTTGGTCCATAAGCCCGCGAACTTCTGACGCCGTCCCAGGGTTTGGCTTTTGTTGGCGGCATGAAACGCTCCGCCTGTGCGTAAGGAATACCTTTGTAAGTATATATTCCGTCTTCAATATATCCGGACACCACTCCCGATTCTGTTTTTACTATCGCTTCGGAAGCAGAAGCTGTAATTTCTCCCTTCAGGCGGGTTTCAGTCGATTGTGAGGCTCCAAGAGAGCCGGCATAGCCAATGACTGGAATTATAACCAGTCCCAACATTAAAATCTTTTTCATGTCAATCAGATCTTTAAGATTATTTTGCGGTTGCAATATTACGGTTTCGTAAAAAAACGGAATTGCTGATCTGATTTAAAAACTTACCTAATCTGTTTTTTCCATTTGTCGATTTGTATAAATAATTGTCGATTTTATCAAAATAGGCTTTACAACATGTTTTTTTAGACTTTCATTTTCTACATTTGCATTCGATTGAAATTAATCTTGTCATTTTTCCCTTGTAGCTCAGTATTCAATATACCAATATAACCTTAACAAATCATGAAATACCGCTCCTTGTGGTTTCCCCTTATTGTATTCTTTTGCGTGTTGTCTTGCAGTAATCATAAGCAAAAAAGAAGTTCGGATTTTGATAGCCCGTTCATCAGCAGGACTATTTCGAATCAAAGAGTGAATGCAATTGAAGAAGACGCCCAAGGCTATATCTGGTTGGGAACATTCAGGGGACTAAACAGGTATAATGGCAATAATTTCCATCAATATTTCAATACGGAGGACACTACAAGCGTTGCAGATAATCAGGTCAAAGCCATTTGTAAAGATTCGAAAGCAAGATTATGGGTTGCCACGGTAAATGGAATTTCTCTGTATGGTGAACAAGGGACATTTTTTACAGCTCCCATTGAGGCAAAAAGCCGTAATGCACTTCAGATATTTGAAAACAAGGAGGGTACAATATTTGCCAATATGGCTTTTCAGCTTTGTGCATACGATCCTGAAAAAAAGAGATTTAAAGTCGCCATTGATCATTTTCTGGATGATGAAAATTTCCTGAACACGTGTCATATCGATAAAGCAGATCGGATTTGGTCTGTTACATCTTATCATATCCGCTCTTACAATAGTTCCACACTAAAATTGCTCTCTGTTGCAAAATCAGAAAAACCGATTCATTACTCCTTCCTTCGTGACAATGGAGAGCTTTGGCTTGCCGCCCAAAACACCTTGTCGGTATACAATACCAACAGCGGAAAATTCATATCCGTTCCACCGGCAATCAGTCGGCATCCGGTTCTTTCAAAGTCCATAATTACCCTTATTCATCCGTACGACAATGTTTCGCTAATTATTAATACCCAGAAGGACGGGTTGTTTCTGTATAATGCAAATTCGGGAAAAGTGACCGGACAAAATGAAAGTGGCTTTCCATTTGAGGCACCGAACTTTGAAATTACATCGATGTTTACTGATTCAAAGAAAAATTTGTGGATTGGGTCTACGGATCAGGGCTTTACTGTTAGTTATAATTACAAGAAGCATTTTAATAACAACAGCTTTCTGCAAGCACGGTTTCAAAACAAATCGGTGAGCTCTATCTTTTCCGACAAAAATAAAAATCTGTGGATTGCGACAACCTTGCACGGTCTTTTTATATATAATATCGATAATCAGAATATTAAAGAAATAAATACAGCCCCATTCTTTACTGAGGATAAATCTTACAAAGACAAGGTAAATCATCTTTTTGTGGATGCCGACAACAATATTTGGTTGCTTACCAATACCCGGTTGTTGAAATGCCGCTATGTTAACAACACCCTGCAACGGCAGGAATCGTTTCCTTTTACTCATTTATTGTTTGATATTACTCAGGATCATAACGGAACCATCTGGGTTGCCGGTGGTGGTGAATATGTATTTGCACTTCGCAAAGGAGAAAAGAGTTTCCGGAAAATACAACTTTATCCGAAGGGATTTAATTTTTCGGCAAAACTCTTGACACTCTCTTCGGGAGACATTCTTGTCAGTTCTTTTAACCAGAATTTAAGACTGATTAATCCGGCAGACTTTTCGGTACAAGAGATTGAAATAAAGAAATTCATAAAACGATCGGTTTTTATCCCGATTGATTTGTACGAAGATTCGGAAGGGTATGTATGGATAGCAACTATCACCAACGGGCTATTGCGTTATTCGCTAAATACGCATAAAATAGAGCAGATGAACGGACTTTCCTGTAATGATGTCAGTAGTATTATTGAAGACGTTCAGGGTAATATGTGGATCGGGACATTGTTTGGCTTATGCAAATTTGACAAAACATTGCAACGCTTTATCCCCTATTATGCCAGTGATGGTATCGGAGGTAACCAATTTAACGAAAGAAGTGTCTGTACTTTACCCGACCATACGTTGATATTGGGGGGAACTCATGGACTCACCTTTTTTAATCCGCTTGATGTCAATCTGAAACGACAGATTCCTCTTTTGTTTGAAAATCTGAAAGTTCATAACCAATTAGTAAAGCCGTCCGATGCCGGTACTATAGATAAAGAACTTCGGCTTAAGCCAAAAATCAAACTAAATTACGATGAGAATAGTTTTTCAATTTCCTATTCGGCTCTCGACTACGGAGAATACACCAGGGTACGTTACTTTTATAAACTCGAAGGATTTGACAAGCAATGGATAGATGCCCACAATGACCAGTCGGCCAACTATTCGAATGTATCTCCGGGGAAATATACTTTCCGCCTAAAGATAACAAACAACGATAATACTGTGGTTGAGGCCGAGAGTTCCATTCCGGTCAAAGTGGCAACACCGCCATGGTTAAGCTGGCCGGTGCTACTGATTTATGTTGCCCTTATTATTGCACTGATCCGGTTTATCAACCATCTCTATTTTCGCATCAACCTCAACAAAGCTCACGCTTTGATGGCAATTAAGGAAAAAGAGCATGAACAGAAAATTAATCAGATGAATATGAGTTTCTTTTCTAATATTTCGCATGAGTTCCGCACTCCGCTGACCATGATTACGGGTCCTGTGGCGACTTTATGCAAAGAAGAATCGATAAAAGGTGAAAATAAAACGCTTCTGTTGACGGTTCAGCGTAGTGTAAACCGGATGTTGAGGCTTATTAACCAACTGATGGACTTTAATAAACTGGAAAATGACACGTTGAAACTGAATGTGAAGAAAGAAGATATAGTTGCACAAATAGATCAATTTATCGATGTATTCAAAGTTAATGCCAAAGAAAAGGGGATAACACTTACCACTTTCGGTTTGGAAGAGTCGTATTACATGTGGCTGGATAATGACAAACTTGAAAAGATATTAGCCAATATTATTTCGAATGCGTTGAAGTTCACTCCACAAGGTGGAAAGATCGATGTTCGTTTCGATGTGATTTCCCGAGACGAAGCTGCGTTGTTATTTCCATTAACGGAAAAAGACAAAGACAAAGAATTCGTTAAAGTAACCGTTGGAGATACAGGGCGAGGAATCCCGGAAGATAAGTTGGAAAAAATATTCGAGCGCTATTATCAGATTCAGAATCAAGCAAAAGAGTTCTATAACTGGGGAACCGGTATCGGATTGTATTATTCCCGCCGTCTTGCCGAATTGCATCACGGTTATATCAAAGCGGCGAATCAGGCAGAAGGTTCCGGCACGTTGATGAGCTTTATTTTACCGGTGAACAAATCTTCCTATTCGGAAGAAGAACGACATATTGATGAGCCCACGGATGTTTATTACCGTAGCCCGATTAGAGAAATGCAACCGGAAAATCCAACAGAGAAGGAAGACGATCAAAAGCCATCGCTACTGGTAATTGATGACGATACAGATGTGGCTCATTACTTGAAGACTCTACTTTCTTCGAAGTATAGAGTAGTGGTAAAATTTGATGCCGAAAGTGCGTTTAAGGCGCTGGAAGAAGTACTTCCGGATATGATTATCAGTGATGTGGTGATGCCAGGTATGGACGGTTATCAATTTTGCAGACTGGTGAAAGAGAATATTTCATACAGCCATATTCCGGTAATCCTCCTGACGGCGAAAGCTACTGTCGACAATCAGGTAGAGGGCCTTAACTGCGGTGCAAATGCGTATGTTATAAAGCCTTTCGAACCACAGTATTTGTTAGCCCTGGTGAAATCGCAGTTGCTCAACCGGGAACAGATGCGAAATATTCTTTCCAGTTCGACACAGATCGCAAAAATAGATAATAATGTGTTGTCGCCTCAGGACAATGCCTTTATGACTTCACTTTATCAACTGATGGAGAGCGAACTTTCCGATTCCGAATTGAACATTGCCCGATTGACTGAAGCATTGAAAATCAGTCGAACGAAGTTTTACTATAAAGTGAAAGGTTTGACTGGTGAAAATCCGAATGTCTTTTTCAAAACCTATAAATTAAATCGCGCTGCCGAACTTATATTGGAAGGAAAACACAATACATCCGAAATTGCCGATATGACGGGTTTCAGTACGCTGTCACATTTTTCGGTCAGTTTTAAAAAACAGTTCGGTGTATCACCCAGTAAATATCAGCGGTAATATACTTATCGGTGGATTTTTATGGTGGCAGTTATTAGGATCCTTCTTATAAATGTTAATGAAGTGTTTGTGAGAGGAAGCAGCTCCCTTTGTGAACTTTTATCGCTTTTTTGTTTTCAGAAAATACTCCAGCGGGCAAAAGCCTGTGAAGGATGATTGTATCAGATTGAAACCGACGAAGCCGCCCAACCATAACCATTTCAACGAAATGGTAAGCGACAAAACAATGCTTGTTAAGATAAGTGTGCCGGCCACGGCACGTATAATTTTTTCTGTCATAATTACTTTTCTGTTAATTGGCTTTTACGGCCAGATTGTTTAGGATGTTATTTAATACTGAGTTGAAAATCACTAGTTGATTGCTGTCTATATCTTCCATTGCACTTTGTATCAAATCGTCCGTTATACGACTGACTTTCTCAAATTCCCGGATTCCCAGCTCGGTAATTGAAATGTTTTTAATCCGTTTGTCGGTAACGTCGGCTTCCCTTTTTACCAACGCTTTTGCTTCCAGTTTATCCAGCAAGCGGGTCACAGATGGTTTATCCCGACGCGTCAGTTCACAAAGTCGTTTTTGCGACATGGGCTTGCCTTTCCGTAAAAAGCCCAGCACCTGAAACTGTTCGGAAGAGATCCTAATCTTCCGGAGTGAAGCTGTTTTGTTGAAGGGATTTTTGAGATTGTTGCATAAGTTGTTGGATAGTAATCCTTTTATTCTGTACAAGTCTTTTTCTTGTATCATTTTTAATCATATTATTGGTTCAACGGCTTACTTCTGTTTGGTTTTCAACCGGCATTACAAATGCGTGCAATGGCATCCTTTCCGGCTGGTCGGCATTTCTGTTGTCAATTGCTTCGACCGCATTTTTAGCATTCAGGTCATCTGTAAAGCAGAAAAAAAGAGCTGATTCGAATTCGGCATTGTGGTTGCCAAACCAATTGTCGAGCAGGTTGGGCTGTCCGTTGTTGCGCTTATAACCGGTCGTTTCGCTTACGCTGAAAATATTGATTCCGGCACTTTGCAATAGTTTGGAAACAGTATGACGGTCTGCATCGAGGCAGGCTACGATAAGTAACTTCATATGAATAAATGTTTTATGCTTGCGATTCGGGATATTTCTTTCTCATCATTTTGAAATAGAGTAACGGAACAACGACAAGCGTCAGCAGGGTAGAGGTAATTGTTCCGCCCATCAGCGAAATGGCCAACCCCTGAAAAATAGGGTCGAACAGGATGACCACGGCACCCAGTGCCACCGCTCCGGCAGTCAGCAAAATGGGAGTGGTACGCACGGCCCCGGCCTCGATAATCGATTGTTTGAGCGGGATGCCATCCTTCAGCCGGATATTGATAAAGTCGATTAGCAGTACTGAATTACGTACCATCACTCCGGCCAGCGCGATGAAGCCGATCATGGAAGTTGCGCTGAAGAATGTTCCCATGATCCAGTGGCCGATGACGATACCGATCAGCGACAAAGGAATAGCCGCAAGCATCACAAATGGTACGGTAAAATTTTGGAACCACCCCACAATCAGGATGTAGATAATAACCAGCACCACCATAAAGGCGATACCCAGATCACGGAACACTTCGTAAGTAATCTGCCACTCGCCGTCCCATTTCAGCGAGTAGTTATCTTCCAGTTCGGGTTGCTTGCTGTACTCTTCGTTGAGCGAATAACCGGCCGGCAGTTTGACCTCTTTCAATCGATCCGATATTTTGTTCATGGCATAGAACGGACTTTCAAGTTTTCCGGCCATATCGCCGGTGACGTAGACCACCCGTTTCTGGTTTTTGCGGAAGATACTCTTCGGGGCAATCTCTTTTTTCACCTGAATCAAATCGCTGACGGGAACTACCATTCCTTGCTGATTGACGACCTTCAAGTTGCTCAGATCGGCCACGCTGGCTTTATCGGCATCGTTCAGTTGCAACATAATATTCACTGGCTGGTAGCTGTTGGGTCGATGCAAAACGCCTGCCGGCATACCCGATAAAGCGGCTCTGACCGTTGCCACCACCTGAGCGGGAGCAACGCCCATCTTCATGGCCTTCTCTTTGTCCACTTCAAAGTTCAGTTCCGGCTGATCGTCTTCCACCATCCAGTCCACATCCACCACATCGGGGGTCGATTTCATCAGTTGTTTCACCTGACAGGCGATGGCCATTTGCTGATCATAATCGGGACCGTAAATTTCGGCTACCATGGTCGACATCACCGGCGGACCGGGAGGCACTTCCACCACTTTCACGTTGGCATTGTACCTTTTGGCAATGGCCTGAATCGCCGGGCGCATCCCTTTGGCAATCTGGTGACTCTGTTCGCTCCGTTCGCCTTTGTCTACCAAATTCACCTGAATATCGGCCACATTTTCGCCGCGGCGCATGTCGTAATGGCGCACCAAACCGTTGAAACTGATGGGAGCAGAAGTGCCCACATAGCCCTGATAGTTGGTAACTAACGGTTGCTTGGCAATGTATTGCGAAATCTCCTGCGTGACGGCAGCCGTGCGTTCCAGCGTGGTACCCTCGGGCGTATCGATTACTACCTGAAACTCGTTTTTGTTGTCGAATGGCAACATCTTGACCGGTACCGCTTTGGTGTAGAACAAGAGCAACGACAGAAGCAACACGACAACGGTTGTCAGCATAAATGCCCATCGTCTTTTGCGGTTTTCGAGCAGCGGAACAATTGTTGCTCGGTACAAACGGTATATTTTGCTCTCTTCCATGCGGTGTTCCTTGTGCTCCTTTCCACCGTCGTTTTTACCACGCAGAAAGAGATAGCCGAGATAAGGCGTGAGTGTCAGAGCGATAATCAATGAAATAAGCATAGCAATGGAGGCTCCGATCGGCATCGGACTCATATAGGGTCCCATCAATCCCGACACGAAAGCCATGGGCAACACGGCGGCAATTACCGTAAAGGTTGCCAGAATGGTAGGATTACCCACTTCGTTGATGGCAAAGATGGCCGCCTGATGGAACGGCAATCGTTTCATCTTGAAATGGCGGTGCATATTTTCGGCAATGATGATGGAGTCGTCCACCACAATTCCCGTAACGAATACCAGCGCAAAGAGCGTGATACGGTTCAGCGTATAATCGAGGAAGTAGTAGGCAAAAAGCGTCATGGCAAAGGTAACCGGCACCGACAGGAATACCACTAATCCGCCGCGCCAGCCCATGGCCAGCATTACAAACAGCGTGACCACAATGATAGCAATGAAGAGGTGCATCAGCAGCTCCGATACTTTGTGCGAGGCCGATTCTCCGTAGTTACGAGTAGTAGTGACGGTAACATCGGCCGGAATCAGATCTTTTTTGAGATGATCGACCTTGTTGAGTATCTGTTCGGAAAGATGCATGGCATCGGCTCCTTTCTTTTTGGCAATAGCCAGAGTTACTGCAGGAAAGTTTCCCTTATGACTGCTTTGATCTGCCTTGGCCGCAGCCCCGTAACCGAACGTTACGTATTGGCGGGGAGTTTCGGCCCCATCTTCCACTTTGGCAATCTGGCGCAGGTAGACGGGTTGATTACCGTTAGCTCCCACAATCAGGTTGGCCACATCGTCGGCGCTACTCAAAAAATTACCAGTTTCTACCGTGAAGGCAGTATCGGCCTGCAGCAGATTTCCCGAGTTCATTTGCGTATTATTTCCTTGAATCTGCTTGGCAACGGAAAGAAAGTCGACATGACTTTCGGCCATCTTGTCTTTATCAAGCACCACTTTTACTTCGCGGCTCCGGCCTCCCAATACCGTAACGTTGGCCACATTGGGAATTTTCTTTATTTCGGTGGTCACCACTTCAGCCAATTGCGTCAGGGCGTAATCGCTGCTTTTGTCGCTCCACAGGGTGAGGCTCAGTGCGGGCACATCGTCGATGGCGCGGGTTTTTACCAAAGGCATGGTAACGCCCTGTGGCAGTTTGTCCATGTTTTTCATTATCTCGTTGTAGAGCTTCACCAACGAGCGCTCCACATCCTGTCCCACATAAAACTGCACCGATACCATGGCTTGTCCCTTCATGGAGGTCGAATAGACATACTCGACTCCCTTGATGTTCGAGACCACTTTTTCGAGAGGAGCTGAAATGGTTGACTCGACTTCTTTAGGCGATGCTCCGGGATAACCGATCATGATGTCGGCCATGGGCACGTCGATTTGAGGTTCCTCTTCGCGGGGAATCAGAAAGGTGCTGTATGCGCCCAGCAAAAGGAAGGCGATCATCAGTAAGATGGTGAGTTTCGACTTCAAAAACAGGTTGGCAATTTTGCCCGATAATCCTTCTTGCATTTATTCTTAATTTGAGGATTTGAAAATTTGTGTGTTTATTTTGAGTTTCACCCCAAACCCCTGAAGGGGCTTTTGATCTGCTATATTTAGCATCGTAAATCTCTTAATGAAAATCTGGGGGTGGAAATGTTTAGGCTTTGCGCTTATCGTTGCGTTACCACCGCGCCATTATACAATTTGCCATCTGCTTGCAGTACATAACGTTCAGTAGCATTGAGACCCGAAAGTATCTCCGCCTCATTGCCAACGGTTTTCCCAATGCGCAACCAGCGCAGCGATACCGTATTGTTACCGTTCAAGACGTATACCCCGGTCAGCTGATCGCGGGTAACTAATGCCGATACCGGAATACGGAGATTTCCGGAAGCCGGTTGGCCGCTCACAGCCTTACCTGATAGGGTTACGTTGACATACATCCCGGACAACAACCCTTTTTGTTCTACGATAGGAACCGATATTTTTACCAAATACTGGCCGCCCGAAGCAAGCGACGATGGACTCAGTTCGAGCACCTTGCCGCGCATCTTTTTCCCGGTCGATTTTACATCGACGGTAGCCATATCTCCCACTTTGATTTGCGATACCTCACTTTCGGGAACGGTAGCCGTCACGCGCAGGTTGCCTCCCTGTTCCAGAATCAGCAGGGGCATCCCGGGCGAAGCCATACTTCCTTCATCGGCCAGCTTTTGGGTAATGACTCCCGCGAACGGAGCTCTGATCTGGGTGTATGCTAGCATCGCATTTACTTCGTTGCGCATCTGTCGGGCAGCTTCGAGACGCGATTGTGCCGACGTATTTTGCAACGAAACGTTTTCCAGCTCTTTGGCGGATACGCTTTGCTGTTTGTACAGGGTTTGATAGCGGGCATAATCTTTTCCTGCGTTGCGGGCTGCCGCTTCTGCCTCGGCAATCATGGCCGAAGCCTGTGCTTTTTTCGCCAACATATCCTGACTGCTGATGGTTGCCAACAGGGCTCCTTTAGCAACCCGATCGCCCGGTTTTACAGTAATGGAGGTGATATAACCCATCACGCGGGTGCTTAGGTTGGCAGTGTTTTCCGACTCCAGTTTGCCGCTAAGTAGAATTTCACCGCCGGCGCTTTTTGCCGGAGTTGAAATCACCACTGTAACGGGCTTGTCACTACTATCGGCCGGTTTGTCGTGTGACGAACAGGCGGCCAAAAGAGTGGCAACCGAAATAATTCCGTAGATTTTCAACGATTTGAATGTAGAAGTTATCATAGTGTTTGTTTTTTATTTTGCGGTGAGAAATTGCAGATAAGCCAGCGTAAGATTGTTGCCGTAAACAGCCTGAGCGAGTGCCATCTTTTGTTGCAATAGTTGGGTTTGTGCCGTCAGCAGATCGGTGGTGGAGACAAGTCCCTCACGGTAGCGATCTTGCAGGATGCGCAACGACTCTTCGGCTTGTGCCACCGACACATTTTGACGGTTGATCTCTGCCAACAGATCGAGACGGTTGCGTTGTGTCTTGTCGAGTTCCAGCTGACTCTGATCCTGTTGTTGTTTCAGCTCCAGCTCCATTTTGGTGCGTTCGGCCTTGCGGGAGCGGATGGCGTTGTAATTTTTGGTTCCGTTGAAGAGTGTCCAGGAGAGTTTTACCCCCACTAAATAGGAGTTGGCATCGAACTGTCCCAATTGCGAATCGTTGTACTGAAAACTGCCGAAAGCATTGATGCGGGGCAGCAGGCTCATCTGTTCCGAGCGCACCATCATGGAGGTGGCATCCACCGCCTTCTGCATTGCCATCAGGTCGGCACGCATTGGAGAAACCTGTCGGGAGGAGGTTGCAATTCCGGCTTCTTCGAGTAAAAGAGAATCGGGTTGATATACTGTAGTTACATTGGCTCCCATCGTAACGGCAAGCGCTTCCGAAGCATTCTGAACCATGCTATTGGCTTTTGCCAATTGGCTTTCCACCGTTGCCACCTGCACCTGTGCATTCAGTACATCCGATTTTTTGAGCAATCCCTGGTCGAAAAAACGTTGTGTAGAAGCCGCAATTTCGCGCATGTTGCGCAGAGACTCTTCGAGTACTGCTACCGAGCGATAGGCCAGTTGCAAATTCAGATAAGCCTTGCGTGTATCGAACTCCACAAATTCGCGTGTGCGCTGGTATTTGTACTCATAAAGCTCTTTTTGTTTGGCTGCTGCGCTGCGCTGATAGAGCATGTCGAGGTTAAGCAACGGCTGCTGCACCTCCACTTTGGCGCTGTAATCCTGCGTATGTCCCGGATGATTGAGCAGATCGGGCATAAAATCGCTGGAGGCGACTCGTTGTTGTTGTAACTTGAACCCAAATGCGTTCAACGGATTATTGGATGTCATGGCAGTATAACCCAGTTCTACCGACGGCAAAAAAACGGCATTTGTCTGCCTGAAATTGGCAGCTGCTACCTGCGACTCCGCTCCGGATATTTTAAGTGTCGTGTTTTTGGCTAATGCGGCAATGACCGCATCGTTGAGTTGGATTTTTCGTGTTGAGGACGATTGTGCCGTTGCTGACGGCGAAACTGTCAGTAGGAGTGACAATCCGAAAGCAAGGAATAATGAAGAGTTTGCGCGTGTACGAACCATATTTTAACCGATTTAATTTGATTGTGCAAAATTAAATCCGCTAAAATTGCTGGTCAGCTACTTTTGTTACACAAGAGATAAAAAGGTGAAGATTCTTCCTATTTCTCTTCGAGAAGCGTGATTTTATTGCGGCCAAGCGTCACTAATCCGGTATCTTCCATCTGTTTTAGCAAACGCGACACCACCACGCGGGCCGTGCCGAGTTCGGAGGCCAGTTGGGCATGTGTAACCGAGATGGTCTGTTTGCCTTCTGTCTCGCATTTTATCTTCAGTAACGACAGTAGGCGGTCGTCCACTTTTTTGAAAGCCAGTGCATTTACCACTTCCAATAATTCTTCGAAGCGTTTGTGATAGAGACGAAAAATATATTCGAGCCACTCGGGAAACTCCTTGATAAGCGGCACAATATGGTTGACCGGGATGAAATAAATCTCTGTTTCCTCTTCGGCAATGGCTTTCACCTTGGCCGTGTCGTTGTACATCCCTCCCAGAAACGACATGATGCAACTCTCGCCGGCTTTGATGTAGTAGAGAAAAATCTCCCGTCCCTCGTCGTCGGTACGTACTACCTTGATTCTTCCGTAGGCTACAATTGGAATGGCTTTTATGTAGGCATTCTCCCGTTGAATGACCTCTCCGGCCTGAAAAATTTTCACGATGCTGTACGATACCAGCTTTTTGCGGATGGCCAGTGAAGTTTTGAACTCAACTATTTCATTCAGTGTATTCATACTTTCTATCCTTGTTGATTGAACAAGTCGGATAAAAATACTCATTTCTTTTGAGATTAGGTTAATCAGGAGTAACGGAAAAAAGAAAGAGGAAAACCCTGACTGGCAGGAGTTCTCCTCTTTTACACAAATGTGAATCAACTGTTTGGCTAGTGTAAGCTGTTGTTTATGTAATGGTTACTTGTGTGTTGTCGTTGCTTTTTTGGTGAAAATGTTATTCAAAATAGTTATGATTTGATGCTCTGTTTGCTGTCCCGAAGTGATGTGTACGGCTTCCCCGTTTTTGTAGTAAATAACATAGGGCAATTCGTTCGGCTCGTTACAATCCTGCGTTTCGGCCACCGCTTTCGACTCCGGATTGTCAAATTCCATATCGTAAAACTTTACGTGCCTATAGCGGGGTTCAATTTTTTCCATAATTTCGTAAACGGAGATGCTTTTTAATCCCATCCGACCGTAGCAAATCATCACGTTTGGTTCCCTGCTGATGATTTGTCGATAGTCGGCAGCAGTTTCGATATGCTTCAGATTTGTGTACAACATTATTTTCTCTTTAGATTTTGGTTTTTACGGCTATCTTCATAAAACCTATTAGCAATCTGTTATTTTTCTACTCTATCCACAATCTTAATTTCATAACTAATAGTCATTGCCTTGCGTAACATGGCGGACACTCCGCAATATTTTTCCTGTGACATTTCTACTGCTTTCTGTACTTTTGCCGCATCGATATTGTCCCCTTTCAGTTTGTAAATGATATGCATATGAGTGTACACTTTCGGAAGGGTGTCGGAAACGTCGGCGCTCACTTCCATATCGAATTTTTGTATCTCTACTCTCATTTTTCTCAAAAGCTCCACTACGTCCATTCCGCTGCATCCCGCAATTGCTGCCAATAATAATTCCTTGGGTCGCGAACCGGTGTCTTCACCTCCGAATTCAGGGGAGGCATCCATTGTTACGCTGTGGCCGCTGACTTGTGCATTGAATTGCATGTTGCTTTTCCATGATGTATGTACTGTATGTTTCATAATTTGTCGTCTTGTTTTCTGATGTAAAGTTACGTTTGCACAAAGCCTCTGTCAAGCTTTTTTGTTCCGTATCAAACCGCTTTACGGTTGAAATAGTTCAATTTTTTTATTGATGTATATCATGTGTGGGATTGTGATTGTCTCATTTATAGTTATCTTTACGATTCAAAACCTATTTTTTCTCCGTTTATGAAAACAGTTGTTGACACTGATCGTGAGTTTGTTTGTGAGATAAATGCGCCCTGTTTTCAGCTCTTGTCAGATGAAGAACTCGCTATGATGCACGGTAGCCGGACTCAGGTGTTTTTTCGTAAGGGAGAGAATCTTACAAAGCAGGGGACATTTGCATCGTATGTTCTTTTTGTCATGGAAGGCTTGGTAAAAGTGTATGTGGAAGACGGAGGATCGCGGAATTTTAATTTGCAGGCGGTGCGCAAAGGCGAATTTGTAGGGTTGCTGGCCATTTTTGGCGAAAGCATCTACAGTTACTCAGCAACCGCTCTGACCGATACCCGGGTTTTTCTGGTAGAGAAAGAGGTAATCATCAAAATAATCAAGAACAACGGCAAGTTTGCCTATCACCTTGTTGAACACTATTGCAAACAAACCACGTCGATATTTAGTACGCTCCGGGGTATGATGTTCAAGCAGATGAACGGTCATTTGGCCGATACTCTGCTTTATCTCAGTTCCGGCCGTTTCGAGGGAGAAGATGTGATTTCGATGCTAAGCCGAAAAGAAATTGCCGAATTTGCGGGTATTTCGACCGAAAGTGCCGTGAAATTGCTGAAGACATTCGAGAAGGAAGGTATCATTCGACTGGAAGAAAAAAAGGTCTCCATTTTGAACAGAGACCTTTTGGTTGAAATCAGCAAGCGGGGCTGAATATCCTTTAATACATCGTATAAATAAACGTCAGGCTTATAACTGCTATAAATATCCACAGCAGGATTCCAAGTATCAGCGGCCTGAAACCTACCGCTTTTAGCGTTTCTCTTGTCAGTCCGGCGCCGATAAAGAAAAGTGTCAGTGTCAGCATACGCCTGGATAGGAGTGTGATGTTGCTTGTAAGTGCTTGCGGAAGGGAAAAATAGGAGTTTATGACCATGGCTCCGATAAACAGAAAAATAAACCACGGAATTGAAATTTTCCGTCCTTTGGCTTTGAAATAGAAGATTGAGAACAGAGATAAGGGAATAATCCACAAGGCACGGGTCAATTTTACCGTCGTAGCTACTTTCAGAGCCTCTTCACCATATGTGGCACCGGCACCCACTACCGAGCTTGTGTCGTGAATAGCAATTGCCGACCATAAACCAAACTGATGTTCGGAAAGATGAAGCCAATGTCCGAATGGCGGAAAAATAAACAACGCAATGGCATTCAGTACGAAGATGGTTGCGAGCGAGATCGACATTTCACCATCTTTTGCTTTTGCAATCGGTCCGACAGCCGCAATAGCACTACCGCCGCAAATGGCAGTTCCCGAAGCGATCAGATAAGAAGGAACGCGTTCGACTTTCAGCCATTTCCCAGCTAACACGCCAATCAGCATCACACTGCCGACTGAAACAAGAGTGAAAACCATACCGTCCGAACCGGCACGCAAAGAATCTCCCAGATTCATCCCGAACCCCAGTCCTACCACAGAAATTTGTAATAAGTATTTGGATGCCTTCCTGTTCAGTTTCATCCAGGGAGTGCCTATGCTTAGCGCAAAGACAATGCCGGCAATGAGAGCTACCGGAGCTGTTACGAAGGGGAAGAGACATAACAAGCCTAAGATAATATACGCTACACTTTGATAGGCACTCTTCATGTTTTTTGCCTCACTAATTATATTCTGCATTTTGTATCAATTGATTTGAATTAAAAGTGCTGCAAAATTAGGCTTTCCTTCTCGTTGTTTAAAATAGCAGTTTGTTATTAACGATAACTTTTGGTTATGAATATTTGGATGATTGATAAATTATGGGGAATACCTTTTAATCCAGACTATCGGCTTTGATAAAGCCTGGACTATTTAGTCGGTGATCTGTGGATATAGAGCTGTTCGGGGTAGTTTCTCTTCAGGCTAGAGTTTGTGTTGCAGTTGGGTCGGGATACACGATGAATGTTGTTGGCAATGTTGGTGCAGAAGAGGTGGAGAAAAGCGAAAGATTGGGGATAAAACAAAAAAAGAGCAAGCCAAATCGGCTCGCTCTTTTGCAACTAATGGCGGTATGGACGGGACGAATGTAATATGTTGATAAACATGTAAATAAGCTCAAAAATGAGTTGTTGGTACAAAATTGGTATAAAAAACATAAATACAAACTAATAACCATTCATAACCACGTGTTTTGTTGTCAAAATAAAATACACATTTGAAAGTGTCAACATTAAATGTTGTTCTTTCGTAGTGGTTGCCGAAGCATTAACCGCCCCAATCATACTCCCAAATGTGCAATAAAGATAAGGGCGCAAACAAAGCCCTGTAAAGGATGCCGTTTATCTCGCAGTGGTTGCTGAAGCATTAACCTCCACTCCAACTCTTACCTTTTACTTTACAAATGTATTTAATTTTTACGGGTTTTATGTCTTGCACTCCACAAAAATAGGGCGTAATCTTATCCCTAAGACTACGCCCCCACAAATATACATAACTATGTTTTTCGGTATTTCGATTTTTCCGGTTATGTCGCTAATTCGGCACCACGTACAACACGCATAAACATTTCAGTGAGCCAACGCTCTAACTCATCGCGATTCATGCCATTTATAGACTGGCTTTGTGGACTGAATTTGTCAATAAACGAACCGATCGTAATAGTCGTATTCTTGGTTTGGCTGCCTCTGCTGATGGTTTTTGCATCTGCACCTGCGGCACTACTTGAAAATGAGTTATCTGCACCTTTCTTGCCGGTTCCTTCAGTTGCATCTGGAACTCCGTTGGCATTGGCATCTGTCAACTGATCTGCTTTTCCCTGTGCTTTTAATTGGTGGGTTTTATCATCGGCAGCAAGTTTCTTCCTTATTTCATCAATGGACATATTTCGGATGCTATTAACACCTCCTTTTATGTCGTTCATGTTGAAAGTGACAATACCTCTTAGCACCTGTAATATTCCTGTAAGAAACTCTTTAATCCATACCAGATAAGGACGTATTTTGTTGTACATTGTCGTGAATCCTCCACTCATACCCGGAATTATTGAGATAACCCAATTTATTATGCCTCCAAGAACTTGAAACCATCCTACAATAGCTTTCATAGGCACTAAAGCCATGTTAAACGAAAATTTAGCCACAGTACCTATAAATCCAATTATATCACGGAATGCCGCCGAAGTATTCCACAAGTTCTTAAACCAATTTATCATATCAAGGATACCCTGACCTGAAGAATTGATTAATGGTAACGCAGACATTCCAATTTCAATCATTGTGCCTTTGATAAGATTTTGTAGCACATGAAAGTTATCCAAAGGGGTCATTGAGTTTTTGTATGCTTCATTTAATTGACCTTGCGACTTTGTTACAAAGTCTATTGTTCCCCTTAATCCGTTCATATCTTGCGTTGCAGACGAAAAGAAAGACGCGGCCTCCATATCAAGCCCAATCTTACCGAAGAACTTAGCCCGTGAAAGATCGCTCATGTTTTTTGTTTTTACAGAAAGCTGGTCAATGATATTGATTAGTGGTTTAATTTTCCCCTGTGAATCATACAGTGAAATACCCAACTTTTGGAAATTCTTTATTTTGGCCGGGTCTGCCAATGATTTGAAAGCATTTTCGGCCAGAGTTGTAGCCCTTTCGGCGGTCATTCCGTGCGCCGTTAAAAAAGCCCATGCCCCGGCGGTTTCTTCAAGGGCTAACCCGGCACTTCTAGCACCCGGTATAATCTTTGGCAAATATTGTGCGACATCTTTAAACTCTGCTTTCCCTTTGTTTACGGTTGCAAATAAAACATCATACACAGTCTTTATGTCTTTGCCGGAAGCATTCATAACCCCAACGGCAGCATCTGCTGTAACTCCAATATCTGTGAATCCCGCTTTTGCTGCTCGTAATGTTGGCTCTAATACTTTTAAAGATGTATTTACGTCGAGACCTGCCGAAATTATTTTGTTGAAAGCATCCGGTATTTGCTCAATGGGCGCAACGTTCCTTTCTCCAATTTCTAAAAGTTTGTTGGATAGATTACCCAGTTCTTTTTGCGAAAGTTGCGCTGTTACGTTTGCTTTTGCTAATCCATTTTGCCAACCAACAGCCATGCCAACCGCTGAAGCGTATGCCATTCCAAGCCCAATAACAGCGGCTGCTATGGCTGCGTATGGATTAGCAAGCATAGACAAAGCCGAACCAACGCCCGGTACTTCGCTTTTTATTGTGTTGAATAGTTCCAAGTTTTTCGATTTTAACCCACTTAGTTTGTCCTGCATTCCGCCACATGCTTTGTCCACTTGCTTTTTTGCTTTGTCAAGCCCTGCCGAAAGGTTGTTTTTTAGGTCGATAAGTAACTGTAATTTTGCACGTCCATCTGCCATAGTGATAATTTTTATAAATAGTTTGTATCTTTGCCCAGGAACGTTTGATAGTATGATTGTGGAGGTTAATGCTTCGGCAACCACTGCGAAAGAATTGTCCTTTGAGGCAGACACTTTCAAACGTTTTCTTTTCTGTTTTCCCCTATTTTTATACCTCATTTGTACCAAAACACTCAAATGTCTGTTTTATAGTGGTGTTTTTCGG
>CAXXPB010000030.1:0-95721 GCA_963678825.2 uncultured Microbacter sp. | reverse complement strand
TGGTCAACTGGCGCTTTGATCGGAAGTGAGAATGGCACTGTGCCTTTGTATAAGACCAAGATTACAAACCGTATTCGGATAAAGTGCAGGCAACCGTCGATATGGATGGCGTTCTTGCATTTCTGCATCCTGAATCTTCGGAAGGACAGGGATCATCCCGGTAAATTATCGGCAGCCACTCTCTGGTTTGGTGCTTCTTCAAAAGAGAATCTGCCCCATTTTATGAAGCATCAGCTCTCACGCATGTCGGGAAGCAAACTGCTCCGTTTTTGTTTGTGAATAGTGCTTTGCCACGTTTTCATGCCGGGCGCGACTGATATGATGAAAAAACTGAATGCACTTGGTATTTGATAACGAAGTGCATACAATTGATAATACGCCGCATACCTTTTGGTTGTTTCATCCCTGGTTTGACGAAGCAATGCCGTATGTTGTTAATTTTCTGAATAAGGTGTTGAAGTAAGATTGTTTTTGTAAATCGTTGAATTGTAATTTTGTATGCAGATGAAAAGATTTGCGGCTTTTCAAATTGGCTTTTTAATCCTTTTCATAACCGGAAGTTGCTTTGCTCAGCAAACGAATTTTGCAACTCTGGTGAAAGAAGGTGATATCGTTTTTCAGCATTTGAATGGTGGCGAACTGGGTCGTGCCATTGATAAAGTAACGCATGGATACCGTGGTAAGGATTATAATCATTGCGGATTGGTCGTCAGGGTGGGGGATTCGTTGAAAGTGGTTGAGGCGATTGGTAAAAACGTTCATCTTACGACCATTAAAGAATTTGAAGGGAGATGTGCGGAAAATGATTTGCTTATTGTGAAGATTGAATCCGAAGTTCAGGTTTCTGATTGCCGGAGCTGAAAAAGCAGCATTGGCGTATCAGGGCGTACCTTACGATGACTATTTTGAAATGGATAACGGGCGGCTTTATTGCAGCGAATTAATCTATGAGGCATTCAAAATAGCCAATAACGGAAGGCCTTTCTTTGTGCTCAAGCCGATGACGTTTAAAGATCCTGATACAGGAAAGCTTTTTCCGTCATGGGTAGAATATTTTATAAATCTGAATTATTCCATTCCTCAGGGAAAACCGGGTATAAATCCGGGCCTACTTTCCCGTTCTTCCAAACTCATCATTATCTGCGTTTCTCAGTAAAATGTAGTTTTTCATTCAAAATGATGCGGCGAGCCGATCAATTTTGAATGAAAAAACTGAGATGTTGACGATGAAATTATTTGTTTGCCCGGTATCATAGATCAAGAAAAGTGGTGGTTTTGTAAACCCGGGTTTGCAATCCGGAAGATGCTGAAAATTGATGATGTATTGATTATCTTGTGTTTATGATTTATGTTGAAAATGCAGTAAAAAAAAGTCGTCAATCTATTTTGAAATTAACGAAATTGTTGTACTTTTGCACTGCGAAACGGCGATTTAGCTCAGCCGGTTAGAGCGCATGATTCATAATCATGAGGCTCCGGGGTTCAAGTCCCCGAGTCGCTACTAAAGGCGCCTGTTGAATCCCTTCAATAGGCGCCATTTCTGCTTTTTTGTTAACCCTCCTTCTTTTTGTTTTCTCCTATCCGTGTAAATCACGTTGAGATTGTGTGTAAGTTTTAACTTTTAACTATTTCCTTATTATGACTACCATTTGTAACATTCCCCCTGCGAAAGACAAGAAACGTGTTGTTATTATTGGCGGTGGCTTTGGGTGGCCCTGAAAGTGGCTACAACATTGGACCCAAAGTATTTTCAGATTGTTTGCTCGACAAGCGGAACTATCATCAGTTTCAACCTTTGTTTTATCAGGTTGCTACTTCGGGTCTTGAACCAAGTACAATATCGTTTCCTTTTCGTAAAGTGCTACAAAAGAGACCGGATTTACACTTCCGCTTGTGCGAAGCTTTGAGTGTGGATACCGAACTGAGCTGCGTTGAAACGACTATTGGTCGTGTACGTTATGATTATCTGGTTGTGGCAACCGGCTGTGACACCAACTTCTTTGGTAACCAAAAGTTGAAAGAATCGAGTCTGGTGCTGAAGTCCACGACAGAGGCAATCAACATGCGAAATGAAATTATTTTCTCTCTTGAATGTGCTGCAAGTACAGCTGATCCGGAAGAGCGTGAAAAATTACTCAATTTTGTCGTTGTTGGCGGTGGCGCTACGGGAGTGGAATTGGCCGGAGCGCTGGCTGAGATGCGTAAGTTTGTGTTGCCCAAAGACTATCCTGATTTTAAGGTGCAGCGTATGCGTATCTATTTGGTGGATGGTCTGAACCGTTTGCTGAACGCATTTTCGGAAAAAGCGTCAAAAGAAGCGTTGGAACACCTTACCAAGCTTCACGTGGACGTTATTCTTGGTGCAACTGTAACATCTTATGAAAACGATGAAGTACAGCTTAGCAATGGAGAGTCTATCAAGTCAAAGAACCTGATTTGGGTTGCCGGTGTTAAAGGTAACAGTATTGAAGGTTTCGAAAAAGAATTATATGGCCGTGGTAATCGTATTGTTGTAAACGAATTTAATCAGGTAAATGGATTTAAAAATGTATTTGCTATCGGCGATACAGCCCTCGTTACCACACAGGATACTCCAAATGGTCATCCTCAGGTGGCACAACCGGCGATACAGCAGGGGGTAAACGTGGCACATAATCTAAATAAGTTTGAGGCTGACGGATCAGCATTCAAACCATTCAAATATGTTGATAAAGGATCTCTGGCAACTATCGGTCGTAATTCGGCCGTGGCAGAATTACCTTACGCCCGTTTCCGTGGCTTTTTAGCCTGGGTGTTGTGGTTGTTTGTTCACATTATGACCATTGTGGGCGTGAAAAATCGTTTGATGGTATTTATTAACTGGATGTGGAGCTATATCACATATGACCAATCGCTGCGTCTTTTGTTGAAAGATGAAGTGCCTGAAAGTGAAGGTAAAGGAACATGTCAAAAAAAAGCATAGAACATAAAAAGCTAGCTCCATTTTTGTTAGCTGACAGTAACGAAGCAGGATGTGACGAGGCCGGGCGTGGATGCCTGGCCGGTCCTGTTTTGCAGCGGCTGTTATTTTACCTCCCGATTATGATAACGATGTTTTGAATGACTCAAAACAGTTGTCCGAGAAAGTGCGTTATCAATTGCGTCCTGAGATAGAACAGAGTGCTGTTGCGTGGGCTGTTGGTATTGTTTCTGCAGAGGAAATCGATCAGATCAATATTCTGAATGCTTCGATACTGGCCATGCACAGAGCGGTGGCTGGACTCAAATTATCGCCCGATCATCTGATTATTGATGGTAATCGTTTCAAAAAATATAGCGATATTCCTCATCAATGCATTGTGAAAGGCGATGGTAAATACCTATCTATTGCGGCTGCGTCAATTCTGGCAAAGACATATCGGGATGATTATATGAATGCCATTCATCAGAATTTCCCGATGTACAACTGGTTGTCAAATAAAGGTTATCCTACCGCTAAACATCGTGATGCTATTCGTGAATTCGGTATTACTCCTCATCACCGGAAAAGCTTTCGTCTTCTCGAAAATCAGACTTTTCTTGAATTTTAATCACGTTTTATTGATAATTAAAGCCGTTTTTACGGGGATATTGAAGATAAATATTCCTTACCTTTGCGTGGCCTAAACAAAATTATAATTGCATATGCTTCGTATTACTTCTCTGTTAGTGTTACTTCTTTCGTGCTGTTTCTCTTCTTTTGCACAAAAAACTTCCGATGACACCTTGCTTCGTCAGATTGTTTCCGGACATTTTAGACCGAAACAAATTCAGGAACTTCGCTCGATGCGTAATGGCGAATTTTACACTCAAATGTCCGATTCCGGCAAACTGGTGCTGAAATATAGTTTCAAAACAGGTCGGGTAGTCGATACTTTGTTTAATATCAGACGTGTTATCAATTGTCCGATCAAATATATTGAAGGGTATGAACTGGACTCTGCAGAAGTGAAGATGTTGGTGTATCTCAATGCAAAGAAAACCTATCGCCGTGCTTTTGCTGCCGATTATTACGTGTACGACATCAAACGCCGTAATATGAAACCGGTTTCGGAAGGCGGTCCGCAACAAGCTGCAACATTCTCTCCGAATGGACGGATGGTGGTATTTGCCAGAAATAATAATCTTTACCTTAATAAACTGGATTATGGAACAGAAATTGCCATGACCAAAGATGGTGAAGAAAATAAGATTATTAACGGGATGCCAGATTGGTTGTACGAAGAAGAATTTGATTGTACCAAGTTATTCGTTTGGTCGCCCGATAGCAAGTTGGTGGCCTTTGTGCGACTGGATCTGAGCAAAGTTCAGAGCTATAGCTATATTCGCTACAAGGGCTCTAATCCTGAGTTTGCGAATGCGGAAGAATATCCGGAAGTGGTAACATTTAAATATCCAAAAGCAGGAACGTCTATCCCGCAGGCAAGTGTGCAGGTGTATGATACTTACTACAAGACTATCAAAAAAATGAATCTTGGCAGTGATTTGGATGCATATTATCCGAAGCTCGTGTGGGGCAATAAAGTGGAAGAGCTGGCTATTTCGAAGTTTGACAGAGATCAGACCAGACTGGAGCTGTTTTTTGCCAATCCGCGTTCTACGGTTTCGAAATTAATTCTGACAGATAAAAGCAATTCGTATGTTGATTATGAGAATCTGAATTTCTTCCGTTTTTTGCCCGATGGACACCACTTTACATTTGTGAGCGAAAAAGATGGTTATCGTCATGCTTACCTGTATAATACCAACGGTGTTTTGGTGCAGCAACTTACAAAGGGAAAATTCGATGTGACCAATTTTTACGGATATGATGAGGTGAAAAAAACAAGCTATTTTCAGGCTGCGGAAACATCTTCAACCGGGAGAGATATTTATACTGTTGATGCCAAAGGAATTATGAAACGACTTTCTAACGGGAAGGGTTCGCATTCTGCAACATTCAGTAACGATTTCTCGTATTTTATCGATCAGTCTTCATCATGGAATTCGCCTGATGAATTTGTTTTATACAATCATTTGGGGCAGTCGGTTAGAACTTTGGAATCCAATTCGGCTCTTAAAAAAGAGTTTGCGGCACTTGGCCTTCCTCAAAAAGAGTCTTTTACCTGTAATGCTGCCGACGGAACACCGTTGTATGGTTGGATTGTAAAGCCGGCTAATGCCGTAAGCGGAGCTATATTGCCGGTGCTGTTGGTGCAATATAGCGGCCCCGATTCGCAGGAAGCAACCGATAAGTGGAAAGCTGACTGGGAATATTATCTTGCATCTAATGGTTATGCCGTTGTCTGTGTCGATGGACGTGGTACAGCAGCCCGTGGTGAACGTTTCAGAAAATGTACGTATGAACAGCTTGGTAATATCGAGTCGCAGGATCAGATAGCAGTGGCAAAATATCTCGGTACCTTGCCCTATGTTGATAAATCGAGAATTGGCATTTGGGGGTGGAGTTATGGAGGCTTTATGACCCTGATGTGCATGACCCAAAGCGACGTGTTCAAAGCCGGCGTTTCTGTTGCTCCTGTAACAGACTGGCACTTCTATGATGCGGCATACACAGAACGTTTTATGAAGACTCCACAAGAAAATGAAGATGGATACACTAAAAATTCTCCTTTGAATAATGCCGCGAATTTGCAGGGAAATTTGTTGATCGTTTGTGGATTGGCTGACGATAACGTGCATCCTCAAAATACGTTCGAATTCGTGGAAAAGCTGGTGCAGGCTAATAAACAATTTGAAATGCAGACCTATACCAATCGCAATCACAGCATTTACGGAGGTAACACCCGTTTGCACCTGTATAAAAGAATGACGGATTTTCTGAAGAAAAATTTGTGAGAAAGTAGTTATTTCGGTGTTACATGTTTTGAGAATAGCAGGTGTATATTTAATCTAAAAATAACTCAAAAAATATTAGTGTTTTCAAGGATTTGATAGTCAACTTACTATGGAATAGGGCGATTGATGTCAATGCAAATTTTGTTCCGTTTTTCTCAAAATATTATTGTACCTTTGAGCAACCGTTCAGAAAAGTGATCGGTTTTGTGTAGTTTGCTTATTATCAGTGACTTCTTTATTTTTAAGAAGTTTGAAAAATTACTTCTTGCATCCATAATTCATTCAATATTGTTTCTCGTATGAAACAGAGTTCCGTTTTACCGGGATGAGCTCCATACGGCTTTTTAAAACAAATTATTTTCGTATGAAAAAACACAATTTTAACGCGGGGCCTTCTGTTTTGCCTCAGTTTACGATTGAAAACACAGCGAAAGCTGTTCTCGATTTTAATGGTATCGGACTTTCAATCATGGAAATCAGCCACCGTTCAAAAGATTTTCAACCGGTAGTTGATGAAGCTGTAGCTTTAGTGAAAGAACTGTTGTCGATTCCGGAAGGTTATTCGGTGCTTTTCTTAGGAGGTGGCGCGAGTCTTCAATTCTGTATGATTCCTTTCAACCTGTTGGAGAAAAAAGCTGCATATCTTAACACGGGTACCTGGGCAAGCAAAGCAGAGAAAGAAGCTAAATTGTTCGGAGAAGTTGTTGAAGTTGCATCTTCAAAAGGTGCTAACTTTAATTATATTCCCAAAGATTTTACAATCCCTGCTGACGCAGATTATTTCCACATTACAACAAATAACACCATCTTTGGTACAGAACTTCACAAAGATCTCGATTCTCCGGTTCCATTGATTGCTGACATGTCATCTGATATTTTGTCTCGTCCTATCGATGTTTCAAAATATGGTATGATCTATGCCGGTGCACAGAAGAACCTCGGACCTGCCGGTGTTACAATCGTAATTGTAAAAGACGAACTTCTTGGTAAAGTGAGCCGTCCTATTCCGACGATGCTCGACTACCGCACTCATATCAAAGAAGGTTCTATGTTTAATACTCCTCCTGTAGTTCCTATCTACGCTTCTTTGCAAACATTGAAATGGCTTAAGGCGTTAGGCGGTGTTGGCGCGATGGAAAAAATAAACATCGAAAAGGCTACTTTGTTGTATGACGAAATCGACCGCAATAAATTGTTCGTCGGCACAGCTGCAACAGAAGACCGTTCATTGATGAACATCTGCTTCGTAATGAAAGAAGAGTACAAAGAACTTGAAGACGAATTCGGTAAATTTGCTGCTGCCAAAGGTATGGTTGGTATCAAAGGTCACCGTTCGGTAGGTGGATTCAGAGCTTCTACTTACAATGCTCTTCCCAAAGAAAGCGTTGTTGCCCTGATCGACGCAATGAAAGAATTCGAAAAGTTACATTAATACAATATTCGAGTGAATACGAAACCCTCCTAAATCATAAATATGATATAGCGGAGGGTTTTGTCATTCTTACAACTAAATTTTATACTACTATGAAGATTCTTGTAGCAACCGACAAGCCGTTTGCCAAAGCAGCAACAGACGGAATCAGAAAAATTACTGAAGAAGCAGGTTATGAACTTGCTTTGCTGGAAAAGTATGCTGATGTAAATGATTTCTATGCTGCGGTGGCCGATGCCGATGCATTGATCGTGCGTTCCGACAAAGTGACTCAGGCTGTTGTTGATGCCGCTAAACAGCTTAAAATCGTTGTTCGCGCTGGTGCTGGATATGATAACCTCGACCTTGCTGCTTGTACTGCTCGCGGCATTGTTGCGATGAACACTCCGGGTCAGAACTCAAATGCCGTTGCTGAACTTGCTTTGGGCATGATGGTTTATATGGCGCGCAACAATTTCCAACCGGGTACCGGGAGTGAATTGAAAGGTAAAAAATTGGGCATTCATGCTTACGGTAATGTGGGTAAGCTTGTTGCTCATATTGCGAAAGGTTTTGGCATGGAAATCTATGCTTTCGATCCTTTTGTTCCTGCAGATGTAATGGCAAAAGAAGGTGTTAAGGCAGTTGCCTCGGTAGAAGAGTTGTACAGTACCTGTAACTATATTTCGTTGCATATTCCTGCTACTCCCGAAACCAAAAAATCAATCAATTACGATTTGTTGTCTAAAATGCCCAAAGGCGGTTGTCTCGTAAATACGGCCCGTAAAGAAGTAATTGACGAAGAAGGTTTGGTTAAGTTGTTGGAAGAACGTACAGATCTGAAATACGTGGCCGACATCATGCCTGATTCTCATGCAACGCTTGCAGAAAAGTTTGGTGCGCGCTATTTCTCAACACCTAAGAAAATGGGGGCGGAAACAGCAGAAGCCAATGTTAATGCAGGTTTGGCAGCCGCTAATCAGATTGTCTCTTTCCTGAAGACCGGCGATAAAAAATTTCAGGTTAACAAATAATCAGCTATGAAGCGAATTATTTCAACCACAAACGCTCCTGCGGCTATCGGGCCGTACAGTCAGGCGGTAGAAGCAAATGGCACTTTGTATGTTTCAGGCCAGATTCCTATCGATCCTGCCACTGGTAAACTGGTGGAAGGAGATGTCTCAGCTCAGGCTAAACAGGTTTTCTGTAACATTAAGGCTATTCTTGATGAAGCAGGCTATTCTTTTGCTGATGTGGTCAAATCGACCGTATATCTGTCCGATATGAGCTATTTTGCGGATGTAAATGCCGTTTACAAAGAGTATTATCAGACAGAATGCCCTGCGAGGGCTGCTTTTGCAGTAAAAGGGTTACCCCTTGGGTCGCTTGTTGAAATAGAAACTATCGCGGTAAAGTAACTGTTTTATACGTACAAGAAAGCCACAAAGGAGGATGTGAATTCTCTTTTGTGGCTTTCTATTTTTCTTGTAATCAGTTGGTTGTAGTGCTTGTTGAAATTTGTATCAGAAAATACGCTGGTATCGTTTGTTAATTTGAAAAATATAACTACCTTTGCAACCGCAAAAGCCCAGATGGCGGAATTGGTAGACGCGCTGGTCTCAAACACCAGTGGATTCACTTCCATGCCGGTTCGATCCCGGCTCTGGGTACTTTAAACCCCTGTTAATCGGTTGATTTTCAGGGGTTTGTTGTTTTTGGAGTAACAAAATAGTAACAATGTCCAGCGTTACATTGGTAAAGATCATTCTATTTTGGGTCACCTACAAAAGTCTTACATGCGATATTTGTATCTTGACAGGTTTGTTACATCAAAGAAATTCTCCCTTCGGTTTCAGTTACTGGAGAATCTGAATAAAAAAGAGGAATTGAGTCACTATCTACGGACACTTCTATTTTAAATGTTCTGTCCTCTTGTTGATTGCATTGAAGAATAGTGCATGGGGATAATAGAGCATTTTCATATTTCACATCAAAACTCTTGCCATTTAAAATAAAAGGTTCTTGTATCTGTGTTGAGTGACACATGAAAAGTTCCTTTTCGTTTTTTGCATGTAACAGGATTGATGAATCTTGGACTTCAAATGTGAATTTTGACTGTTTGTCACAGAACTGATGAGTATATGGAGTTTTAGTTACATAGCACAGTACTTTTTTTGCTGTTGTAAATTTATCCTGAGTATAGCATTCGTAATAAGCAAATGGTTCTCTAATTAGCTCTTCAATCTTAGCTATAACATTGTAATATTCAATCATCTTAGAATAAAGATCAATGCCTTCCTGCGTATATGGGAGAGGTACTTTGTGTTCTTTATTATTTTCAAAACGTAGTGTAAATTCTCCACCCTCACATAATGCTAATAATAATTCAGTCCAATATACAGCTTGAGCTTTGTTCGAATAATAGTTGTCGAATTGAGGGGTGGCTTGGAACTGAATATTATCCTTGTTTATCCACATCTCAATATCATAACTGTATAAAGGTAGTTGTGTTCTAATTAAAATTGAAGACCCTTTACCATATATTTCAAAAGATATATTTTGAAATAATTTTCCTTTGGGGGTAATTAATGAAACTTTGCCCTTTTTATTTGGAACTTGAACAAGATATAAAGCTTTTATATCATCTTTGTGGTGAAAAACAATATCATTTTCAGTATGTCGAAAGTTAAGTAATTGATCTTTTGTTATCTTTAGTGATGGATTGTTGGATAATTGTAATCCTGAAATATTAGCAAGCTCTTTTAATCCATTATGAAACTCATGTCGCCGAATTTTGTCTGATATTTCTTGACCTACAGAAAAGGTGATTTTGGTGGCAAGCCTTTTGCCATCAATAGAGCCTATTTTATTGATTTCATTCTTATCCTTTTTTATCGAAATCGAGATTGCTATGCCGTGTATGTTGCAAAAGGCATTGAATGTATCAGTTGATACAATTTTCTTTTCATAGTCATCCTTGATATGTTCTTTTAGGTCTGAGAGTAGACTTTCCAAGAAATGTTCTGCGGTAGAATCAATATAATTAATCCCATATCTATTCAAATGATTTCTTTTTATGTTGTCCAGCTGCGGCGCTATGAGAAATAATTCTTTGTGATTGTTGCCGATTGAATCAAATAATTTAGTGAAAATTGACTCTATATTAGAGTCTTCAAAACTATATCCTAAGAATAATGTGGATTTTGTTGCTATCGTGCTCTTTACAAGATTCCACATAATTGGATTCTTTAATGAGTCAAAATAACGGGTATAATCATTTTGAGTTATAAGAATACTATCAGGTCGGTTTAAATCTCCGTGTATTTTAAAAATATTAGTGAGTCTATTGTCAATGTATGGACAATTAGCATCTTCAATTATTAAGTTACACTGATTGTGATAAGCATTTTCAAGAAGCGAATCAAAATTAGTGGTGAAGATATTTTTAAAATGTGGTATGCTGGCAATACTTGTTTGATTTGATAGATCTTGTGGTGTTCTGGTAAATGCTTGAGTTAACAGTTGAATAAGAGAATTGCGGCTTCCATTTCTAATTTGTATATATTTCTCAGCCACAAATGGTAATGGTTGGTGTTTTAGTATGGATAGTTCATTTACAGACAATTCATTCTTGATATCATCGCAAATTGTTTCTACTAATTGATGTCCACTAGGGTAGCCTGCTTTAAGAGATAAACCAGCACCAACGAAAAGACTAATATCTTCTTTCCTAATTAGTTGAAAAACTCTATCAAACATAATAACTATATTTATTGATTTGCTCTTGCTATTTATAAACTTCCAATGTGCAATTCACATATGAATCCTGTTTCAGACAAAGATACAAAATGAAATTGGGAGAATATATCCTATAAGAATCAGACTACATTAACTTTTGTGGGTGAGCCGTAAGAGTCATTCTATTTTACTTGTTGTTGCAATGTGGTCAATTTTGGGAATATAAAATCTTGAAATAAAAAAGGCTACGTTTTAAGTAGCCTTATAGATGGTGTGCCTTGAGATTATATGCTTATTTGTCGGTTACATACACATTCATCTTGGAATTTTCATCATACTGCTTTTTAATCTTGCTGTTAAGAATATTTCCCATTTTGTCGTATATCACCATATAGTTAAGACTTTCTTTGTCTCCATATTGAAGTTGAATAGATATACCTTTACATTCAGGCGAATAATTTAGTGCGTTTTCTTGTGTTTGAGCTATTGCTTTTAATCTACAGGCCAAATCTATTAAGTTGGTGTCTTGTGCTGCTAAACCGTCGTTAAAACGTGTAAAGATGCCCCCTTTTGTATAACTATCTTGTATTGCGCTTGTCATGTCGTTGCATTGGCCTTGGTTTTTTATTTTAATTATTTGAGTTAGTTGATGATTGATTGATGGTTTTGTTAAGTATGGAAATATGTTTGTTTCAACCCATATTTCAGCATTCTTTTTGAGTGGTTCATTGTTGGAGCAAGAAGCAAATAATAATGCTGCAAATAAAAATAAACATGTTTGTTTTCATAGTGATATCCTCCGTGATTTAATTAATTAGAGTATACAGTACATATCCAAGACCTCCTACAGCAACAAGA
The DNA here is from genome assembly GCA_963678825.2 of uncultured Microbacter sp. Taxonomy (GTDB): domain Bacteria; phylum Bacteroidota; class Bacteroidia; order Bacteroidales; family Paludibacteraceae; genus Microbacter. Next base: position 83,858 of record CAXXPB010000030.1, on the reverse strand, counting down.
AGAATAATAAGTTGTAGGCAACCTTGACCTCCATTGTTAAATGGTTGTGCTTTGAAAGTGTCTGTCTTATTTTCAATGACTGCTGTTATGCCATTTTCAAAATTTAAACAGATATTTGAAGCGATATTAGAAGGTTTGTAATAGCTGTTGTTTTTGTCAAGAATTGAAATGCTAATTCTTGTTTGCGTGTCACTAATTTTCTTCAGTAGAACTTCAATTCTATATGTTGATCGGAATTCCAAGATAATTTTATTCAATATCTTGTTTTCAGAAGTAAGAGAAAACTCCTTTATCTTCGCAATCTCTAAAATATCATCAAAAGCTTTTGTTATTGGTACGCTAAGATTGATTTCTTTGTTGAAGAATTCAGAATTCATTTGTGGTGGTTTTATAGTTGTAAATTTGAGTTGTAATCAAATAAGAAGCGCGAACCTCACAAATTCGCTTAGAGGTACCACCACGTACCTACGCAACAAACAAGTTCAGCTCGCGCCATAGCACGAGCGAAAACTCATTATTTCCGTTGCGTAAAGAATAAAGTGGTGGTTTTCTAAGCAAAAATAACGGATTAACGCTATTGTATGTATTACAGTGAATTATTTCTTATAGGCATCTATATCTTTAGTTTTGCAATACAAAAATACAAAATCTATTGTAAATTATGGGGGGTAATTTCCAATTTAACCAAATGTGAGGTTTTATTAAAGCTGAATGTGTAGCTTGTTTTCTCTTGTTTTTTGTAAAGCATTGATATAGCTGCTTATATGTGGAGTATGATCGGTTGGTGGATACGAATGGATAATTGAATTTTGCGGTAAGATTTCTTATTTTGTTGCTATAATTTCAATAGTTCATGTCTGCTTTTGAATAAAACTAATGTAATATGATTTAATATGGTTTGAATGCGTTTTTTGTCTTTTGCTGTGGATTATTTATGTGCAACTTTAGTGCACTTTCGGTGCAATAAATGCAAATGTGTAAGGTAGTGCAATATGCAATTGTGCATATATAAATGCACAAATTGCATTGCTTAATTAACGACATCTTCTATTGCACTAAAAAAGTAACGGTTCTTCTTGTTCTTTTGGCGGTGGTAAGTGATAGTGTCCTATTTTATTTTTCTCTATAATTCCACTTTTTAGGGCTTCGGATATCCTTAGTTTTGCCATGCGTTCCCTGACATTGCTCGCTTCCATTATTCTCTTACAAAGACTATCGTAACTCATTGAATTTTCTGACGAAAAAATATCAATAAACAATTTTGTAAGTTTTGCAAAACGTGGTAGTTTTGGTATTGGAGTGTACAATTCAGGCAAACTGTTGTTGTTAATTCTAAATGCAAACACATCAATTGATTTATGTCGGCTGTCAATGGGCTTTACTTCGATATGCGGCGTTTCTTCGTCTTTCTTTGTTAGTAATAGTGTAAGTTCGCCTTTTTGTCGTAAAAACGCACCTAAATGCCCTCTAAGCTCCTGTGTTCCTTTGTTTACATGAAGACATGTGCAGATATGACAGTCGTATTGAGTTGATAGCTGGGTCAATCGTGTGGTTATTTGCTGTGAAGGTTCGATTTCATTAAATGATCCGGGGCATAAATCAACAATCCCATCAAGTAAGACTAAATCTGTTGTAATTCTTTGATGGCAGTTTCGACAATTGCCAAGCGTTGGTCATTGTCTTGTTCTCTTAGATTTAATGCAGTGAAGCGACTGTTATTTATATTGGTTGGTAAACTTGTTAGTTGATGAACTCGAATTGCAACTATTTGGGTATCACTACTGTCCATTTCAGTGTCAATAAATAATACTTTTAACTCTTTTATTGCGTGGAATCCCAAAAATCCATCATTATGTAAGGCTGCAACTGCAATAGAAGAGATGAGAAATGTTTTTCCAACTTTGGCTGCGGCGGCTATTGTTGAGATATTTCTCCGATGCAACATTGCTATATCTGTATCTGTTTGGATAATGAGCGGTTCTGGTTGTGGTATGGGATTTGCAAGATCAATTAGGCATGCTTGCCAATTTGGTGTAGATGCCATTTTGTGATCGTGTACAGAAGTTAAAGCCTGTTGATATTCAATGTTTTCCATTTATACAATGTTTTGCCTGCTAAATCTATGAATATAGTTTCGCCTTTTCCGTATAATTTTATTGGTATATAGGCAATCGCTACGCCTGCGGTAGGGTGGCTTTTCTGTGCTTGTTGAATGAGGTCGTTTAATAGCTTATAAGTTGGTAAATCAAAGAAAATATAGACCAATAAACTGAAACTAATTTCCGAAATTCATCGATATTTCGTTTTACAATTTCTTGTTTGGCATCAGGTCGCCGTGAATAACTTTCAATACGTTTTTCTTGTGCTGCGATAATATCTCTAAGCACAGCACGGGGATCGTTCCAGTTATTTATTTGCATAAAAAAACGTTCGTATTCTAAAGAAGCAGGAGTTATGAAATTGTTCATTTTGAAGACCATTGTTGTTTTGACTTAATACCTTTTGTGATATATGTACAGGCTTCAGCTTCAATTCAGATTGAGGCTTTACTCTTACACTTAAGAGATATGCTTCAAGTTCTTCGCGATCAAAGAAAATCATTTTTCCATTAGGTTTGTAATGTGATATTAATTTTTGAGATGTCAATTTATACAAACAGCTCTTACTAACACCCATATATTTTGCTGCCTCTTCAAATGTCAATACTTTTTTTAATTCTGTTTCCATTGTAATTTGAGTTTTGGTAAATTAAAAGACTTTTTTGGGTGTGCACTCCCTTCTGTTAAAAATGAATTCGCTTGCAAAGATAAAGAGGGGAGAATAGACAAAAGCAAACTTAAAATCCCAATAAGATTCGATTAAGATTTAGTACAAAAAAAGAGGAGAATCATTGATTCTCCTCTATGTAAAGGGTGCCAAGTATGTGAAGAAAACAATACTTTTTAATGCATTACTTCACTAATAATTTGCTCTAAAGCTGATTTTCTATTGGTTTTTTTTCTTGATAAACCATGTGGGTTTTTTGATTCTATATCTTTTAATTCTTTGTTTTTCGAGTCTCTAAAACAGCATTTTATTTTTCGGTATATATTGAGAGGATTCTGGGGGCTTGTATCTTTGCCTATTTTTAGCAAATACAGTAGTTCATATAATGTTTGCATGTTAGATTGTTGTCTTGTTGGGGAGATGTCAATCCACTTGATAGGCTCCCAATTAGCAATAGGCTTTTTTTTGGCTACTAAACGCCCATTTAAAACTTTCTTTGTGGGTATTGGATGCGATGTATTTATTTTCTATCAATAAGTCAAACAATTTTTCTTTTTGAGAATCTGTAATAGTAATATCCAATGAGATAAGCGTATTTATTTGTGTGGGATATTCTATTGTGTGGCCTTTATAACTCTCAACTAACCATTTATATAATCGCAAATATGCCAAATAGTCTATAAGTTCGTTTATTTTAGGTAAATTGATAGGAAAACAATTGCCAATGCTTGAATATTCATGCAAATTGGTATTGCTGATTTTATGTGCTTTAATGGAATAATTCAAATACTCAAAAACCTCTGAACTTAAAAAACTATTTATTTGAGTTTCTAAGTCAGTATATTGATTTTTACTAAAATGTTGATCTTCATTTTCAATGGTAAATAAAGTAGGTCTATCAAAAATTGACCACTCGGGCTTTTCTTCAATTATTTTTGTTTGCTCTAAATATTTCTTTTTTTAAATAATCACGAACTAAGTCTTTGGGTAAATATTGGATTTTATTGTAAATAGGAAGCGATAGCTTTGAATATTTGATGGTGATTGTAATCATTTATAAACAAAGTTCCGACGCCTCTATTTAGTATATCTAAAGTTTATCCTGTTGTATGCAAGCTCAAGACTGTCTTCAAATTCAGGGTATATATATTCTTTCATAACTCAAAAAGTGGTAAACTGTTTATTGCTTGTTCTTTGAGACTGTCAACAGCCCGAGTGTATTTTTCTGTGTGTTTTAGTCCCACTATGACCCAATAAGCTTGCAACGGTTTTTATATTTGCCCCATATATTTAATATGTTTACAGCAAAAGAATGACGAGCACAATGCCATGTGATATGTTTATCAATGCCTGCCCGTTTGACACCAGTGGTCTAAGGCTTTTAGACACATTGTGTGGCTTGGTAATTTAAAAATAAGATCATCATTATTGGGCTTTGTTCCAATTAGTGACATAAGACTATCATTGAGAGGGGATGTTTACCCAGCTGTTTGAACTTTTTCCTTTGGTCTTTGCTTGCTCAAATTTTAGTAATCGATTTGAATAGTCTACATTACTGTACTTTAAGTCAGATACATCACAAAATCTCAATCCCGCATATAAACAAAAAATAAAAGCCCTTCTTGTTTCCATGTTCTGACCTTGATATTTTGTGTTTATGAGCATTTTAATTTCATCCATGCTCAAAATGTCTTTTGTTAAGGCGCTTTCGTCTATTTTGCAAACAATTCCTTTGCAGGGGGTTTTGTTAATGATGTTTTTGTCTTCTGCGTTGGAAATGATTTTTTTGAAACGTTGAAAGTATCCTCGGGCTCCTTCCCCTTTGCTTTTGCTTTCAAGATACTCGACAAAATCCTTTACGATCTCCTTTGTTAGTTGGTCTGGCTTAATGTGGTTTTGATAAGAAGGGTATTGTGCTTTTAAAAAATCTTTGAATCGGTCAATAGAACCACGTATCATTCTAATATCTTTCTTGGTATAACTATCGTAATATGCCTCAAGAAAATCTATCAAGTTAATCTTTTTATTTGTTGGTGAAATTTGGCCGAATGCTTGATGGTTGAATTCGCTTTTCCTTTGCGTCCTTATTTTTTCTGCTAATTCAAAAATCTCTTTGTTGTTTTGCCTTTCAATAGGAGTGCGAGCCTTTGTATGGATGTACAGTTTTAGGAATTCATAAGTTCGCTGTCCATCTCTATAGATGTCTAAGTATAAACTTATATTTCCATTTTTTAATGGCTTCTCTCTTAAAGTTACATTATTCTTCTTAGTTCCTTTTCGATTTGATGCTCCCATCTTTTTGCAGGTGTTTGTTTATGTTTGCAAATGTAGTAATAAATTGGGAGTATGCTGAATGATGAGTAACAAAATAGTAACAAAAGTAACAATAATAAAGGCAATCACAAGAAGCTAAATGATATAAAATACTTTATTGTGTTGTAATACAGTGTTATATATTTTCTTATTTTTGCATGTGTTTGCAGGTTGTGTATCGGCTCTGGGTACTAAAAAGAGCGGTAATTTTCAGAAGTGAAAATTATCGCTCTTTTATTTGTTTAGTTATCCAGGCCTAAAGCATGTTTCTCATAATTGCTTTTGTTGGCATGGTGCATAATATCATTTGCCCCCTTAATCACTCTTTGGATGATATAACCCAATAAAATAACTACCGGGGCATAAGCTATGGCTTTCCATAGAGGGGTGAGGTCGGAGTAGGGATGTGCTTGGTGCAGAAAGATTACAAACATCACAATCCAGGCAATTATGGAGAATAAAACACAAATAATATTTCTTCCCCAAAACGTTAGCTTAAAAGTATTCCATTTTGAGTGAATCCTACGCCGATGAGCCCTGAATAAGACTCTTTTTTTATGGCTTCTTACTAAATTTTCTAAGGCAAGCATGTTACTTTTTTGTAATTTACTGTTGTGACTACTAATCGCCCAGATAATGAAGATGAAAAAGTCTCGAAAGAGGAATAATAGTACAAAGCTGAAAAAAACTATTACAACTACCTTGCGGTAAGAGCTGATTTCATTTTGCGCTTTTTCCTGAGGATCAACAGGCGGATCTTGAGCCTGCGTAAAAATATCCGTCTTTTCTATAGTAACCAATCCCGGTATTATAGCTTGACAAAAGGAAGAGATTCCCTTGTGAGAGGCAACCGGATTGTTTGTTGTTTCGTTCAACTGACATGCTACAAGCAAAATATTTACAATAACAGTCATTACCGTAATCTTGCATAGGCTGTAAAAGCCCTGAGCAATAGGTCTGTGGTAAAGTTGCGCTTTCATAGGATTCATTTTTACAGGGTGAGCCTCAATAGAACCCAAATTAATCTCTCTAAGCGACCCGAAATCAGGTGGTACCCGCATTGTTTTAGCTGCTCTTCTGCAGTTTCTTTTGCCTATTCAAATGTACAGGTGATTTGTGAAAAATGTTCTTTAATGGTTGATTTTAACTCTTTAATGAGTCCTTTGTAAAACAATAGGATACGAATAAGGTTAACGTGGAAACGACAGGCATTTCTGGATGTATTTTTGTATGTCGAACTTGCTTTTGCAGCCGGAATAACTCATGTAGCGTATTTTGCCGAATACCGGACGCGGGAACCAGGCACGGTCGTGTACCCCGCCGATGCTCCAGGCAATACCGGCATATCCGTTGGGGTCACGGCCGTCGAGGGAGTACTTGTCGTTGAGATAAATGGTATACTCCATGGCCGTTTCAACCGACGGTGTCCACTCCAGAATCTTCTTTGCCCAATACATCCGCATATAGCCGTGCATTTTTCCGGAACAAACCATCTCCGTTTGCGCGGCATTCCAGAGCGGATCGTGTGTTGTTGCCGCTTCCAACTCATCCCGCGTGTAGAGATATTCTCGTTCGTCTTTCCGATGCAGGTCAATGTCTTTTCGTGCCCATTCGGGAAAACCTTCGGGCGAATCGTAATGCGGATTGTAAATACAAAAGTTATCGGCCAGTTCGCTGCGAACAATGAGCTCTTCGAGCAGGGCTTCTTTGTCGGGAGAATCGGGTAAAAGAGAGATCTCCCAAGCTACCCGTTGAGCCGATAATTGGCCGAAGTGCAGGTAGGGAGACAGCCCAGATTGTCCGTCGATGCAGGGATTGTTGCGGTTTACGGCATAGTCCTCCAGCTTGTGCAAGATGAAATGACGCAGTGCATTCAATGCAGCATCTTCCCCCGAAACAATATTTTTAATAGCTGTTACCGACGAATCGAAGGCTACTGACGCATACGCTTCCCGAACGGACGGATAGCTTCCTGTGATGCGTGGAGCTTGTTGTTGCGGCTTCAGTTCCGGAAAAACCAGTCAGAAATTCGGGCAAAAGACGTTTGATTTTTGGTCTCAGGGTATAGGCTCCAAACTCGGCTTTGGGCGACGCTTTCCAACATGGGACTATATTATGCGTATCTATTTCGTAGTGCGCCACTCCTTCGACGGTATTGATGTCGGTAATCCACTTTTGTTTGTACCGCAGCGGATCAAAGTCGGAGACAACCGCCGTAACGTTATTTTGCCCGATAAATTCTTTCAGGGCAACCGAAACATCGTTGTTGAGAAGAACGCAAAACGGGATGTTGAATGTCTGTAGCTTCTGTTCTACGGTTTCGAGTCCGCGCAACATAAAGTCGAAGTGGCGCAGGTTGGCTCCGGGGTAGGAGGACATCAATGTAAACACCACAGCCAAGCTCCGGCCTGTCGACGCTGCCAGTTGTCGGGCAAAAAGCAAGGCCCAGTTATCGCCGACCCGTTGATCGCGGCTCATGCGGTAGATAACCATACCGCCGGATTGCGTTTCCGGCCTGTGTATTTTCACTCTGTCGGGGTGAACCATAGCAGTATTTAGAATTGCATCATGATGCCGATAGAAGGCACCATCGATCCGTTTTCGATATTAATGGTTTTCATCAGGTAACGGGTGTTGTCCGACGGATCGGTTATTCCGGTACTGTTCAATACCGGAGCCTGTCTGTTTTTGCTGTTTGTTGCATTCTGTATATCCAAATAGAAGCCAAGCATCCAACCTTTGAAATAGTATGTTTTGTCGATTCGGATGTCTAGTTGATAAAAAGTTGCGTTGCGTTCGGTGTTGAATCGCGAATAGTCGTAATAAGGGCGGTTCTGCGCATCCCAGGCAGCCTTCAGCGATGATTTTGATGCGTCGTAAGGCGTATAGGGCGCACCACCCACCACGCGTAGCTTGGTGCCGATATCCCAGTTGCGGGGTAGTTTATATCCTCCGGTAAAGGTAAATAGATGGCGGTTATCCCACGACGTGGGAATATACTTGTCTGTTGATGGTTGCAAAAACTCGCTGCGCACAAACGTATACGAAGCAATAATGTTGAGATTCTTGTGACCGAACCAACGGGCAAGCAACTCCATGCCGTAGGCTCTTCCTTTTGCTGTTGATGTTACTTCTTCGCTGCCAAACAGCGTGTAGTCGTTTCCTTTCGATGAGAGTGGAATGCCGTCGGAAACGGAGACAAGTCCGTTGTCGTATCGTTTGTAAAATCCTTCCATGGTGAGCCGTATGTAATTGGTCGGGCGTTGTTCAAGGCCAATAACCGCCTGATCGGAACGTTGGTAACGAATATTGTTGTTTTTGTTGACCAATATACCGTATGTGTCTTTATAGCCGAGTGTTGTGTAGGCAGGAAGTTCGTAGTAACGGCCTACATTACCGTTGATGTACCAACCGTCGGTGAGGCGGTAGGCAAACGATAAACGGGGAGAGAGTTGGCGCACCGGATTGGACATGGAGCCGGCAAACGTATTGGCATCTGTGCGTACTCCTGCCGATGCAAGCAGCCGCCCGTCTCCGCTGTCGTAGCTTAACGAAGAGAATGCTCCCCATTTGAAGAACGAAATGTCGGTGTTGTAGGTGAGGTTTACGGAATTGCCATTCGCAAAAATTGTTTGGCGTGTGTCGTTGAAATAGCGTGCCAGTTCAGTATTTGCGCCGGTAATGAGACGGAAATGGTTCAGCTGGCTGCTATTCTCGAAGCGAAACTTGATTTCGCGTTCGAACGAGGAGTAATCGAGTATCTTATTGGCATCTGAACTATCGTCGTTGTTACGATATTTGTGCTGTTTGTTGTCGAGATTATTTATGCTCAGTACATAACTCTGAACCGCATTTCCTGCAAAATGTTTCCACACACCTCCCAGTGTATAGGTCGTTTGGCGTATCATCGGAATCGTAGTTAGAATATATTTGTTACCCTCCGTTTGTCCGGCCGTATCGGTGTTCAGTGTCATGTTGTCGATGGCGCCAAGACCGAGCAGGGTCAATTCGTTTTTTTTGTCGAACTTGATCTTGATTTTGAACTGACTGTCGGTATAAGCTGGCAGAAAAGGAAGTTTCAACGCCTTGAAAAGCAATTGCAGATACGATTGACGGGCAGAAAAGAGATAGGTTGTCTTTTTGCCAATATAGCCGTCGGAGGTGAAAGCTGCTTCGGACGAACCAAGAGCAATATTGTAATTGCGTGTGGTGCTGTTGCCATCCTTCAACCGGAAATCGAGAATGGAGCTGAGCGCATTGCCTTTGCTAGCCGGAAAAGCACCCGAGTAGAAGTCTGTTTCGCGTATCAGTTCAGTGTTGATGATGCCGATGGGACCCCCCGAAGCGCCTTGGGTGGAGAAATGGTTGATGTTGGGAATTTCCACGCCATCGATGTAATATTTGTTTTCCGACGGGCCTCCGCCACGCACGATCAAATCGTTGCGGTAGGATGCCGGAGAGGATGATACTCCCGGAAACGATTGAATAACGCGTGAAATATCACGGTTGGCCCCGGCGCTTTTTTCAATTTCGGCGAAACCGATCACCCGCATCGAAACAGGACTTTCGGCAGGTTTACGGTAAGGACCCGCAACTACTTTCACCTCTTTCAAGGTTTCGGTATTCTCTTCCAGTTCAATGTTGAACTCTACATCTTTGTTGATCACTGAAAACTCGGGAGATATAAAAGTTTTGTAACCCACCGCTGTTGCCTGTAAACGATAAGTCCCGCTTTTCATGTTTTTTATCAGGTAGTTGCCCGCAGTATCGGTGGTAGAACCTTTGGAAGTGTCCCAAATCACCACATTTATAAAGGGCAGGGTTTCTCGGGTGGTTTTGTCCAATACATTACCCCGGATGGCATGTGTTTGTTGCTGAGCCTGAAGCGGAGAGATGATTAGCAACGATAGCAAAGTGAGGAGAGTGTATATTCGCATTGATATAATTTTCAAGGGTTCTATATTATCGGAGTTTATTGTCGCTTGCAAATATACATTTGCTATAATCTTTTTGCAATATGAATACTATTCAATGTGTCAATAGAGCTATTGATGTTATTTATAAAAATATGGTTGTTGTTATTTGAAAAATTAAGATTTACATTTGAGAGCTGCATTGGTCAATGCTAAATTATAATTGAAAATATGTTGTTATAAAGACCGTAGAGCCACATCGCATGTGGCTAAAACAATGACCGTGATAAATAATTAGCACATTGTATGTGGCTAAAAAACCAGACAACAATACAAAATATATCAATAAGAGCCGCATGCAATGCGGCTCTACTGCAAACGATAATTATCAAAACAATTATTTATGACTGAAAAATATCAGGGGAAATATCGGATTGCGACGACTCGTGCCGGTTGGTGGAATTATACGCATGAGGCTGCGTATTTCATAACAATTTGTACCCAAAACAGAAATCAATTTTTCGGGAATATAGTCGATCAACAAATGAGGTTGTCGGTAATAGGTGAGATTGCAGATGAAGAATGGAAGCGAAGCTTTGACGTACGTGCTGATATGAACCTGATAATGGACGAATATGTTATCATGCCAAACCATTTTCACGCCATAGGCATTATTGGAGAAAATTGTTACAATGTTAGTTCTAAAGATGCTCAAGATAGTATTCCTGTATCAGTTCAGGCAATACCCAAGCGTTCCAATAGTTTTGGCACACAATCGAAAAATCTTTCCGCTGTTGTTCGAGGTTTTAAGGGCGCAGTTACTAGTCGAGCACGGGAAATAGAACCGTTGTTTGGCTGGCAAACGCGCTTTCACGATCATATTATTCGTGACGATTTTGAACATGCACGTATTGCCTATTACATTGCTACTAATGTCGAGAACTGGGAATCCGATACATTTTATCCGGATCCGGAATAAACACAATACCACAGTAGAGCCACATTGCATATTACCAGAAATCAAAACATCAAATCATTGCATGTAGAGCCACATTGCATGCGGCTAAAAACCAGTCTGGTTTCGTATGATTTTTAGCCACATGCAATGTGGCTCTACGTAAAAACGCCCGAATTTCTTCGAGCGTTCCCATTATCCATTAATAATTCATCATTATCAAAGGATTCCTTGTGCCATCATGGCTCTGGCCACTTTTATGAAACCGGCAATATTGGCTCCTTTCTGATAATTGACATAACCATCGGTTTCAGTGCCATATTTTACGCAGGCATCATGAATACTGGCCATGATGTGTTGCAAGCGTTGATCAACTTCTTCTTTCGGCCAGCTGAGTTTCATTGAATTCTGGCTCATTTCAAGTCCCGAAACGGAAACGCCACCTGCATTGGCGGCTTTGCCTGGAGCGAACATAATTTTGTTTTTCAGAAAGACTTCGATAGCTTCGGGTGTGCTTGGCATATTGGCGCCTTCGGATACGGCGATGCAACCGTTCTGTACCAAAGCTTCGGCATCTTCCGTGCTAATTTCGTTTTGTGTGGCAGAGGGTAGGGCAATGGTGCATTTTTCTTTCCATGGCGTATCATCGGCAACATATTTGCAGCCGTAGGTTTCGGCATACTCTTTAATGCGTCCGCGTCGGATGTTCTTCACCTCAAATATATAATCTAACTTTTGCTTGTTGATGCCGTCCGGATCATATATATAACCGTTGCTGTCCGACATTGTTACAACTTTTCCTCCCAACTCTAAAGCTTTTTTTGCCGTATAGGTTGCCACATTGCCAGATCCCGAAATGGCGATGGTTTGGCCGCTCAGGTCGATAATGCCTTTGCGTTTCAACATGTTCATCAGGAAGTAGATGCTGCCGTAACCGGTTGCTTCCGGTCGAATCAGTGATCCTCCGAATTCAAGTCCTTTGCCGGTAAAAGTTCCGGTATTTTCGCGTGCCAGCTTTTTGTACATACCGTACATGTAGGCCACTTCACGCGCGCCGACCCCGATGTCACCGGCCGGTACATCAGTTTCGGAACCGATATGACGCCACAGCTCGATCATGAATGCCTGGCAGAAACGCATGATTTCGCCATCCGATTTGCCCTCGGTGCTGAAATCCGATCCACCTTTTGCACCGCCCATAGGTAGCGTGGTGAGTGCATTTTTGAAAGTTTGTTCAAAAGCAAGGAACTTAAGAATGGAGAGTGTGACGGAGGCATGAAAACGCATACCTCCTTTGTAGGGTCCGATAGCATTGTTGTGTTGGACACGATAAGCCATGTTGGTACGTACCTTGCCTTTGTCGTCGACCCAGCTTACGCGGAAAGTAAAGATGCGATCCGGTATGCAGAGACGTTCGATGATGTTTTGAGCTTCAAATTCGGGATGGGCGTTATACACATCTTCGATTGAAAGTAGTACCTCTTCTACAGCTTGATGATACTCGGGCTCGTTTGGAAACCGTTGCTTCAGATCGTTGAGGACTTGTTCTACTTGCATGGTGATTAATCATTTATAGTTGATGTTCCGATGCAACGAAGGTACAATCTGAATGTAAAAAATGTTCAAATTATGGAAAGAAAATTTATTGTATAACAATGTAGGTAGTTTATTGTCGAATGATCTACCTGTACTGAAAATGGAGCTGAGATTATTGTATTTGTTGGTAAATCCTTACATAATCCACTTCGTACTTAATGGAAAAGGCGCTGTTAGACGGGTCTCCGCCATTGCTGCCAAGAGCCATATTGAGCAAAAGATATTGCGGCAGAAGGAACGGATTGCTGCCGTCCGGGTTGATGGTTTCGCTTAACAATGTGATGTTTAGGAGAGTGTTGTCAATATAGAGCTTTATATATTCTTTGGTCCAGTCCATGCGCCATACGTGAAACTTGCGGGGCCAGTTTTTGTCTTTAGCAATGAAAGGAGCAATGACTTTTCTGACTGAATTCCATTTTGCTTTGTAGCGGACGTCAGTACCCCAGGCAACATTGGCCAAAATGGTCGGAATTCCTTCTGGTCGATAAAATTCCATCAGATCGATTTCACCGCACGAAGGCCATTCACGACCTGATCCCAGTGTCCAGATGGCCGGCCACGATCCGGTAGCGGTATCAATCCGGGCACGTATCTCGAAACGTCCGAAAAGCCAGTTTTTCTTTCCGGCAGTTTGAATGCTTGCTGAGGTGTATTGAATCTCTTTGCGACTGGTTCTCCAGTCGGAGCTACCTTCTTTATAGATCGGATTGGGGCGGCTTTCTTTGCGACCTTCGATGACCAGACATCCATTTTTGCAGTAAGCATTATTGCTCTGATACCATTGCAATTCCTGGTTGCGTTTGAATCCGTTTTCATACGACCAGATACTGGAATCGGGCTTGCCATTTTTATTAAACTCTTCGTTGAAAACCAGTTTCATGCCAGCCGGTGGTTTCGGCTTTGAAAAATCAGGAGCGTAGGGGCTGATCGCCGATGCAGTATTAATAAAGCATACAAAGAAAATGCAAACGAAAGAAATTGTTTTCATGCCTGAGAGGATTTATTGAATGCAAATATAGCCGTTCCCGTACAAGGATGGGGTCACAATAGATGCAATTTATGTCTTGTTTTCATTCAGTAAGAAGAAAACAGAAGATGCTTGTCGTTGTAAAGTATTGCTCCTCACTATTTTTAACCAATTTTCATGCGGCAGATACAAAAAAGTATCTACCTTTGTCGCGCCAAAATCAGGACCCAAACTATTAGATGAGAACCTTTCTTCTTCGGTGTAAATTTCTCTTACAGAATTTGTTTCCGTATCGTTACAACCTTCTGTTTTTTCTGCTCTGCATAGCTACGTTTTACTACAATTTCTGGTTATTTCTGGATCTTGTAGAACAACCGATCAGCACGGATATTCCTTCGTCGGTATTTCTTCATGTTGCCACAGCGCTGATTTTGACACTGCCGTATTTTTTGCTGCGGAAGCATAAAGAGATTTTATTGGGGGTGCTGTTTGTGCTCAATTTTTACTGCATCAGTAATTTGTTGTATTATCGTACCTATTTTACTCTACTGCCTTTCGACTCGTTTACAATGGTTGGTAATTTGAACGGTCTGGGCGATAGTATCCTCGGATCTTTCAGAAAAGTCGACTGTTTTTTTTCGATACCCTCAGTCTTGCTGTTGTTGAGCTATCTGTTCTTTTTCCGCAAAACAATCATTCCGGAATCTATTCGTCTGAGGGCCATAAGTGGCTCGGTTGTTCTGGCTGCAATTGTAATTGCTATAGGCTATAACCTTTTTAAGGATAGAAACAATGTCAGCAATCTCTTGTCGGAGGAAAATGAGTTTCGTTACGATTTGGTGGAAGGAGCTTCAACTTATGGCTTTTTTCATTGCTGGGTGTATCAGGGTAAAAGCCTTTTGCATGAACAGGCTGAGATGACCGCAGTGGAAAAGCGGTTTGTTGATAATTGGCTGAAAAATAATAAAATGGATGTGAGTCCGGTGACGGTTCACGAAGCTGGAAGCAAAAATGTGATCTTGCTGATTGTGGAATCACTCGAATCGTTCCCCATCGGTAATTCGTTGAACGGAACAGAGATCACACCCAATCTTAATCGATTGATGAAAGATGAACCGTGCCTGTACGCTCCACATGTGGTTCCTCAGGTTAGCGGGGGTCATTCCAGTGATGCTCAGCTGATTTTTAATGCCGGAATGCTTCCACCTCATACAGGAGCGGCTTGTTTCAGGTACGCGCGCAATAGTTATTTTACATTGGCAAAAGCGTTGAAAGAAAAGGGCTATAACACCCATACAATGCTTGGAGGAAACGCTTCTTTCTGGAATCAAGGCGTATTGACAAAACAGCTGGGTTATGATGATTTGATAGCGGTCGATCAATATAATTGTGATGAATATTACGAGATGGGTCTCTCCGACAGCACCTTTTTAGCCCAGTCGGTGGAGAAACTGAAGGCGTTTAAGCAGCCGTTTATGGCGCAGATGATAACCCTTAGTTCGCACGATCCCTATAAATTACCTAATGACCGTATTTATCTGAAAGTACCGGCCGATTGTCCTGCTGATATGGCTGCTTACCTGAATGCGGTTCACTATGTGGATCAATGCGTTGGAAGGTTTGTTGACGGACTGCGTAGTAATGGGTTGCTTTCTAAATCGGTTCTGATTATCACCGGCGATCATGATTGTACCAAACGTCAACCGGCCCAATGGCGGGTATATGCAAAGCGCTGGAATGTCGAGACTGCTCTTACGCCGTTTATCGTAGTGAATGGGAACAGACAAAAGCATTATACTCCGGTAATGGGTCAAATAGATATTTATCCTTCTTTAATTTCCATCCTCGGCCTGCAAAAATACCAGTGGCACGGCTTGGGAACGAGTATTTTTGCATCTGAAAAAACTCCGTTTGCCGTCAATGCCCGTATGCATGAATTCGGTATGGCACAATCGGCAGCTCCTGATATCCGCGAACATATCAAATCGGCCTGGAATGTTTCAGACCTGATGGTCACCCGCGATTATTTTGGTAAACAGTAGACTAAATTTCAACGAACGGGTATTCCCATTAAGGAGTATTTGTAAAACAGGGTTTTACGAAAGAGTTTTCCGGTCTTAAAATATTTATCGACAAAAGCTTTTTGCTCTTTTACCCCTTCATTGGCCTGCTCCAACGATTTGTTTAATTGAGAAACTGATGTCGCTGTTTGTGCATCCGGCTTTTGAATTTCATCCAATCGATTTTGTGATGCAGAAAGCTCTATGCTGACAGTGTCCACCATTTGCCGGATTTCTTGTTCTTCTTTCTTAGGATTAAATTGGTTATTTCGATAATTGATAAACTGATTCAACAGGGCAATTCCATTATTATAATGAGCGACGGCTTGATTGAAAAGATCGGTCATTTTGTAATTATGCAGATACTCCAACTGTTGGTGAAGGTGTTGCATGTGTTCGTAAATCATCGCATTTTTCACGCCGTTGGCTTCCACTCGCCGGGAGGCATCGCTGAGCTGTTTACTCTCCGGTAATGTTTGATATTCAGACAGCGAGTCTTTATAGTTGAAGGTCTTCTTGTTGGATGGTCCCGTTTTACCATCATAAAAATCCTGATTGGTAACGGTATAATCGAGTATTTGCCACAGAGGATCGAATGGATTGTGCGTATTGATGAACTGACGTGGATTTACCTTGAAATTGCCGTTTTCGATATGACGCACAAATTTCCCGTTTTGCACATATCCTGCACCCCAGGTGGCATCAATCAGATACCATTCCGACCCGATCTGAACGGCATTCCACGCATGTGGCAATATATCCACTTTATTGTTCTGTTTTGTATATCCTTGTACCGCAAATGACTTTAATCCTGCTTTTGCAGCAATGGCATAGAACAGCTCAGTGTAAGACATGCAAATTCCCTTCCGCGTGTTCAATGTCCGCTCTACAATATCATTTGTGTTCTGGTAAAGATTGACTTTGTACATATTCTCGACATCATAGGCAATGTTGTGGGTGATCCAGCAAAAGATAGCACGGGCTTTATCGTCCGGTGTATTGAAATGAGTGTTGATATAACGGGCAATGTCATCAGTCTTGTGACTGTCTGTTTCTGCTAGCTGAAGAGCAACTTTGTCAACCGACGAATAGTCATTCTGGGCTTGTGCAGAAAGAGAATAACCGATTAAAATAAGAATGAAAAGGTAAACGCGCATATTTTTAATTAGAGATATTTGCAAACAGCTTCTTTTGTTGTTGTGTCGTAGATTAAAATTCCTTCGTTTTTGCCGTCTAATTGTGCTGCCAGCGAGCCATCCGAATGCCACGCTGAAGTTTTACCTGCACAATCATATCCTCCCGATTCGCCAACATAGTTTGCCATCAAAGTTGTCATGTGGTATTTTTGTGCAATGTCGGATAGTTTTTGCAAGTCCGCATCTACGCCGGTTACTGAATTCAAAACACTGGCCAAATAAACGGAAGCTTTGTTTTGATGAGCTGCGGCTGAATGCTCGGGTCTGGAAAGTTCATAACAAATAGCCGGTGCAACCACTGTTTCGTTGATATGAAGATAAACCGGCGTAATTCCCGGAGAGAAATAGTCTGTTTCGGTAGGGTAGAGATGTTGTTTTGAATAAGTAAGCGGCTTTTTGTTGGGTTGGAAGATAATCATGCTGATGAACAGCATTGTATCTACTTTGGTCGGCAACCCAACACAGATAATGATTTTGTGTCGGTCGCTTAGCTTTTGAAAACAGCTGAGACGAACATCATTGCTGGTCGTCGCAAGTTCATTGGCTAGCGTTGGTTCATACCCGGTTAACGAGAGCTCCGGAAATAGCACAAGATTGCAATTGTTGGCAATGGCAAGATCAAGAAATTGCAGATGTTTCGCAATGTTCTTTTCAATATCACCTTTGAAGGCGGATGTTTGGACGACACAAATCTTCATTTTATTCGTGTTGATTTTTTTTGCAAAGTTAAGAAAAGCAGTCGCCTTCTAAAATGCAAATAAAAGAAAAAGGCTGTAAGTAATCTTGTTTACTTACAGCCTCCTTATTGAATTTTAGAATTACATCATTGGCATACCGCCAGGCATTCCTCCGCCGGGTCTGCCACCGGCAGGAGGCATTCCTCCACCAGGCATACCGCCGTTTTGCCACATCTGCTGACGCTGACGATTCTGGTTTTGTTGTTGCTGTTGGTATTTTTGTCCGCTAAAATTACGCAAGTCATAAGTGAAACTTACCATTACAAATGGTTTAAGTACATTCGAAACAGCATCTTCGTAATAATTGTCGTAAACATTACGTGTCAATGATTTGTTTTGGCGCAGGATGTCATAAGCCTGTAATTTGATTTCGCCTCTGTTGTCCTTCATGATTTTTTTACCAACACTGGCAGTCCACAGAAAGTAGTTTTGAGTAAATCCGCTAGAAAGACTATTCGCAAAACTGCGGTAGTTTTGATAGGACATGTTGTTTTGGAAAGTAAAGCCTTTCCAGAATATCCAATCGAGTTTGAAACTTGCTGTTTGATTCAGATAAGTATTGTTCGATATCGAGGATGCATTGTTTCTAGCAATATTATATGCCGCACCGTACGAAAGGGTAAAGTCGAGCTTGTCACTGATATTACTGCCGAGGATTGCTTTAGGTGCAATGGTGTAATTTTTGGTCATCTGTTTTACACCGTTGTAAAGAGAGGGAATTTGGTTAAATCCGAAGTTTGTCGAGATATTCAGGTTGCTCTTTAGAAAATCAACCGGGAATCCGAATGTAAACATCGAATTCATGTTCCAGCTGCCGGTCAAGTTGACCGGAGAGCTATATTGAGCACCATTTCGGAGAATGATGCCTTTTTGCAGTACACTATCCTTTGTGGCCAAAATAGTTGAATTTCCAATGTAGTGCAGAGTGTTGCCTGCGCTAAACATAACGATCAGTGTTTGACCCGATTTTGGGGTGAAAGTGTATCTGAACATGGCATTGTTTGATATTTGTTGGTTCAGGTCCGGATTTCCTCCTGTGATAGCAGCTGGGTTTGAGTTGTCAATTACATTTTGTAGTTGTTGAATAGACGGAGCTGCAGTTGACGAACGTAAAAACACTCTTACCGTATTGTACGCATTGAAACGGTAGTTCAACATCATGTTCGGTAATATACTGTTATACGATTGATCCGTTTTGACAAGTAAAGGATAAGTTTGATCTCCGGTGAGTGCTGCATGTTGAAAATCTACATTGGCCATCAACATTAATCCTTTGCTGCTGAGGCGATATCCTAAACCACCGGATTGTGTCAGATAATCGCTGTTGTATAAATTAGATAATGCAGTGTCCAATACCATCGTCAAGCGATCTCTTGTTTGCTTGTCGATGTCGCGGTGGTTGTAATTGATACGGTAAGTAGCTTGTAATTGTGATGTTTTGCTCAAAGGTTCTGTGTATATGGCGTTCGCACCAAGACTATAGCCGTTTGAATTGTTCAAGATCGTTTGATAGTCATCTTCCGTTATTACATTGTTTAGGAAATGTTTCTCAGAAGTGCCATCGTTATTGTTTTCGTTCGAACTTCCATTCAAAGTAAGTGAAATGGTACGCCCTGATTTGCTGAAACGGTGACGATATAATAACATTGCCGATAGGTTATTGGCGGTTACATCTCTTGATGATGCTGTGTTGGTCTTCGTCGATGAGAGTCCGTTCAGATAAGTGTTATAGAGCATTGAACTGGTTCCGTTATTGGACTGAAAACTTAAGTTCGGCATAAATGTCAACGAATTGTTCTTGTCGATCTGGTAGTCCAGTTTTAGGTTGAAACGGTGGTTGATATTTCTGGTTTTTGAAAAATCATTTTCATCAGAAGTCTGAAATTGACCCAATGAATTCGGTTTGAAATAAGAATCATTCTTCGTTTGGATCAAAGTATTGTTTGTCATGTTGAAGAAATAACCACCGGTAATGTCAATCTTCTTCCCCCATTTATCGGTATAATTCAAACCGCCTGCATTGGTTTTGGTTATGCCGCCACCGCCTGAAACCAGAGTGGAGCCACCTCCGCCACGACCACCTCGGCCCATGCCCATTCCACCTCCCATTATACCGGCTAAATCGTCCTGCGAAAAGTTTTGTTGATTAATGTTGTTCGACATTCCCAACAGGGTGATGCGTCGATTGCCTTTGAAGATGTTCATGGAGGCCGATCCCTGATAATCGGTCTTGTTGTCGTTGTCTGTTCCTATGCCGGCATTCAGTTTTCCGAACACTCCGGTTTGCATACCTCTACGCGTGATTACGTTGATCGTTTTGACCGAGTTTCCATCTTCAAATCCGGTAAATTCGGCCTGTTCGCTTTTTTTATCGAATACTTGGATATTCTGTACAACTTCTGCCGGCAAATTTTTCAAAGCTAGGTTCGGGTCTCCATCAAAAAAAGGCTTGCCATCTACAAGTACTTTCTGTACGGTTTCACCCTGAGCCTGTATTTTTCCAGAGCCGTCCACTACGATACCCGGCATTTTGGAAATCAGCGTGCTTGCATCGGCACCTTGAATGGTTTTAAAGGCATCCGCATTGTATTTGATGGTGTCTTCTGTTTGTTGTGCCCGTGTGGCTCGTCCCACGGCAGTTATCTCTTTGAGGTCAATCGATTCTTCTTTCAGTGTAAAACTACCTAAGCGTTGGCTGTTTTGTTTTATTTCAATACTCTTGGTCAGAGTCGTAAATCCTACAAACGAAATTTGTATGGTATATGTACCAATAGATAATCCTTTAACGGTGAAATTGCCACTGGCATTTGCGACATCACCCAACTTATGGTTTGGGTTATTTTTGCTTACGAGAGTTGCGGTGGCGCCAATGAGGGGTTGGTGCTTCGAATCAAAAATAGATCCGGTTACCGTAATGTTTTGAGCCGAAACAGTCGCCGAAAGAATTAGAAACAGAGCGAGAAACAGTTTTTTCATTTGGTCTTAAATTTAGCGTTTAGTTTACAAAAACGGAGGTATTTCTAAATAATAGTCACTAATGAGATGCGAAAAACGCTAAATAGTTTAATGTTATGTGTTGAATTTAAATTATTTTTTGTATAATCCTTGTTGGTTTAGGAGTCGTGTGTCAGTACATAATGTCCTATCCGACATTGAAGGCATTTTTTGCAGTCGCAATAATGCTTTTTGAGATGAATGAGCGCCTGGCTGTCAAAAGCGGAAGTAGCCGGGATATTATATTGTTTCCAGTTTTTGATAATGTTGTTTTGTTCGGGCGTGATTTGTTCCAACAATGTAAGTGCCTTTTCCTGCATTCTTTCGTCGTTTTTATATCGTCCGTAAGTAAAAAGAAATGGAGCTACCGTGTTGATTAATAAAATTTTGATCGTCGATTTACCTATGTTTTTTTTCTTTGTCTCAGAGATTTTGTTGAAGGTATAATGCGATTGCCAGTATTCGGAAGTATTGCATTCAAACAGTGATTCCATTTCTTCGATGGAGTTTGCATTGATAACTTTTGAAAAGAGTTTGGAGGATTTGCTCGTTAGGGCAGCAAATTGGGCAATCCTGATGTGAGGAAAATTTTGAGGGCGCAAACGGAGTAGTTTCCAGAGGTGATTGTCGATAGGTTGAAGCTGATATTTGGTTTTCAGGAAGGCATATTCCTGTTTTAATTTATCTGTATAATCGCTTGCTTTTGCTTGATTTAGTAGCCCTGACTGGCCGAATAACATAGCTTCAATTTGTGTCGGATTGTCTTTGTGTTTTGCAAGATATACCTGGGGTAAACTTTTGGCCAAAAGTTCAAATGGAATGGAATTAATGCCTGTCCCGAAATTACGAGCCAATGTGATATAAAAGGCATCTTCCCAGTTGTTTTGCGTGTTTTGAAGCAGTGTCTCGATGTCGTTTACTTTTAACTCAAGTCGTTCGGTTAACAAGGTGTTTTTCCATCCGGAAAGAAGAACCCGTGGAACTTTGCCTAAATGTTGTGCACACGCAATAAATGATTTTTGCTCCATCAATGCAGTGTGTCGTGCTTCAAGATCTTCGTAACAAGATAGTACCAATTGTTCTATTTCTTCGCCTGAAGTTCTGAAAATTTTAGAGTCATTTTTGGCAACCACATGAAGAATGATATTGTTGTAGGCAACATCATCTCCGTGATGGTGATTTCTCCAGTCGGACGAATTTACATGCACTTCAATATTGCCAGCCCACAAAGTATCTCCTATTTTGATTTTCGCGTTGAAAAAATCAGGACCAGCATCTCTGTTTAGTTGTCCGGGATCTATGACCTCCACCTTTTTTTTGTTGACTGTTGCCAAATTGCCAGCGTAGAATAGTTTATGCTGCCATGCATACTGAAGTAGTGCTTCCTTCATCCGTAAGTAATTTATGTTTAGATTTTTCTCTTTGTGCAGTGACTCAAAGTTAGCAGATTTTGTTTAATTTGAAAAATATGTGTTTGTTTATTGGTAAAATGAACTTGTTTGTGCTGATTTGTTGTCGACGGTAGTATCTTTGAAGCCAATTGTTTGTTTCGCGTTGATGCGCAAATCCTGTCTTGATAATTTTATTAAATCTGCCAGATTATGAAACTCTATTTTTTTAAGAATTGGAACGAAAAATTGAAGCTGGTATTAGTCCGTTTTCCTTTGTCATTGTTGTTTGTCTTAGGAACAAGCGTGCTGTTTGTTCTGAAAATACATGATAATGGGCTAAATATTCGCGAATTTATGTGGCCTCTTCTTCTGGGAGGAATCTTTTTGTCAATTGCTACCACGTTGTTATGTGAGGAGATGCGGAATAAGCTCATGGCTATCTTGGTAGAAGTTTTGGTGGTGATAATTTGGCTCGTTTACTGTTTAACCTTGCCTAAACACTTGCAGCCTGTACATATTTATCAGGTTGTTGTTGTCTCGGCCTCTTTTGCATTATCCATATTTTTTATTGCTTTCCTGAAAAAGGAACGTGATATTCCATTTTGGAACTTTGTGTATAATATTATTGTACTGTTGTTTGTGACGTATCTTTTTGCATCAGTATTGATGGGCGGATTGGGTCTGGCGCTTTTTTCGCTCGATAAATTATTCCATGTTGTTATAAACGAAAAAATATATGGGTACCTCAATGTTTTTTGTTTTGTGATTTTTGCTCCGGTTTATTGGCTGGCGTCACTCCCTCATTCGGATGAAAAATTTAATGATCGTGTGCAATTTAACAAAGTGCTTAAGATATTGGGACTTTATATTCTGTTGCCTATCCTGTGTATTTATTTGTCGATTTTGTATGTGTATATGTTCCAGATTATAGCAAAGTGGGAGTTGCCAAACGGATGGGTTTCTATGTTGGTGTCTGCGCTTGGAATCGGAGGTTTGCTTACAATAATCATTCTTTATCCGCTTCGTATTCGTGATGAAAACAGAATAGTGGTATGGCTGGCAAAATATTTTCCGTTGGTTCTTCTCCCTTTGTTGGTGCTGATGTTTATCGCCATAGTAAGAAGACTGGATGATTACGGCATGACGATTAATCGACTCTATGTTTTGCTGCTGAATTTGTGGCTGTTTGGGGTGAGTGTCTGGTTGTTTATAGTGCAATCAAAATATATTAAGTGGATCGTGGTGTCGTTTGCTTTGGTCGCATTTCTATCATCGGTGGGTCCATGGAGTATTGGAAATATCTCTAAACATAGTTTGCAGCATGAATTAAAAAGTCGCCTATCGGGTTTGCATTTGCTGGAACAAGGAGGAACGATAAAAATGAAGATTCCGGCAATGGCAATAGATTCAATTTCAAGAGACAGAATAGCAGAAATTACGAATTATCTTTCTGACACATATGGTGTAGGAAGCTTGCAGTATTTGTTTGCATATCCGGTTGAAAAGATGACCTCACGGGAAATAATTAAGCGTTTTGGAATGCAAGGAACAAGCTCTAAGGTCATTCAGCCGTTTGATGCCTGTCAGCGAGAAGATACCTGGTCGTCCAAAGTTGCCCCGTATACAACAATAGTAGCGATTAATAAGTCGTTTTCTCCTGATAATCCATACGAGGATGAAAATGTTGTTCTGAAAATTAATGGAGCTGTTGTTTCGGTTCAAACCAAAGCGCAACCATCCAGGCAAATAACGATTTCGCTGGAATCCAAACTACAGCAGTTTGTGAATGCCGGAACGGAGAAACGAAATAAATACATTAAGGAAGAAATGACTTTACATGGAACTAATTATAGAATGATTATTATTTTAGTATCTGGAGATTATAATAGAAAGACTCGCTCGTATCATATAGAATATTTGAAAGCGTACCTGATGTATTGATTGCGAAAATTCGAGAGACTGAAATTTGAGGCATTCAGGCATAACTCTTTTTTGTATCTTTGCGGTATAAAAAAGAGTTGTTTTTTAAAAATAAACAGGACAAAAATATCGTTCTGTTATATATGTCTGTAAAAATATTACAGAATGAAACGGGCGTGTTGCTTCGAACTCTAATTGTTGGTGAATATAATTTTAAGCAGAATGGAGCTTCAAGTGTCCTTCTAAACTAACTTATTTACGTATGAAATATATTATAATTCTAGGAGACGGCATGGCTGATGAGCCTATTGCAGAACTCGGGGGAAAAACCCCGTTGCAGGCTGCAAGCAAGCCCAATATCGACAAGCTCGCAGCTCTGGGTTGGTCGGGTATGCTGAAAACTATTCCGGAAGGTTTTGCTCCCGGTAGTGAGATAGCAAATCTGGCTGTATTAGGATATGACGTTCCGAAGGTGTTTGAAGGAAGAGGATCTTTGGAGGCTGCCAGCATGGGCATCGATATTGAAGACGGAGAGATGGCGATGCGTTGTAATTTAATCTGCATTGAGAATGGAAAAATAAAAAACCATTCAGCAGGCCATATTTCCAACGAAGAAGCCGCTGAATTGATCGACTTTTTGAATAAAGAGCTTAGCGATGAATTGATAAAATTCTTTCCCGGGGTTTCCTATCGCCATTTGTTGAAGATGAAGGGCGGAGATAAACATCTCGACTGTACACCTCCTCACGATGTGCCGGGTACTCCTTTTGCGGATGTGATGATACAGGCGTTGGCTCCGGAAGCTGAAGAAACGGCTAAAAGATTAAATGAGCTTACCTTGAAATCGCAGCAACTGCTGGAAAATCATCCGGTGAATATTAAAAGAAAGGCGGTGGGTAAGGATCCTGCGAATAGTATCTGGTTGTGGTCTCCCGGTTATCGCCCTCAGATGAAAACAATTAATCAGTTGTTCGGGGTAAAGAGAGGTTCTGTTATTTCGGCAGTAGATCTTATTAAGGGAATCGGTGTGTATGCCGGATTGCGGCCTATTGTTGTGGAGGGTGCGACAGGACTTTATAACACTAATTACGAAGGTAAGGCTCAGGCTGCAATTGATGCTTTGCGTACCGACGATTTTGTCTATCTTCATATTGAGGCAAGCGATGAAGCAGGCCATGAAGGAGATGTGGCTTTGAAGGTAAAAACCATCGAGTATTTGGATAACAGAGTAGTAAAACCAATATTCGAAGAAGTTTCAAAATGGGATGAGCCGGTTACCATTGCTATTTTGCCCGATCATCCTACGCCGTGCAGTATAAGAACTCACACCTCAGATCCGGTGCCGTTTGTGATTTGTCGTCCGGAACAGCAACCTGATTCAGTTCTGATTTATGATGAATTTGAAGCGCAAAAAGGTTCGTACGGAATGCTACAAAGTCAGGAATTTATGAAAATATTGTTGAGCTGATAAAATATGCTTTTGTTATTTAAGGAGTCATTTGCTGTAGAGGCAAATGGCTCTTTTTTTGTTGGCCATTTCTGTTGTTTTGAAGATAGAATACAGTAATAATTAAAAATATTTATTTATATAATTTTAATTATGAAAAATATAGTATATTTATTGCGATAAAAATTAACGCGTTGTGTTCTTGTTTTTTGTTTTTAAAACATTGGCAAATAGATGTTTAAATGTCGTTCGTGGGAAATGCCTTAAATCTAAATACTAATTAAAAACATGCTAAAATGAAGAAAATTATCGTGTGCATGATCTGTTGTTTGTCTTATACGTTAATGCTTGCAGCAGAAAAAGATACCAATAAATTTGGGAAAGTATCAGAAGAAGAAGTGAAGATGAGTTCCTTTGCGGCTGATACGAGTGCTGTTGCTGTTGTCCTTTACGAAAAGGGGAGCACTTATTATCAGATAAATAATAATAGTTTTCAGGTGTGTTTTGATGTTTACGCTAAAATAAAAATTCTCAAGCCGGAAGGAGCTGATTGCGCAAATATAAAAATCCGATATGAGGATTATGGACTTAATAACAGGGAAACTGTGCAAAGTATTGATGGTTATTCTTACAATTATGTAGGGGGAAAGGTAGAGAAGACAAGATTATCAAAAGAATATATCTTCACAGAGAATATTAAAGAAAAAGTATTTCAGAAAAAAATTACGTTGCCGAATGTAAAAGCGGGTACATTAATTGAATATAAATACACTATTGTGTCTGATTTTGAGGGGAGTATTCGCTCTTGGCGCTTTCAGAGAGAGATTCCTGTGTGTCAAAGCATCTACGATGTTTCGATTCCTGAATATTTTACGTTTAATGTCAATACAAGAGGATATTGTCCGCTTGAAACTATTCGTGAACCAGAAAGCCAAACCTTGTTATTAAATGGAGGAACATTAACATGTACCAGTCAGCATATTTTGATGAAAGCAAAGAATCTTCCGGCTCTTAAAAAAGATAAATTTGTTGCTTATATGAATGATTATATAAGCTCAGTTTCTTTTGAAATATCAGGAGTGCAAATACCGGGAGCTCTTTATAAATCATTTGCTTATACATGGAAAGATGTTGAAAAACAATTGATGGATGATAGTGATTTTGGGGGAAATCTTAAGAAATCGGGTTTGCTGAAAGAAGAAGTGAAATCAATTAAAGACTCAAAAATGACGGATGCTGAAAAAATTCAGGCACTGTATGATTTGGTCAAATCGAAAGTAAAGTGGAATGAAAAAACATCGATATCCAATGCTTCTCTGAAGAAGGCATTGAAAGATGGTGTCGGTAATAGTGCTGATATGAATTTTATATTGATTAATATTCTTAAGGATGCTGGCTTTGATGCCTATCCGATAGTCATGAGTAGTAAGAGCGAAGGAAGGCTTCCGAGAGCGAATCCATCAATTAATAGTATTAACTATTTTGTGGTTGGCGTAGATGTGGATGATAATAAGTATTTTATGGATGTATCCCGGAAAAATGCCCCTATAAATGTGTTGGATGATGAATATTTGGTGGATATGGCCCGTTCCTTCAGGGGCGTGGAAAGTAATTTGTCTGATTGGGTTGATTTATCGCATATTAATTCAAGCGCAGAGAGAAATGTCTCTTTGATTAAATTTGAAAATGATAAAATGATTGTTGAGGTTTCGTCCATAAAAACAAATCAACTGGCTTACGACTTTCGCGAGCAATATAAAAAATCTAAAAACAGGGATGAATGGATTGAGTCTTTGCAGAATAAATATGGTGTGAATATTGATAATTATGAAATTAACGGACTTGATAGCATAAATAAACCTGTTGTTGAAAAATTTACTTTTAACAAGGCAGCTTCTCTCTCAGATTCGAAGCTTTATGTTAACCTGTTAACTCTGTTTCAGGAAAAATCAAACCCGTTTATGGCAGATAAAAGAGAATTGCCGGTGGAGCTATCGTATCCCCGAACAGTAAGGAATGCCATATCTATAATGGTGCCGAATGGTTTTGCAGTTGAAGAAATGCCAAAATCGGAAAAGGTAGCAATTAACGACAAAGATGCGTTGTATAGTTATTTGGTTCAGAGCGTCGGAGGATCAATACAGTTGGTATCTTCTCTTACGTTTAACCAGACTATTTATCCTACAAATGAATACGTAAACCTTAAAGATTTTTGGGCTCATATTGTGGCAAAAAACAATGAGCAGGTGGTTTTGAAAAAAATGAATTTGTAAAAATAAATTGTATGTGGCGGTTGTCTTTTGTTATTATCGGAATACTGTTTAGTATTTCTGTCGCTGAGGGGGAAACCCTGAATTACCCGGTCAGCCAGATTCCGGATTCGTTAAAAACAGATGCTTACTCTGTTGTTCGTTATGAATCTACTCATTTTGAATATTACGATCAACATAGCGGATTGCAAAAAATGATTCGTGTTGTAACCATACTGGATGAAAAGGGGAAAGATGAAGCGGATTTTTTTGAGGGAACGGGGCAATTTTGGGAACTTAAAAAGTTTTCAGGAGAAGTGTACGATGCAAATGGAAAGTTGGTGAAAAAAATAAAAAATGCAGACTTGATTACATCTTCATTTTCTCAGGAAGTAGCATCTGATGAAATTAAAAATATGTATAGTTACAGTCAGCCCAATTACCCATATACCATTAAATATGAGTATGAGGTTAAATTTAAAAACGGAATTGTAATGTTTCCGGCCTTTGCTCCTGTACATAATTATAATCAGTCTTTACAGAATGCGGAATATGTTTTGCAAATTCCTAAAGGGGTTGAATACAATGTCTTTATGCGCAATTTTGCAAAAGAAGCAGTGAAGACGAACAAAGATGGGTCTGATGTGTGCCGGTGGGAGTCAGTGGGATTTAAAGCTGTTGATGAAGAGCCTGTAATGGCAGGGATAGATAGTTTTGTGCCTTTGATGATGATAAAACCGTGTGAGTTTGCGTATGATAAGTTTACAGGTTCATTGAATTCATGGAATGATGTCGGTAAATTTGAATGGAATCTTATCAAAGACAGAGATGCTTTGCCTGATCAATTTGTGGAAAAACTTAAAGGTATGGTTTCCGGGTTGACTTCAGATAAAGAAAAGGTGAAAAAAATCTATGAATTTTTGCAAAAATCCACACGTTATGTAAGCATTCAATTGGGTGTTGGTGGGTGGCAGCCTATCGCCGCATCCAGTGTTCATCAAACAGGATTCGGTGATTGCAAAGGGTTAAGCAACTATTTGAGGGCGATGCTGAAAGCCGTAGGTATCGAATCTTATTTTACGATAATCTATAGCGGAGATAAGAAGCAGTTTATAAAAGAATTTGCAACTCCCGCACAGTTTAATCATGCCATTCTTACAGTGCCATTTAAAACGGATACAATACCATTGGAGTGTACAAGCCAGTATACTCCTTTTGGGTATGTGCATGATAATATAGCAGGACATAATGCGCTTTTGGTAACACCAGAGGGTGGCAAGTTGTATAAATTACCTCAATATGCGGATACTTTGTCATATACACATAAATATATGCAAGTGAGTGTGGATAAGACAGGTATGATGAAGGCAAATGTGCAGTGCGGATATGAGATGCACGAATTTAGAGGAATGCTGGATTTTGAGAAAAATATGAATAATGATGAACGGGTGAAAGATATCAAATCTGATTTTCATTTGCCGAATATGACAATCTCCAATATCTCATGTGTGGAAAAAAGAGACGAGCTTCCTCGTGTGACTGTCAAATATAATTTGAACTCAGAGACTTATGCAGCCAAATCCGGTACACGCATGTTTTGTCCCGTAAATCCGTTGAAGAATAACATGAAGCTGTTTTCAAAGCGAAGTAGAAAATATCCGTTTGTTTTTGAAAATGGAGGCTTGGAATTTGATACAATACAAATTGCATTGCCGGAAGGAGTCAGAATTGAGTCTTGTCCGTCAAACGTGTCTTTGAAAAAAGCATTTGGAAGTTTCCATTCTACCATTCATCAGCATGATGGTAAGTTGATGATAGTTCAAAAGATAAACATTAAACGAGGTACTTATCCAGCCAATATGAATAATGAAATGAAAGATTTTATTGTGGCAATAAATAATGCATTTGCTGCACAAATTGTCTTAAAGGTTGATTAATAGTTTTTTGTAATGGGGTAAAAGTGGTGGGTTTTGTTGTTGAGAACGAAACGTTATGTTTATTTTCGCTTGAACAACATTATTTTCCGCTTTTCAAGCCAACTAATCGATAGAATCATTGTATCTTTGCGATTTACAATGAGTGTTTGAATAGCAGTTTTCAAGCGCGTTAAATCTGAATTTATGATGAAACGACTCTGTTTATTTGTAGTGGTTGTTGCTGTTTTATCATCGTGCGGTAATAATAAAGAAACAGCACAGAAGTTGATTGATGAAGAGTTATCGCACACTTTAAGTGATTATAAAAGCTATCACCCTATTAGTTTTGGAAGCCTTGATTCTTTATTCTCTTCTTATAAAACTGATTCAGGATATGTGGATCTTGCAAGAAAAGCAGATTATTACCATAACTTATTTGTGACAGAAACAGGTAATGCTATTTTGGCTCCTACATCAAAAGAACAGGAAGCTGTGCAAGAGAAAGTAAAGCAATACGAAGATTCTTCTGCATTGCTCAAAACGCAGGCAGATATTTATGCAAAAGCGTTCAAAGGACAGTATGTCGGATGGAAAATGTCGCATACCTTCAAGACTCCATCACAAGGAACGGTCACCTATCACTTCTTTTTTGATAAAAGGCTGACGAAAGTTGTAGGGTCAGAAAAAGAATAAAATAGATCAGGATACACAAAAAAGCCACTTGCAAATTTCTTTGTAAGTGGCTTTTTTGTGAGACATACTGGATT
The DNA here is from genome assembly GCA_963678825.2 of uncultured Microbacter sp. Lineage (GTDB taxonomy): Bacteria > Bacteroidota > Bacteroidia > Bacteroidales > Paludibacteraceae > Microbacter. The sequence continues at coordinate 53,671 of CAXXPB010000030.1, read as the reverse complement.
CGAACCAGTGACCTCTTGCCTGTCAAGCAAGCGCTCTAAACCAGCTGAGCTAATATCTCAAGACAAAAATACCGCCCATAAAAGGCGGTATTTAGGGGTTTTGGTCGGGGTGACAAGATTCGAACTTGCGACCACCCGCCCCCCAGACGGGTACTCTAAACCGGGCTGAGCTACACCCCGCTCAATTGTGGTGCAAAGGTAATATCTTTTTTCCTTTTCGCAAATAGTTTCTGCGAAAACTAAAATAAAAAAACATTGTTCGGCTTATTCTTCTATCGGCATCGTTTCCAATTAAAACTGATCTTGCATGTTGAATGGAATATGCGTGCGTGCGATCTTATAAATCGATGCAATTTCTCTATAACCCCGTCTCATAATAATATAAAAGTAACATTGCCGTAATAAAAATGCAATGACAAAAGTCTATTTTTAATTTGTAATTTAAAATGTTGATTTATTCTGATAATCAATATTTTGGATGAATTAAATCGTAAAATTATTCAAGTTTTGGAACTAGACAAAGACTTTCAAATGATTAATGGATGCGGAGAAATTATTTCGCAAACCAGATACCGCACTATCGTTCTTTCTGATATTCACCTGGGTTCTAAGCATAGCAAAGTGCACGAGGTGCTTGGCTTTCTCTCTTCTTTTTCATGCGAAAAGCTAATCCTCAATGGAGATATTATTGATGGTTGGCAATTACGCAAATCACAAAAATACTGGAGCGAAAAAAACACGCAATTTATAAAGAAAATCATATCAAAGATTGTCAAAGAACAAACGGATGTGATATATGTCAGGGGTAATCATGACGATTTTCTGGATAAGATTGTGCCTTTTGCGTTTCCCAATATTCAGGTGGTGAAAGACTATATGCTGGATTCGAATGGTAAACGTTATTTTGTGCTGCATGGTGATGTGTTTGATAACATCACTGTAAATATGCGATGGCTGGCGATGATTGGGGATGTCGGCTATAATTTCCTTTTGAACCTGAATCGTATATACAACTATTTCAGAATAAAGCGGGGTAAGCCTTACTTTTCACTTGCTCAACATATGAAGCAAAAAGTTAAGAGCGCTGTATCTTATATCTCAGACTTTGAAAAAGAACTGGTCAGGCTTACAAAGCATAAGCATTGCAGTGGCGTAATATGCGGGCATATTCACTCTCCGGCAAATTGTTACTATGGTGACATTCATTACCTGAATTCCGGTGACTGGGTGGAAAGTCTTTCGGCATTGGTAGAAGACGAACAAGGGAACTGGAGTGTGTTGCATTACCAAACGGTTCCTGCCGAAATTGAAGCAGTTTTTGCCTGATATGTCGTCAAAGAGATGTTCTTCGGAATGAAGATATTTTTGTACTTTTGTGAAAGAAAGGGATTGACAGACCTAAGAAGAAAAGTACAATGGATATTGAAATTATTTCAGACGAATTCAGACTTCAACAAGCTAATCGCTATAGTTTATGGTTATACCTTAGCGATAATGATTGCTCGTTTGTTATTTTGGACGATACTTCAAAGTTGTTTGTTGGAATAAAAAAGGTTAGTCACATCTCATTGACAAAAACCATTGAGTTATTTGACGAACTATCTGCTATTCCTTTTTCTCGTGTTTCTATCGCCCTTGACGCACAGCCGAGCCTGATCATTCCAGGGGCTTTATTCCGACAGGAGAATAAACGGAATTTATTGGCATTCACATCCGAATTCAACGAGGAGCATGAAGTGATTGAGCAGTTTATCCCCTCTTTGTCAATGGTAAATCTTTTTGCTGTTGCTCCTTCTTTCAAGTCATTTATTGCGCCTTATTTTCCCAAGGCAAATCTTATTCATACATCTTCTGCGATGTTGATTGCAGCTGCAAATTTATCACGATCGGTTGATTCGAATCCCACCATGGGAATTCGCATCACGGATAATAATTTGTATGTCTGTGTGTTTGATAGTGGGAAATTGATCCTTTCTAACTATTTTGCCATTAAGACTTGTGATGATATAGTTTATTGGCTCTTGCGTCTTTGTGAACAGTTTGGTTTTCAAACGTCTAAAGTGCGTATATATTTTCAGGGAGTCGATAATTTGCTGGACGAACGGATCGTTGTTCTGAAGCAATATTTTGCAAAGTTGAATTTACTTCCATTCCCTGATATGTTTCAGTTGACTCCGGAGATAAAGGCAGAAGCCAAAGAAATATTTACAGACTTGTTTTACCTTCCTATATGCGAATTGTAAGCGGAAAATTCAAAGGTCGTCGGTTTAGTCCGCCAACCCACATTACGGCACGTCCTACAACGGATTTTGCCAAAGAAGCATTATTTAATGTCCTGAATAACTACATTAGTTTTGAGGATTGTGTTGCTCTCGATCTCTTTGCTGGAACGGGGAGCATCAGTTACGAATTTGCATCCAGAGGTGTGAAGCGGGTTGTGAGTGTTGAAATGAGCGATAAGCATCTGGATTTTATACATAAAATCAGACAGGAGCTGGGGCTTATGAAGGTCGTTTATCCGATTAAGATGAATGTGTTTCGCTATATTCAGCAGGGAAAGGAGCAATTCGATGTGATATTTGCTGATCCTCCCTATGAAATGAAAGAATTGCCTCAATTGCCGGCCTTAGTGCTACAGGGTAATTTGCTGAGCGATGACGGAATATTTATTCTTGAACATTCAGCAAAACAGGACTTCAGCCAGGAACCTTATTTTCTGGAGCATCGTCAGTACGGTAATGTGAATTTTTCGCTGTTTACAAAGAAAGTCAATTAAGCCTAAGCTTAACAAGGTCGATCCTGTTGTTTTCGACTTTGAGTATACGAAGTGTAAAATGTAGAACTTTTATGGTTTCGTTGGCTTTTGGTAGGTTCTGATAGTGGCTTAAAATGAAACCGGCAATAGTGCTGTATTCATCAGATTCGGGAATCTCGAGGTCAAAAAGCTCGTTAACCTGATCAATTTCCATTCTTCCGGAAAGAATATATTCGCCGTTTTCAAGCTTCTTGGCGATCAAGCCATTGCGATCATGTTCGTCTTCTATTTCTCCAAATATTTCCTCAAGAATATCTTCCAGAGTTACAATCCCGGCAGTACCGCCATATTCATCCACCACAACGGCAATACTCTTCTTTTGCTGGTTGAACAGCTTCATCAGTTTATTAGCCTGCATCGTTTCCGGAACAATCGGCACGTCATTAATATGCTCTGCCCATGAATCCGGATGACGAAGCATTTCCGATGAATGGATGGATCCGATGATTGAATCTATGTTGTTTTTGTAGATTAGAATTTTTGAATGCCCGGTTTCAATAAAAAGCTGCTTCAGCTGTTGTAGCGATGCTTCGGCTTCATCAATGGCAACAATTTCGGTGCGGGGCACTATGCAATCCCGCAGCTTAACAGAAGAGAAATCCAGTGCATTCTGGAAAATTTTCACTTCGGTATCCAAATCCTGTTCATCATCCTGATGATCTATACTTTCCTGAATCAAATGATCTAGATCTATTCGGGAGAATACATGATGATGCTTCGAATTCACTTTAACACCAACTGTTCGTAGTAGAAAAATTGAAACCCAAACACTGATTTTGGAAATAGGGTAGAGAACAATGTAAAACAGGAAAAACAGCGGTGAAAATATTCGCAACCAAAGATTGGGGTTTGAACGAAAAATTATTTTCGGAATATATTCACCGGCTAATAAGATAAATGCAGTTGCTAATGCTGTTTCTATTAATGTGATGAACAGGTCGCTACTTGTGACAGTCAGCAAGAGTGGGTGCATTAGCTGTGCGGTCATTATACTGAAGATGACTAATGCAATATTATTGCCAACTAAGGTAGTCGTGATGAACTGCTCGGGGTAACGATAAAAAATGGAAAGGAAAAAATTGGTCACATGACTCTGGCTTTTTTCCAGTTCAAACCTCAGTTTGTTGGAAGAAATATAGGCTATTTCCATTCCCGAAAAGAAGGCGGAAAATAGCAATGAGATAAATATGATAAGGTAAATTTCCATTTATGACCTACATAGCAGAGCTGACCGGAATAATACCCTGGGGTTTTTTGATAGCATATTGCGTTAAGGTCTGATTGGACTCAAAACCTAATCCGGTGATAATCTTTGTTCGTTGCGTAATTTTGATAAGAGAATCAGAATAGATTTTTTGATCTCGCTGGTTCCAGTATACTTGTTCGCTTTCAAACATATCTCCCTGTAAATTAATCATCCGTACTTTACCATCAAGCCTCCAAAGCTGGCGCACCTGATAGTAGTAAGCTTTTTTACAGTTGATTTCGGCATCAATGTGGAATGACTGGTCAAATCGTTGTAAGTGAACTCCTTTTGGAAATGCCCAGTATGGTTCTGACGACTTGTCGTAAATATACCAAACTGGTGTGGTGATCCTGTATCTAGTAATCCCCGAGTCGGAAATCAACGTGGTTACATTTTCAGCATACATTCTCGGCAGTTTTGTTCTGTCAATAGGTTTCACGGGGATTTCAGACTCTGTCTTTTTGCATCCTGTACAAAAGCACAAAACAACCGCCCCAAGGACGATTGTTAAGCATTTGATGTTGTATTTGATGTGTTGTTTATGCATTTACGAGGCCAGCTTCTTCCAATTATAGTTTACGTTTAAAGAACCAGATTTCATTAAGTGAAAGACCCAGAGTAAATCTGAAATAATTCTCTTTTATTGAGGTGGCAGTCGATTTTCCTTTAACGCCATATTCAAAGGAAGTATTAATGATGCTCTTTGCAGAACGCAACGGAAACCCAAAACCGCAAGTTACAGCCATTTGGCTGGGAGTATATCCGTTAACATTGATGTATGAGTCCGAATAATAAGCACCGAATCTAAAACTCATACGTTGGAAATATGTTTTCCCATAGGGATTATCGATGTATTCACCACCGACAGATATTTTAGTGCGGTTTTTCAATGCTCCGGTCTGACCAAAATATTTCGCGTCGCCCCATTTTTGATACAAGAAATCGGCTCCCAAAGTTAGGCGGTTGTCGTAAGTATAACTTGTTCCGATACCAAATTGCATGGGGGTTTCAAAAACATGCGAAGTAAGTGCGTCTTTCGTGCTGTCGAGACCCAGAATCAACTTGTCATATGTGCCGTGTAGATCCATTTTGGGTTCGAACATTGCACCAACGGTCACATATCCTTTTTTTGAAACCTTGCCAAATACTTGAGCTCCAAGACGAACATTGAAAGAGTTAACATCAATTTTTATATATTGAGAGGTTGTATGAGTTGTCAGGGATGTGTTGGATATATCTACAATGCTTAATCCTTTGGTATATGTATTGCTGCCAAAAAGATAAATGGCATTTGCCCCAAGGGATATATGGTTGAATAAACGAAACGATAATCCGCCGTAAATCTGAGAAATACCGCCTGTGCCGTTGTATTGTTGAGCATAGTTAATTGTATCGGAAAGACCGTTAATTGGGGCTATTCCGGATAATGAATAGTCGTAACCGGTAAAAGAATACGGAATTACTCCGATGCTTGCTCCCATAAATTTGCTTAATGGCATTTGCATTGCCAGATAATCCAAATTTCCATTGTGGGTATTGCGACTTCCGCTGGCATCATTGAAATGCGAGGCCAAACCGGAAATGCCAAGGTCAAACAGAAAAGTCATAGAGTCGATAGCACTGTATGAAGCAGGGTTTGCAGGGTTGATTGAAGCGTGATCTCTTACTCCGAAACCAATTCCACCCATTGCCTGACTGCGACCGAAACCGGGTTCTCGCAATTCTCCAAGTCCATAACGGGTATAAGGTGAATTCGTGTTGTTCTGTGCCATTACGGCAACACCAATGGTTAAAGCAACAAGTGCGCAAACAATTCTATAGCTGTACATTATAAGTTAATATGCGGTTAAGTCCTATCAATACTAAGTTTAACTCTACAAAGATGGGGTTTTTTAGCTTTGCCACAAAAGGAATTGAGCCTCTACCAGTTAAAAAAACTGAAAGGTTTGGATACTTTTGCATAAACAAAGTTATGTACCCTTCTATTTCAAATTCAATGCCTTGCATAACTCCGACCGTGATTGCTTCAATTGTATTTTTGCCAATCAATAAATCGGTTCCTTTTTCTTCTACCAAAGGTAATTTTCCGGTAAATTCGTGCAATGCCCTGAATCTTATTTTAGCTCCCGGCGATATGGTCCCGCCCAGAAATGTGTTTTCGGAAGAAACAAGATCATAGGTAATTGCTGTCCCTGCGTCAATTATGAGTAGATTAGAGTTTGGATGTATCCAATTGGCACCAACAGCAGCTGCAATCCGGTCTTTCCCCAATGTTTCAGGGGTTTCATATCCGTTTCTAATGGGAAGAGGTGTCTGGTGTGTTAGCTCCGTAAAATATATGGGAAGATTTTGTAAATATTGTTTTGTATGTTGATCAATAGAGATGACAGAGCACAGGATGATTGCTTTTACAGAAAACCGGCTCAAAAAATCAGCCACAATTTTTGCAGTTAAAAGCGGATGTCTTTCAACCACGAGTAGCCTGTCTTGCTCAAATATAGCAATCTTTACAGCGCTATTGCCCTGATCAATAATTAGGTTCATAGATGTTCTGATAGTCCTCAATTAAAAAAAGGAAACTCGCTTCGAGCTTCCTTTTTTATAGTTGATTGCTTGAAAAACAAATCAAACACGTTTTTCTTTGATACGGGCTTTTTTGCCGGTAAGTGCACGTAAGTAGTACAATTTTGCTCTACGAACTTTACCAACTTTGTTCACTGTGATGCTGTCGATAAATGGAGAATCCATAGGGAAGATACGTTCAACACCAACGTTGTCAGACATTTTACGAACAGTAAAACGTTTTTTGTCGCCAGATCCTGTGATTTTGATTACCACACCTCTGTACTGCTGGATACGTTCTTTGTTTCCTTCTATAATACGATAAGCAACAGTGATTGTATCACCACTTTTGAAAGCAGGAAGGCTCCGCTCAAGGGCGAATGCTTGTTCTGCAACTTTAACTAAATCCATTGTTTTTCAATTAATTAATTTAGACTTAGGACGCAACATAACAGTTCTCTCTCTTCTGCCAGCGATTGCGACCAAATGAGGTGCAAAGGTAAGTTATTTTCTTGTAATTTCCAAAGAGACAGCGTGTAAATTACTTCGAATTATTTATTGGGTTCAAGCCCATATTCAACTTTCGTCCGAGGTTGATTTTCTTCTTTATGGTCGAATGTCACCTCTTCTTTGTAGATGAGTTTGTTGTTTACCAACTGATAACCGGAAAAAGATTCATCTGATATTCGGTTGTTTCTATTGCCTTCTTCATGCAAGTGGTTAAATATTAACAAGCTGCGTTTTGTATCATATTGCAGGGCTAACGAATGCGCGGAAGAGTAGGGCAGGGTGACTCTTAGCTTGTTGTTATTATCTGCGGTAAATATGGGAGCTCCAAACTCGATTGTGCTGTCTTTGATAGAAAGTACATCTATTATTTTGAAATTCTCGGATTCAGATAGGTGCGACCATCCTAATAAAATGTATTGAGTCTGATTACCGCGATTGATGGGGATCGCATTATAGTAAAGCGCCCCATACCAATTGTTTGCTGTAATGATTCTGTTTTCGTCAGGAAGATAACATGGCCGGTTCTGAACGAGTTGAATGAGTTGTTTTGTGGCGAACTGAAAATAGGAGAAGAAGCGATAGTCGCCGGTGTCTGAAATATAATTCCAGGAATAAATTCTGAGTTGATGGTCGGTGGAGTAAATTTTTCCAAGATATGCCAGCGAATCAAAGGCATATTGAAATGAAGAATCGTTACGAAGTGTGGCGCTGAATTGATGACATATTGAGTCGTTCAGGATGCTTCTGGCAGAGTCTGATGGCGCTTTGTAAAGTCGTCCAAATAATCCTTTTAGTAAGATTTCGTCCCGGGATATCTTTGTTGCGCTGAATGATGTACATAGACAGCTTCCAAATATCATTACAAGAAAAATGCGTCGCATATCTAAGAATAAAAGCCCTTCGGTGGCAACACGAAGGGCTTTGTTTTTATAATTGGAAAGAAAATTATTTCATGTTGTGGAAAACGTTTTGCACGTCTTCATCTTCTTCAATTCTTTCAATGAGTTTCATTACCTGAGCTTGTTCTTCTTCGCCCAATTCTTTTGTGTCGTTGGGAATCCGTTCAAACTCGGAGCTTGTGATTTCGAATCCGTTTTCTTCCAGATGTTTCTGAATGTTGTTGAACGATTCGAACTCGCCATAGAGCACAACTTCGTTTTCTTCAGCAAAAATTTCGTCAACACCGTAGTCGATCAGTTCGAGTTCAAGCTCTTCCAGATCCATGTCTGGTTTTGGTGTTATTTTGAAAACACTCTTGCGGTCGAATAAAAATGATAAGCTACCGGTTGTTCCCAAAGAACCGCCTAATTTATTGAAGTAACTGCGAACATTGGCTACCGTTCTTGTCGGATTGTCTGTTGCGGTTTCAACAACAACTGCGATACCATGAGGAGCATATCCTTCATACACCATTTCTTTGTAGTCGGCTTCATCTTTAGAAATAGCTTTTTTGATGGCGCGCTCTACATTTTCTTTGGGCATATTCGCTGCTTTCGCATTCTGTATCAAAGCACGAAGACGAGGGTTGCTTGACGCTTCAGGGCCACCGGCTTTTACCGCAATAGAAATTTCTTTACCAAGTTTTGTAAACACGCGGGCCATATTGCCCCATCTTTTCATCTTACGTGCTTTTCTGTATTCAAATGCTCTTCCCATATCTTAAATTGACTTGAGGATTGATTTTGCATCAACCTGAACGAATTTATAATATTTTAGTTGTTATTTGCCTGTGCGTTGGTGTCCGCCTTTCGTGTGGTTTAAGGAAGGTGGTTCTACCGATTTTTGCGGTTGCTCGTATGTTTTCTTTTTACCTTTTGGCATCGGTTCTCCTGAAATATTCAGATGCCATGCAGCTTTCACACCAAATGACATTAAACGGTTGAAGTTTACAGTTCCTGAATTTGGAATGCCGATATATTGAGAGGAAGGATAAATCAGATACGAAGCTCCCACTGTACGGCGTAAATCCTTTAATCCATAGTCGCCAAAAACACCAAGGGTTAAATAAGTGGTTTTCTTTAAGCGATGTAGATATCCGAGTTCAAGAGATGCATTGTATGATTTGTTAGAAGGGATCATGCCATGAGTGCCGCTGATGTCTGTGGAAGTGAAACCTAACCAAGGCATATTGGATAATGTGGCATTTAAATCCTCATACTTTCCGGTTGTAGTGAAAGCACCTTTGCTGACATGGTAATATCCGGCCATGGGGAGGGATATTGTTATACCTCCGGCAGCATAAAGTGCATTGCCTGACGGAAGGTAGTAACGGTAGTTCAATAAAAATGGAAATTCTACCCGATACATTATGTCTTGCTCCTTAATTTTGCTGTCAACCTTGATATTTTCAGTATATGGCAGTCCGTCACTATCGTAGGTTGTATAAGAATATGTAGTTCCGGCTTTGATGCTTGAGAATGCACTGTAGGTGGAGATGTTTACTCCTGTAGTTATACCCCAATGTGGAGTTATGAAAAATCCCCCGCCGATACCTACTCGTAAACCGGGACCATTGAATTGTGAACCACTGGCAGGCCAGTAATTAGTTCCAAACATGCCGGTAGCTGCAGTTCCATATAATTCAAAGCCTTTGAAATTGGCTTTTTGCGCAAACATGGAAATGGAAAATAGTATTGCTAAGAAAGAGACGACTGTTTTTTTCATTTGTCTGATAAGAAAATGGATAAATGGGTTATTTTACAAACAGCTTTTGTGTTGATGTGCTACCATCGGCAAGTTGAATACGTACCATGTAACAACCTGTAGCAGATGGAGCTTCAATGGCTGCACTCGCGTCCGTGGTTGTATACTGACGCACCATTATTCCACTCATAGTGTAAATTTGAACTTTTGCTAATTGAATATCGGGCGAGATTGTTTCAACATTCAGAGCACTGCTTTTTGAAACCGGGTTGGGGGCTATCGATACTTTCGATAATGATTGGCTTACGTGAAGTGCTATAGTGTCAGATGTAACGCTGGTGCCGTCTGCCAATTTTGCAACTACATAATAGTAGCCATACAATCCTTGTCCGTTTTTAGTGTAAGATTGAGAAGTTGCTCCTTTTATGGGGCCAAATTGAGTTGGTTTTGCTTTCGTTAAGTCGATTCCTACCGCAGAAAGCGAGTCTGCATACCACTGGTATGATTTATAGATGCTTTGTGGGTCGCTACATATAATAACACGACCACTCCAACGGGAGTAGATTTTCGGGGTTGTTTGTGCCTGAGCCAAACAAGCAATGAAACCCAAAGCAAATAAAAGCAATAAAATACGCTTCATCTGAATTTTTTAAATTAATAGAATTGTGTTGTTGCTCTTGTTTACAAGTTTACACCCAGTTTTGCTGCTCGAACTGCACAACGTTTTGACAGGAAAAATGAAATGTGACAACGAGTATGCAAATGTACATAATTTATTTCAAGTGCTACGATAAAAAAGCTAAAAAGGCCGATCAGTCCTAACACTCAGTCAATTTCCAACCCGAATTCTTTCTTTAAACGTAACAAAGCAGGATTGGATTCTGCCATTTTGGCGAATTTGTCCTGAGGTGACATTACTTTGGTGTTTTCCTTCGTGGTGTCGACAATGATTTCCAGTTCAATGAAATCATTCATCAAATTACGTCTTAGGAAGGATGTCAGATCATACAATACTTCGTTGATGGAGTTTTCCTGAAGGATCTGATCCAGAATGAGTTTCAGCTTATGCTTGCTTTCAATTGAAGGCAGATTGTTCAGCATGATGTTTTTTGCATGAGTCTTTTCCGGGATGATTTCTGTTGCAAAATGTTTCCATGCTTTTTCGAGCGAGTCAGCCGTGAAGTTGTTGTCTTGCTTCTCGGTTTGTTGATTCCTTACGATGGTTCTTATTCCGGGTTCTTCCTTTTTTACAGGCGGTTTGGTTATTGAAATGCTGATGGGAGGCCGTGCCGAGACAATGTTTTTCTTTGCAGGATGTGCTGCCGGTTGTGCGTTGGCTACACTTGCTCTCTGTACGGGAGTGGTATGGGTTGGCTGCACATCTGGTTGCCCAAGATGCATTTCCGGGATGAGTTCGATTGGAGGTAATGCGAATTCTTCGCTTAACTCATTTTTTTTTTTGTCCGTCAATTGGCAGAGACGGATAAGAGTGAGTTCAGTAAGTAATCGTTTGTTTCGGCTAAGCCTGAAATTCATATCGCAGTCGTTTATGACTGCCAGTGCCGAATAGAGGAAATCGTTGGGGCACTTCTGCGCCTGCGTGGCGTAGGACTCTTTAACCGAATCGGCAACTTCGAGAAGTTGTACCGTTTCAGGGTCTTTGCACATGAGCACATCCCGCAGGTGAGAACTGAGACCTCCTACGAAATTGTGGGCATCGAAGCCTTTATTCAGGATTTCGTTGAAGATGAGCAGTGCTTCCTTTACCTTGTTTTCGAGAAATACGTCGGTCAGCTTGAAATAATAGTCGTAATCGAGAACATTCAGGTTTTGGATTACGGACTGATAAGTAATGTCGTTTCCGCAAAAACTCACTACCTGATCGAAGATGGAAAGCGCATCGCGCATACCACCGTCTGCTTTCTGAGCAATTACGTTCAGCGCTTGAGCTTCAGCTGTGATTCCTTCCTTTTCAGCTACATGCTGCAAATGTTCCACCGTATCGTTTACACTGATGCGGTTGAAGTCGTATATCTGACAGCGGGAAAGGATGGTCGGTAAAATTTTATGCTTTTCGGTGGTGGCCAAAATGAAAATGGCGTGTGCCGGCGGTTCTTCCAGCGTTTTCAGGAAAGCGTTGAAAGCCGAAGCCGATAGCATGTGCACTTCATCGATAATATAAACGCTGTAGTGTCCAATTTGTGGCGGAATACGTACCTGATCGATCAGCGTACGAATGTCGTCGACCGAGTTGTTGGAAGCGGCATCGAGTTCGTGAATATTATAGGAGCGTTGCTCGTTAAAGGCACGGCACGATTCGCATTCGTTGCAGGCTTCAAATTCGGGAGTCAGGTGTGCGCAGTTAATTGTTTTGGCAAAAATACGGGCACAGGTTGTTTTACCTACTCCGCGGGGTCCGCAAAAGAGGTAAGCATGAGCCAAATGATTGTTCCTTATGGCATTTTTGAGCGTTGCGGTTAACGCAGACTGACCCACTACCGATATAAACGTGGCAGGGCGATATTTTCTGGCCGAAACGATAAAATTCTCCATTTTTACAACGAATTGAAACTGTCTTCAGTGTATATTATGCTGTGTATTTGCTGCATGGATATTGCCTGAAGGCGGAGGCAAATATAGACGAAAAAGTTGGAAGAACAAAGAGCCTGGAAAAGTAAAAATGAACGTTTTTTGGTGGAGAGCATTTAAAAATGTACTATCTTTACAGCCGAATTCAAACTTAGTATTTATGCTCTACAAATTCCTTATTCTATCTGACGAAGTTGATGATTTTATGCGCGAAATTACCATTGATGCAAGTGCTACATTTTTTGACCTGCATAATGCAATTTTAGATTCCGTCAACTATGAAAAAGATCAGATCACCTCGTTTTTCCTTTGCGATGATGAATGGGAGAAACAACAGGAGATTACCCTGATTGAAATGGAAACCAGCTCCGAATATGATAATTTGGTAATGGATACAACTGCTATTGAGGATTATATTACCGATGAAAAACAAAAGCTCTTGTACTATTTCGATTTGATGGCCGACCGTGCTTTCTTTATTACCATGCAGGAATTAATACCTCGCCAAAATAGCGATAAAGCCGCGTGCACACGTTCTGAGGGACAGCCTCCGAAACAGTTTGTCGATTTTAATGAAATGACTGTTGCGCCGGGAACCGGAGATATTGATGAACAATTCTACGGCGATGAGGAATTTAATGCAGATGAGCTAGATAGTGAAGGTTTTGGAGACGTAAACTTTGAGGAAGAATCACAACGTTGAAAATATAACTCTTGCGGACAATATAAAGGACAAAACTTGCTAAAGCAGTTTTGTCCTTTTTTTTATATTTGGCTGAATAAGATATTCCCTGCATATAATTTCATAAAAAAGTTTGTCTTTCTGTTTTTTCATTTAACTTTGCACGTCAAACCTTAAAATGCTGTTATCCCAAGTGATTGTTTGCCGGATAATGGCATTTCTTGTTGAATATTTATTTACATTTAATTTTTCGCGAATGAAGAAATTTGTGATTCTGGCAGGATGTGCTCTTGCCCTTTTTACAGCCTCTAAGCCAGTCCCGGCTCCGAATCAGACTTCGGGAATTGATCGTGCCAATATGGACACGACGGCCAATCCGGCTGAAGATTTCTATCAGTATGCCTGTGGTGGTTGGATGAAAAACCACCCGTTGACAGCTGAATATGCCCGTTACGGCAGTTTCGACAAACTGGCTGAAGAAAATCAGTCGAAGTTGAAAGAACTTATTACCAGTCTGGCAACTCAGCAACACGCTGTGGGTTCAATTCCTGATAAAATTGCCACTCTCTATAATATTGGAATGGATAGCGTGAAGCTTCAACAACAGGGAGCTGCTCCAATCAAACCATTGCTCGATGTTATTTCGAAACTTGCCACAAAGAAACAGATTCAGGGTGAGTTGATTACGTTGCACAAGAACGGAATTTTTCCGTTCTTCGATCTGACCACCGAAGCCGACTATACCAATAGTAAAATGACTATTGCCTGGTTGTATCAGGGCGGAATCGGTATGGGACAACGCGACTATTACCTCGAAAACGACGACCATACCAAAGAAATTCGTGCAAAATATCAGGAGATGATGACCAAAATGTTCGATCTCTCGGGATATGCCAAAATGACTAAAACTCCGGCAGCCAAGCTGACCGAAGAGGTGATGGCACTCGAAACCGAACTGGCAAAAGCGTCGTTCGACCGTGTAACTCTGCGCGATCCGCACAAGAACTTCAATAAAATGGAGTTGCCCAAACTGGTTGCAATGACTCCTGATGTTGACTTCAATACCTATTTCAAAAGTATTGGTTTGCCGAACATGAAAAGCCTGAACGTGGCTCAGCCCGAATTTATCAAGGCGGTTCAAAATGTTCTGAAAACGGCGAAGCCCAATGCTATTAAGGCCTATTTTGCATGGAACGTTATCAGTACAGCAGCTCCTTATCTGAGTGAAGATTTTGTGAAAACCAACTTTGCTTTCTTCGGAAAGGCGATGTCGGGTCGCGAAGTGATGCGTCCGCGCTGGAAACGTGTGGTGACTACCATCAATGGTTCACTGGGCGAAGCTGTTGGTCAGATGTACGTGGAAAAATATTTCCCGCCCGCAGCAAAAAAACGTATGGTGGAACTGGTGCACAATCTTCAGGATGCCTTTGCACAACGCATTCAGGCTTCGGAATGGATGGATCAGCAGACTAAAAATACGGCTGTTGAAAAGCTGAAAGCTATTCATGTGAAGATCGGTTATCCTGACAAATGGCGTGATTATAGCAATCTGAAAGTGTCGACAGATAGCTATTTTGCAAACATCCTTCGTTCCAACCAGTTCGATTTGGCTTACATGCTTAACAAGGTGGACAAACCGACCGACGTGAACGAATGGCTGATGACTCCGCAAACCGTAAATGCTTACTATCAACCGACGACCAACGAAATTTGTTTCCCGGCCGCTATTCTGCAACCTCCTTTCTTCAACCAACAGGCTGACGATGCTACCAACTATGGTGCTATTGGTGTGGTAATCGGTCACGAAATGACACATGGTTTTGATGATGAAGGTCGTCAATACGATCTGACAGGTAACCTGAAAGACTGGTGGCAGCCAGAAGATTCGAAGAAGTTTGATACCCGCGCTTCTGTGTTGGTTGACTATTTCAACAACATCGAAGTGGTTCCCGGTACCAAAGCTAACGGTAAACTGACACTGGGTGAAAACCTTGCCGATAACGGTGGTCTTCATATTTCGTACGTTGCGATGCAGAATGCAATGAAAAAAGGCGATGTTAACGCAGATAAAATGGACGGCTTTACACCGGCTCAACGTTTCTTCCTCGGTTATGCTACCGTTTGGGCAAGCAATATCCGCGATCAGGAAAAACTGCGTCTCACAAAGCTCGATCCTCACTCGCTGGCCAAATGGCGTGTCGACGGTACCTTGCCGCATATCGACATGTTCCTCGAAGCTTTCGGCGTGAAACCGGGCGACAAGATGTATTTGCCGAAAGAAAAACAGGCCTTGATCTGGTAAGTTTAGATCAAAGAATAAAGATCAAAGAGTAAAGAAAGCCCCGTCGGATAGATTCCGGCGGGGCTTTCTTAATGGGGAATGAGGAGTTGTTTTATGCTTAAAAACCTTTGTATTCTTCCTTGGTAAATTCCTGTGAGTCGCATTGTTTTACTTCGGTATTAGGATCGAAGAAGAAGATGATTCCCGCATTTCCCTGTCTATCGACAATGATTTTTTTGCCGTTGGCGAATGAAAACCGGATATATTTTTTGGAGCGAGCGGTTTTGGTGAAGGCCTTTTCTGTGAGAAATTGGGATGCTTCGTTGACGTAATATGAGTAATCGTCGTAAAAGGTATTCCAGTTATCTTCGTTGTCGCTCTCTTTCTCCATTTTTGCTAATTCCTTGTCGGAATACAACGCAAAAACCACACATTTCGTATTAAAATCGGCAACATCCGAATCGTTTACGGCAGCTTTTATGTACCAGTCTTTTGGAATGGGTTGCAGCATCGGCGGCGTATCGCGAGCTACGACAACTTTTTTGATCGAATCGTTGGATTGACGTTGCTCTTGTTGGGTTGATTGCGACCTTACACAGGTAGTAGCTAAAAGTAAAAGAAAGAGAGTTGACGCTATTTTCATGGTGATGTTGTTTATTTGTCTTGTCCTTCCTTTGGATATGTCTTGTCGTTGATAGTTATTAAAGTATTTCGGAATAACCGGTGAATGCGAGTGATCTCTTCATCCGAAATATTCCCCGTTAGGTTTAATACTTTTATTTGTATTTTACCCATTTCGTCCGGAATCAATCTTTCCGATAAACTCAATAGAGAGCCCGGCGATTGCCTTATTTTATCTCCACTTTTCGTATAGCCGTCCGTCCGAATTTTACCGGAAAATACATCAGTTCGGCGCGGGAGGGGTTGAGTGTGTATTTGCCGGTGTAACGCGGCATTAACCGGATCGGGAAACGGTAGATCCCGTCGTTGAGATGACTACAGAAAATAACGCATTTCTCTTTGAAATACTCGCGATGAACCTCATTGGGCAGATAATTCGGTTTTTCTTCGTAGCTGCATCCTGCGGGGATAGGAATCTCTATCATGACATACTCCGACGATCCTTTCACTTTGACTTCGGCGGTCAGCGTGATGGCTTTTCCTGCCTGGAGGATGGTGTCACCTTTCTCGAAAGAGGTGTTGACCGTGAACTCTTTCTCTACTTTAACGGGAGCGCTGTTCCATTTATCCTGCCAAACGGAAAGATAGATGGGCGCTTTCCCCTCTTTGGTAATTTTCAACGGCGCAGTCGGTGCGAATGCCTTTCGGATGGGGTAGGCCGTTGAGTCGAGCTGTATGGCTCCCTCCAACCGGACATGCGGAGCCTTCAGCGCATCGGGCGTTGTCACCATATCGGGAAGAATCGTCTCCAGCACTTGCATTGATTCGTAGGTGTTTTGCCAATGGAGCGAGTTGCTGCGGCGTTCGAGGAAATAGTTGCGCATGGAGGGTAGCAAAGCGGTTTGCATACCGGCCTTCCGGAAGATTTTATATGCCAGCAGGGTCGACGGAATGGCGTCGTCAAACAACGAGGCAGACGGCGACCCCCAATAGCTATTGCCCAGAGTGCTTTCTTTCTTTAGCGGCAGCAAGGTGTCGGGGCGAATGGACAATCCGCATTGTTGACGCAGTTCCATCAGTTCGAGCTTCTCGGTAAATCCGAACTTTCGGTTGTCGATTTTCTCGACCAATGCCGTATAACTTGCCGTGGAATCGAGTTGCATCAACGTGCGTATTGTTCGCATTCGGTCGCGGGGCTCTTTCTCTTCCAGATACGCATTCAAATCAGCGACCAGACTCTTGGGCGCGATTCCCGTTTTGTATCCTGCTTTTTGTGCCATTATCAGGGCTTCGATCACCTGCCTCGAAATCCAGGAACTGTAAGGCATATCGGGCCACCAACCCCAGAGCCGGGTGTTGCTTCTGGAGGCTTTCAGTTTGGTGATGATTTTCGGAATATCTTTGCCGTAAGCGAAAGATTTGTGGAGAATACCGCAGATTTTTTCTTCCAGTAACAACCCTTTGAGTTTCGATGCCAGTTGCTCGTTGCAAAAGTAAGCGTAGTTGCGGACGTGGTTCAGCTCATCGATAACAAAAGAAAACGGATTGGAATCGATGGAGAGGTGTGCCGTTCCCTGATTGTTGCTTGTCTCTACGGTCAATGTCGTGTCGTTGTTTAGCACCCAAAAACGACCAATGCTCTCTTTTGTGCCGATGGGTAAAACCGGGATTTCGCGTTTTTCTCCGTCGTTGTAGCTATCGGCTTTGTTCACCATGTAAGTAATTCTGAGTGTGTCCAAAGTCGAAGCCTTCACGGTGAGTGTGTCAATGGCGGAGTTGCTGATCTGGCGATGAGCGATGCGGTCCATCATGCCTTCCATTTTGAAAACGGAAACAATCGAAGCTGTATCGGAGCCATAATTGGTGGTTTTTCCGATTACATTGGTCCTGTCCCCGTGAATCAGGAATCGGGGCACAGAAAGCGATCCTACCAAAGGTTTGAAGGCTTTGACCTGCCCTGAGGTTTGTCCGGTGGCTCCCGCTCCGTATGAATAGTAGTAGGTGTTCCACGCGGTTACATCGTCGGGGAAGGTGACATCGAAACGTGCAACCCCATTGATGTCGGTCTTTACACCCGACCTCCAGAATGCCATGTCGGAAAAGTGGTTGCGAAGAGTTCCTTCCTGGGTAAATGCTTCGGTCGGTGTTGCTTTGTCGGCCTTTTGTTTACTCCCCGCCTTGCGGGTAATGATGACAACCCCATTAGCTGCACGACTGCCGTATAAAGCAATAGCCGCAGCATCTTTCAAGAAAGTGATTTTGCCGATTTCATCCTGGCTCAGATTCAAATCGCGACCTTCATAGGGTACTCCATCAATGACATAAAGAGGTGTGTTTCCTTGTCCGGAATTGACACCACGGATGGAGATGCCCGATACGACTCCTGCCATTTTTCCGGATAGAGAAGAATAGATGTTATTCGATTGTATGCTGGCGACACTTCCAGTTACGCTCTGTTTCTTTACAACTCCGTAACCTACAACCACCACCTCATTCAGCATGTCTGCTTTTTCTTCCAATTTCACTAGCATATTGTCGGAGCAACCGATATTTACCGATTTGCATCCGATGTAGCTAATTGTGAGTGTTCTCTTTTTGTCGGGCACACAAATACAAAAATCACCGTCGAGATTGCTGATAGCGCCGATAGATGTTCCTTTTATTGTAATGGATGCGCCGGCAATTGTTTCTCCTTGCGAATCGATGACTTTACCGCATATTTTAATTCCGGTCTTGCATTCCGCTTCGGTCGGTTGATGTAAGATGCTGGCAATTTGTCGTTGTTCCTGATCCAGTTTTTGGGGAACAAAGTTGTTGGCTTGGTTGGTCAGTTTTATTCTTTTGCTGATAATAGCATTGATGACTGCTATTTTGGCGTCGGGAGGCAACAATTGTTTGTCGTGTATCCGCACAAAATTGGTGCCGTCGGGACGGATTGTGATGGAATCCTCCCTGAAATAGCGATTGTCCTGCATGATGCCAATCAGGCGATAGCAACCTGGTTCCAGATTATGGATGATGCGTGTGTTGCCATTGTAAATGCGTGTAAAGAGCGTGTCCGAGCATCCCAATACAATCCAATTCTTTATCTCTTTTTCTTCGGGTTTGTTGCTTGCTGGCAGATATTCAAGCCTTAGTAAACCATAACCCGGCGAAGTGACGACCGGATTGTGATAGTAATTGACATTGCTTTGCATAAACAGTTCCGTCTTTTTCCAGTTGGCTTCGATACTGTCGGAGGTGTAGGCAAGTTCGGCGAAATTTCTTTCCGGTTTGGAATAGGCGATTTGTTGTTTGCGGTGTAACACCGGGAAGTTGGTTCGAACCTCCGTTTTAGTCGGATAAAATGCGTTAATTCCTTCGGAAGAGACCAGAAAAGTATGTTCAAACCCTTGTTGTGCCTTGATGGTGGCTGTACCGGCACGTAATGGTCCGGCAATCAATTCAGGGTGGTAATAATTGGTTCCTTTTCCCTGTATTATTTCGATATGATGATCCTGTTTGAGATAAAAATTGTATCCCGTATCTTCAATCTTTATCAGTGAGTTGTTGAGTTTCGATTGTTCTGACGGTAGATAATAGGCAGGCCGCTTTGTTTGCTTCAGGTTGTTGATTTTTGCATCGGCATCGAAACTAAAAATGGTTTTGAAGCCCCCGGTAAGATAAAGGCTGTCGTAATAGACACTTTGTCGGTTGGTTCTGAACTCAATTTTATGCCAACCGGGTGAAGTGATAAAGGAGTAGGGTTGTTTGGTAGTCGTCAGATTGCTGTAGACAAGTTTGCCGTCGAGGCAGAGGTAGCTTAAGGGAGCCAATCCTCCCTCTTTGAGTAAAAATGGAGCTACTTGTGTGCTCGCATCAGGGGTTGCCAACTCTGTGCGATAAATTCCGGTGTTCGGATAGAGGAAATGGTATAATTCAATGGAATCTAGATGCATGCGTGCACTCCATTTTTTGCGATCCAATCGTATTGCTCCATTCAGATTATCCTCCAGCTCGTTATCTTCCTCTTCGTCTTTTGCCTTGAAGCTGTTGTTGAAGGTTCGGTTGGGATAGGTTTTACCCAGATAGGGCATTTGTTGCGATGGCGATTGATTGAATTTTTTGGTATAACCATATGCCAGAACCGATGCGTTGCCCACCGGTTTGTCGTTATGATCGGTGATCACCATCGAAATGGTCTTTGTCTGACCGGGATAGACTACTGCCGGTTCGATGGGTTTGATTTTTAATTCCTTGTCGCGATAGGGCAGACGGTATTCATTCGATTTTATCCGTCCCGCCCATAAAGTATGCAATGAGATGAAATAATTGCACTTGCCCTCGGCCTTACACGAAAATGTCGGATGATCGCTTGTACTTCTATAGATGCACCAGTTTTTGCGATAAACATAGTACACGAACGGTAACTTTCGCGGATTCTGAATTTGAACGAAAACAGAATCCTTTGTTCGGTTCGAAAGGCAATTCACCATCGGCTGCTCGTCTTTCAGATCGATACCTTCGCATAATTTGTCCTTGAAAACATAATATTCTTTCCAGATTGGATTGATCTTTTCTTTGAAAGGCAGCATCACCTCTTTTTCTACATCGTCGATGTCAATCGTAGCTTTACCTTTTTGAATAATGCCATTCTCCAGATATTTTACTTCAATCGAATCTTTTACCATTTCAACGGTTAATGTTTTGGGATTGTACGTTCGGGAGAATATCACCTCTTTTTGCTGCCACTCGTTGTTCGAAGTTCGGAACTGCGCCACGGCTTTTACTTTTAAATCAACCTGCGGAAATACCGAGTCAGGCACCTCGATGCAGGTCTCTTTTGCAGGATCGAGAGTTTGCTGGTGTTTCCATAAAGTATCCGGCACAAAATCCCTCTCTTTTGCAAACTTGTCAACAAACTGGAATTGCAGCGATAGCTCCACGCGACCATCCGTAACCATCAGATCGTTTTCGTCGGTCCCTTTGCAGAATAGCATTACTTTTTGCGATGGATTGTATTCGTTCCGATCGCTTCGCAATTCAAATTTATTGCTTTTCAATTCGTAATCTTCGTAATGAAAAT
The DNA here is from genome assembly GCA_963678825.2 of uncultured Microbacter sp. GTDB lineage: Bacteria > Bacteroidota > Bacteroidia > Bacteroidales > Paludibacteraceae > Microbacter. Next base: position 32,657 of record CAXXPB010000030.1, on the reverse strand, counting down.
AGTTGTTGGCTACCGGTTTGTCGTGCCTGTTGCGAAGAAAAATGGAGTAGTTGCGATCTAATTCCAACCCATATTCGGGTTTAGGTACAAAAGAAAAGGCGTAAATACCCGGTTCGATTGGACGGCAGGTTCCTATTTTTTTGTAATTGTTCGAGTATATATCTGCCGAAAGGGAGTCTTTAACGGGCCTGTTCTTTTTATCGAATACGAATGCCTGAAAGCGAATGGTATCGTTCGACCTGTATTTAGGTTGACTGAAGAAAAACGCACTTTTGTAATAGTTGCTGTACGAATGATCGAAGTGATAATAGAGATTTTCCACCCAGCCTTCCGGTTTGTTGTTTTTGATTGAATTATAAGCAGAAATAAAGGGCTGGGTGAACATATGAATGGTCCGGTAACGATAGTGGTTTTGGATCGATTTGAAAAGATCGATGGGTAGACTTACAACAAAATTGACCGGTACCGCCATATATTTTACCGGAGTCTGATAAAGCACCTTGTTGAGTTTTCGCAATGCAAGAGGTTGAGTGTTGGTGCTGACAATTTTGAAAAATGAGGAGTGACCGTCTATCTCTACCTCCAGAATCCCCTGCCGATTACTTCCCCGCAGGCAATAAGAGACTGTTTTCGGATCAAAGGGAACGGTTTTGTTGCCGAGTTTTACTTTTGCATTGGAGATGGAATTCCCTTCCGCATTGTAAACGAGCACGCTGAAGTCAGTATTGTTGTTGGCGAGATAGATAGAACCGTTATTGCTACTTTTGAGCTCCATATCAAGCCTGTTTTCGCAACTGTTCACATAAAGATAATGCCCGACCGGAAGGTTTTTTTTGTAGATTGAATCGGTTGGAAATGAGTCGCATAAATTTATAAAAAGCGATTCGTCGGTGCCGTCGATTCTTTTTTTATAAATTTTGCGGGCTTGTTGATTATCTATTTTGAAAATGTAGGTATGATAGCTTGTTTTGCGGCTTGTCAGTAAGGAAGGTTGTTTTATGTTCCCAAAGCTTAAATCGGAAAATATACATAGCAAACTCAACAAGATAGCAGTTTTTGTCATGGTATATATAGTAAATGTTTGTTATGCAAATATATGATATAAAATATAAATGAGAAAATTTCTGTCTGAAAATGAACTTACTAACATAAGTTTCGAAACAAAAAAACTCCCCACCTTCGTTTCCGAAAGCGGGGAGTTTTAGGTGGCGCGATTTTTAATCGCGCAATTTGTTCAATTGATTACCTGATATTGGCAATGCTGATGATGTCGGCAAAGACACCGGCAGCTGTCACACTGGCACCGGCGCCGTATCCTTTGATAATCATTGGATAGTCGTTGTAACGTTCGGTGGTAATCATCAGGATGTTGTTGCTGCCTTCCAGGTCGTAGAGCGGATGGCGTTGATCGACTTCCTGCAGGCCTACGCTGCATTTTCCCTCTTCCATGGTAGCCACAAAACGGAGGCGTTTGTGTTCGGTTTCGAGGCGTTGACGGTGTTGTTCGAACTGTGCATCCATTTCGCCAATGGTGTTCCAGAAATCTTCCAGCGAACCTTTGAAATAGTTATCGGGAATAAAGAGGTTACATTCTACATCCGACTGCTCCACCCGGTAACCGGCTTCGCGCGAGAGGATAATCAGCTTGCGGATCACATCCTTACCGCTCAGGTCGATGCGTGGATCAGGTTCGGAGTAGCCGGCCTCTTTTGCCATGCGGATGGTCTTGCTCAGCGTGTTTTCGGCACTCAGCGTGTTGAAAATATAGTTGAGCGTACCCGAAAGCACAGCTTCCATTTTCAGGATGCGGTCGCCCGAGTTAATCAGGTTGTTGATGGTATTCATAATCGGCAGCCCGGCTCCCACGTTGGTCTCAAACAGGAACTTGATGCCGCGTTTGCTGGCAATCGATTTCAGTTCTGCATAATTTTCGTATTCCGACGAAGCTGCAATTTTGTTGGCAGCCACCACCGAAACGTTGTTCGACAGCAGATCTTTGTAGATGGTTGCAACCTCGGGGCTCGCCGTACAGTCTACAAACACCGAGTTGAAGATATTCATGCCCAAAATCTCGTCGCGCAACAATTGCGGAGAGGTCGGTTTGCCTTTTGCGTCGATCTCTTCCTTGTAGTTTTCCAGATTAATTCCTTCGCGGGTAAAGAGCGCCTTCTCGGCATTGGCAATACCCACCACGTTGAGCTTTAAACCCTTTTTGGCCATCAGCTTGGGTTGTTGCTGACGAATCTGGTCGAGCAGACTGCCACCCACGGTACCCGTACCGGTGAGGAATACGTTGAGTACCTGATAGTCGGAAAGGAAGAACGAATCGTGGATTACGTTCAGCGCTTTGCGCAACGATTTCAGATCGGTGACGAACGAGATGTTGGTTTCCGAAGCTCCCTGCGCACAGGCAATCACATTGATACCGTTGCGACCCAGAGTGCCGAACAGCTTTCCGGCGATACCGGGAATACGTTTCATGTTTTCGCCCACAATGGCCACCGTTGCCAGATCTCTTTCGGCAACTGCACGGTTCATTTCGCCCAGTTCTATTTCACGGGCAAATTCCTCGTCAAGTGCTTTCACGGCCAGATCGGCATCGCTGTTTTTAACGGCAAACGAAGTGTTGTTTTCCGAAGCCGCCTGAGAAACGAGGAATACGCTGATTCCGTTTTTGGCCAGCGTCTTGAAAATGCGGTAGTTTACGCCGATAACGCCTACCATGCCTAAACCCTGAACGGTAATCAAACAGGTGTCGTTGATGGACGAAATACCCTTGATCGCTTTCACCGTATCGGTAGTGCGGTCGTTTGAAATATAGGTGCCGGGAGCCGACGGATTGAACGTATTTTTGATCCGGATTGGAATATTTTTGTGATATGCCGGATAGATAGTCGGCGGGTAAATCACCTTGGCTCCGAAGTTACACAACTCCATTGCTTCGATAAACGACAGCGATTCGATAACGTATGTGTTGCTGATAATGCGTGGGTCAGCAGTCATAAAACCATCCACGTCGGTCCATATTTCCAACACGGAAGCTTTCAGTGCAGCGGCAAGAATAGCCGCCGTGTAGTCGGAACCGCCACGACCGAGGTTGGTCACCACATTGGTTCTGGTGTCGGAAGAGATAAAACCGCCGCATACTACCACCTTTTGTTCGTTGGTAAACTGTTGTTTGACCAGCTCGTTGGTGGTGTGAAAATCGACGATATGTTTGGTAAACTGAGGAACAGTTTTGATGAATTTACGAGAGTCGTATGTTACGGCATTGTCAATTACCTGTCCGATAATGGTCGAAGAGGCACGTTCACCATAGCTTACAATAGAGTCGGTGATTTTTTGTGTAAGGTCTTGAATGAGGAAGATCCCTTTCATAATGTTGGTGAGTTCTTCCAGTAAGTCTGTGACAGTTGTAGTGACCTGAGTTCGTTTTTCAGTAGGAACAACGCCATTTGCCACATCGATATGCCTTTTTACAATTGCCTGCATAGCATCGATGTAGGTCGGGTCGCCATTAGCGGCTAAGTTAGAAACATGGTAGAGTTGATCGGTGATGCCACCCAGTGCGGAAACTACTACGATAACCGGCTCCTGCTGGGCTTCAACGATTTTTTTTACCTCCAGAATGCTTTCAATGGAACCTACGGATGTTCCACCAAATTTTAAGACCTTCATTTGTTTTGTTTTTTAAGTAAATAAATAGATTTAGTGATGATTTTCTTCTTCCAACAAGGAAATGGTTACAAATCCATTCCCCGGCCTGCGCAAAAGAATAAATGCAGACAAATGGCTTCGGATAAATCTCAGTACAAAGATACGTTTTTGCCTTACTCCTTCCAAAATAACGGTAATCTGTTTATTATAAACAATATGATGTCGAAATAGAGCAAAAAAGCGGATACCCGAATGAGTATCCGCTTCCGGAAAAGAGATGTAAAAAATCAGGTTGTCTGGAATGAAGGAAATTTTGATGCAGCCCGTTGCATGTCGCTTTCGTAGAGATATTGATAGATGTTCAACAGCTTTTCGCGTATCTCTTGCTTGTCGAATTGCCGGATTAGTGCCTGCGAAATGGCTTTTCCCTCTTCTAATTTATCGGGATCCGACATCATTTCGCGAGCCAGCCGGATAAATTCGTCGGTGGTGGAAGCTTTCAGGTACGGGCGTTCGTAAAGCGTCGTGTATTCTGTGAGATCACGGAAAACCACCGGCAATCCGCAGGCAGCTCCTTCGATGGGTGCCAACGGGCAATTTTCCTGATACGATGGAAAGAGCATCAGGTCGGCGGCAGCGTAAATAAGCGGCATTTTATCTAAGCCCAACATACCGGTGAACTGCATGTTGGAGCCTTCACTCTCGGCAATGCGGGTGTCGATACGGGTGATGCCTTCGGTCATCGGACCGAAAGGACGACCGCCGGCCCACACAAAGCGTGCTTCTGGTATGGCGGCCGCCACATCCATAAAGTCTTCCACTCCTTTACGGGCTTGCAGCTGTCCCACGCCCAAAACAACAAATTCGTTCTCTTTAATACCCAGTATTTCGCGTCCCTGACGGCGTTTCTCTGGAGAGCATTTCCATCGGTCGACGGGAATCGGGTTGTATACCCGTTCTATTTTAGTCTTAGCTCCGCTTTCTATGATAGCTTCTTCCACTCGTGGCGAAATGGCAATGCAGACATCGGCGTAAGAGTAGACCTGTTTGAAGTACCATTTCACGAAAGGCATCCACAGTTTCCATGCGGGTAGCGAACCTTTGATAGAGTCGGGAATAACATGAGCCGTGAATACTCTTTTGTGCTTGTATCGGAGACCTTTCCAGAAATATAAAGGACCGTATGTGTGGCTGTGCATCACATCGCCTCTCTCTTCGTTGTTTACTACGGTTTCAAGATCCTGATTTGCCTTGAGGAGTTCTACATGATCGACAAATGCGGTGTGTACGCCATTGCCCTTAATCATGTAGGCGGTTTCGGATACTACGTGTACTTTCATTTTAACTTTTTTGAATTGGTTGTTAGATGTAACTATGTGAACGGGCTTCGTTATAATGTGTTCGGTGCGTGTCGCTTGTATACTATACCAGTAATGTGTCGGGTAACAATCCAGAGGAAAATTCCGGCAGGTATTGCCATTAGCATGTATTTGAATTCTTCGAGATGCGTATCGATGTATTTCCAGTACGGTCCCAAAAGATAACCTGCTGCAATGTAGAATGAGCTCCAGATGACCGAGGTGGCCATGATGGTGATTCCGTATTGTTTGGGGTTGATGTGCAGCAGGCCACAGATAACAGCCACATAGCCCCGGATAAAGGGAGATAACCGTCCGATGACGATTCCCTTAAATCCAAGACGGGCTATTTTTTGCGATTGTTTGTGGATGCTTTGTTGAGAAATGGGAATCCATCGAGATTTTGCACTAAGCAAAAAAGTTCCGAATAGGTTGAAAATTACGTAAAGAGTGGTAGCAGCCAGCAAATCGGCTCCAGCCACTGTGAAAATAAGCGGAAGCGATTTCAGGATTCCGGTAAAAGCCAGATAACCGGAAAAGATAAGAATAAGTTCGTTGGGCAGAGGAGTGGGAGCCCCGATCTCTTGCAGAAAGATGAAAAGGAAAATGGCCAGATAGCCGTAGTGACTGATATGAAAGACTAAATCGTCGGGCATGTGTTGTTTGTTTTAAGCAACCGGCCGAAGCGTTGATTGCCTTTTTACACATGCAAAATTAGAGCGGAGCTATTGCGAAGTTATTACGATTTGAAGAGGATATTGCTAAGAGTTTTAATGATGTGCTGTAATGAATTTGTCGGTATCATAAACTTGAAAATGAATATGATGTGTTTTTTGTTTTTAATGAAATGTTTGTTGGGCTTGTTGCCTTTTTATCTCATTCTCAATCACCTCTGGCAATTGTTTGATGCCAATGCGTTTTGAAACGATCCGCTTGTTTTCATCCAACAGGTATATGGTTGGTGTGGAGATGATGTTGTAGGTGTCTTTGTAAGCATATTCGAGCGGAGTTGCATTGATCCAATCGAAGAGTTTGTGGTCGTTTACAAAGTCCACCCATTTTGCTTTAGCATCTGCTCCGGTGAGCATGTGGATAGCTACAATTTTTACATCTTTATTTTTGATAATGGGGTAGATCGAATCGTAGAGCAATGGAATCTCTTTCTGACAATGACCGCAATCGACTTCCCAGAAAACAAGGACTGTGAATTTGGCCTTGACATCTTGTAGTTTCATCATCCGTCCTATTTGAAGGCTTTTTCGGGCAACCGAATCTGTTTTTGAGGTTATAAAATGCTCAACCGGAATTTCGGCAAGTGGTAAATTGGGCGCTTCCTTCCCAATTAGGTTGGGTTTTATTTTGGCAATGTCTTTTTGAAGGTTGTCTCTGAATTTCTGATCAGCCCAGGTTGCTTGCGGCAGGTAGTATTTTTCGGCAAAATATATAAACGGACTGTCCATTCCTACATATTGATTAGCCTTTTCTGCCAGATGGTTGTAGATGGTGCCCAGCATGTAACGACGAACTTCATCGTTGGAGCCGATCATAGACATGAGCAGGTCTGTCTCTCTTTGAATCGAGTCGGGATGCTGGATGGAGGCTTTGTCCATATAGTCAAGAACCTTACGTTCGTAGAAAGGAGTGTGCAGGAGTCTTATATCCGACAGATCAAAATTGTCGAAGAAGTGCTGATGCCAGTATTTGTACTGAAAATTCGGATCGGTAATATTGCCTTTCGCGTCACGGGGAAGCGGTGGAATCTCAATCTCTTGCAGAGCCTGAAGCCATGTGGCGAAAAAGGTTCCTTTGTGTTGGTCTATCGATTGACGAATGTAGTTTTTAACCTCGGTATTGAGAGAGTTACGTGCCTTGGTGATGGAATCTTTCTGAGCCTGATTTGCGCTGGCAAACTGTTCATTAAGATTTTTCATCTCCTTTGTTTTGCCGGTAATCAGGTTGCGATAGTTGTAGAATAATGTATTTTCTTCCGAGCCTTTGAATTTAACGCTCCTAACCAGATCTGCGGTGTCTGCTTCCACGCTGAATTGCTGATTGTTGCCAATAAAAAGGTCAAAATATTTTTTTTGCGGAAGAATGACAATGTACATTCCTCCTGCAAGCGGTTTGGTTTTTGCTAAGGTAGCTTCTCCTTTCTTGTTCAGTTTGGTTGAATCGTCTTTTACGAAAGTGAGAGATTCTTTCGCAAAATAGTGAGCCAAAACTACGGTAGAGTCTTTCAGACCGGAGACTTTGATTTTTATCTCATAACCACTTTTAGCGTTTGCGGTAACAGAAAGACAGCTGATTAGAAGAATTATGGAAAAGAGTTTGTTTTGCTTCATTGCCAATTAAATTTTGAGCAAAAATAAAAAAATATCGGGGAAACTTCGTGAAGAAACCCCGATATTCGAAAGGTGAAATTTAAACTTAAAAACTACCTGGCATATTTATAACTTTTGCCCCAGTAAATGGCTTGGTTGCCCAAAGCCTCTTCTATGCGGAGCAGCTGGTTATATTTTGCGATCCGGTCACTACGCGATGCCGAACCAGTTTTGATTAATCCCGTGTTAAGAGCAACTGCCAGATCGGCAATAGTGCTGTCTTCGGTTTCGCCCGAACGGTGGCTCATGATAGTGGTCATGCCGTTGATTTGAGCCAGATTGACCGAGTCGATGGTTTCTGACAAAGAACCGATCTGATTTACCTTGATCAGAATGGAATTGCCGACTTTACGATCAATACCCATCTGCAGGCGCTTTACGTTTGTGACAAAAAGGTCGTCGCCAACTAACTGAACATGATCACCGATAGTGTCAGTCAGTAGTTTCCAACCATCCCAATCATCCTCGGCCATGCCGTCTTCGATGGAAATGATCGGATATTTTGAAGTCCATTCTTTCCAGTAAGCCACCATTTGAGCGGGTGTCAGCTTCTCGCCCGACGATTTATGCAGGTGATAGACTTTTTCTTCGGGGATGTAGTATTCGGAAGAGGCAGGGTCGAGCCCAATGCAGATATCTTCACCCGGACGGTAACCGGCCTTTTCGATGGCAGACAGAATAACAGTAACAGCCTCTTCATTCGATTTCAGGTTGGGAGCAAACCCGCCTTCATCGCCTACGTTGGTAGAATATCCCTGTTTTTTCAACACGTCCTTCAGGTGATGGAACACTTCGGAACCCATGCGGAGTGCTTCGCTGAAGCGGCTGGCGCCCACCGGCATAATCATAAATTCCTGAAAGTCGATAGAGTTATCGGCATGTGAACCTCCGTTCAGAATGTTCATCATAGGAATAGGGAGCGTATTGGCATTAACGCCACCAACATAACGGAATAACGGTTGTTTGGTAACGGCAGCGCCAGCATGAGCAGCTGCCAGCGAAACGCCCAGAATGGCATTTGCACCAAGTTTGCCTTTGTTTTCAGTTCCGTCGAGTACCAGCATGGCATTGTCGATGCCTCGTTGATCGAGTACCGAATGACCTTCAAGAGCCGGAGCGATGACTGAGTTTACATTATTCACGGCTTTCAAAACACCTTTGCCCATATATTTTGACTTATCGCCGTCTCGCAATTCAACAGCTTCGTGAACACCGGTTGATGCACCGGATGGAACGGCTGCACGCCCTACAAAACCTTCATTGGTTGTTACTTCCACTTCCACGGTCGGATTTCCTCTCGAATCTAAAATTTGCCGTGCATGAACTTTTTTTATAGTTGACATAATTAATTGGTTTATATATTGATAAACAAAAAACATCCATGAGGCGAACCTCATGCGCTGAGATACAACCTACGTGGATGTTTGTACAAAGATACGTTACGAAATAGCGAAATCAAAGTGTTTTGATTATTAACGCCGTTCCTTCATTATTTCTTCAAAAGAGCAATATCAAGAACTTCTTTTATGTCGGTTACATAATGGAATGTCAGCCCTTTCAGATAAGCCGGTTTGATTTCTTCAATGTCTTTCCGGTTATCTTCACAAAGAATCAGTTCTTTTATGTTGGCACGTTTGGCTGCCAGGATTTTTTCTTTGATGCCGCCCACGGGCAACACTTTGCCTCTCAGGGTCATTTCGCCGGTCATGGCCAATGCTTTTTTTATTTTTCGCTGGGTAAAGGCAGAAGCTAAAGCCGTTACCATGGTGATACCAGCCGAAGGACCGTCTTTGGGAATAGCTCCTTCAGGAACATGCACATGTACGCTCATTTCTTCGAATTTGCTCTCTTCGATGCCGATTTGTGCGGCATGCGATTTGATGTATTCCAGACCAAGAATCGCCGACTCTTTCATAACGTTACCGAGATTTCCGGTCAGAGTTAATGAAGGAGCTTTCGATTTGCTCAGGCTGGTTTCGATAAAGAGAATTTCTCCGCCTACCGATGTCCAGGCCAAACCTGTAACCACACCCACATAGTCGTTCCCTTCGTAAATATCACGGGTAAATGGCGGAGTTCCCAAATGTTCTTTCAGTGCATCCGGTTGAACAATAATGTCGTAAGTTTCTTCGGTGCCAATTTTTTTGGCAACCTGACGCATGATTTTTGCAATTTTGCGTTCCAGATCGCGCACTCCCGATTCGCGGGTATACGATTCGATGATGTGTTTCAATGTGATCTTCGGAATCGTAATCTGATCTTTCTTTATACCGTGGTTGTCACGTTGACGCGGAACCAGATGGCGATGTGCGATTTCTATTTTATCTTCCGTAATATAACCACTAACGTCAATCATTTCCATACGGTCGAGTAGGGGCTGCGAGATCGTTTGAGTGGTGTTCGCGGTGGCAATAAACAGTACTTTTGACAGGTCGAAATCGATATCCAGATAATTGTCGTGGAACGTTGAGTTTTGTTCCGGGTCAAGAACTTCAAGCAATGCAGAAGAAGGATCGCCTTTGAAATCAGCATTCACTTTATCAATTTCGTCCAGCACCATGACGGGATTCGCTGTGCCTGCTTTTTTCAGGTTTTGAATGATACGTCCCGGCATAGCACCAATGTAGGTACGACGGTGTCCCCGAATTTCGGCCTCGTCATGCAAACCACCTAACGCAATTCGTATGTATTTGCGGTTCAGTGATTCGGCAATGGATTTACCCAAAGAAGTTTTTCCAACACCCGGAGGGCCGTACAGGCAGATGATTGGTGACTTCATATCACCTTTCAGTCGTAATACGGCCAAATGTTCGATAATGCGTTCTTTTACCTTCTCCAATCCGAAATGATCGCGATCAAGTATTTTTTGTGCCCGTTTCAGATCAAAATTATCTTTTGAATATTCGTTCCAGGGCAACGCCAGCATGGTTTCCACATAGTTCATCTGGGTAGGATATTCCGGAGAATGCGGATGCATCCGTTCCAGTTTCTCCAGTTCAGAATTGAATGCTTCGGCAACTTCCTTGCCCCATTTCTTTTCCTGCGCTTTTTCACGCATCGTTTTGATTTGTTGCTCGTTGATGCCACCACCTAGCTCGTCCTGAATGGTTTTCATCTGTTGTTGCAGGAAGTATTCGCGTTGTTGCTGGTCAATATCTTCCCTTGCTTTCGATTGAATGGATGCTTTTATTTCAAGTAGCTGGGATTCTTTGTTCAGGATTTCGAGCAGTTGATAGCCTCTCTCTTCGAGATCTTCGATTTCAAGCAAACGCTGTTTTTCCGCTACTTTCAAAGCAAAATTACCGGCAATGAAATTGACGAGCTGTTCGGAACTGTCGATATTGCGGATTGCAAAGGAGGTTTCGGGAGGAATCATTCCCGAATTCTGAATGATTTTTATGGACAGCTCTTTGATTGCTTCAATCAGGGCGTTAAAAACACGGTTGTCATCTGCCGGTACTTTGTCTTGCAGTAGTGTTACCAATCCCTGATGATAGGGAGTCGAAGTAACTATTTCCTTTAATTCGAATCGTTGTATGCCCTGAAGCAGAACCGTTGTGCTGTTGTCCGGCATTTCAAGAATGCGTACAATACGGGCAATCGTACCTATTGGTTGAACATCGTTAGTTGTGGGGTCTTCAACCTTAGCATCCTTTTGTGTGGTGGCCGCCAATATCCCGTTTTTTTGGTACACCTCCCGGATAAGTCGTAACGATTTATTGCGGCTTACGGCAATCGGCATTACAATGTTTGGAAACATTACTGTGTTTCGTAACGGTAAAACAGGAATTAATTCATCCGGTTTTATATTGATAGCTGGTAAATCATTGCTGTCCGCTACGATCGAGAGATACCCCGGTTGCTCGTCAGAAAGCTCTTCTTGAAGGTTGTTGATGATAATATCCATGTCAAAATGTTAGTTGCTTTGTCAGTTTGGCAGCAGCCTTACTTTGGTAGATAAAAATTTATCTTTGCAAATATTTATATTAATTCGTTGGTTTCCAATCGGGAAATCCCATCCAAATATACTATAAATAAAATTACAAAACAAAAGACTGCTGTTTGTAACAATAGTCGTGCCAAAATGAAGCAAAATTGAATGATAAAAAAAGTGATGAAATTCACTATTGATAATGAGTTTGTTACGAAAAAAATGAAGGAAAAGATAAAAAAAAGGCTCAGGATATTTGGAAGATTAAAATAAGTCCCTTACCTTTGCACCGCTTTTGTGAGAGACACATGGCCCATTCGTCTATCGGTTAGGACGCCAGATTTTCATTCTGGAAAGAGGGGTTCGACTCCCCTATGGGCTACTAAGATATACTTTTTGAAACATAACTATGGCAAACCACAAATCATCTGTCAAAAGAATACGTCAAACGCAAAAAAATCGTTTGCACAACCGTTATTATGCTAAAACTGCCCGCAACGCTGTAAGGACTTTGCGTGCTACAAAAGAAGCAGATGCGGCTGCTACATTGTTGCCTCAAGTGGCTGCGATGTTGGATAAATTGGCAAAGCGCAATATGATTCACAAAAACAAAGCCAGCAATTTGAAGTCGAAATTGGCAAAGCATGTGAATAAATTGTCGAAGTAATTGCTTTTTAATTAAAGTACTATATGCCCCCTGTCACTTTTGTGGCGGGGGGTTTGTTTTTATTAAGTTGCTCGTGAACTGCAATTTTTGTACATTTGCATTCCTTAAAAATGAATGAAGTCAGGATATTAATTGTATAATTTGAAGAATAAATTATGTTTTCAGGTATTATAGAAGAAGCCGCGACTGTAGTGGGCCTGCAAAAAGATCAGGATAATCTGCATATTTCATTACGCTGCTCATTTACAGGTGAATTAAAGATTGATCAAAGTGTTGCACATAATGGTGTATGTCTCACCGTTGTGGATATTGCTGGTGATGTATATACTGTAACTGCCATTAAAGAAACACTGGATAAATCAAATTTGGGTTTGCTGACGATTGGTAGTAAGGTGAATCTTGAACGTAGTATGATCATGAATGGTCGTCTGGACGGTCATATTGTGCAGGGACATGTGGATCAAACAGCTGTTTGTACATCGGTTCAGGAAAATAATGGTAGCTGGTACTACACATTTTCTTATTCGGTGGCTCCCGAAATGGCAGCACAGGGCTATGTTACCGTCGAAAAAGGTTCAGTCTGCGTAAATGGAGTGAGCCTTACCGTGGTCAATTCAAAGACGGACGGTTTTTCCGTTGCTATTATTCCCTTTACACGCGAACATACCAATTTCGATCAAATCGTGGAAGGCTCGGTTGTCAATATCGAATTCGATATTATCGGAAAATATCTGAGTCGTATGATGAATATAAACCATTGATGATTTTATGAAGAAGATTTTTATCTCCCTCTTTTTAATAGCTGAGACTTTGCTCGGTTCCTCGTTTGCCTGTACCAATTTTTTAGTGGGCAAGAATGCTTCTACTACAGGCTCTACCTTTATTTCGTATGCTGCCGACTCCTATTTCTTGTTCGGAGCCCTGGCATTTCGACCGGCAGCCGATCATGCACCCGGGGAAATGGTGGATGTGCACGATTGGGATACAGGTAAATATATGGGCAAAATCAAACAGGTTGCTCATACCTATTCTGTGGTGGGCAATATGAACGAGTGTCAGGTGGCCATTGGTGAAACTACTTTCGGCGGAAGGGAAGAGCTCGTGGATACTACCTCTGTGATGGATTACGGAACCTTGATATACACAGCTTTGCAACGTGCAAAAACGGCTCGCGAAGCGATAAAGGTGATGACTTCTCTGGTAGAAGAATATGGTTATGCAAGCGAAGGAGAATCGTTTTCGATTGCAGACCCCGAAGAGATATGGATCATGGAGATGGTGGGCAAAGGACCGAAGGGCAAAGGTGCCGTGTGGGTTGCACGTCGTATTCCCGACGATTGTGTGAGTGCTCATGCCAATCAGGCTCGTATTACAACTTTCCCTCTCGACAAACCGGATGAATGTTTGTTCTCTCCTGATGTGATTTCTTTTGCACGGGAAAAGGGCTATTTCAATGGCAATAATACGGAATTCAGCTTTTCAGATACATACGCACCTCTCGATTATGTAGCCTTGCGTGCCTGCGAAGCCCGCGTGTGGTCGTTCTTCCGCAAAATGGATCCGGCAATGGATAAATATCTTTCGTATGTGAAAGGCGAAACCAAAGAACGGATGCCATTGTGGATAAAACCGACTAAAAAAGTTGATTTGAAAGATCTGATTTTTGCCATGCGCGATCGTTATGAAGGTACCGAACTGGATATTACTAAAGGAGTAGGAGCCGGCCCTTACGGCTCGCCTATGCGATGTAGCCCGCTGACATGGAAACTCGATGGCAAAGAGTATGTGCACGAACGTCCGACGGCAACTTATCAGACCGGATTCTCGTTTATTGCACAAATGCGTCACTGGATGCCTGACCCTGTAGGCGGAATCTTTTGGTTCGGAGTTGACGACGCTGCATGTTCGGAATATGTGCCGATGTATTGCGGAATCACCAAAGTGCCTCTATGCTTTGACGAACATAACGGTAGCTTGCTGAAATTCTCCTGGACATCATCGTTTTGGATTTTCAACTGGGTGTCGAATATGGCATACACCAAATATTCGTACATGATTGAAGATATCCGCAAGTTGCAGACAAAATGGGAAAAACAATTCTCGGATAGTGTGCCTGCGATTGATAAAACAGCTCTTGAAATGTATGCCAAAGATCCGGCTGCTGCCAGAGCGTACCTCACTGATTTCAGCAATAAACAGGCTGAGGCTGTTACCGCATCATGGAAAGAACAGGGAGAATACATGATGGTGAAATATATGGATGGAAATATCAAGATAGAGAAAGATGGCAAATTCGAGCAAAACGAATATGGTATTCCTTCCAAAATCAACCGAGTTGGTTATCCTGATGCGTATAAACACCAGATTGTCGACCCGGAACCGGATAAATTCAGAGTGAAAAGCAAAGAAGAACTGGATCAGAGAAAGTAAGACAGGATACAGTTTTCAGTACTCAGTACAAAGTACCAGATGGAATCCTGAAATCCTGAATTTTGGAATAAAGAAATAATGTCTCAGACAGAATTATCTCATAAAGGAACAGGCCCGATCGGGGTTTTCGATTCGGGTTACGGAGGGTTGACAATTTTGAATGCCATCCGTCAACGGTTGCCTCAATACGATTATCTCTATCTTGGCGATAATGCCCGTACTCCTTACGGAACACGTTCGTTCGAGGTGGTTTATCACTACACGTTGGAGTGTGTGAAAAAGCTGTTTGAACTGGATTGCCATCTGGTTATTCTTGCTTGCAATACGGCTTCTGCAAAGGCTTTGCGCTCCATTCAGCAACGCGATCTGCCCGGTTTGGCTCCGAACAGGCGTGTTCTTGGTGTGATCCGGCCTACGGTTGAAGCTATCGGTAGTCTGACTGAAACACGTCATGTGGGGCTGGTAGGTACGACAGGCACTATTCAGTCGCAGTCCTATCCGCTTGAAATAGCCAAACTGTTTCCAGATATAGTGGTGACCGGAGAAGCGTGTCCGATGTGGGTGCCACTGGTTGAAAATGGGGAATATGACTCGGATGGTGCCGATTATTTTGTAAAGAAGAATCTGGATCATCTCTTTTCGCTCGATCCGGCAATCGATACTCTCATTTTGGGTTGTACGCATTATCCATTGCTGGTAGATAAAATACAAAAATACCTGCCTAAGCATGTTGCATTGGTTATTCAGGGTGACATTGTGGCTGAAAGTCTTGCCGACTATCTGAACCGTCATCCCGAAATGGAACAAAAATGTTCGCAGGGTGGCGAATGTCGCTTTCTCACAACGGAGGCAGAAGAGAAATTTGCTGCTTCGGCATCTGTTTTTATGGCCGAGAACATCAATGCCCGACAAATACAGTTGTAGATGCGAGAAAGTGAAGCATTTTCAATCGTAAATTGTAACCCCGATAGCTATCGGGAAAATTGTAAATAGAATAATGCCTGTAAATATTCCTGATAAGTTGCCTGCCATTGAGCAGTTGAAGCATGAGAATATCTTCGTGATGGATTCGCTTCAGGCCTCCATGCAGGATATTCGTCCTTTGAGAATTGCGATTCTTAACCTGATGCCGCTAAAAATAACGACAGAGACCGATCTTATTCGTTTGCTGTCGAACTCGCCGCTTCAGATTGAAATCGATTTCATAAAAATCAAAGGTCATACTTCGAAGAATACTCCGATCGAGCACATGATTGCTTTTTATAAGAACTTCGACAAAATAAAGGATCAGAAGTATGATGGGATGATTATTACGGGAGCGCCGGTAGAGCAGTTTGAATATGAAGATGTGAGCTATTGGCCCGAAATTACTAAAATCTTTGATTGGGCCCGTACGCATGTTACTTCCACTTTTTACATTTGCTGGGCAGCGCAGGCAGGCTTGTATCATTTTTACGATATTCCAAAATATCAATTGGATCAGAAAAAATTCGGAGTATTTGAACATACGTTGAATGATCCTTTGAATCCTATTTTCAGAGGATTTGATGATGTGTTTTATGCTCCTCACAGTCGTCATACCGAAATCAGACGCGAAGATATCGAGAAGTGTCCGGAACTGACCATTTTATCCGAATCGAAAGATGCAGGTGTTTATATGGTGATGGCGCGTAATGGTCGCGAGTTCTTTATCACCGGCCATTCGGAGTATGCACCCAATACTCTCGATCAGGAGTATAAACGCGATGTTGCTAAAGGAGCATCCATTGAGGTTCCTCAAAATTACTACCGGGATGACGATCCGAAAAAAGCTCCGCTGGTACGGTGGAGAGGGCATGCCAATTTGCTGTTTTCTAACTGGCTCAACTATTTTGTGTATCAGGCGACACCATTCAATGCGCAGGATATTCATTGATAGAAATTGATCCGTTTCAGATGAAAAATATTTGCAGTCTGCAACTATTCAAACCCAAGAAATGTATTAACTTTGTAGAGTTGTGTGACGGTTTTAAGCAGCTATCAGGCAACGGGGCAAGCTGGCTCAATTGTAAATCGTAAATGATTTAATTGTAAATATTTATATGACTACTTTATTATTTCTTAGCTACGAGCATTTGCTCATTATTGCGTTGATTGTGTTGTTGTTGTTCGGTGGAAAAAAGATTCCTGAGTTGATGCACGGCCTCGGCAAAGGAGTGAAAAGCTTCAAAAGCGGCATGAAAGACGTTGAAGAAGAGGTGAAAAAGAGTGTGGATGAGGTGAAAGACGAACCCACAAAGTAACTTTTCAACGAACTTATAAGTTGGTGTCGGGAGGTAAAAAGGCAGTAATGTCTTTCCCGTAAGCCAGCAAGTCGCGTACCACTGTTGATGAGATAAACGAATAGGCCGGATCTGTGTTGAGAATTACAGTATCAATGCCTTCCAGATGTTTGTTGGCGTCAGCGATGGTACGTTCGTATTCAAAGTCGCTTACAGAGCGCAATCCCCGCAAAATAAACTGAGCGTCCACTTCTTTGGCGAAATTGACGGTCAGTGTGTTGTATTCCTGAACCTTGATCCGAGGTTCATTCTTGAATGCCATCCTGATTATTTCCACACGCTTTTCGACGGTAAAGAAGGTCTTCTTTGCCTGATTTACACCCACACCGATTATAATCTCATCGAAAAGATTTAATCCGCGTTTTACAATGTCGTAATGACCAATAGTGAATGGATCGAATGTTCCGGGAAAGATGGCACGTTTCATACAATCTCCAATTTGGTTTCAAACACAAAGGCACAAAGACACAAATCAAATTATTGTATCATTTTCGTGTCTTTGAGTCTTTGTGTTGAAAAATATTTGCTTATAATTTTGCTTTAATCGCTTTGCTTTCGGCTTCGTAGCCCGGTTTTTCGAGCAGTGCAAACATGTTCTTTTTGTATGCTTCAACACCCGGTTGGTCGAAAGGATTCACGCCGAGAACATAACCACTGATACCACATGCCTTTTCGAAGAAATAGAGCAATTGGCCGAGGTTATACTCATCGAGTTTAGGCAATTCGATTTTGATGTTGGGAACGCCGCCGTCGACGTGAGCCAGCATGGTGCCCAATTCCGCCATTTTGTTTACTTCGTCAACGCGTTTTCCGGCAAGAAAGTTCAGGCCATCCAGATTGGCATCGTCAGAAGGAACAGTTACTGTATGGTTCGGTTCTTTGACTGAAATAACAGTTTCAAAAATAGTACGTTCGCCTTCTTGAATCCATTGTCCCATGGAGTGAAGGTCGGTGGTGAAGTCGACGGCAGCAGGAAAAATGCCTTTGTTTTCCTTGCCTTCGCTTTCGCCGTAAAGTTGTTTCCACCATTCAGCAACGAAGTGAAGTTTCGGATGGAAGTTCACCAGGATTTCGATCTTCTTGCCACTTTTGTAGAGCTCGTTACGGGTTGCAGCGTAGATAGCAGCTGGATTTTCCGCAAACGGAGTATCCAAACCGGCAATCTTTTCCATATCGACAGCACCGGCAACCAATTGTTTGATGTCGAAACCGGCAGTGGCAATTGGCAACAAACCTACCGGAGTCAGGAATGAGTAACGACCGCCGATATTGTCTTCGATGACGAATGTTTTGTAACCTTCCTGTGTAGCCAATGTACGCAATGCGCCACGGGCTTTATCTGTGATTGCGACGATCAGTTTTTTAGCAGCTTCTTTGCCTTGTTGTGCTTCCAATTGTGATTTCAAAAGGCGGAAAGCTAAAGCGGGTTCGGTAGTGGTTCCCGATTTTGAGATGGAAATGATACCGAATTTCTTCGTTTTTAGGAACGACTGCAGTTCGCAAAGGTAATCTTCGCCAATGTTTTGACCGGCATAAACGATTGCCGGATATTTACGTTCGGTTTGCAGCCAGTCGAAGCTGTTTGAAAGAGCGTCGATCACGGCTTTTGCACCGAGGTAGCTGCCGCCGATACCAACAACAACCACCACTTCGCAGTTGTCGATCAGGATTTTTGCTGTAGCTTCGATGTCGGCCAGATGTTCTGCTGTTGTTGACGAGGGTAGGTTGAGCCAACCCAAGAAGTCATTTCCTTTGCCGGTTCCGGCGTGTAAAGCAGCATTGCTTGCTTTTACTGCTGCTTCGTAGCCTGAAACAGCCTCTTTGGAGATAAATCCAAAGGTTTTGTCAATGTTAATGCTGATGGTTCTCATTTTGATGTGTGTTATTTGAAATTGATGTGTGCAAAATGAATTAACGTATCAACTCGGTGAGCGCTCTTACCTGTAATATGGGAGATGCTCTGTTGTACAATACATTGTATACGAACTCCATGATAGGCATCTTTACATGGTAACATTCGTTGATTTCCTTGATACACTTTGTGCCGTAATATCCTTCGGCAATCATCTCCATTTCTAGTTGAGCGGTTTTAACCGAGTAGCCTTTTCCGATCATGGTGCCGAAAGTGCGGTTGCGGCTGAATTTTGAATAGGCAGTTACCAGCAGGTCGCCCAGGTAGGCTGATTCGTCGATGCTCCGGTGCAGGGGATGAACTGCGTTACAAAAACGTTGCATCTCCTGAATGGCGTTTGAAATAAGCACAGCCTGAAAGTTGTCGCCATATTTCAAACCGTGGCAAATGCCGGAAGCAATGGAGTAAACGTTTTTCAGTACCGAGGCATATTCAATGCCGGTGACGTCGTCTGTTGTACTGGTTTTGATGTAGTTGTTGGTGAATACGCAAGCCAGTTTACGCGCTTTCTCGCGGTTGCTACAGGCGATTGTCAGGTAAGAGAGGCGTTCCAATGCCACCTCTTCGGCATGACACGGGCCGGCAAGAACTACCAGATTGTCCTTCGGAACCGACAGAAACTGTTGAAAATAATCGGTGACGATTAAATTTTCGTCCGGTACAATTCCTTTGATAGCAGTAACGACGGTCTTGGTTTTCAATGACTGGCGTAACTTCTTCAGGTGCATCTTCAGAAATGGCGACGGAGTGGCAAAAATCAGCGTGTCCGAGTTTTTTACCACTTCGTTTATCTTGCTTGTGAAATTGATGCGGTCTGTGTCAAATTTGAGCCCTGTCAGATATGATGGGTTCTTGCTCAATTTCAAAAAATCGTCGATTTGATCCTGACGACGCATGTACCAGTTGATGCTTTCCTGTGAGTTTAACAGGATCTTCGCGATGGCAGTTGCCCAACTTCCACCTCCGCAGACGGCAATTCGTCCGGGAGAAAACTCGGAGCACTGTTTTTCACTATCAGTAGCCATATCAACGGTTATTAGCGTTTTCAACCCACAAAGTTACGTCGTCTTTGGTCGGGTTGGTCAGTCCTAATTTTAGTTTTTTATTGAGTCCGCACAAATCCTGATGAAGTTTGTTCGGGTTTTGCTCTTTCAAAGATGCTACGGTGACGAAACCTGCTTTGTTGACAGTTTCAACCCATGTTTCGGGAATGCCGATTGACATGAAAGTTTCGGCGCTGTCTTTGCGGATTACCTTTTCGGGGCGCATTTGCGGGAAGAGCAATACCTCCTGAATAGCTACCTGATTGGTCATCAGCATCACCAGACGATCCATACCGATGCCCATTCCTGATGTGGGAGGCATACCGTATTCGAGCGCGCGCAAGAAGTCCTGATCGATAAACATCGCTTCGTCATCGCCTTTTTCGCTCAGACGCAGCTGGTCTTCAAAACGGGCACGTTGATCGATAGGGTCGTTCAGCTCTGAATATGCGTTAGCCAACTCTTTGCCGTTTACCATCAACTCGAAACGTTCTGTCAGTTCCGGATTGTTACGGTGACGTTTACAGAGCGGCGACATTTCGATGGGATAGTCGGTGATAAAGGTCGGCTGAATGTAGTTGCCTTCGCACTTTTCGCCGAAGATTTCGTCGATTAGTTTACCTTTACCCATGGTGTCGTTGGCTTCGATGCCCAGTTGTTTGCAAACGTCGCGCAACTGTTCTTCGTTCATTCCGTTGATGTCGATACCTGTATGTTCCTTGATGGCGTCGATCATGGTGATGCGTTTGAACGGACGTTGGAAGCTGATGGTTTTGTCGCCCACCGTTACTTCAGAAGTACCGTTTACATCCAGACAGATCTTTTCGATCATGGCTTCGGTGAAGTCCATCATCCAGTTGTAATCCTTGTAGGAAACATAGATTTCCATGGCCGTAAACTCAGGGTTGTGCGTACGATCCATACCTTCGTTACGGAAGTTACGAGAGAATTCGTACACCCCTTCAAAACCGCCTACAATAAGGCGTTTCAAATAGAGCTCGTTGGCAATACGCAAATATAATGGAATATCCAGTGCGTTGTGGTGCGTGATGAACGGACGTGCAGAAGCACCGCCCGGAATAGGTTGAAGTACAGGAGTATCCACTTCTACGTAACCCTGTTCGTTGAAGAAGTTACGCATGGAGTTGAATACCTTGGTACGTTTGAGGAAAATATCTCTTACGCCGTCGTTTACCACAAGGTCGACGTAGCGTTGACGGTAGCGTTGCTCGGGATCCTCGAAGGCATCGTAAGCCACGCCGTCTTTGTATTTAACGATAGGAAGCGGACGAAGCGATTTGCTCAGTACGGTCAATTCCTGAGCATGAACCGAAATTTCGCCCATTTGTGTACGGAAAACATACCCTTTGATGCCAATAAAGTCGCCGATGTCAAGCAGTTTTTTGAAAACGACATTGTACATGGTTTTCTCTTCGTCGGTGCTGATATCGTCGCGGGTAATATATATCTGAATGCGACCGGCAGAGTCCTGAAGCTCTACAAATGAGGCTTTCCCCATTATGCGACGGCTCATGATACGGCCGGCGATAGTTACTTCACGTTGCGGTGCATCATCCTGATAGGTAAATTTGATGTTATCCGAAAGAGCCGTAACCTGATAAGCTGCGGCGGGGTAGGGTTCTATTCCCAGAGCTCTGAGTCCGTTTAAGCTTTCACGGCGCAGTTGCTCTTGTTCGCTAAGTTCCATAGGTTTATAAGTCAGTCAATATTAGTTGCGCAAAGATACAATTTTTTGGGCAAAAGCGGATGGAATTGCGCTACAATGTGCTGGAATCGCACTGGAATCGTATTATAGAAGTATTGTTGTAGCATGTGATCCGATAGGGTAACGCCTACGGCGTTCGGTTGCGCTTGGGAACATTCTTTTTCCCCCGGATAAATCCGGAGGTTATTTCTGGGTAATGCCTGACGGCATTGATCTTCCTATGCATATTCATTTTTATATTCGTCGAGTCGAGATCTCTCATGCTTGCGTCGCGCTTTGGATAAATAGGCTGGTTATTCACAGGCTATGTTTGACCGCATTGCTTTTTTGACGGATCATCTATGGGTTAATAAAACGGCGTTAGCCGTTGCCTGTGAATAACGCCCCGATTTATCGGGGTGAGAAGGAATGGCGCATAGAAGAAACGCTGTAAGCGTTTCCCACAGACTTAGAAGATGTACTTTTCGTCAGCTTCTATGCCAAACTCTTGAAGGAGCTCTTTGTATTCATCTTCAAAGTTAGTCTTTTTGTGGTGCTCCTTCTGATTTTTGATGTAATTCAGAATCATTTCTTTGTCGCGATAGGCATACGTCAGAGCACAATACCCAGCTGCCCACGAGATAAAATCGGGGCACAGTCCGCTTTCTTTTATCCATCGGTTGGTGGCAGTTTTGATCTCTTTGATATAATCGGCCAGCGAAATGCTTGGATGGAGGTCAGATAGAATATGAATGTGATTTTCAGTGCCGTTAACCCGATATAGAACGCAGTTCCGTTTTTTGACGATGCCCCAAATAAGACGATAAAGGTCTTCATGCATTGTTTCCGGAAGAGTGTTTTCGTGGTTGTAAGTACAGAATACGATGTGATAGAGGATTTGCCGGTAGCTGTTCATGGTTGTTTGATTTAGGGGAACGCCTACAGCGTTCGGTAGTGTTGACGTTCTCATCTTTCCCCCGGATAAATCCGGAGGTTATTCATAGGTAACGCCTAACGGCGTTTAGTCCGTCTGTCTTTGTGTCGTTTTTTTTGTCTTTAGTGTGCTCACACATTATGCAGAGACAAAACGGCGTAGCCGTTACCCAATAATAACGCCCCGATTCATCGGGGTGAGAAAACGTCGGAACAAAGAGTTAAAGGCTGTCAGGCGTTTTCCTGATAAATTGTTAGTAAAGCCCTATGATATTCTTGCGACATCTCTATATAGTTAGGATTTGAGTAAATTCATTATCTTCTTTATAGTTGTCGTTCCAGATATATTTCACTTTTAATCTTGGAACATGTCCTTCTGCAAGACCGAATCTAACTTCTGTAGATTCTTGAGGATTCAACATTTCAAAAGGATCAAATTTTAGACCAATGATTCCCTTTGGTTCGCATAATAGCTCTAATCTGATATTACGAGCAGTAGACTTTCCTGCATTAAATATTTTGAGTATTCCGTGTCCATTATTGGTAATGATGTTCCCTTTTATTTGTGCCTTTTTATTTTCAATATCTTCTGATTCAAATTTCTTCAACTGATAATCATTGATCTTCTTTTCTTGATTTTTAATTTTTCTATCATGATAGAAATAGGTAAATGCAGAACCTGCAATTGCCAAAATTGATAATGTTAAACTTATATATTCCATGTTACTTGATTTTTATGTATTTGTTATTCTTCAATGTTTCTTTGACATGCTCAAGAATTTCTGATTTAGCTTCTTGTGCAATTTGCTGTTTTACTTTTAGGATTTTGTCTTGGTTCAGCTCTAATAGTTCGTTATATCCTCCCAAATATTCTCTATTACAATTAATGCACTTTATATAGGATTTGTCCTCATTGAATTCAAAATGAGAATCACTTCCACATGTAGCACAAGTAAGTTTTTCTGTATATTTTGTTTTCATAGTTGTTTCTGTCGTTGTTTTTAGTGTTGAGGAATTAAGTGTAAATATGTGATGATTTTTTCCTCTGCAGACAGCTTTCTCCATCTCCAGAGGGGAGTAGTTAAGTATCGTGTTACCTGATCTCGGGTTCAATTATTCGTTTGATGTCATTGATTGCCATGTGGTTTGCAAATATAGTGTTTTAATGCAAAATATATTTTGATTAAATAAAAGATAATGTGCAACGATGATGGCTGCTACTTCCTCCTCCTAGTCTGGAGAGAAGAACTTTTAGATCCGTTTTTTTGTTGTTTTCTCGTTCTCTACTAACTTCCATTTCTTCTATTCTTTCTTATCTTTTATCTCTCCTGTTATTATACTTTATTGTAGTTGATTTTTTGGAATCGTTTATCCCGTGATGGTATATTTGTAGCCCTTTTACGAAACATGTTTTATGGGAGTGTTTTACTTTAATGCTTGTTTGGTATGAGAACTATATTATTCATTTTGATTAGTTTACTGTTACAATCTTCAGTTATGCAACATAAAGATTTGACCCCGGAAGAACAATATGTGATTCTTCATAAGGGAACGGAACGCCCGTTTACGGGCAAATTGTTGAATGTAAAGGCGAAAGGTACTTATGTGTGCAAACAATGCGGGGCTCCGCTTTACAGGTCAGAAAGTAAGTTTGAGTCGCATTGCGGGTGGCCCAGTTTTGATGATGAGATTCCCGGAGCTGTTCTGCGTACACCTGATGCCGATGGGCAACGTACCGAAATAACCTGTGCCAAATGCGGTGCACATCTCGGTCATGTTTTTCTCGGTGAGGGTTTTACTTCCAAAAATACACGTCATTGCGTTAACTCTATTTCTATGAATTTTATTCCAGACGATAAACAGGCGTTTCAGAAAGCCTGGTTTGCCTCCGGTTGTTTCTGGGGCACAGAGTATCACTTCAGCAAAGCAAAGGGAGTGATGGAAACTACGGTTGGTTTTATGGGTGGTCATGTCGATCATCCAAGTTATAAACAGGTATGCACCGGCGAAACAGGGCATCTGGAGACGACCGAAATTGTGTTCGATCTGCAGCAAACCAGTTATGAAGAGCTGGTGAAGTTATTCTTCGAAACACACGATTTCACACAAACCAATGGTCAGGGGCCAGATATCGGATCACAGTATCTTTCAGCTATCTTTTATGCCAATGAGGAGCAAAAAGCCATCGCTGAAAAATATATCCGGATTTTGACCGAAAAAGGATATAAAGTGGCAACCTCTTTGCGTCCTGCGGAACCTTTCTGGCCGGCCGAGGATTACCATCAGGACTACTACGACCATAAGGGTACAACGCCTTATTGCCATATTTATCGCAAGATATTCTAAATCATAAAGAGCCGGAAAATTCAATTGATTTTCCGGCTCTTTGCTTTTGTCGGTAGTGTTGTGTATTACATGTCTTTGAGAGGAAGTTGGGTTACTTTAGCGTACATCCATGATTTCATCGTAAATGTCCTCTTTTTTCGACTTTTTCCCGTGTCCGAAAGTAAGTACCAGTCCGATGTGTGCATCAACATATTTTGAATTGTACGGGATGCCATCTTTTGTAAAATAGGCAGGTACGTAATCGCTGGCAAAGTATAGGTTAAATGGACCTCCAATCAGATTTACTCCCACTCCAAAGGTGCCTAATCGTCCGTTAATAGCTCCATAGCTAAACGATGTGTTGAAAAAATAGAACGGTCGGAAATTGACAGAGCCGGTTAATTCAGAGTATTTGTAGTTGCCGCCAAGGGTGTTTTCCCATAGAAGCCCGAGACTGATTTTGTTTTTTACTAAACCATATTCGGCGCCCAATCGAGCCTTTGTGGTCAGATAGGTGGTGTATCCAGCTCCGTTTCCTGAATAGGTAAAGGCATTTTTGAGCGAATCGCTCATTTGTGTGCCATAGTCATTATTGTCTCCATTGATTTTAAAATCCATTCCGGTAAAAGTGGCTTTATACACCATGTCTGCTTTCCAGCTGGTCTTTTTCCAACGAATAAAGCCAAGGTCGGAAAGAGATGCAGAAAGTGTGAAGTTATCCTGTAGTTTATACACAACTCCCAAATCGGTGGCTAACCCCCATCCAATGGGCATTTGCAATGCTTCTTTTGTTAGTAATTCTTTGGGAGTACCGTCTGTGTTTTGAGAAATATTGTAAGGAGCTGTGATTCTTCCATAACCGTTCCCCGTGAGTATTGCCGATTGTTTGTCGACGCTTAGATGAAGTTTGCTGAATTTAGCGTCTGCATGTGCTTCGCCTAACAAGAATTTTACTTTGCCTCCAATTGTCAGTTGGCTGTTGATAGATCGCGTAAATCCCACTGAAGTTTCAAGATAAGCTGTCACGTTTGCCCGTAGCGACTGGAAATTGAAATTGTTGACTCCGGTTGTGTCGGGCGTGCCTTTCAGTAATAGCTTTAGTAAATCTTTGGGAATGCCGACGGAGCTTTCAATCCGTTGATTGACGCCAAAAGTGAAATAGTTGTTGTGCGCTTTGAAGCCGAAACCCAGCAATTGTTGATCGTAATTCAGGTTGATGTCAGTGGTGGGTTGAAGCACTTTCAAAAAAGCATCTCTGTCTGCGTCGGGATGAAAAGGTGTAATCAGTTTTCCGTTTTGCTTAAAAAAGAGATCTGCGGCCGATACCGAATTGTTACCAGCCCAAATGTTGATGCTGGATAATATTGGCAGATCCAGATACCAGGTTTGTGTTGGCATAAATGCCGGGTTCAGCGAGTTGCGAAAAGGAACGTTTTCCATGTAATATAAGGTGTTGCCTTGCGAACGGGCCTGAGGACAGTATGTGACAAAAACGGACAGGACAAAAAGTAATATTCCTGCTTTCTTTAGTGAATGCATATCTGTTGGTTTTATTTTGACGTAATTTTTATTTGAATTGATACAAGTCAGTAAAACAATTAGTTGTCGTTCAATTTTGCACTTCCTTTTACGTAAGCGCATAGTTTGACTTTGATGAAATCGGTAGAGGTTAGCGTGAGAGGCATTGTGAGATCCTTCCCTGCGAGCGAATAACTTAGTTTGATGTACTGCGCTTTTTTCAGGTCAGCGGCGGAATATGCCAGACTAAGCTGTTGATCGGTAGTCGTCGATGTTTGATTGGCCTGACCTGTAGTGTTGCTGATATTCAGGGTAGTATTGAGAGTCAGGTTTTGTGTGGTGGAGAAAGGCTGTTTATTCGCGTCGAGCAAGGTTAATCCAATGACTACTTTCGTGGATGTGAAGTTGTTGGCAATCAGCCAGAGTTTGACGTTTTGCAGGTCGTTTTTGTTCAGAAAATCAGTAAATGAACTCCCCAGTGAGATGGTATCTTCCATTTGTACATTCACTCCCGCGTTAAAAGCAAACGGAATATTCACCGAGGGAGAAATCGTGAACGTATCCTTGCTCATTATGAATTGGTTGGTAATGCCGCCGGTTTGCGATTGTGCACCAAAGGAATAGGCAATGGTATTGATTCCGGGTAAGGTGAAAAGATTGTCGATATTTCCGTTTGCTTTGTTGAATATCAATGAATCGATTGCGCTTTTGCCGGGCGAGGATGGCATCTTTGAAAACGACTGGGAAGTGCTCGTCGATCCGCTGAAAGAAGCGTAACGGACATTTGACGGTGAACTGCTGTTGTAGCTCTTAATGTAATCGACATTCAATTGCATCGGGATACGGGCGTTGGAATAGCAGGTCAGCTTAAATGAAGGATTTTGAAAGGGCAAATAGCTGCTTTGCGAGATTACATCATTCAGAAATCCTAAATCGAATGTGCCGGTTTGAGAGGCTAGGTTATAGGCAAACTGACCGAATGCGTACTTGAAGCTGATATTCTTGAGTGCCGCAGAGCTGTTCAGAGATGGCGATGCGGGAATGTAAATATTGCCGGAAGTAGCTTGTGTTGCTATTGAAAGCGATATTTTTGAAGATTGCGGCTTAATCCAGCAATTGGTGAGCGGAATGGTGCAAACCGAACCGTTTCTTACGTTTGTAAAAGTAATTGGCGAGAGGCTTGGAAAGCAGGCCGCAGCAGGTGTTACGGTTAGTTGTAATTGATTGGCTGCGAAGTTGATGTTGGTGTTGAGGGTGAAGCTTAAGGTAGCATTACTTATGTAAATGCTGTCAAGCCGCGTAATGTTGGCGGAGGCCAGTGAGCACAGGTCAATCTCTGCAACCTGGGATGGACTTAACGCGTTGAAAGTAGCCGCGGAAATGGTTGTCCCAGCTTTAGGCGATAAAGTGCCCGGTGTAGTGGTGTTTATTGAAACGTCGGATGGCGAAATGTTGAGGTTGAAACTATAGCTTGTTACTTGGCTTGTAATTTACGGTTAAGACATTATTACTGTTCACCGTCATGTTCTCAATGTTGAGCTTGTCGATAAAGTCTTTCAACGTAATAGTCGACTGTGCTAACGGAAATACCACTGCTCCATTCATTGAAATGGTGTCGTCAACATCCTTTAAATCGATGTCGTTGACGCAGGAAGAAAATAAGGTGACCGAAGCGATAACTGTAAACAGATACCTGAATTTTGTTTTGGCGATCATAATATAAGTCTATGGTTTATTAATATTCTTTGTTTTGATCAAATATGTTTGAAAAAGGCACGAAGCTCCCGATCAATGGATGAGAGAAACACCGACGGCATCATTTGTTCGTGGCGCCATCACCGGAAAATTGTAAGATTTTTTTCTTTAGATCAATGAGGATGACTGATCGTATTCGTCTTTCAGATTCGATGAGCCTTTTTATTCAAAAATGGAATAACTGGCTTTTTTACAAAGCTTTTTCGATATTTTTCTCTTTTAAGGAGACTTTGAGGACTGTCATCCAGAGTAAAAACTGACCGGATAAGTGTCAGTGGTGAGGTGTAACTTTACCTTTTTGGTTTATAAAATTACAGGTGCAAAGATAATGATTTAGTTGTTTTTTGCAACTGTTCTGAATGATATTTTTAAGTTAAAGTGTTAATGTTTTGTTGTTCGGTATGGTGAAATTATATTGGTAGGAAAAAGTAAAGTCGAGTTCATCTTTTCTGTTGTTGATTTGTTTATCTTTGCCTGATAGTTTCAATTTTTGTACCGAATTTTAATGTCGGTGTAATTGGTTGTAATTGAAGGCTAACTAATAATATAAACAATAGAATGGAATTAACAGAATATCTATCTCATAATCAACAGCGAATTTTTGACGAACTTTTTTCGCTGATTGTTATCCCGTCGGTGAGTGCTAAAAGCGAACATAAACCGGACATGCTGAAGTGTGCCGAACGCTGGCGGGAGTTGTTGCAGCAACTGGGTATGAATCGGGTAGAAGTGATGCCCACGGAAGGGAATCCGGTCGTTTTTGCAGAAAAGAGGATGGGCGAGGCGCTGTCGACCGTATTGATTTATGGTCATTATGACGTAATGCCGGTTGAGCCGTTGGAGTTATGGAATACCAATCCTTTTGAGGCAGTGGTTAAAGATGGGAGGATATGGGCTCGCGGTGCGGATGATGATAAAGGTCAGTCGTTTATGCATGCCAAAGCGGTGGAATATCTTCTTGCTGAAAATCAACTACTCTGCAATATTAAGTTTATTCTGGAGGGCGAAGAAGAGATTGGCTCGGGTAGTCTCGAAGCGTTTTGCCAAGCTCACAAAGAGTTGCTGAAAGCGGATGTGATTCTGGTATCGGATACCAGTATGCTGGGTGCTGACATGCCCAGTATTACCACCGGTCTGCGCGGTCTCGCCTACTGGCAGGTAGAGGTAACAGGTCCTTGCCGCGATTTGCACTCAGGTATTTTTGGAGGCGCGGTGGCTAATCCGATCAACGAATTATGCAAACTGATTGCTTCCATGACCGATGATCATGGCCGTATTACCGTGCCAGGTTTTTACGACGACGTGGAAGAGGTGTCGGCTGACGAAAGAGCTGCAATGGCGCAAATCCCTTTTAACGAGGAGGCTTATAAGCGATCTTTGAAAATTAATCAGGTTCAGGGAGAAGCTGGTTATTCAACCCTCGAACGAACCGGAATACGCCCTACATTTGATGTGTGCGGTATATGGGGTGGTTACACGGGCGAAGGAGCTAAAACCGTGTTGCCGTCAAAAGCGTACGCCAAACTCTCCTGTCGTTTAGTGCCGCATCAGGATCACGTGCAGATTGGATTGCTGGTGAAAAAGCATCTGGAAAGCATCGCTCCGAAGTCAGTTACAATTGAGGTGACACCGATTCACGGCGGCGATAGCTATGTTTGTCCGGTGGATATGCCATGGTATAAAGCCGCAGAAGCCGGTTATACAAAAGCATTCGACAAAAAGCCTCTTCCGGTGCGCCGTGGTGGAAGTATTCCCGTGATTGCTACATTCGAAAAGGTGCTGGGCATTAAAACCGTGCTGATGGGTTTTGGTTTGGAGTCGAATGCGATTCACTCGCCGAACGAAAATTTTCCTGTGGATATGTATTTCAAAGGAATAACCGCTATCGTTGAATTCTATCGTGAAATAGCCAATCAAACGGCGGGCAGGTAAGCGCTACTGATTCTCTTCCTTTATCTCGAACTCAGCAGCGAAAGTGTCAATGGCTCCTCGGATCTGTCGGACATGGATGAGATCGCTCATGGAGAGATCAACCAAAACAGAACCATGTGGAGCTTTGCATTTAAGAGAGAAAACAGCACTTTTTGAAATATTATCGAATGAATAGGACTCAATGTTCTCCCAGAGAATTAGTCCATGCTTGCGGATCCATATGCCTTGGTTGTTGATTATCAGGAGGTCTTTGATATTAAATCCTTTGTAGATCATCAACAGCCCAACGCCCAGAATAAGTAAGCCAATCAGGGTGACTACGGAGAGGAATCGGGGGGTGAATGCCAGTAGAAATAAGCCTACTACGGCAGCTCCGCAACCCAGAAAGAAAAACTTTTTACGAGATTCTTTCACGTTCAAAGAATTGTTAGAATCGACGGCAGATATATTGGTGTACATGTATCTTTTTATTGAACTACAAAGTTACGCTATTTTTTGGCTTCTATTTTTATCGTACTTTTGCACACGCTTTAAAACGACAGCATCAATTATGAAAAAACCGTTATCTCAACTTGCGGCAGAAGGTAAAACGTTAATATCCGACGGTGCGTGGGGTACCTTTTTGCAGGCAAAAGGCCTGAAACCGGGCGAATGTCCCGAACAATGGAATGTTGATCGTCCGGACAATGTGTTGGATATTGCAGCGAGCTACATTGCTGCAGGTGCCGATATAATAGAAACCAACAGCTTTGGGGGCAATCGTTTCAAGCTTCAAAATTACGGTTTGGAAGGAAACGTGGTGGAAATTAACCGCAAAGCAGCGGAAATTTCGCGTAAAGCAGCGGGTGATGATAAATATGTGCTTGGCTCTGTTGGTCCTACCGGAAAGATGCTGATAATGGGCGATGTAACCGAAGAGGAGTTGTATGACGTATTCAAAGAACAGTCTGTTGCTTTGTATGAAGGTGGTGCCGATGCTATTGTAATTGAAACGATGACAGCGATTGACGAAGCCACGATTGCTGTAAAAGCTGCACGTGAAAATACTCCCTGCGAAGTGATTTGTACCATGACATTCGATAAAACCGTTACCGATGAATACCGAACGATGATGGGCGTTTCGCCGACCGAAATGGTTGATGCACTGAAAGAAGCTGGAGCTCATATCATTGGAGCTAACTGTAGCAACGGCATTGAAGGGATGGTGAAAATTACGGAGGAAATTCGTTCCTTAGATAAAAATATTCCGGTGTTGATTCATGCCAATGCGGGGATGCCTGTATTCAAAGATGGCTGTACCTCTTTCCCTGAAACACCGGATATGATGGCATCTGTTGCCCCAGGTCTTGCCGCTGCCGGGGCTAATATTATAGGCGGTTGTTGTGGTACCACACCGGAACATATCCGCAAATTGGTTCAGGTTCTTCGCTAAACGTCCGTTTAGTGTGTCGTATTAAATTTGATTTATAACTGTGTCATTACGACACAACCACTACATGCAGAATATTTTCAAAAAATCGTATCCGTTTAATGATGATTTGAGCTACAACAGCAAGATTGTCTTTTTTATCAGTATCGTTGTTCTTGGCTTTTTGTGGCTTTTTCAGCCGTTTAATATCAGCTTGCTTCCGGCTAAACCAAAGTTGTATCTGATTGCTGGGTTGTCGATTGTAACATTTCTGTCGTTGAGCTTTCATTTGTTGTTGTTGCCTTCGTTCTTTCCGAAATTTTTTGCGTCGTCAAAATGGAATATAGGGAAAGAGGTGCTGTGGGATGTGTGGATCTTGTTTACCATTCTGGCCTCTTATTTTATACTCAATAACGCGTTGGGGGTGCTCAAGATTGGATTCGATTTAGTGGTGAAGTTGGTACTGGTAGCTGTAATTCCAATTATACTCGTCATTGTGTTGAATCACAATAAAATGCTACGTTCTCACCTGAAGGTGGCTGATGAATTGAGCAAGAAGCTGAAGGACCACAAGTTGATTCAGGACAAGATAGTCTATTTTAATTCCGATTATCAAAAAGATAGTTTGGCCGTGAAGGTAAGCCTGTTGTTGTTTATCCGGTCGGCAAACAATTACATAGAAGTATTCTGGAAAGAGGGCGAAAATATCAAAAACCAGATGGTGCGGTGTAGTCTGCTTTATGCCGAAAATCTTCTGAAAGAATATAAGTTCATTGTAAAATGTCACCGTTCGTATTTGGTGAATATTAATTATATTGACCGCATTGAAGGAAGCTCTCAGGGCTACAAACTCTTTGTCGAACATATGTCTTCACCGATTCCGGTTTCCAAACCATCGGTGGCAAAACTCCAGGAGTTAATTTGACTCCAGCTAGCAAACTTTCTTGCCCGAAAAAATCATTTCGGGCACATTTTCACCTCGAAAATTCGTCCCTAAAGAAATGAAATTCGTCCCTAAAACGAATTTATGCCCCTAATAACCATTCAATCGACCCTATTTTTTCAGAGTGATTTTATCTAACGCTATTTTTGTGCGAAATTTCAAAATCAGTTATGAAACCATTGAAAATAGGAGATATTGAGGCACGTTTGCCAATAGTACAAGGTGGAATGGGTGTGGCCATTTCTATGTCAGGTTTAGCTTCTGCGGTAGCCAATGCGGGTGGTATAGGTATTATTTCGGCAGCCGCTATCGGTATGACCGAACCCGACTACATGCGAAACTACCGTGCTGCCAACAAAAGAGCTTTGCTACGGGAAATCCGAAAAGCCAGAAGTCTCTCTGACGGCTTAATCGGCGTTAATGTGATGATGGCGCTTA
>CAXXPB010000029.1:0-70530 GCA_963678825.2 uncultured Microbacter sp. | reverse complement strand
GAGAAGAAAAAAAAGCTCTTGCAGTAGAAACATCTGTTGAAATGACCAAGACTCAGGATGCTCCTCCACCGCCGCCCCCTCCACCGGCTGAGAATATCAACGGCCAAGCAACAAACGAAAATAAAAACACACCCAATACCGACCGGAAACTGATTAAAAGAGGCGACCTGGGACTTTCATGCGAAAATCTGGAAGCAACAAAAAAGATGTTGTATGGTTTTCTGGCAAGATGCAAAGGTTATGTTGCAAGCGAACGGCTCGTGAATGACGACACGTCCACCCCAGCTTATTATCAGCTGGAGTTCAATGTAGAAGCCGGCTACTTCGAAAAGTTTCTGCAATTGATCGATTCATCGCGACTCAAGGTGGTTTCGCGCAACATCAGCATGCAGGATGTTACCCGCCAGTATGTCGATCAAACGGTAAGGCTGAATGGCAAGAAACGATTAGCCGAACGTTATGCCCAACTTCTGAGCAAAGCAAACGCAGTGAAAGACATGATTGAGATTCAGGAGAAACTGGAAGAGGTACAATCGGAAATCGAATCACAGGAATGGGATCTCAAGACGATGGAACGCAAGGTTTCCTATTCCGAAATCTCCGTGAAACTCGAAAAACCTTCGAAAGCCACCGCTGCGAACAGCAACAGTTTTTGGCACAAAATCGGTCAAAGCTTGGGAGACGGATGGGATGCCGTAGTCAATTTTTTTCTGTTTTTGATAGCAATCTGGCCCTACTACATTGTGATCGCGCTTGTATGGTATTTGGGACGGAAAGGATTCAAAAAATGGAAAACGAGAAAACAACAAAAAGAGTCGAATCAAGAAAGCTGATTTAATTACCAATCAACACGTTGCCGCAACACCAAACCGAAATCCCGTGAGGGATGACAGGTTTATAGAAACGACCAAAAACAAAATAAAAAGAGTCCCACAGGGACGACACATAACACCAATCTTACAAAACAACTCTTTATGTCTATTCCAACCAGCAGAACCAAAGAGCAGGCCACGGTAGTGATCGACGAGAGCCGCTGTACCGGTTGCGGCCTGTGCGTCACCGTGTGTAAAGATTTCAGTCTGGAAATTGCCGACAAGAAAGTCCGGTTGGCCGACACGGCCGTATTCGGGTGCATCGCCTGCGGACATTGCATGATGGTGTGTCCGCAGGGAGCCATCACCATCGAAGGGCGTTGCATGAGCAAAGATGACCTTTTCGACCTTCCCACCAAAGAGACGATCTGTGATTTCGCCTCTTTCCAAAGCCTGTTGACCCGAAGGCGCAGTATTCGCGAGTTCAAGGATATTCCGGTCGACAAGGCATTGATCGAACAGGTGATCGAAGCCGCACAAACCGCTCCTATGGGACTGCCACCTTCCGACGTGCATGTGCTGGTGCTCGACAGCAAGGAGAAAGTCCATGCCTTTGCCGCCGATTTCGCTGCCTATCTCGAGAAGCTAAAATGGCTCACTTCCGGCTGGTTTCTGACTCTGATGCGTCCGTTCTGGGGCAAAGCCAACGACGAACTGTTTCGAGGATTTGTCAAACCTTGTCTGAAAGTATATACCGAACGAATGAAGAACGGCGAAAATGTGGTTAATTACGATGCGCCGGTCGCTCTCTACTTCTACGGATCTCCTTATAGTGATCCGGCAGATCCGTTGGTAGCAGCCACCTATGCGATGCTCGCCGCCGAAAGCCTCGGCTTGGGCACCTGCATGTTGGGAGCCGTGCATCCGCTTATCCAGAACGGGAAAGCAGCTCAACGCTTTCGCGAACAACACGGCATCCGCTACGCGAGCCGCGAAGGCGTCTTTGTGATTATGGGGCACCCCGCCATCCATTACCAAAAGGGCGTAAAGCGCACGTTCGCATCGGTGGATTGGAAATAAATTTATACCAGTGTCGTACCTAAAGGCACTCCCTTTGCCTGGTTAGCTCCCTTTTTCTATAAACCTATCGTGCCTTACGGCACTGAACCAACAACATCCGGCAAAAGAACAATCCCGTCAGAGATGGCTAGTTTATAAAAATTGATGCGTCAAAATAAGGTGGTGAACTGATCCTGCTGATTAATTCCGTTCCCCACGAAAAGTTACAACAGATCGAGAAGATAATGATAGAGGAGATGAAAAACCAATTTTCTTATGAAACAATATTTATTGATAATGGGAATAATTTTCCCCGTATTTATTTGCACCGCAAATAATAAATCAAAAACTATCAATCAGGAACCTTTTATTGATAGTTCAGTAGTAAAATATAAACCTAACAGAATTGTTAGAACTGAACAATTTCTTAATTCCGACAGCCTCAAAAAAAGCACTTCTAAAATTGAGTATTATTATGATAGTCTTATTCTAAAAGAAGTTTACATATATAATTGGGAGGACGACGTAACACGATCCCCTCTAGGAGAGTATGATTATTATTACGACAAAAACAAATGCCTCAAATTCAAATATTTCATTGATGCAAAATCTGGAGACACATTAAAATACTGCTATAAATATTCATCACAAAATCGGAATTACTCCATTTTGATATATGATTGCAAGAAAAGATTAAGATCTGACCTTCCACATACAGATATTATTCTTTCTGATGATTTAACTAAAGAAAGAATCTGGTTATACAGTAAAACCTATGAGTATAAGTTCAATAATACTGGACAACTTATCCAACAATATGAACCAATAAACGATAAGTCGGTATACGTTCAGAATAATTATACCCGAAAGTATAAAAACAATCAACTTACTGAAGAACGATCATATCTCAACGACACCATTCTTTGTTGGATAAAAAAATATGAATATACAAACAATGAAATAATCATGATTCAAACAAATCCTAGAAGAAAGACATTACCCTATTCTTATAGCATCAGCCAAACGGATCGAAACAACAATATATTAACCACAGAAACGACAGATAACAACAAGAAACTAATGTATAGATATATATACTCTTACGATGAAAAGACCCGTTTAATATTAATGAAATATTTCAATTACAACAATCAACTTAAACTTACACATATTTTGCATTATGAAACTCCAGAATAAAGATATAAAGACAAAAAATTTACCAGAAGCAAATAAACCCATATGAAAAAACTGCTGATTTATTCGTTCGTACTGCTGCTGGCTGCATGTAGCAGTAAGAAAAGCGATGCGCCGGTACCGGAAACCACCACGCAATACACCTTTTCCCTGCCACATCAAATCGACTTTGGCGGAGCAAGTGGCAGCTATGTGGTCATCTACCAGTATGCCCATCCGCTTGATACGGCATTTTATTATAGCAACATTTTCAACATCGGGAAAGATACCATCGTTTACGCTCAGGCTCGTTCCACTCCCGATGAAACCGGTCGGCGTTTCGATTCCAAAACGAAAGCAATGAATGGCAATGTAACGGCATTGGTTTTGTACGATGGCAAAAAGGTTCACTACCTCAAACCTCCCTACTTCGACCCCTATTTTTCTTCATTTGCGATCGAAGGGCTGAATCTTTACTATTGGGGTTTGAACAAAGAGAATGCCAAAACCTATGCCTGCCGTTACAACCTAAAAACCGGAGCAACAAAAGCCATTTACCTGATAGTTGATGAAGGAACTGATTATTTCGGAGCCTTCGAGCCGCCCCGTATGGATGACTCAGGCATTCAGTTCAAAGAGGATATCGGTAATCAGTGGGTATTCGACAAAGCATTCGACCGGATGCTGAAACGCATTGTTCGTCCGGAAGCCGAAGAAAAAACAGATTCTGTAAAAACGGAGACAGGCTCTATTAAAATTTGAAATCATGATCTATTCTCACATATTCAAGGTAAATGTAAGGATCAAATTTTTTGTTCTGATATTATTGGGTTTTATCGAATTTACATCTGCTTTTGCCAAAGAGTTTCAAACCGACCTAAACGGATTCCGACTCAAACAATTTCGAACAGTGCCTAAAAACGAACTGAAGAATTTGCTTCAAAAGGATAAATTTGAAGACGGATTTGAGTATGAAATGTACGCCGTTAAACCGGACACTTCGGTTTACATGACCTTTGAATACAACAAAGCCGACCTCAACGTGATCTGGTCTATTCAGGTTACCGGTAGAGCTAAGGGATACGATTGTAAATTCAAGGGATTAAAATTGGGAATGAGCAAAGATGAAGTCGAACATATACTTGGACAACCATCCTCTAAAATCGATGCAGGCGAATATGGAACTCGCTGGGAATATAAAGAAACCAATTACAGCTTAGAAATCAATCGAAAGAACCAACTGAGCAGTATCAAAATCATGATCATCGCCGATGAATTTTTCCCAAGAGCTGACGCCACAAAGATTCCTTCTTTTGAGCAATTTTCTGCTGTTATCCGATCCGGAGATAGTAAGAAAATCATGAATTTGCTTGATCCTGACATTGAAATTTACGAGAAGAACGAAACCTATTCATTCAATAGAGCCATCGACCCGGAGATCGATACCGACGCATCAGGGCTGTTCCGCAAGATCGAAACTCTCAAAGCAAGATTAGAGCTTGTTAATCCATCCGACACTACTCAGTACGAGGAAAACATACGCATTATGGAAGGGATAGCTCCTATGCATGTCGCTAAAATCAAAACGTCTGGAAATTATACTGAAATCGTTTTCAATTGGACATTTGGAGAATACCGGATATGGGAAATCAAATTGGATTAAACAGAAATTCCAGTAAATCTGCAGTAGCATAATCATCTCCACAATTCTCATTCAAAATCAATTAGAATACTCGATGAACTCTTTTCGGTTTAATATAAGTAGCAAAAAATTCAAAGGTGCAGTATAAAATAAAAACGGGAGGCATGATTTCTAACATGCCTCCCGTTGTGTATTATAATAGACCTTTACCGAGGCCTGCCTCCGCCTCCCGGGAATCCACCACCAGGAAACCCTCCACCGGCAGGACGGTCACCTCCGCCCGGCATCTGCGACGGATCAAATCCCCGGTCAAAGCCGGAACGAGACCGGTTACCACTCCGGCGATTTCCCATATTATTGAAACGATAAGAGAATGTAAGCATGCAATAACTGGTAAGTGCCGTATACTGCGTATCCGTAATGGAGTTGGTAGTAACGCTTCGGTTCAGATTGAGCCGCTGATGCAGAATGTCGTTGAACTGAAGGCGCAGCGAACCTGCATTATTGCGCAAGAATGCCTTATTAAGCTGAGCGTTCCACATCACCTCATCCTGATTGTATCCGGCACTAAGTCCCCGATTGGCTGTATAAGTAATATCGGATGACAGCGAAAATGCCCAGGGAAAGGTTATCTGATTGTTATAGGATATATTGTAGGTAGTCGACTTTCGAGGAGAGATTCCCTCCATAGAATAAGTCGAGGAGCTATACCGGAGCAACCCCCTGAACTGACAATAAAACCAGTTATTCTTGTAACTAACAGACAAATTGGGTGAAACGGAAGCCGTGTGTGACACATTACGCTCGCTTTGTTTTTGCAATAACGTATAACCTACCAGATTACTATAGCTGGCACCGGTTCGCAGGTTCAGGTTAAAGTGCATTTGCTTATCAAGAGGAGTAGCAAATAAAATGTCAGCCTGACTACTCCAGGTACCATTTTCGTTAATTGGCTTGGTGTATTGCACTCCTGTACGAGGCTCATAAGTGGTGTAGTTGACGATTGAATTCTGTTCAAAAGTATGAGTCAGAGACGTGCTGAACGACGACTGCGATGTTCTGTTATTACTATTGTATTCAAGTGAAATATTGTGATTAAACGACGGCAACAAATCCGGGTTACCACTACGGATATTCAACGGATTGGTTACATCCTGCGACGGATCGAGCTGTGTGATGGAGGGTTGATTGGTTCTTCCGTTGTAGCGCATACGCAAAAACTTACGAATCATCTTGTCGCCCGAGAAACGGTAGGTAAGTTCAAACTGAGGAGCGTAATTCACCGTTTTGCGGGGCTGCGGCTCATTATAGATAGAATCCATCCCTGCTCCAAACCAATCTTTGACATAGCCCAAATTATGGGTATAACTTGGAGAAACAGACATACCGATATTGTAAGTGTATCGTGGATGTACCGACCTCAAATTGACCCTGATATTCTGACTGATAGAATGCACAGACGAGCTGCGGCTATAATTAGCATTCAGGTCGCTGTATGTTCCGTTAACCGGGTCATAATCGTACGTTTCCCTTTCATTCGTAGTATTGTTGAACTGAATATTATACAAGAAATCAATAAAATAGTTCTTCGCGATGGGCTCCACATAGGTAAATCGCATGTTATAGGAATTACGATTCGCCGTGTTGGCATTTTGCTGGTTATAGACCGTATTTTTCCCTGTAGCGAGGTAAAAAATATTGGTTGAATTATTTGTCCCGTTACCATCACTCTCATTCAGATTTAATGAACCGCTGAAACTAATACGCCTCCCTTTGGCCGACAGTCTACGTGAAAAATCTAATTGCAAGCCTAAATTGGTACCATTAGAATTCAAAGAACTGGAAGAATTACTTTCATTTACTGCCGTAGAGTCTTTATCGCCGGCCATTGATTTCTGATAAGATGAATTGTGTGCCAACGATGAATTATATGATAAAGTCGGAGTAAAAATAAATGTAGTCAACGAGTCCATCTGATACTCCATTTTACCACCTATCGAAAAATTGTGGGTAAAAGAACGGGCGATTGAAGTGCTTCGGCGATAAGAGACGCTGTCAGTAAAAATATTTTCACGAAAACTGCGGCTATTGGTGTAGTTATCGCCATAGTTATACGAAACATTACCGCCTATTTTCAATTTCTTATTTACCTCCTTTGCCATATTAAATCCAAAGGTAGATGAGCTTGTAATACCAGTTCCTCCGGTTCCGCCACCGCCAAAGCTGCTACCACGACCCGACATTACATTGTTTCCGCGGTCAGTAAAAGCTCTTTCGTTGATATTATTCGAGTTTCCTATAATTGAATATTGTTCTGTATCCGTAAACCGATTCAGCATTGTGGATGCCACATATCGGGGATCTTCATCATTCTTATTATTCAGAATTTGGCCTCCTCCGGCAGAAACATTGCCCATCCAGCCCTTCATCATTCCTTTCTTTATGGTAAGATTAATAATGGTTTCAGGTTCATCATCATCTACTCCGGTCAATATGGCCAAGTCTGATTTCTTTTCAATCACCTGCACTTTATCAACGACATCGGCAGTCAGATTCTTGGTGGCCATCTTCGGATCATTCCCAAAAAATTCCTTCCCATTGACACGCACCTTAGTTACCTGTTTACCCGCAGCTGTAGTAATTTTACCATCAGCATCCACCTGCACACCAGGTAAGCGCTTGATCAAATCTTCCACTACAGCGCCTTCGGGAGTCTTAAAAGCGGCAGCATTATATTCCACGGTATCTTCTTTCACCACCATTTCGGGCAACTTTCCGGTTACTGTTACGGTTCCCAGCATCACGTTCGAAGCTCCTAATTTTACATTACCCAAATCAATGACATTTTTCCTGAAATTTTGTTCCCTAATGTTCAACCGTTTCGTGTTATATCCGGTAAATGACATCAAAAGATAATAGCCACCCGGTTTTACGTCCTTCAGTTCAACACGCCCGTTTTGACTTGTCACCGCACCCTGCGCCAGTTGATTTGTTTTCGAATTGAACAACCTGACCGAAGCAAATTCGATCGGCTGATTATTCACTGAATCAACAACAGAAACCTTGACGGTCGCTGGCATTACAGTAGAAGCAGTTGCTCCCGAAGCGGAACGATTATTGAC
The DNA here is from genome assembly GCA_963678825.2 of uncultured Microbacter sp. Taxonomy (GTDB): domain Bacteria; phylum Bacteroidota; class Bacteroidia; order Bacteroidales; family Paludibacteraceae; genus Microbacter. Next base: position 62,722 of record CAXXPB010000029.1, on the reverse strand, counting down.
AACCTGCGCAAAAAAAGTAGCAGCAAAGGCGGCCAAAATTAGGGTAAAATAAAATTTCAACTTCATCTTTTGTTCTATCAAATAGTTTGTAGATAAGACTATTCCGTATCAGGAAGGTTTAAGCAATTTGAAACTGTTTTTTATTTTTCAATTCGCAAATGTTAATTTTTACATTCCTAAATACACCAAAATGTCAATTATTGCACATGCAAAAATATCATTATCTTTAAGCTTGTTTTTGATCCGGCATTATCAAAACGAATTTGTCGGAATGCATTAAAAACAGAAATTTGTTTCATTTATTCTTTCAACTACTATTTAAAACAAGTCTATTCATGCACAAGCTAGTATTAATCATTTGCTTATTTGCATCTATCACAAGCGGACGCGCCAAAGAGTATGTCATCACCGATTTCGGCGCCTGCACCGACAGCACCCAACTCAACACCACTTTTATTCAACAAACCATCGACAAAGCCAGTGCTGACGGTGGAGGAACCGTCGTTATTCCAAAGGGTGTTTTCCTCAGCGGGGCGCTATTCTTCAAACCAAATACTTCGCTTCGGTTGGAAACCGGCGCCGTATTGAAGGGTTCGGACAACATTGCCGACTACCCACTCATTCCATCGCGTATGGAAGGGCAAAAACTTGATTATTATGCGGCTCTGATCAATGCGTATAACGTCAATAATTTCATCATTACCGGCCCGGGAACCATCAACGGCAACGGACTCAAATTCTGGAAAGAGTTTTGGGCGCACCGCGAGGAAATGAAAAAGATGGGCAAATCGAGCACCAATTTAGAGGTACACCGTCCCCGCCTGCTCTTTATCTGGGGATGCAACAACGTCATCATTCGCAACGCCACACTCTGCAACTCCGGTTTCTGGACCACCCACCTCTACCAGTGCAACAATGTATTGATCGAAAACTGCACCATAAAAGCGCCCTTCAAACCGGTCCCTGCTCCCAGCAGCGACGGCGTGGATATCGACGTTTGCAAAAAAGTGATCGTACGCGGTTGCTTCATTTCGGTGAACGATGACGGCGTTTGCATCAAAGGTGGCAAGGGTCCGAATGCCCGAAACCTGCCCGAAAACGGTCCGGTGGAAGATGTGTTGGTGGAAAATTGCACCTTCGGCGATACCCACGGAACTCTGACCCTCGGTAGCGAAAGCCTCTGGGCACGCAACATCATCGTCCGCAACTGCAAGATGGATAACAATTGTCCTATTCTACGCATCAAACTGCGCCCCGACACTTACCAGACTTACGAAAACATCAAAATCAGCAACATTACCGGACGGTGCGGTACCATCATTGAAATGCGCCCCTGGAAACAGTTTTTCGATATGAAAGGGAGCACAGAAAAGCCCTACGGCATTGTGCGCAACATCACAATGGAGAACATCAACGTTACCTGTAAGAGTTTTGGAATTATGGAAGGAAATCCCAGCGATCAGGTGTCGGGATTTACCTTCAAAAACATTAACGCAACAGCAGAAACTCCTGAATTAACCACCAAATTTCAGGGGATTAAAACTATTAATGTTATAGTGAACGGCAAACCATTAACGACAAAATAATCTAATAATCAACCAGATCAGAACAACATGACATCCACCTAAAAAATAAAGCAAAAAACATTTCGGTAATTTAAAAAACCATTATCTTTGAAGACACGTTTTGACAGACCAATATTTAAGACGAAAATCCGCTTGTGATTCTGCCAGATGTTATTGTCAATATTAAAAGTAATACGAATGAAAGAACTTGTACGTTGTAAACCTTGCGGCTATGTGATGGAAGCCGATAAGCTGGGCGATGTGTGCCCCGCTTGCGGAATGCCCCGCAAGGCTTTCGAACCATATCGCGAACGCGTTGCCGCGAATCGTCTTTTAGTGCTCAGCCTCGATATGCACCCCATTGCCATCCACCTTTCACAAACCTTTGTGATTATGATTCCGGCACTGATGGCATTTCTATGGCTCGTTCCCAATCTCCTGAACAATGTATTTTCGAATGTACTGATCTTTACGATTTACGTCTATCCGCTCACCATCTTTGCCTCTATAGCCACCGGCATTATCGACGGACTGTTCCGCTTCAAATCGCTGACCCCGCCGCTGCTGAAAGCCAAGATTTTTTACAGCTGTCTGATACTTATCAGCTCCGGACTCACCTTTGCACTCTCCTATCATGGTGAATACAATGTGTGGGGATTTATTTGCAGCCTCTTCAGTCTGGGCTTTGCAGTGCGTCTCGGTCTTTTGGGCAAACACCTTATCGACGTAATACTCCCGGGCTCTTATCCTGTAAAGAAAGGAAAAGCACCGGCAAAAGAGTAGAATAAATATCAGAATAGAAAAAGTGAATGTAAGCAGAAAGGCATCCCGAGTGATTCAGGATGCCTTTTTCAATATCAGTGATGTCGTTCATCGCCCGGGCAATGGCAGGGCCAGTCGTGATCGAGGTCGATGCAGGTGATAACGGTAGTTTCGTTGCCGCACGACGCAACTATAATGCATAACTTTTCACCATTTTCATAGCCTTCCAGCGCATAGCGTTTATGGCAATCGTCGGCCTTCAGATTACTCTTTTTGTAGTTGACATAACCGTGATGCAGCAGGTCAGTCACCTCTTTCTCATCAATATTGCGACACTCCATCCGGCAACGTGCATGTTTGGAATAGCTTATTTTGGTAGGATAACGGTTCAGTTCGCCATCAGCTCCGGCAGTATGACCGGTTCCACGTGGCTGGCAGGCAAATAAACCGGAAAAGAGCAAAAGCAAAAAAAGATAACGAATCGATTTCATGGGCAATTTCGTTTTTAGTAGAATGCAAAACTACAAAAAACTGTTTCGGGATACAAATTGACAATAAATAGCCATTCTATCAAACGATCTGTTTTATCCGCAGACATTTTGATAATAAACTTTGTTTATTAAAATAAATTTAACCACCTTTGAGGCATCAAACGTCATTAACCATTTTTATCCCGATACACATGAAATATCTGAAGAGTGTCGTCATTCTGCTTTTATTAGCAACAATCAGCCTTTACTTTTATTTTCCGGTAATCAACTTCGGATTTATCGGTTTTCCCTTCTTGTTGATTCTGATGACTGTACTATGGATAGCCTTGACATCTAAACTGATTCTTCCGGGAACGAATCCAAATCAAAAGAAATTTATTCTTCAAAAAAGTGCTGGCAAAGTACCATTTATTCTGCTTGGCACCCTGATTCTTTACATAACCATACTACCCGCCGTCACATCCTGGGCGTTTTTCAGAAGCCAGGATTACAGAAAACTGATTGGCAATGTTGAAATAGGGAACAATCTATCCCAACACATGGCTCCTATTTCTCTGGAAAAAATCAGGGTTGTAGACCAATCTCTTGCTCAATTACTTGGAGATAAAGTACTAGGTTCACAACCCGCGCTTGGCAGTCAGGTTGTATTAGGAACATTTACCATACAAAAGGTAAAAAACGATTTGTACTGGGTAGCGCCTCTTCTTCATTCAGGATTTTTCAAATGGCAACAAAATCAATCCGGAACTAATGGATACGTGATGGTAAATGCTACCAATGAACGTGATGTAAGGCTGGTACAAGAAATAAACGAAAAAAAAATCCATATCAAATATCAACCAGAAGGTTACTTTATGGATTATCTGGAACGCTACTTGTATTTTCATGGCTACTGGAACGTAGGACTGTCCGATTACACGTTTGAAATAGACGACAACGGAACCCCTTTTTGGGTAGTAACTAAATATAAAAAAGCCATAGGATTTGACGGAAATGATGCCACCGGTGTTGTGATTGTCAATGCCGAAACCGGAGAGATAAAGGAATATTCAATCGCTAATACTCCTTACTGGGTAGACCGGATTCAACCGGCTGAATTTATTGAGAACCAACTCAATGACTGGGGAAACTATGTAAAAGGGTTTCTCAACTTTTCCAATGAAGAGAAATTGCAAATCACTCAAGGAGTTACATTGGTATATGGAGAAGATAACAATGCGTATTGGTACACGGGATTAACGTCGGTAGGTGCTGACGAATCAACGGTTGGATTTGTTCTGGTGAACACGCGTACAAAAAAAGCAACATGGTACAAACAAAGCGGAGCTACCGAAGTTGCAGCTCAAAGTTCGGCAACCGGAAAAGTGCAGGAGAAAGGATATTCTGCATCGGTACCTATTCCCTATAACATAAACAATATCCCCACTTATGTGATGACTTTGAAAGATAAAGCTGGTCTGGTAAAGATGTTTGCAATGGTTGCAATTGAAGATTATACCATTGTTGGCGTGGGCAATACACTGAGAGAAACTCTGATGTCGTACAAAAATGCCTATAATATGGCCGGAAACCGTATAAATGCCAAAAGCAAATCGACAAAAACCACCATTGCTTCTGTCATCACACGCATTAATGGAGATATTAAAAACGGAAACACATATTATTACTTTACCTTAAGGAACAACCCAAAAATATTTATCGGTTCATCCCAAATATCCAACGAATTACCGATTACCAACATAGGCGACAGCGTAACAATTTCATTTGAAAGCGACACGCAGGACCTGATTGATATTTCATCTTTCAAAAACAAACAGATTAGTAAATAACCCATAAACGATGGAATAATGGAACGAATGAGCACTAACCGAAAATTATTGATTGAGCACAATATCAGCATTAAAGCTTACGAAATAGACGCCATGGGCATCGTGAGCAATATCGTCTATGTGAAATGGTTCGAAGACATGCGCCACATTTTCCTCGACCAGTTTTATACTTACAAGGAGATGATGACCGAAAACCTCTCTCCCATTCTCACCAAAACGGAGGTGGAGTACAAAACGCCACTCACCATTTTCGATCATCCTACCGGCTACGCCTGGATGGAGGAGCTGGGCGCTTCGAAATGGGTAATGGCATTTGAGATACGCAGCGGCGAAACCGTGCACTGTGCCGGTCGACAGTCAGGTTGCTTTTATGACGTCAATCGCAAACGCCCCATCCCGTGGCCGAAGGATGCCGTGGAAAGATATTTGGCGGCAGCAGAAAAAAACAATCAGTAAGAGCATGGCAATCTATCTTTCTCTGTTGCGTGGAATCAATATTGGCGGACACAAGAAAATAAAGATGTCCGATCTGAAGGCGTTGTACGAATCGCTCGGATTCGGGCAGGTAACTACCTATATCCAGAGCGGGAACGTGCTGTTTTCAGCGGAAACAAATGAGGCTGACGAGGTTCTTTCGATCCGCATCAGTAAGGCAATCGAAAATCACTTCGGATTTGATGTTCCTGTTGTAATCCGAACGATGGAAGAAATGCAACAGATTGTAGTTCAAAACCCTTTTCCCGAAGAGGCTGAAACTGCTCCCGACAAATTAGTGGTGATGTTTTTAGGTTCGGTTCCCGACGCCGCCACCCTTGAAAAGATCAAAGCCAAAATTACAGACAACAGCCGCTTTGCCTTTATCGGCAACACGCTCTATTTCTTCTACCCAGACGGCTACGGACAGACCAAATGGCACTCCAACTTCTTCGAGAAGCAGCTCCGAACTACCGTCACCGCCCGCAACTGGACAACAACCTGCAAACTGGCTGCAATGGCGGCCGATCTATAACCTCGATTGTTAAGTCAGGGTTCGTGTTGTAATCTATCGTGTTTATAGTGCGAGTTGGAACTCGCACCACCCATTTTACGGACGCAGTATCTCTGGGTGCAGCGACTTCCAAGTCGCTGAATTTTACTCCGCCCTAAAGAACGGAGTTATAGTAATCGGCTTGACATCCTCTTTTCAAACTACCATGCACATACCCTTAAAATAAAAACACACGGAATAAACCGGAAGTCCGGCTTACCCGTGTGCAGGAAATATAGATGGAATGTTATTTCAGCTTCTTCGAAATCCAGTTGTCGACGGAAAATTTACCGCTACCTCCAATGAGAATCGAAATGGCGAGACCCAAAACAAGAATAAAATATTCCATTCCTTCGCCCTTCTGTGCGCCAAACCAGTTCATAAAGAAACCGTTGTCGACATGTCCACCCAAAAACATAGCTCCACCCAAAGTAAGTGCAATTGAGAAAGCCATAAAACGAGTGCCAGCACCAAGAATCACCCCGATACTGCCGAGAAATTCGGCCGAAATCACCATCAATACCAGAATCACCGGCATTCCCATCTGACCGTGCATAAACCCGAGTGTAGCACTGAATCCGTTACCGCCGAAAGCGCCTAACACTTTTTGCATACCGTGAGGTAAAATCACCGCCCCAAGGGCTAATCTGCTTACGAGCAACGACCACGATTGTGTGTTCGTTGATAAAAATTGTTTGATCATAATTTTGAGTTATTTATTGGTTAAAAATACATTGGAACTTCCATTACCAGAAGTTGTGTTTGTTTGTTTGCTTTGATTGAAATAGTGTCGGTTTCCCACACTCCAAAGCCATCGCGTCGGTTCAGTTTTTGACCTGCCACCTCCGCTTCTCCATCTATCACGAAGAAGTAAACGCCATCGCCGGGATTTTTCAATGTGTACTCTCCCGTCCAGCCTTCCGACAGATCGCCCAAATGGAACCATGCATTCTGATGAATCCATACGCCCTGATCGTCGGGATTGGGTGAAAGAACCTGATAGAGTTCGTCTTTCTTTGCCACGTCAGCCAGCGAAATCTGATCGTAACGGGGTGTCACATTTTTCTTATTGGGAAAAACCCAGATTTGGAGCAGCGAGGTATCGCCAAAACCGTCTTTGCTGTATTCGCTGTGGAAAATACCTGTTCCGGCACTCATCACCTGCACTTCGCCCGAGCGGATAATTTCGCTGTTGCGCATACTGTCCTTGTGCTCGACCGCGCCATGCAACGGAATGGTAACTATTTCCATATTATCGTGAGGATGTGTATCGAACCCCTCTCCCTCTGCAATCGTATCGTCGTTGAGCACCCGAAGCGCCCCGAAATGAACCCTTTCGGGATTGTAATAGTTGGCAAAACTAAAGGTATGGTAGGTATTGAGCCAGCCATGATAGGCATGTCCCCTGCTTGTTGCTGTATGAAGTATTGTTTTCATTGTCCTGATATTTTAGTAGTTCTAATAACTGAGCGACTTGGAAGTCGCTTGTCCCGTGTCCCTTGTTGTTTGATGTGACAAAGGTACGGCAGCAAAAAAGCGGTCGAAGTACGTAAATCAGGAGAATGATTGCAAAAATCAGGACTAATGTACCGAAGCGCGGAATTCGGAGGGGGTTTGCCCCGAAATCTTCTTGAAGAAATTGTTGAAATGAGCCGCCTCCTCGAAACCGAGAGAGAAAGCCAACTCTTTGTTAGATACCGGAGTAAAGATCAGCGCACGTTTTGCCTCGGTCATCAGTTTGCTCTGAATCATCTCTTTGGCCGACTTGCCGGTAAGCGCTTTCACCGTTTTATTGAGGTAGTCGCCTGTCACGGCCATCTCCGCGGCATAATCGGACACCATGTGCCACGAAGCATAGTGCTCATCAAGCAGTTTTTTGAAGTTGCGCAGCAGGTGATTACTGGTCTCCACCATTTGCGGATTATGCAGCTTGTGCATGGAGCAGTGGTTGTTGCTCTGAATAAGAAACAACTTCACCAGCGAACCGACCGCCTCCAGCTTGTAGTTCTCTATCGACTGTGCAAAATGAAACATCTGCTCCACCAAACCGACATAAACCGACATATCCTCATCGCGAATTGGCAGCGGAGGTGACTGTCCGTAATCGCTGAAGAGGTACAAATCGTTAATCATCTTGTCGGGGATGGCGTTACGAATCAGAAATTGTTCGGTGAAGGTAATAGCCCATCCTTTCGGCTCGCTCTTCATAATCACCTGATGCATCTGTTGCGGCAGCAAAAAGTAGATGGTCTGGTTTTCTACCTTGTATGTAGTAAAATCAACCACATGCTCGCCCTCTCCTTTTTCAATAAAAATAATAGAATAGTAGTCGTGACGATGCGGCACATCGGGAGCTCCGTTGTTTTTACAATAAATATCTTCCATCCGTTTCAGGGCGAAACCAGAAGTCTCGAAGAGATGATCGTCTATCAAGTGAGTTACTATTTCAGGGGTCTGTTCCATTGCAATGCAAAAATAGCACGATTCTACCGGATTCCGATGTCCGGCACAAAAATCTTCCGTTGTAATATTGGTTACACTTTTCAAACGCCGAAGCACTCTATCTTTGCATCAGAAAACAAATAAAACAACATACCAGATGAAACGGACAATTATTAAAATAGACGAAGACAAGTGCAACGGTTGCGGACAATGCGTCACAGGTTGCCACGAAGGAGCACTACAGCTGATAGACGGGAAAGCCCGCATGGTTAGCGAACTCTTTTGCGACGGTCTGGGAGCCTGCATCGGCGAATGCCCGGTGGGAGCCATCGAACTGGAAGAGCGCGAAGCCGAACCCTACAGCGAAACGGCTGTGATGGAACGCATTGCCAAAAAAGGCGAAAAAACGATTCTGGCACACCTCCGTCACCTCAAAGAACACGGCGAAACGGGTTATCTGCAAGAGGGTGTTAAATATCTTCAGGAACATAACATTCCGGTCGACCTGAGTTCTATCCGCAACAAACCGACTGTCGCTATGATGCAGGCACACGGTCATCACCAGGGCTGTCCGGGTTCGAAGAGTTTTGCATTTGCCGGAACAGAAACAAAAACCACGCAGGGAGACACGGCCTCACAACTCCGTCAATGGCCGGTACAGCTGCATCTGCTCAATCCTCATGCCGGTTATTTTCAGGGAGCCGATGTGCTGCTGGCTGCCGACTGTGCCGCTTTTGCCGCCGGAAATTTCCATTCGGCATACCTCAAAAACAAAGTTTTAGCTATTGCCTGTCCGAAGCTGGACGATGGCAAAGATTCGTACATCGCCAAACTGACGGCCATGATCAACGAATCGAACATCAACACGCTGACGGTAGTGCGCATGGAAGTGCCCTGCTGCGGGGGTCTCACGCAACTGGCTCAGATTGCCCTGCAACAAGCAGAGCGAAAAATTCCGTTGAAAGAGATCGTGATCAGCGTTCAGGGAGAACAACAGACAGAACGCTGGCTCTGATCAGAGAGAAAACCAGTAGGAAAGTTTCACTAAAAAGACATTATTAACGGTGCCTTTAGAAAGTCCCCGAAAGATAGCAGTTACTGGTTCGTGACTGGGATTTTGATAGCTGGTAATTTCGTTAGACCATACAAAATAGAGCTGAGAACCGGCTCGATACTCCCAGCGGAGCACAAAATTAGATCTGAATTGATAGTAGTTGAAATCGGGATTGGAGACTGAATAATCGGTTTTTCCATCCCCGTTTTCGTCTATTTGATAAGCATCGTCGCTATAATTGGAAGTATCCAGCAGCGTGAAACGCTTTTCGAATGATTTATTACACGGATCTGTAATACGCTTGAATGCGGAATATTTACCAACGGACGAATAGGGACTGCCGTAATATTGCAGTGATAATTCGGGCGTTAGGTTACAATCGGCACGAAAAGTAGCCCCCAGCGTTTTCTGATTAATCGTAGCCATGATTGGCTTGTCGCAACCTCCGTCCGAAACACAGTCTACATACTGCAAAACATTATCATTCAAAGCATAACTCAGATTAAGCGAGAATTTCAGCAGCGAAATCGGCTGAATAGTAAAAGTTGTGGAATATAGTGAGCCTTTGCCTTGTTTATTTGGAAAATTGCGAATGTAATTCAAAGAGCAATAAGCTGTTTTAGAATCGTCAGTTTTAATATAAAAATTTTCCTGCCAGTTGCCCGGTACATACATTGCCGACCCTCCCCTAAGAATACGCGTATCCAAAGCTTCGGTTGTATAAGTAAGAGAGTTATTTATGCTCCATTTATTCAAAAATTCGGCATACCCTGCTCCCGTAAATGAAGAAGATAAATATTGCAACCCGTAATTCCAGTTATTATTCAGGTATGCTACACACGTAAAGGTTCTAAAAACAGATACCGGTTTGTTGACAAAATATGCCAGATAATTATTTTGTCTGATAATATCTGCGGTTTGCATGTAGCCCATATCGTTCAGTTCAAGACCCGGAGAACGGAATGATAGTTCCGTATAATATCGCCAAAGGCCTTTGCTACCTTTACCGATTTTAACGTCACCGCCCCACCCTGACAGAGAGTTACGTGTACTATCGTAATGGGCATAAGAAATATCGGGTCGTTGCAGGTAACGGGCAGAAGATTGCTGCATTTCCTGCATGGCTTGCTTACTGCCGGTGATATAACTTCCAATCATTTTGGCATCAAGGTAGAATTCTTTATCTTTCCATTGATGCAACAGATCAACGCCACCGGTATAAGCATTTTTGTTTAGAAAATCGAGCTGTGCATTTCGGATAAACCTGTTTGTCGAAGTCACTATCCCTCCGAGAACTGTATTCCCTTGTTTGAAATCCTGCTGCACACGAGCCAGAAAATAATTAGTCAAAGGTTCCACCGTAAGAGATTTTTGACCAACGGGTGTACTCAATTGTTCATTTTCTTTGGAGGTAGTACTTTGTAATATACCGAGAGTTAACCCCTTCTCTGTTTTGCCCGAAACTTTGACTGCATCTATTATGGTTGCGTTATCCGTTTTTTTCAGGTATTCATTGTCTGCCAAATCAGGAGAATACGAAGGTGCATGGCCAATACGGCGCGAGTAAAACAGATTGACATCGTCAACATCAAAGGCAAAAATATTTTTTCCTTCAAGAAAAAACGGACGTTTTTCCGTAAAGAAAGTCTCGAAGGCCGTCAGGTTAATTTCCGAAGGATCTGCTTCTACCTGACCAAAATCAGGGTTAATCGTCATGTCGACCGTAAAATTACTTGTCAATCCGATTTTGGCATCCAATCCTATATTACGCCCCAAGGCATAGCCCTTATTTGCAAACGGATTCAGAGGATCTTTCTTGAAAGTGTTGATTTTTCCAAGACCCGACGCAATCATCTCAAACCGTTTTGATTTTGGCAGGTTGTTCAACCCCTTCAACAACCCATAGGCATATAATATTCCGGGGCCGGTAGATGATTGAGGTTCCCAGTCGCTCTCTTCTTTGAAACGGCTGATCCATCGCCAACAATGAAGCCCCCAAACCTGTTCTTTAGAACGGCTATAGCGAAGTTGAGCAAAAGGAATAGCCATTTCGGCAGTCCATGCAGAATCTTCAAGAGCCGATTTTGCATACCACACCGCATTCCATGTCAAATCGGTATTCCAGGGATTAGTGTTGATGCCATCCAACTTTTGACCTGCGGCTGTAACATCAAATTCAAACCCGGTACGCCTGTCATGGTAACTATCAAAACTCACGCCAGCTACATCTCCCGAGAAAACATCCCGGCGTGCAGCTTTACGCTGAATTTTATGCGGCTCATTGTCAATTGCTCTGATTCCGACATAAATATTTTTGTCGTCGTATAAAATTTTAAGAAAAGTTGGTTTGCGAAGCTTTGGCTCCTTCTTTGGGAATCCACTGGATAAAATCACCAGCCCACTCGCCTGTTTGCCAGCACGAATCGTTGAGATGTCCGTCTAGTTTAGGTTTGTGAGTAATGTAGTGTGTAGTATATTCACGCAGTGGTTTTACAACCGGTTTTAAAACAGAGTCCTTCGCTTGCCCTGCATGGCTTTGCTTGTTTTCGGGCAACTATTTGAGGAAAAGAAAAGACAAAAATAAACAGCAACAACCAAATTAATCTACCGCTCTTTAGTGTATCACAAAAAACAGGATAATAATTGGCTCTGCCAGCTCTGATCTCTTTATTCACTTTACAAACAAACGTCATCGTATTTTGTCAAAACGTCATTAAATATTGACTTTCTCTTTCCAATGAAAACCGTAGCACCAAAGTTAAACAAAAGATTGTAAATAAACAAATATTTCTAAAATTGTTAATTCTCTAACTGTAATCTACAATTGTTCATGTACATAACCGTCCTTTACATTTATTGAATGACCATTAATCCAAACTATCTCTAATGGGAATCGCATAAAACTATTTTCGTGTTTTTTAGATTATTTCCAAATAAAAGAGCGCTTAAAGCAACATATTAAAGACAAAGAACCGGTTAGAATCCAACCACAGAGCAATTAGAAAAACGGTTGCCATTGTATTGTGAAAAATCCGATAGCAGTTTCTGCAAAAGCTTTCCTTGCCTCACTTTTATATCTCATCAAAATTGGCTAAATTGCAGCTTAATATTTAAGTTTTGAAATAGCAATACACAACGCTGTATTTCAACACATTAACCACACACATAACGTCATTTTATTTTATTCAATGGATACACAACTTCTTTTGGGAGCCGAAGCAATAGCCCTTGCGGCAATTGATGCTGGTATTTCGGGTGTTTATGCATATCCTGGCACCCCGTCTACTGAAATCACCGAGTACATACAACAATCTCCAACCGCCCGTCAAAAAGGCGTGCACTCAACATGGGCAACAAATGAGAAAACAGCCTATGAAGCAGCTTTAGGCATGTCGTTATGCGGGTAAAAGAAGTCTGGTATGCATGAAACACGTCGGACTCAATGTGGCTGCCGATGCATTTCTGAACTCTGCCATCACTGGTGTGAACGGCGGTATGGTTGTCGTGGTGGCCGATGATCCTTCGATGCACTCATCTCAAAACGAGCAGGATACCCGCGTATATGGAAAATTCGCATTCCTACCTGTAATAGAGCCATCCAACCAGCAAGAAACTTACGACGCCATACGTTATGCTTTCGATTTATCGGAACAGCAAAACCTTCCGGTGTTATTCAGAGTAACTACCCGTCTCTCGCACTCCCGTGCTGTTGTCAAACAACAACCGCCACGTGAAGAAAACATATTAAATCCATCAAAGGAAAAACGGAAATGGATCTTACTCCCTGCCAACGCAAGAAACAACTATCAGCAATTACTGGAAAAGCAAACCACTTTGGTGTCGCTGTCCCGAACAATCGTTCCTAAACAAAACCATTGCAGGAAACGGAGCCAAGGCTATTATTGCTTTCGGGATTGCTTACAACTACGTAATGGAAGTAAAGCAAGCTGAGAATCTGGATATTCCGGTACTAAAAATATCTCAATACCCATTACCCGACAAACTGATTAAAGAATTTACTGACAAACATGACGATATTCTGATTGCAGAAGAAGGTTATCCTGTGTATGAAGAATACCTCAAGGGTTATTTCGGCAACAAAAAATTTCACGGCCGCCTCGATGGAGCACTTCCCCGTACAGGAGAACTATCTCCTGATGTTGTTGCGAAAGCCATGGGTGTTGAATCGGATGCATTCAGAACCATTCCTTCTATCGTTGCCGGACGTCCTCCCATGCTGTGTCAGGGATGCAGCCACCGCGATGTGTTCGACGCCCTGAACGCTATCTTTACTGAGTATCCCGAACAACATGTCTTTTCCGATATAGGTTGTTATACACTGGGAGCGCTTCCTCCATTCAATGCAATTAACACCTGTGTGGATATGGGCGCCTCGGTAACAATGGCAAAAGGCGCTGCCGACGCCGGACTTCACCCTGCAGTTGCCGTTATCGGCGACTCAACATTCACTCACTCGGGAATTACAGGCCTGTTAGACGCCGTTAATGACAAATCGGCCATCACCCTTATCATTTCCGACAACTCAACCACGGCTATGACCGGAGGTCAGGATTCTGCCGGCACTGGTAAACTTGCAGAAATATGCAAAGGTATCGGGGTAGAAGAATCTCACATCCGCACTTTTGTTCCTTTGAAGAAAAACCACGATGAAAACGTCATAATTCTGAAAGAAGAACTTGAATACAAGGGTGTTTCGGTTATCATAGCCCAACGTGAATGCGTACAAACAGCCAGCCGTAAGAAAAGACAGGAAAACAAAAAGTAAAAGACTGAAAACATGCAAACTAATATTATCATAGCAGGCGTGGGCGGACAAGGAATCCTCACCATTGCATCCATCATAGATTTGGCAGCCATGCAACAGGGACTGCAAGTAAAACAGGCAGAAGTGCACGGAATGAGTCAACGTGGCGGTGCGGTAGAGTCGCATCTTCGTATTTCTGATAGCATAATCTATTCCGATCTAATTCCGAAAGGGAAAGCCAACCTGATTCTTGCCATAGAACCAATGGAATCGTTACGTTACCTGCCATTTCTTGCTCCGGATGGAATAATCGTAACCGCCACCGAACCATTCAAAAACATCAATAATTATCCCGACGACCAGGTGATTAAAAAATGAAATTGCAAAAACAGGCAAGCATATTTTCGTGGATGCAGAAAATCTGGCACGTGAAGCCGGCAATCTGAAAGCATTCAACACCGTAATGCTTGGAGCCGCAGCCAACTACATCGGCATCCGTCACGAAGCCCTTGAAAAAGCAATCGAGAGTTATTTTTCTGCTAAAGGAGAAGCTGTGATTCAGCTCAACATTAAAGCATTCCGTTTAGGAACTGCTACCATCTGATTTAATTGCATTTTTATGGATAAATACCAGCAATACTTCACAGCTGACAAGTTCGCCATGGGCAACGGGATCGAGCTCGTCGAGTGCTCTCCCGGCCACGCCAGAGCGACAATTAAAATAGAGGACAGACACCTCAATGGTGCCGGGGTAGTACACGGCGGTCTGCTGTTTACACTTGCCGATTTCTGTTTTGCGGCTGCAGTCAATTCGTATGGATTTATCACGCTATCAATTAACGCCGCCATATCATTCTTTGCGAAAAGCACAGAAGGAATATTAACCGCAGAAGCCAGGGAAATCTCACGCAGCAATATAACTGTGCACTTGCGATATCAACATTTGCGACGAGAATGGTACATTATTGGCGAACTTTAAAGGCACTGCCTACATCACACCCAAAACCATCGAATTCTAATCTGTGCATGCCTGTCAATCTGCTCACATATTCTAATCTCAACGGTTTCATCGAAGATATACTCCACTTCAGCTCTACCCGCCAGGGTGGAGTAATCAGTGGCGAATATACCTCGTTAAATTTGGGGAATTTCTCCGATGAAAGCAGGGAAAATATCGTACAAAACCGACAGCTTCTTTGCGATGCACTTGGCATTCCCCTCAATCGTTTAATTGGAGCGCATCAGGTGCACGGCATCAACGTCAAATTAGTAGACAATTCATTGCTAAAAATGGAGGAGAATGACCGAAAAGCCTGCTTGGAAGAATTTGATGCGCTTATATGCAACACTCCGGACATTTGTATAACGACAACAACAGCCGATTGCGTGCCCATTCTTTTATTTGACCCGGTAACACGAAGCATTGCCGCTATTCATTCGGGCTGGCGCAGTACATTAAATAACATCACAGGGTGCACGATAGAGGCCATGAAAGAGGACTTTGGGGTAAAGCCGGCTAATCTTGTTGCAGCAGTAGGCCCCTGTATCAGTGGGACCGTTTACGAAGTGGGATGCGAACTGGAATTTCAATTTCATATCAACGGATTCGACACACATCAGTTTTTCATTCAAAAGAACGAAGATAAATTTCTATTTGATATTCGTCTGGCAGTGCAAAAGCAATTGGAAGCCGCCGGAGTAAATAATATAGAAGTATCACCCCACTGCACGTTCAGCGAACCCAAACTCTTCTTTTCCGCCCGGCGTCAGGGAATCCATTCAGGACGCATGTTAAGCGGCATCTGCCTGAAAAAATAATTCTGCACTTTCCGTACCCCTCAAAAAAAACAATCTCCAACTTTGACAGTTGAAGATTGTCTCATACTCCAATTAACTCATTATTTTTCTCTCTAGATTTGGAATATTAATAAACGTTTGCCTCACGGCAATTACATAACAAAAAGTAAAACCAAAATATAATTGGATGTATGACGTTTGTTTTTTGGTGCTGCAAAATTAGAGGATATTACCGACCCTGCACTTATCAATTCATACAAAAACAGCGTACGATTTGACAAAATAACGATGAAACTGTAAATTCTCGAACGAAAAACCACCCGAAAATCTCTTATGCAAGGGAACGCTTTTGCAGACACCATTCGGAAGGAGAAACGCCCGTCTCGATTTTAAATTGACGGCTGAAGTTTGACGGTTCACTGTAACCTACCATTTCTGATATTTGACTCAACGAATACTCAGGATTTTCGAGTAACAATCGAATAGCCTCATCAATACGAAGCCTACGAATCCACGAGTTGAAATTAACCCCCTCTTCTTTGTTTATAAAACCAGAAAGAGTTGTTCTCCCCACTTTCAAATATTGAGCCATATCTTCAATATTTACCCCCATACGGATATAATATTTTTCTTTCAAGACTTTTCCCTTAAGTTCAACCCACGAAAATCTGTTATTGATTTTCAAATGAACTTCAGATTCCGGAATACCGGAACTGATAACAGGTTCTACCTTGATGAAAGTTTTGGGATATTGAATATAACACACACCAAAACCCACATAATAGACAATACAACAAAAGGTAAAAATGATTTCCCACACAAAAGAAAAGAGACACATCATAAACACGCCAAAAACGCCAAGGGTTAAGGCCGAATAATAACAAATGGACACCCAGCGAATATGAACCTTATAACCGTCAGAAAAATAATTATCTACCGCCTCATCATAAATCTTGACTTCACGAATAAATATAGATGTCAAATATCCAAGCTGAATGGCATAGAACAATAAAAACAATTCTCTGACGACAACAGGCGGGGTCAGGCAAGTCTTTTGTAAAGTTGCGACATTACTAATTTCAGGGTTTCCCCATTTGAGCACAACCAAAATGTAAACAACATCAAAAACCATTATCGGACTTGCATGCTTAAGCAGGTATTTTCGAGTTACCATCTTAGGATTAAGCAAAATAACCAACGCCATGGTAAACAAAATAGCTTGCAACGATGCAATATTTAAATTTATCACCGACAACAAATCCACTTCCGGTTCATCGATAGCTTCTGATATCAATACTAAAAGGGCAAACAGAACATACGCGATACCCAAAGTACGGAGGGAGACCTTATAACTCTTCAACCCCTCAGAATTGGAAGGTAAGGGGAAGGCAAAAAAAACTATAGCAAACACCAAACAACTTATAATCACGGTCGTGTTTACATATAAGGCAATAGAACTATCCATCTGACAGATTTTGGTATTATAATCTTTCTTAAAAGTAAAGATAAAGGATACTTATGACCATTTTGCAACCACAAATATACAATTTTGATCTAACTAATTATTTACCGCAAGAATTCAGTTGCGCAATTTCCACACAACAAACCAATTACAAACAACAATAAGACAATTAATTAACCGCATTTTCTCGGAATTTTCACCAAGACAATACACAAGCATATTTACTACATGAAAATTCAATTTAAATTTTCAACATAACTCAATAAATAAAACTTTATTTAACCACAGCAAGACCAACAGCATTTAGCTTATATCTCTTTATTTATGAGCACTACAAGACATAAAATAACTAAAACCGCACAGCTATATTACCTTTAATTAACATTAAATCACGTTAATTTCACGGTGGTTTAAATCTGTTTTTTATTTTGGATGCTATATTTGTGAAAGCAAAATTCTACATAATTATTTTTATAGAGTCGTATTATTACTCACAAAACATGTAGGTTATTTTACTAAAACTGAAGTTATAGCATATTCTGTCTTAAGGAATATGCTATTAAAACACACTAACAAGCATAAACCTCAAGGCTGTATGAAAAAAGACACATCACACTACAGGAAGCCAAACGCGTTTAGTGCTCAAGAACGGTTGAATAACACCAACAAAAACTCATCAGAAAACGATCAACCAGCAACAACCAACAGAAACGAATCCGGCTCTTTCATCAGTGAGTCAACCATATATTCTTCGATCGTTTTTAAAAAGCCACACACTCCCTGGTTCGATTGGGGGTAATCTTCTAAAGAGAATTTTTCCGATTCAGTAGCTTTTCAATCTTTATTTTTACTGATTAACGCAGCTGTAATGCTGCATATCAGCCAAATCCCATCATAGTTTATATTATGGGCCAGCTACACATCACCTTCAAATTACGCACAAAACACAACTCATACATCTATATATCTGATACTTACATAAACAAGAACAATATTTTCATTATCCATCACAGTCAAATTGTTTCATCTGTCAAAATTTTATTGATTTCGAACCCTAATACATGAACAGTATGGAAGAAAATAGCATCCTTTTCTCGTACAACAGACGTTCTGTCGTCAGATTACCCTTCAGACCCTCATTTCTCACTTCTGGTTCCGGCCTACAAGCCGAAAATATACTAATTCCTTACAGAAAAGGAACCAAATGGGGATTCTGCAACATTCAAAAGAGATTAATAATCCCGTGTCACTATGATGCCGTCCGGAAATTTAAAAACGGGATTGCAATTGTGTGCAAGAATAACAAATGGGGTATAATCACGAACAATGGTAATGAACTGATAAGTTGCCACTATGATGCTATTGATTTGAATACCGAAACAATTTTATCAGTAAAACAAGAAGGCAAATGGGGATTGACAGACATTTTTGGGATGGAAATTATTTCCTGTAAATATGATTTTATCGGCAAATTTCACAATGGATATGCCGAAATGGAAAATGATGACAAAAGAGGAATTCTTTCAATCACAGGAATAGAAATCTTGCCTATCAAATATCAAGACATTAAAAATTTAGGCAATGGATATTTTGCTGTATGCACGAATAAGTACTGGGGACTTGCCGATAGTTATGGCAAGGAAATCACCTCTTGCAGGTTTAACAGCATAGATATTTATGACAATTCGTTATTGCGGGTTGGGGATAACCGGGGATGGAGCATTATTGCTTCCGACGGAACAGAAATCATCTCCTGCCATTACACGGTAATGGAAAATATAAACAACGGTTTATCCAAAGTCAAAACCAATGGAAAATGGGGATATATTGACAAAACCGGAGCAATCGCCGTCCCGTGTATTTACAAACAAATAGGTGATTTTTCTGACGGTCTGGCGCGCTGTTTACATAACGGACACTGGGGGTTTGTCGACACCGCCGGTCACGAAGTCATTGCATGCAAATATGATATGGTCAATGATTTTCATGAGCATTTAGCCGGAGTTTGCAAAAACAATCGCTGGGGTATCATCAACAATTTTGGTGAAGTAAAAGCTCCATTTCAATACTCTTTTATTGGCAATTTCACTAACGGAAAAGCGGAGATTGCAGTAAACGACCGATTAGGCATCATTAATAGAAACTTCAGAGTAATGCTGTTTTCCGGATATGAATCTATTAAACCAATCTGCAAGAACACTTACGGCGTACATCTAAACGGCTACTGGAACCTGATAAATCCGGGCGGTCTCTCCCTAACATCCACCGTATATGACGCAATTGCACGGTTCAACGACACTATGATTCGGGTAAAAATTAAAGGAAAATGGGGCATTATTGATTACACAGGAAGAGAAATTGTGCCATGCAGGTATGATAAGATTGAAGAACCTCATGAAGACTTAGCCCGCGTGTACAACACTTCTCTTGTCGGATTGGTCAGTGTTAATGGGAAGGAAATAGTGAGATGTAAGTATAAACATATCGGCAAGTTTTCAAACGGATTGGCATGGGTAGAGGCAAATTCAAAATCAGGATTCATCAACACCGACGGACAGGAAATAATACCCTGCAAATATAAATGGGCCTGGGATTTCGAAGACAACCTTGCCATAACGGGTCTTGACAACAACACAATCGGGTTCGTACATGCTAATGGTTCTACTTATTGGGAGGACTAATTTACCAGCTCAATAAAACCCTTCGATTCACAAGAGTTTGTTATAACATTTCAAAGAAATCATTATCCAATGATTCTTTATTCAGCAAACACAAACTGATGACTATCCTATTGAAGGGATTAAATATTAAAAAGCAACCGAATTGCCATCCATACTCTACCGGCTTAACATTTGCACCATTTAACCAAACCATGACCCAATTTAACCCACCATAAACAACAATTTTTTCCTTTCGGGGTTATATTTGCAATGTGCAACTGATCCCCCACTGTGACTCTCTGTATTCTTAAGCGCAATGCCGATTGTAGTTTATCTAAAACACGTAATGTATCTAAAACTCTCTCTGCTAATAATTTTATCCAACGAGCACCTTCAACGAAAAAACATGAGAACAAGAACTTTGCACCACACAAGGACTGTAACAGGAAGATTATCCACCGCTCGCAAGCAGATCCTTCCTTCCCAGGACGACAGTAGCAACGAGAGAATGACCGTGACCACCGCCCTACCGGACAATACTGAAAAGACGCAGATAACAATTACAGTCGTAAGCAGTAGTGTCGTTTGGTATGATTGGGGTTAAGCATAAAAAAAACAATTCTATCGCATTACAAGGACGCTATCCGGCTTTTTGTGTTTATCAGAAAACAGAGACCATATCACATTCTCTCCTTTTCAGGAGATGTGTCAGCGCTTAAGTTCAACACGCCACAAACCCAATTGCACAAAATGCCACTATCGATCCACGACATAAAACACCCTTCACTGAGCATTCTGACGAAACGTCTTTTACCGTCGGGAGAAGGCATTTAGAAGTTTCTTTTCCAAGCCTATCTTTCACCGGAGTAACATAAGAGCATACGCAATCTGGGATGCCGGCATCACAATACTAGTAAACATTTTAAGATCGCGCAATCGAAAGAAGGATAACACCAAGACCCTTCAATTTTCGAACAAACATCTATTGTCTACAGAAAATTAGCGGTAAACATCTCTCACCAGTATCTAAAGTCCTAATCAATCAAAATCTCATTATGTTTACCGCCAAACCAGAAATAAGACTTGGCAGACCGCAAGCAATACGACTGAATAAATGGAATATACGGAAGTTCAAACCAACTGAAACTGCAACCGGAAACCTTTTAATTCCATTCAGAAAAGGAGATAAATGGGGTTATTGCAATACAATACAAAAAATCATCATTCCTTGTATTTACGAAGAAGTTTGCCTGTTTAAGGGAGACAACGCGAAAATTAAAGCAAATAAAAAATGGGGACTCATCGACTATACCGGAAAAGAAATTTATCCATGCAGATATGATTCTATAGAACGGTTGAACGATGGCAAAATAATCCTCAAGCAAAACAACAAATACGGATTAGCCACCAGAAACGGCAAAAGACTTACCGGCTGCAAATATGACCATATAGGCAACTTCAGGGATGAATATGCAGAGGTAGAGCTAAACGGCAAATGGGGCGCCATCAACAGCTTTGGAGAAGAAATTTTAGTATGCACACACGAGAACATTAAATATATTGGCAATGGGTTATTTAGTATTAAGGCAAATAGGAAATGGGGTGTAGTTGATTACACCGGATGTGAGCTAATTACCTGCAGGTACATTGATATTGAAAAATTCGAACAAAATTTGCTAAAGGTCAAAATAGATAAAGATTGGAGCTTAATTAATTTAGATTGTAAAGACAGCCGTACCTGCAGGTATTTTGAAATTGAACCGCTTACCAACAATATTGCCCGCGTTAAAAGAAACGGCAAATGGGGATGTGTAGATGAATCGGGCAAAGAAACCGTTACTTGCTCCTTTCAATTTATCGATCGGTTTGTCGACCAAATTGCCAGATGCCAAAAAGACGGATACTGGGGCTTTATCGACACGTACGGAAATGAAATAATCCCCTGCAAATACGACGCAATCGGTCAGTTTTACGATGGATTAGCCGTTGTTCAAAATGATTTCCGTTGGGGAGTAGTGAATACGAACGGAGATGAAGTAATTGCATGCAAGTTTGACTACATAAGCCATTTCACAGACAACATCGCCGAAGTTTCCCTAAACGGAAAGATTGGATGCATCAACCGGAAAGGGAAGATAATAATTCCATGCCTCTACGAAGCCGTTAAAACAATTTGCGAGGGATTGATTGGCGTTTATACTGATGGATATTGGGGCATTTTCGACACACATGAACAAGAAATTGCACCGTGTATGTATGACGCAGTGAGCAAGTTCTCAAGCTTTATGACTTGTTTCAAATTAAACGGGAAATGGGGCATAATCGACTTCAACGGCACAGAGATTTCCCCTTGCATATACGACTCAATCGACCCGCTTATCAACGGATTAGCAAGAGTAAGACGCGATGGCAAATTTGGCTTAATCGATATTACAGGCCGGGAAATAACGCCTTGCAACTATCAGTTTATCGGACAGTTTTCGGAAGGAATGGCATGGGTTGAAACTGACGGGCTTGTCGGGTTTATCAATAAAAAAGGAAGATTAACCATCTCCTGCAAATACAAATGGATATCCGATTTCAAAAATAGCCTGGCACTCGTTGGAACACAAGACGACACAAAAGGATATATCAATATAAATGGGTTAGAATACTGGAGTCATTAAAAAAATCATCCCGACTTTCGGATCAAGCGATCTTAGAGCCGGGATGAACCGTTTTTATTTTCTGATTTCTTTGACCTTCATGTAAATCCAGCCGATATTGATAACCGAGAGCGCGATGACAATATAAACACCCCACAAGATGTAATTCCATGCCAGATTGCCATCATCGATATGAATACTAGTATTGAAACTTGCGGTATATTGTCCCCTGAAGTAATTCACCAACACCAATGCTATCACCAAAATCACCACATTAAGAATCACCACCAGATACTGATAAGGCTTCGCTATTTTCTCAGTCGAGAAGCCCATCAGCGAGAGGTTCTCTATTTTGGCATGATTCTTCTGAATAAGCAAATTGATACTCAACAGCATCAATCCCAGAGCCAACAGGGTAATAATAATTCCCACCCCCATCACGATAAGAATAAGGGTACGCAGAAAAGACGATGCCTGTCCTGCCGATGCCTTATCATTGGCTATTTCATACTGATGAGATGCGAAATACTCACCCAGTTTAGGATCGGTAACATTATGTGGCTCAATAATTACACGGGAAGGTTGCGCGCTGCCCGTTCCAAACTCAGCATTGGCCCAATCCATAAATTTCTGAGGCACCAAAATGGAGTTGATCCGGTCTGTAAATCCAACTATCCGACTCTGAAAAACAGCATCTTTGCCGTTACCCGACAACTCTATATTCATATTCAACAACCCGATAGTTTTTTCAGATAATTGTGGCAATCCCTGACTGGGAGCAAACCCGAAATTGTAAAGCGTCAGATAAGAACGGGGAATGATGATTGGGATAAAATTGGCATTCCGGTTCCATCTCCAGTCGGTAGAGTTGATGTCCAGAAAAGTATCAGGCACCGACTCAAAAAAGAGCATGGTACCGAAATTTGCCACCTTACCCGAAATAGCCGTAGAAGCATACACGCGGAATGTCGCTGCCGTAAAGCCGGCCATCCGTTTCACGAATGGCTGCGACTGCACTTCCGCCATTTCATTTTTTGAAAATTCGGTTGAACTAATCTTCAGCGTCTTCAGAAGAGAAACCTTCTTGCTCACCACCAGATAATCGCGGGCAAAAACGCCCTCCTTGGCACTGAATACCGGTTGCAGATCGTTATAAAATTGCAGGGAGAGCAACACGATAGTAAGCCCCAGCAACGTGGCGGCAACATAACCGGCCAATTGCCCTGCCACAATATTTTTGCGTAATAATTTCCAGAGTAACATTCTATTGGTAATTTGAAAATGTGCAAATTTGAAAATGTGACAATGAAGAAAACTGCCTTACAAACCGGCAATTGGCACATTGGTATATTTTCAAATTTTCAAATTGAGTTTACATATTCAGTTTTTCGTCGTAGTCAAAGAAATAGGGATCACCAAGTGAGCAAAGCATAAGACTTGCACCGCGTTCTTTCAGTTCGGCGCTCACCATATTGCAGATAGTTCGTTGGTTTACCTCATCGAGGTGACTGAACGGTTCATCGAGCAAAAGAAAATCAAACGGCTGACACATGGCACGAATAATGGCCACACGCTGCTGCTGCCCGTAAGAGATAAACCGGAGAGGAATATCCTTCTTTTCGGGTATTCCGAGTGTTTCGAGCATCTGCATCATCTTTTGATCGGAGAGATAACCCGTTTGATGATTCTTCAACTGAAGATTTTCCCAAACGGTAAGTTCCGGGAAAAGACGGAAACCCTGAAAAACCAGGCTGACGTTGTGCTGGCGAACCTTATTCCAGTCGCGCACTTTAAATGAATGAAGCGATGCTCCGTCGAAGGTAATAGAGCCCTGAAAATCGTGGCGTCGTCCGTACATGAAATCGAAAAACGAAGATTTTCCAGTACCCGATTCGGCGGTGATCAGGTAGTGTTTGCCGCGTGTAAACGAATGATCCTTAAACCACACTTCCGACGATTTGGATGCAATGTCGGCAATAGGATCAGGAACAATGTCGTGTATTTCTATTGTTAGCACTTTGTATAATGAATAATTAAAAATGAACAATTAAGAATGAATATTGGGAGCCTGCATAGCCACCTCAACATTCATCGTAATGAAGAATCAATTTTTCTGCCAAGCAATTATTAATTCTTCATTATTAATTATCTCGCTGCTACCAGTTCGTCGGCTTTCTGCAGGATCACCGCCAGACTGTTTTTCTTGCTTTCTTTCAGCCTCAGCACCACTTTACCCTGCGCCGTATTCGGATCATATGTTCCCTGCAAATCTTTCATGAAAAGCATGGATTTGAATTTAGACCCGGCACCACCACCAAATGTATCGAGCAAACTCAGGATAGCCTGCGGGTAATTATCGGGATCGAGGTTGAGATAAAACACGCCGGGACAGCCTTTGATATTGGCTACCGGCGAAGCATCCAGCAAACTTACCGGCTGGGGCTTACCCTCTGCAAACGATTTAATGGCATCTTCGCTATTGGCCACCATCAGCAAATTGCCCTTCTGCGCCAAATAAAACACATACGGATCGAGAGTAAGCGTCAAGTAGGCACCGGTATTCTTCTTTTGAACCATTGCCGGCAACTGTTTGAGAATATAATCGTAGAGCGATTTGTCTTTCACCGTAGCAGCAACAGCCAACTGAGGAACAGGAAGCACGCCATTGGCGAAATTAAACACCGAGAACACCATATCACCGTTGAGGGAGTTAATCACCCTGAGATTATCGGCATTGGCAAATGCTTTGCTATCCTTACTTGTCGAGAGGTATTGCGCAATAGCCGGCATATTGATGGCCACACGTCCCATCAGGAAAGCAGTTTTCGGGAAGTAACGCAGAATATTATCATCAGGATGAGCGCTGATATACCTGGCATCCAGTTTCTTTGCCAGTTCAAGCGGAGTAGTTTCGGACGTACAAACCACTTCACCTTCCTTAAATTCGAGATTGATATGCGTAAAAGTACCCTTCATCAATTCGGTCTCGGCCGCCATCACCGGCAATTGCAACAGTGCGCCAAGACTGCTCGATGCGCTGTCGTTTTTTGTCCACAGGAAAAGGTCTTTCTTTTGTTTGTAAGCATCGGCAAAATCCTTCACCGTCACAATGCTCGACTCTTTGGGAGTTGTAAATATTTTTATCGCCTGATCCTTTGGGGTATTGGCAACCAACAACGCCTTATGCTTGTCCCATACCAACAGGGTACTGTCGTTCTGAGGCATCATCACGTAGTTGCAATCCGACTCTTTCTTCACATCCAGCGCAACACCCGCCTGTTCGGCAAGTTTTTTAAGCATCGATTCGAAATCGGAGGCATCGTCCAGCTCGAGGGTAACACCCACATTTTTCGTACCGGTAAGGAACATGAAAACCTGTTTAAATTTCACTCCGCTTTTGGATGGATTGTCCAGAATTGCTTTCAGAGCCGGTTGATCGGAAAATACTTCCTGACTGAGCGACTTGAAAGTTGCAGACTTCTTCAGCTCTTTCATATCTGCTTTTTCGGCCAACGCTTTCAGATCGATGCAAGCCACCAAAGAACTCTCTTTGGGGATAAACATAAGATTGTCGGGATATTCCTTTTTGGAACAGGAAGAGATTACAAGGGCTGTAGTAAGCAGCAATAATGCAGTCATTTGACGCATACCGGCAGAAAAAAGAGGTCTCATCGTTATAAAGATTTTAGGAGAGATAACACAAATCCGTAACTTTTCCGATTTTGGCTGCAAATGTACTCTTTTTTGATTTGAAACGAGCATAAATTCGATAAAAACAAAAGCCAAAACAGAGTGCAAGTTCGCTACTTCGACCTACTAAAGCCATAGTCGATGATATGATACAAATCTTCCGCAGTTACCTGCGGAAGATTTGTATTACAATAAATATTTGCAATTTTTATTTTATGTGAATTTTTATCTACATTTGCTCAACACATTAGAATGTCAATTGCAATAAAATTCGACATATTATAATTATGAGACAATCCGTATTAATATTCGTCAGTACCTTGCATCGTAGTACAAAAAATCACAATAAAAAACTCAGAAATAGGTTCTAGTTTAGCAATTACTAAACTTTATGCGTATATTTGCAACCCAAATCATAGAAGCAGTAAAAGGGAAACAAGTTTTTGAAAAATTGCTTGTCGATAATGTATGTCTATTAGATGAATTCGAAAAGGGAATAAAAGATAATCCCCAGTACAGTTCCGAGCTAAAGACATTATATGCCTATATGAATTTTGTTGCAAACGGTTCTTCGCTACCATTGACGAAATTCAGAGAAATCAAAGGAGACAAGATCAAAATCAAACGCTACGAACTGAAGAGCAAACACCTAAGAGTATATGTATTCAATCTACCAGATGGCAAAATAGTAGTTATGGGAGGATACAAAAACACACAAGACGCTGACATCCGTCAGTTCAATTCTATTGTCAGAGAATATACGTCAACCACGCAAAAACAAAAACAATCATGACACGGGAAGAATTAATCCAATCGAAAGAGTATTGGATAGCAAAACTACAAATTGACTTGTTCAATGAAGTAGAAGCTTATATGAAAAAAAACGGGTTGAACCGTACTCAATTTGCCGAAAAGTTAGGAGTTTCGAAAGGTTATATAAGTCAGGTGCTCAATGGAGATGCAGATCATCGAATGTCTAAATTCGTAGAGTTCGCTTTATCGATTGGGCTCGTGCCTTCCGTTACATTCGAAAAAATTGAAGAACTAGCACTCCGTGAAAAGAATGGAAACCACAATATCTCCGGCGAAGACATAGAACGCAGTAAAGATATTTTATTGCAATCGGGATATCTATTGACTCACAGACCCGTCAATACATGCAACAACGCAATCGATACTTCGGAAGATAATCCCAACTGGAAAAAACTGGCTTTTAGACCTAAAAACGAAACAACCCAATTAGCATCATGATAGCCAAACGATCAGATCTAACACTCAATAATTTTGTAATTGTCGATAGCCGCTTATCCTTCATCATATCAGATGAACAGACAAACGTCGAACCTATTGAAATGCTGAATTCTTATCCTGTAGATATTGATTTCAATATAGAACAGGACAACAATGCTGAACTATTCAGAATTGTGACAACCGTACAAATCAACAATTGCAAAGAGAAAAAGCCCGGCTATTCAATAGCAGCTACAGGCATGGGATTTTTTAGTTTCGCACCGGAAAGCTCTCTGACAGAAGATCACAAAATACAAATGCTTCAGACATCTGGTCTAAGCATTTGCATTACCAATTTACGTGCTTATATTGCCAACCAGACATCTTATTTGCCGTGGAGCAGTTTTTCTTTTCACGCAGTAGATATTCAGGCCTTACTAAAAGAGAAACAGAATAATTAAAAATCAACAATTTAGAAGTAACATCCGATTCAAAACATCCTTCACTTTCTCAATTGTCAAGCAAAGACATTATAACACAGAATAAGGGTCTCAAATTTCCTACCTTTGCAAATCTGCCGACGAACGCCAATCGCCGCAAATAAGCGCAAATTAAATTTGTGACAATTTGCGTTATTCACGTTCAAACCGATTCGTCTTGATTCTAAACACATTTGGACAGTTTTCTTACCATAACGCGCCGTTCCGAAGGCATTTACAAAGAGAAGGGAAGTAAATTTCTCTCGTTCGCCATTCCCGTAACCGATGCGGAGGAGGTGAAAAGCATTGTGGCGGCCTTCCGCAAGGAGTATTACGATGCCCGCCACGTCTGCTACGCCTACGTGCTGGGCGCCGACCGCACGGAATTCCGCGCCAACGACGACGGCGAACCTTCGGGCACTGCCGGCCGCCCCATCCTCGGGCAGATACACTCGGTCAACCTTACCAACATTCTGATTATCGTGGTGCGCTACTTCGGTGGCATCCTATTGGGTACCGGCGGACTGATTACCGCCTACAAAGCCGCGGCGGCCGATGCCATCGCCAATAACGAAATCACGGAACAGGAGGTAAACTATTCCCCTCGAAATAGAGTTCGACTACCTCACCATGAACGATGTGATGTCGCTACTCAAAGAAACTGACACCGCCGTCACCGAACAGCAGTTTGACATGACCTGTCGCATGAAGCTATCGGTACGGCAAGCCATCTATCCGATGTTCATAGGAAAACTGGAGAAAATAGAATCGTTGCGGGTAGTGGAGCATGATTAAGTTAGCACACAGACAACACGGATAAAACAGAATATCACCGTTTTTGTTCCATTGCACACGGAATACACAGACAAAACAGAACATCACGGCATTTTATCGTACAAAAAAATCAGCGTTCCACAACAAGTGAAGCCCTGATTTTTCAGTGTAGTTCCGTACAATCCGTGTATTTCGTGTGCAATGCGGATTTACATGACATATTCCGTGTGCAACACACTCTATTTTTTGCTTCGGCGGAAAAGCTCTTTTTTCTCCTTCGTCATCTTTTCGCAGGCATACTGAAAAATAAGGCGGGCAGCCGTTTCTTTCCATTTCAACAAGAAAGCTTCGGTAGGTTCGGGAGCCAGTTTCCACGCCTCACGCAGGTACCATCCGATTCCCTGATGCACTTCCCGGATAGGATCGCTCATCAAGGGTTCCAGAAAAGCAAAGAAAGGTTCGATCGCCTCGTGATGCTTTTTGATATGCTTGATAAAAGTGACCGGTACCGACCGCCGCTGGAAGGGATTCTCAGCCGAGAGCCATGGACGGAAGTCGTCGGGCGTAACAATCCCTTTTTCGATAAAAACGGGCAAAATCATCATTCCCAGTACATCAGCATGCGCCCAGTTGCGAATACCAACGCCGTACAAGGAAGCTATCCGGTCGAACACCTCGCGGTTTGTACTGCTTTTTATTAACATCGAGCATCCGGAACACAAACGATGCCTCTTCATATTTCGGGGCGGCAATCAGTTCGGGGGCAGCCTCCAGCATTAATTCAAGCGACACACCCTTATCTTCCTGCAATTGACGCACCTTATCCTCGAGCAACTGCTGGGTAAGCCCGTAAGCGTTGTGCTCACCTTTGAAGTAGCGACTATACTTCTTTACCAACGCCTCGTCGGCATGAGCCTCGCAATAAGTGCGAATATCGGCAATCAGTTCTTTACTTGTCATGGCAGACTATTTATCAGCAGGTGTCGATTTCGAATTCGTTATTATATTGATCAAATCGCCGGGATTGGTAGAATTTTTCATTGCATCGCGGAGTTTCTGTTTTTGCTCCGGAGTCAGCACATTCATCACCTGCATCAACGTACCGGTAACCGATTCAAGCACCTGCGAAACAATTTTCATAGCTTCGGCATTATACTGTTTACTCAGGTCAATATCGGGTTTATCGGCCAGCAGGTTGGTATTCACTTTTTGCAGAACTCCCAATAATTGCGGAATAATCGGGTGTAAGACCTTTCGTGACAGAATCTTTAAGTTGCATCATCTTACCCAGTTGCTCCTGCGTAAGCATGCCCGAAAGCGGATTTTGTTGGCGCCTCTTTTTTTGGTGCCGGCACATTCCACGCTGCCACCGAATCTTTGATCTTCAGTTTCTTCGTAGAGGTAAATTTACGATTATCTATTTCTTTGTTTTCTACCGTTTTTTCAACGTGTTTCCAGCCACCAAGCGTGTATTTATACTCGTAATTTTTGTCGGCAAAACAGGGCACATCAAGTGAATAATGACGGGCATCCACCCGTTTCATGCGATAATTTTCATCCTGAGGATTCCAGCCGTTGAAGCTACCGGCAAGATAAACCGCCGAGTCCTGAGAAGATTCCCTGTCCGGGAAGTTCCACCATAAAACGAACCACCCGTCGTCTGTGCGTTTACCATCTGGTTATACAAAAAACAGAAGGCAAAGCAACTTAAAAACAAAACAAACTTTTTCATACAATAATAATTTTAAAATAGATGGCGTATGGAACTCCATGTTGCAACATTATCATTTTCTTGGATGTTTAGCAGAACATGTTCGTTTCATGGAGTAAAAATTAATTGGTTCTCTGACAATCAAGCCATTTACAACACCAAAGCTACATGATTTTCGTCTCGATTGATATTGCTCCGGCATATTTTTGAAGCAATTCTACCGACCAGTCCACTGCCTCGCGAACACCACCAATACCTGAATATCCGTTGATAATCATCAACAGATGGTTTGATCCCAATGAGAGTTTGGTGCGTTCGTGGTCGCTGGTGGGCGTCCCAATACCGCCGACCGCATCCTTGTACACCGGTAGCCCTTCAATATTGAGCACTCCCCGCCCTATCCCTTCGAATTCATCATCGGCAGTACCGGCAGTGAGCAACAGATCGCCCTGAATCTTATCGGCATCGAAACCTCCAATGGAATAGCCAGTGCGGAATAGAAACCAGATTAATCAGATCGACCAGCGTATTGATTTGATATAAGGGCAAGTCGCGCAAAATCCTCCGGCACAACGCTTCCGCCGACGGCCGGTATCGGTTCGGGTCTTTCCCCAAAGCTTTATACGCGTCGCGGGTTGCCTTGATGGCCGAAATTTTATTGATCTGTTCGATCTTATACTTTACCTTGAACTCTCGATCAGCTTCCGCGATTTCAGTCCACAAACCCTCGCTATGTTCGGAATTGGTCACCTCGCAATAAATCAGTCCTAACATCATACCCGGACAGGCCGTTTTTACTTTTTCATCAATGGTTATTGCTAGCATATCTGTTAAATTTCAAGATTTCATGGGTTCCAGATTTCAATGGCAGAATCAGTATCTAAACGAAATTCTGAAATTTGGAATCAGGAACTTCCACGCCTGCAAATTTAAGAATTTCGACCCTCCAACTATCTATCTCTCACAAACTTTTTATGTTTTGCAAAACAAGAAAAATATCGTACCTTTGCCGCGCTTTTAAGACAACATAAAGTCTAACCTTATTAACGTTACAAAATTTATTATGTCAGAACAAAACGAAAACATCGTGGAAGATGTAAAAACTCCCGCAGATGAAGAAGCTACAGCCACCGTGGCTCCCGCACCAAAAACCACTCCTACCGAAGATTTCGACTGGGATGCTTATGAAAAAGGCGAAAATTTGATCGAAGATCGCACCGCCCTCACCCAACAGTATGACGCTACCCTTAACACTGTAAAAGAAAAAGAAGTTGTTGACGGTACTGTTATCTCAATGAACAAACGTGAAGTTGTTGTTAACATCGGCTTCAAATCAGACGGTATCATTCCGTTGAACGAATTCCGCTACAACCCCGACCTCAAAGTAGGTGACGTTGTAGAAGTTTACATCGAAAACCAGGAAGACAAAAAAGGTCAGCTTTTGTTATCACACAAACAAGCACGCACCTCTCGCTCTTGGGATCGCGTAAACGCAGCCCTCGAAAACGACGAAACAATCAAGGGTTTTGTAAAATGCCGCACAAAGGGTGGTATGATCGTAGACGTATTCGGCATCGAAGCTTTCTTGCCGGGTTCTCAGATCGACGTGAAACCTATCCGCGACTACGATGTATTCGTAGGCAAAACTATGGAATTCAAGGTTGTTAAAATCAACCACGAATTCAAAAACGTTGTTGTATCGCACAAAGCTCTTATCGAAGCTGAACTCGAACAACAAAAGAAAGAAATTATCTCTAAACTCGAAAAAGGACAAGTTCTTGAAGGAACCGTTAAGAACATCACCAACTACGGTGTATTCATCGACCTTGGTGGCGTTGACGGTCTTATCCACATCACAGACCTTTCTTGGGGCCGCGTAGCTCACCCTGAAGAAGTGGTTCAACTGGATCAAAAACTGAACGTTGTAATCATCGACTTCGACAACGAAAAGAAACGTATTGCTCTTGGTTTGAAACAACTTACTCCGCACCCATGGGATGCTTTGGATACCAACCTCAAAGTTGGTGACAAGGTAAAAGGCAAAGTAGTTGTTGTAGCTGACTACGGTGCATTTGTTGAAGTATTGCCAGGCGTTGAAGGTTTGATTCACGTTTCTGAAATGTCATGGAGCCAACACTTACGTAGCGCTCAGGACTTCCTGAAAGTAAGCGACGAAGTAGAAGCTGTTATCCTGACACTGGATCGCGACGAACGCAAAATGTCGTTGGGTATCAAACAACTCAAACAAGATCCTTGGGAAAACATCGAAACCAAATATGCAGTTGGTTCTAAACACACCGCTCGCGTTCGCAACTTCACCAACTTTGGTGTATTTGTTGAAATCGAAGAAGGTGTTGACGGCCTGATCCACATCAGCGACCTGTCATGGACCCGCAAAATCAAACACCCGTCAGAATTTACTCAGATCAGTGCTAACCTCGAAGTAGTTGTTCTCGAAATCGATAAAGACAACCGTCGTTTGAGCCTCGGCCACAAACAACTCGAAGAAAACCCATGGGATGTATTCGAAACAATCTTTACCGTTGACAGCATCCACGAAGGTACTATCGTTGAAGTTCTCGACAAAGGCGCTGTAATTGCATTGCCTTACGGTGTTGAAGGTTTCGCTACTCCAAAACATCTGGTAAAAGAAGACGGCACACAAGCTAAACTGGACGAAAAACTTCAGTTCAAAGTGATCGAATTCAACAAAGATGCGAAGAGAATCATTCTTTCTCACAGCCGCATCCACGAAGACGAACAAAAAGCTGCATCGGGCATTTCAACTGAAAAGAAAGAAAACAGCCCCAAAAGAGCAAAGAAAGTTGAAGAAACTATTTCAAACCAATCGTACGAAAAAACCACTTTGGGTGACATTCAATCATTGGCTGATTTGAAAGACCAACTTTCTGAAGCAGAAAAAACAGAAGCTCATCAAAAAGCTGCTGCTGCTGAAGCTAAAGCTAAACGTGTCAAGAAAGAAAAAGAACCAGAAACAGAAGCTAGCGAAGACGCTGCTGCTGAATAATTCTTTTTACTTCCAAATATCAAAAGCCGTCCGATTTTCGGGCGGCTTTTTTCATTAACTTTGCAGGCAAATAAAGACACGAATTGCACGAATGAACACAAATAATCTGTGATTAATTTGTAGAAGTTGTGGCTTTATGTTTTGTGCAAATTAGTGTAATGCGTATCTAATCGATTATTCACACCTGATGCATTACCAATTGTATTAGTGACAATTTGTGCAATTCGTGTCTAATATTCAGAATATGACGGATATCATCTACAAAGACGAAGCTTACAATATCATCGGAGCCTGCATGGAAGTTCATAATGCTTTGGGGAAAGGATTCAATGAGGTTGTATCTAAGGATGCTTTAGAAATAGAATTCACCAATCGTCAAATCTATTTTGAAAGAGAAAAGAAATTTGAGATCCGATATAAAAATATCCTTCTGCCTCACTATTACATTACTGATTTCATTTTAATGGACAGAATCATTCTGGAGGTAAAAGCGATCGAAGCATTATCTTCTGCGCATATCAAACAAACATTGAATTATCTGGCAACAAGCAAACTGAAACTCGGACTTTTAGTAAACTTCGGAGAAGATAGTCTCAGCCACAAAAGAGTTGCATTATAAAAGTTTATTATTCACACCTGATACATTCCCGATTGCATTGGTGACATTTCGTGCAATTTGTGTCTAAAGTAATTTCTATGGATCAACATCATATCGAAAACAACGACTGCTATTCCGGACTGACCGTTAACAGCGGCATCGAACAACCGCCAACCGTCAATCCTTACCTTCAGAAACGCAAAAAGAAACAAACCTATACAGCTGCCGAATATACCGAAGGCATTCTGAAAGGTAACCGTACTATCCTCAGCCAGGCAGTAACCCTACTCGAAAGCCTGAAACCAGAACACCAGGTCATTGCTCAGGAAGTGATCGAGAAATGCCTCCCTTATACCGGCAAATCGATTCGTCTCGGCATCACCGGCGTCCCCGGAGCAGGCAAGAGCACCTTTATTGAAGCTATGGGAATGTATCTGGTCAACGACAACCATCGATTGGCAGTTCTTGCCATCGACCCGAGTAGCGAACGCAGCAAAGGAAGTATCCTGGGCGACAAGACCCGCATGGAGCAACTTTCAAGCCATCCTAACGCCTTTATACGTCCTTCACCTTCTGCTGGCTCACTGGGTGGTGTAGCGCGCAAGACACGCGAAACAATTATGCTCTGCGAAGCTGCAGGCTTTGATACCATTTTCGTGGAAACAGTGGGCGTAGGACAATCGGAAACAGCCGTGCACTCCATGGTGGACTTCTTCCTCTTCCTTCAAGTTGCCGGTACCGGTGATGAACTTCAGGGCATCAAGCGAGGCATTATGGAAATGGCCGACGGCATTACCATCAACAAAGCAGACGGCACCAATGTGGATCGCGTTAACCTGACCAAAGCACAACTCACCAGCGCACTGCACCTCTTTCCGTTGCCCGAATCGGAATGGTCGCCCAAGGTGTTGACCTGCTCGGCTCTAAACGGCATCAATATTGATGGCGTATGGGAGATGATTACCGAATACATCGCCTTTGTGAAAGAATCAGGCTATTTTGACCATAAGCGTCTCCGCCAGTCGAAATACTGGATGTACGAATCGATCAATGATCAGCTGAAATCACATTTTTATAACAACGAAAAAATAGATGCGTTACTGACCGAATACGAGCAGAAGGTGGTGAATAATAAAATCAGTTCGTTTATTGCCGCAAAAGAATTACTGGATAGCTATTTCGGAAAGTAATCCAAGATATCCCGAAATAACAGGCTCGCTTTCAACAGTACTAAAGTCTTAGTAAAAACACGATAAATTTCCCATGAAAACAGAAAACAAAGACATGCCGAAGGATTATTTTCTAATCCGGATGTCTCCCGGTGTAGGATTATTTCCTGCTGGTGGGTGTCTGTTTTTTATTCTTGTTTTCTTAGTGGACAAAGAATGCCGTAATCAGGTTTTCCATTTGCAGCGTTTATTTTGGTTCTTCTTAATAATGGTAATTGGTTGTATTTGGTTTCTTAAATTATCATTCAGCAATAAAGTATTGTGGATAATTAGCACTAAAGGAGTATGGGAAAAATCACAGGGGTTAATACCTTGGACAGATATTGATGCTTGCCATTCTGAACGAACACGTGACGGTGAAATATTCTATTTTTACACAACAGGATCTTGGAAAGATATTCGAATAAACCTTTCTGGTACTAATGTAATAAATGCTGACTCCATGCGAGAATTAGTAAATCGATTTAAAGGAAGCCACTTGATTGATGACCTAGGAGAAACGAAACAAGAATGGTATGAAAATTGAATCTATTATAACTATTTAAAAGCAAAAGGGATTGCCTCGCTCTGAGACAATCCCTTTTTCATTAAGGTTATGAGGTAAAAGAATTACATCATGCCACCCATTCCACCGCCCATAGGAGGCATCATAGGAGCAGGATTATCTTCTTTCTTTTCACCGATTACACATTCTGTTGTCAGCATCATACCAGCAATAGAAGCTGCATTTTCAAGAGCTACACGAGTAACTTTTGCAGGGTCGATAACACCGGCAGCATACATTTCCTGATATTCGTCAGTACGTGCATTGTAACCGAAGTCAGCTGTTCCTTCTTTTACTTTCTGAACAACAACAGCACCTTCTTTACCAGCGTTAGCCACAATCTGACGCAACGGTTCTTCAATCGCACGTTTTACGATTTCGATACCTGTTGTTTCATCTTCATTATCGCCTTTCAGACCTTCGAGAGCTTCGATAGCACGGATATAAGCCACACCACCACCAGGAACAATACCTTCGGCGATAGCAGCACGGGTTGCGCTCAAAGCATCATCAACGCGGTCTTTCTTTTCTTTCATTTCAACTTCAGAAGCAGCACCTACGTAAAGAACGGCAACACCACCGGCCAGTTTAGCCAGACGCTCCTGCAATTTTTCACGATCGTAATCACTTGTAGTTGTTTCGATCTGAGCTTTGATTTGTGCAACACGGGTTTCGATAGCGTCTTTAGCACCGGCACCGTTTACGATAGTTGTATTATCTTTGTTGATAGTCACTTTATCGGCAGTACCCAACATTTCAATGGTAGCACCGTCAAGTTTCATGCCTTTTTCTTCGGAGATAACCACACCACCGGTCAGGATAGCGATATCTTCCAACATTTCTTTACGACGATCACCGAAGCCCGGAGCCTTAACAGCTGCAATCTTCAACGAACCGCGCAAACGATTCACAACCAATGTACCGAGAGCTTCGCCGTCGATATCTTCAGCAATAATCAACAAAGGACGACCGCTTTGTACGGTAGCTTCGAGGATAGGAAGAATTTCTTTGAGGTTGGAGATTTTTTTGTCGTAGATCAGGATGAAAGGTTTTTCCTGTTCTACTTCCATTTTTTCAGTGTTGGTTACAAAATACGGAGAGATATAACCGCGATCGAATTGCATACCTTCCACTACTTCGATAGTAGTTTCCATCCCTTTTGCTTCTTCGATAGTAATAACACCTTCTTTTTTCACTTTCCTCATTGCATCGGCAATCAGTTTACCAATGGTTGCGTCGTTGTTGGCAGAGACAGAAGCTACCTGTTCGATTTTGTTGAAATCGTCACCAACTTCTTTCGACTGATCTTTGATATTAGCCACAACAGCAATAACAGCTTTATCGATACCACGTTTCAGATCCATTGGGTTGGCACCTGCAGTTACGTTCTTCAAACCTACAGCGATGATCGATTGAGCCAAAACGGTTGCGGTTGTGGTACCGTCACCAGCATCGTCACCGGTTTTCGAAGCCACTTCTTTCACCAGCTGAGCGCCCATGTTTTCAAAAGGATCAGTCAACTCAATTTCTTTAGCAACTGTTACACCATCTTTGGTGATATGAGGAGCACCGAATTTCTTTTCGATAATCACGTTGCGGCCTTTCGGTCCCAGAGTTACTTTAACGGCATTTGCCAATTCGTCCACGCCTTTTTTCAGTAAGTCGCGGGCATCCGTATCAAATTTAATTTCTTTTGCCATAGTATGGTTTATAATTTAGATGTTTACAAATAAAAGAGTTTCTTTTATGCAACCGGGCTGATTAGATTACAGCCAAAATATCGGACTGACGCATGATGAGATATTTCACTCCATCCAGTTCCAGTTCGGTACCTGCATATTTGCCATAAAGAACCTGATCGCCTACTTTAACGACCATTTCTTCGTCTTTTGTACCTTGGCCTACCGCTTTTACGTCACCTTTCAAAGGTTTTTCTTTTGCAGAATCGGGAATAATAATACCGCTTGCCGTTTTTTCTTCGGCAGCAGCCGGTTGAATCAGCACTCTGTCTGCTAATGGTTTGATTGTCATAACATCGACTATTTTAAATGATTAAACAAATAATTTATTGGTTGTTTTTTCTGGCATTGCCGCAAACGCTGCAAAGCACGCTATCTTCAATTACACATTTCGTGCCAAAGGAGAGACGATCGACCACAATGCGCCACTAAATTTATGAATTAAGTTTTATTTTCAGAGGATTACAGTGTAAAAAAAGAAGAAGTAAGCACCGGTTGAAGATTTGCTACATTTTTTCTGCAATGTCAAATTTTCCTTCCAACGTCAGATTTTATTGTACGAATCCTGACAGCTTGTCAGTCCAACAACAATTCATCATGCAGGAAGACAACACGACAAAAGCAGTTTAGTGAAGTTAACACGGGGTTGTATATATAAAACTGACCCTTTTTATCTTCTTTTGAGATACTTTTCATAACGATTCATCACATCCGACACATAACGCACAGTTTGTGACGCATTAAAATATCCATATCGACAAACCTCGTCATTATAATATTGAGACTGGGATTTCAGTTTTAGAAATTTTTCCACGTTACCTTGCCAGGAGTGACTATTCTTGCCATATTTCTTTGTCAAAGCCATCGCATCCAATACATGGCTGGGACCGGAATGATACGAGGCCAGAATAAACTTTACTCTTTCCTCTTTATTATCAATTTCGTGAAACATCATGTTCAGCATCTTAATATACTGTACCGCTGCCTCCAGATTTTTTGCCGGATCAAAAATCTGAGTACGATCCACCCCGTAATGCTGCGCAGTATTTGGCATTAGCTGCATCAACCCTGATGCTCCGGACCAGGCCACACATTCAGGATCGAAATTTGATTCGAGATACGCTTGTGAGGCCAGCATCTGCCACTTCCACCCCCAACTGTTTAGCATACTTTTTAAATAGAGATGGTCGTACGGAGAAATAGCGCCTTTGGGAATTTTTATGTAGTTAGCTACAAAGAATTTATTTTCAAAGAAATACTTGTCGGTAACAGCGTTTATCGTATTCATATCCAGTGCAGTAGCATACCACTGATTAATCTTATTAAACAAGGAATTATCTCCGGGAGCTGTAATCCATGATGCCCTTTGCAAAAAGCTCACGTCAACATGAATATCAATGCCAGACATGTTTTTCCTGCTCATTTCCGCAATAGTATTTGGAAGTAATAGTAAAACCAATTTTTCCGTCAGAAACCATTCCTATAAGCTGATCCATACTAATAGAATCACCTACTTCTTTAATGATAATTCCGCCTCCCAATTCCAGATTCAGGTTGTATAGTCTGGCGGAATAACGCGAGTCGGCCTTCACATACACCTCTTTACCAATAAGCTCCGTGACATCATTTACCAGCTCCGCGCCGTTATGCTGAACCAATACCTGCCTTACTCTGTTCGGTAACATCCGTAAATAAAAATTTCCTTGTTGATGGCGTTTTGTAAACAGGCGAAGCCACCAAATCAGCCTTACCGGATTTGCAAAAGCCGAAATGCTTCGTGCATATTCTTCGCAACAATAACATGCAGATTAACACCCAAAGAATCTGCCAGATTTGAGCAAAGATCGTAATCATACCCCATCGGCTGTTCTTTGTAGATAAAATAGGAAGTTGAACCGTACAACATTACGGCATTAAGGGTATCGCGCTCAATGACACGATCAAGGAGCGTCTTCACCGGAGGAGGTTTTTTCCATGTCTTACACCCGGAAAGACAGAACAACCCGGCAATAAACAGGAGTAAAATCCGATATGTAGCTTTTGAATATAACAAGATTATAATTTTGTGCTTATTCCGATTTGTACTATATAAAACAACTGTCACACATGTTCGATACAGTCTTCATCTATCAGAGGAAAACCATTCAGGCGCAGCCATAACTGAGCTGTCGCCACAACATCTTTCTGACAATAGACAGATATCCGCTCCAGATCTTTTTCTTCATAATAAACCTGAGCCACCTGACTACCGTTTATGTCATCTTTTGGCGTCGGAATATTAAAAATGGCCGTTAACAGGTTCAACGAAGTGTAATTCTTATAATCTCCGAATTTCCACATTTCCAGAGTATCCAGAAAAGGGACTTCCCATGGTTTTTTGGATGCGACATCAAGAACACCGGGAATAGGAAGCCCATTTATAAGTAACCTCCGACAAATATAAGGCACATCAAACTCTTTAATATTATGTCCGCAGAGATTTATTTCCTGTGGGCGGCCAAAAAGTTCGAGCATAGCACAAAATTCAGTCAACAATCTCGATTCGTCGTCACCATAAAATGATTTGACCCTAAAAAGATCATTCCCGTTTTTACGATAAATAAAACCAGCTGAAATGCAAACGATTTTACCAAACTCAGCAAAGATGCCGGCTCCATTGGCAAACACATATTGTGCATCTGC
This sequence comes from uncultured Microbacter sp., assembly GCA_963678825.2. Classification (GTDB taxonomy): domain Bacteria; phylum Bacteroidota; class Bacteroidia; order Bacteroidales; family Paludibacteraceae; genus Microbacter. Next base: position 22,519 of record CAXXPB010000029.1, on the reverse strand, counting down.
ATCATCAGGATATCTGTCTGGCATTCTTTTCTTTAAGGTTTCTGCCTTTTCTTCCCACAATTCGGGAAGCCTGCCGGGCAATTGCCTGTAGTCAATCGTTTGAGGAACGGTTTTCAATATCAAGAAAAATGATTCTGTCTTTGTTTATATTCTTCATTTTAAGGCGTATTGGCAAGACAAAGGTAAAATTTAAAGTCAATATCGACAAATATTACCCATTCCGGCTTGCAGGATTTCGAAGTGCAGCCTTACCATTTTGTAACTTAGCGCTCCTTTTTTAGGATGTGAGAATTATCTTGTAATTTTGCATTTTAATAAATCATTTCACGTGCAAACAGGGAGAAATTTCCGCTATTGGAGTTGCTGTATGCTGGACATTCAGCGCTTTGTTTTTTGAAAAAGCAGGCAACCGTATTGGTTCGCTCGCCGTTAACATCATCCGTCTGGCAATGGCCATCGTGCTGCTGGGGTTTGGAACCCTGATCACCAGAGGCATGTTCCTGCCGCTCGACGCCACTCCCGAACAATGGTTCTGGCTCTCGCTATCCGGATTCATCGGCTTCTTCCTGGGAGATCTCTGTCTTTTCTATTCCTATACACAAATCGGGTCCCGGATGGCACAGTTAGTAATGACGCTGGCTCCACCCATTACAGCTCTAATCGGATTCGTTTTATTGGGAGAACACCTGCACTTACTTCAGGTTACAGGTATCAGTGTCACAGTACTGGGAATCGTTATTGCCATGCTGGGAAAAGAAAAAGGCGAAAAACTGAATTTCAAAGTGCCGTTCAGAGGATTTTTGTTTGCACTCGGAGGTGCTATCGGGCAGGCAGTTGGACTTATTGCAAGCAAAAAAGGCATTGGCAATTACGACGCTATGGCTGCCACCCAGATACGGGCATTTACCGGAGGCCTTTGTTTTTTTCTATTAGTCACTTTTCTAAGGAGATGGAATACCATACGCAGTGCATCCAAAGACAGTTCCGGAATACGCTCTGTGCTTATCGGTTCGTTTTTCGGGCCGGTTGTGGGAGTGGCGCTGTCTTTATTCGCCATTCAGCATACCGAAGCAGGAGTGGCTGCCACACTCATGGGACTGGTTCCTATTTTCATTATCATTCCTTCGGCCATCATGTTCAAGGAAAGAATATCCATTTATCAGATCATCGGTGCTTTCGTAAGTGTGGGAGGATGCATTCTGCTCTTTATGAAACCTATATAAGAATAGCAAATCATGCGCGATTACATTACCATATATTCAGACAGCAATCATCTGCCTCAAAAAGCCATACAACTCGCAAAGATACTTTCCGAAGGATTTCAGAAAGAAATTTGCTTCTTAAGCTATGCCGCAAGCACAACCGAGGAGCTACAAATTAAAGAGCGGCACCAATTATGGATGCAAGAAGGCGATTGTACCGCACAAAGCTTTGTCCGAACTGCAGGCATCGCAACCCTGCACGAATCCCTGACGGAAATTGAAGCTGCTTTTTTAATTATCGAACTTTCCTCAAAAAACTCTTCAAAGGAGATTCAGTCGCACCTGAACAATTGCAAACCATTACGGATTCCGTATTTCTTTGTCAAGTCTGAAATTACATCGGTTAAATTCAATAGAGTATTGGTTCCGGTTGGATTTTTGACCGAAGAAAAAGAAAAAGGCATTTTCGCTTCTAAACTTGCCCGTTTCTGCAACAGTTCAATAACATTATTAAAAGCAAAAGACTACGGTTCGAAAGCAGAAAGAAGTGTCAATCAGATTCAAAGCCTCTTTGAGAAACTTGACGTCGCATGTGAAATAAAACAGGCTCATAAAGACAGCTTCAAAGTACAACTTGAAGCATCTTTACGAGCCAATAATGGAGATGCAGATCTGATTATCATCACATCATCAAGAGAATACGGATTAGATGACATCTTTTTCGGTCCGCCCGAACGTAAAATCATTAAAACCTCCGGGGTTCCAGTAATGGTTCTCAATCCACGTCCGGATCTCTATGTCCTGTGTGATTAGAATTCGCTTATTTATTTCCGTAAATATAATTCAACACACTCGCCAGGTGAGCGCCAGCCTGTGCCAAACGATCCTCCACAAGCCCAATGTATTTGTAATTATACTTATACTGATTTTCTGCTTCGGGAGCAGAATCATAAACTTTTTGAGCGGTTTGGTAAGTTCCCCACGCCCAATTCAGAACAGAATCAGGTTGAAACGGATTGACCTTAACTAAATGCGTTCTGAATAAATGATCTGCATATTCTGTATAGCTCAATTTTTGAAACTCAATTAAAGCTTCGTCCCACAAAGCATGAATGGATATGTTTCGTCCCTGCCATGTCAAACGAACAGAGTTTCCTCCTTTATCATCTGGACGTCCCATATGTAATGGCATATGCATGTCGCCGATCAAATGAATCAACATTTTCAGGTTTTCTTCATTATTCGGATCTTTTTTCAGTTTTGCAATCAGTTCCTGAACCCGAAAGATAAGCTCTCCATTATTTTTGGTTACTGCTTCTTTATTAAAATCTTCGCGGTTCATATTTGCCGCAATATCCTTATAATGCCATACTTCCTGACCTTTGTATTTTTCATCACTCCTCACAAAATCGCCCCAATTAGCAACCATAGCCACATTGGCATGTTTCAATACTGCATCGACATTCCTTCTTGCTATCGGACTCATTTTTTTCTGAGCTAATTCACCTATAACACGATGGCCAATCAATCCCCATCCCCACACGGCCTGAGGCACAAAAAGCAACCCCACTAAAAAACAAATAGTTATATTTTTTTTCATCGCTAAAAATTTTTGTCCAAATATAGCTAATTTTACGGGCGAATAAATATTCCACTTGTTGATATGTTAAAATAACACAATCAACGTAACCTTTTACCCGATTCAATCGTCTTCTATTTTGTACATGGATTTACAGCAATTCGAAATAAAAATCCTGCCGCTAAAGAACAAAATCTACCGATTAGCAAAAGCACTGCTCAACAATACGAATGAAGCAGAAGATGCGGTGCAGGATATTTATTTAAAACTGTGGTCCTCGCGCAAAGAACTGGAAAAAGCCGACAACGTCACTGCACTCACTTTACAAATAACACGTAATCATTGCATAGACCGGCTGAGATCCCGCAACCGGGTTCAGTTTAGCGACCTGATAGATAATGACGAAAGTTTCTCTACAGAACTTTCCCCGTACGAACAGACAGAACAAAAAGATCTTGTAAAGAATGTAAAGCAACTTATCAGCGAACTTCCCGAGCAACAGCGAATTGTGATTCATCTTCGTGATGTGGAAGGGCTGGAAATGGATGAAATAGCCGCAATTACAGGCATGACCGAAAATGCAATTAAAGTTTACCTGTCGAGAGCCCGCCAAAGCATCCGCAAATCATTCCTTGGAAAATAAAACAAACCGTCAATCACCGATTGTCATGGATAACATAAAAGAATTATTGCAAAAATATTTTGCAGGAGACACTTCGCTAGCCGAAGAAAGTATACTCCAGAAATATTTTGCTCAAACTGAAATCGAAGAAGAGCTAAAGCAATACAAACCGTTATTTGCGTGCTTTACCGGATTGGAAGCCGAAACATTTCCAAATACCGGTTTTGATGAAGAATTCAAACAACTGGTCACACCGCGCAGAAAACACCACGGACTGGTGTATCATATTTCCGTATGGAGTTCTGCCGCTGCAGCCTGCGTCATACTGGCAATGGGATCTATCTACTACATTGAACGCCAAAACAACTATATGATTGTAAATGGCAAACGAGTAAACGATCCGGAGAAAGCATTAATGATTGCTGCTGAAAAATTACACTTGGTAACAGGAAAATTCAACAATAGCGTATCACATGTTCAACAAATCGGAAGGGTTGGCAAACAGCTGAGTGTAATGGAAATATTCAGCAAACACGACACCACGACCGATACTCTGAACACTAACAACGCAATTAAGCATAATGAAAACTAAACTGATTCTTTTGATGATTGTTTTTTCAGTCGCAGGGCTGAAAGCACAAACCGTCGACAAACTAATTGAAAAATATTCAACGAATAAAAATTTCGAGTACGTATCTATCAGCAAAGGGTTATTCAACCTAACTCAATGGTTAGGAGGCAGCAACATCGACAAAGACACAAAGGAAGTGCTGGGAAGAATAAAGAGCATGAAGATACTAACTCTCAATACCACCAATAATAGTCAGGCTAAAGCAGGTTTCCAGAAAGAATTGAACAGTCTTCTTAAACGAGGCAGTTACGAGCAAATGATGGAAACGCGAAACAAAGCAGATCAGTCAACCGTTTACGGCTTCACAGACAGCAAAGGCGTTGCCCATTTGTTGATAATAGTGAAAAACGACACGGAAATGAGTCTGATAGTAATGAAAGGCAACCTGACTCACGAAGATTTAGAAAAAATAGCAAAATAACAACAGAGCATACAACTTGACATTCACTTTTTCATCTTTTTACCTGAAAATTGATTACTTTTGCCGGTGTTTGTGAAAACCCCGGCAAATTCTTTTTAAACAGGGGTATTTCTCTAATTACCACCCACTTTTTGAAAGAATCCAAACTTATGAACGTAGTTATTATCAAATACAATGCCGGGAACATCCGTTCTGTAATTTTTGCACTGGAACGCATCGGAATTAAAGCAACTGCCAGCGACGATCCTGAAATCATTAAAGCTGCCGACAAAGTCATTTTTCCGGGAGTTGGCGAAGCATCTTCAGCCATGCTTTACTTAAAAGAGAAAGGATTAGATTCGGTAATCAAGTCACTCAAACAGCCAACATTTGGCATTTGCCTTGGAATGCAACTGCTATGCTCTCATTCTGAAGAAAATGACGTTGATTGCCTCGGATTAATTCCTCAGATGGTAAAAAAATTCCCCGCAAGCGCAGGAAAAGTACCTCAAATAGGATGGAACGACATCTCCGGACTAAAATCTTCGCTCTTCGCAAACATTCCGGAGCACAGCTATGTTTATTTTGTCCACGGATATTATGCCGCTTATGGAGCGAACACCATTGCCACAACAACTTATGGGCTTGAATATAGCGCCGCTCTACAGAAAGATAATTTTTATGCGGTTCAGTTTCACCCCGAAAAATCAGGTGATGTAGGCCAAAAGATTTTGGAAAATTTTCTAAACCTGTAAACATAAAACGGAGCGTCAAATTCCGGCACTCCGTTTAAGATCATCTATTTGTTTATTCCAAAGCATAATGGCATCGCGCTTTTCATCAGGTTCCGCAAAATCGGTAATAACAAGCGCCACGGCTGACGTCAATTCATCCACACTCACCTTTAACTCGAAATAGGTCTTCTCGCTCTCGTCTTCGAGCCAGTGAAAACGAATAAACAAACCTCCGTGCAATAATACCAGTTCCGCTTGTTGTTCATGATCTCCCCACGTAAATGTATAGATTCGTCCATCTACGTCAACTTTGTCGGCAAACCAATCAGCAAGACCCATCGGAGTACTAATGCTATTCCACAGCACATTGAAGGAGATATTTTGAAAGACATATTCAATTTGAAATTTCTCTTTGGTCATAACCTGTAATTGTTTATTCGGCTGCAAAATAGGTTTTTTTAGCGAATATTCCAAATTTTAATTCAAACTTACATAATAAATATACAACAACTTCAACGCCATTGTATCTATAAAGAGCATTCTACACCGTCTTTCCCCCTCTTGTCAAACTAATTTGCAATTTTATTTTTTGCATCCCCCCACATTTCAATAGCCTGCTATTAAAAAAACACAAAAGTGCCATATAACAGAACCTCACACCAGGGGGGCATTTCCGTAAAACACAAGGTTTTACAAAGCAAACGTAAATTCCACACTTATTTCATCCTCAAATACATAGTAAATAATAGTATAAATTATTACCTTTGCGCTCTAAAACTATAATTACTGAAATATGGGAAGCGCATCACTTATCGCTCTGCTAATCATTGCAATAGCCATGGCTGTTATAATGATTTATATCGGAAAAATATTCGGTATTTCTTCCACCAATCCTCAAAAAGGTGAACCCTATGAGTGCGGAATTGAAACAAAAGGCGTTACTTGGGTTCAATTTCATATTGGTTATTACCTCTATGCATTATTGTTTCTGGTGTTCGACGTGGAAATTGTGTTTCTATTCCCTTGGGCTACCGTCGTTAGGGAATTAGGCATAGTTGCCTTCATCGAAATCCTCCTTTTTACCGGTTTCCTTTTCATTGGACTTTTGTACGCATATAAAAAGAAAGCACTCTCATGGATGTAAAAAAAGAATATATCCCCGAATTCGATGGGGACTTGTACAAGGATGAGTTTGGACGGACCAATTTCATCGTTACGACTATTGATAAAATTGCCAACTGGGGTCGTAGTAACTCACCATGGCCTTTATCTTTTGGGACAAGTTGCTGTGCTATTGAACTGATGAGCACCGTATCTGCAAAATACGACTGGTCACGATTCGGATTTGAAGTAATGCGTGCCAGCCCGCGTCAATGTGATGTGATTGTGGTAGCAGGTACTATTACCTACAAGATGGCTCCGGTACTCAAACGTCTGTACGACCAGATGCCCGATCCGAAGTATGTGATTGCCATGGGAGCCTGTGCGGTTTCCGGTGGACCATTCTACTACAATTCGTATGCTGTACTCCGGGGTGTCGATAATATTATTCCTGTTGACGTTTATATTCCCGGTTGTCCTCCGCGTCCCGAATCGTTAATACACGGTATGATGACCCTGCAGGAAAAGATCAGAAAATCGAAAGCCTACGTCATTCAAAAACCTAAAAAAAATAAGGAAGAAGACAAATGATAAAAGAGGAATTGAAACATTATCTCGAACAGACTTTCCCTAATTCGAAAGTTGATGAGACATTTGATTTTCCGGTGTTGTTTCTTACAAAAGAAGAATTGATTCCAGTAATGAAACAATTGCGGGAAGCTCCCGAAACCAAGTTCAACTTCCTGTTTTGCGAAACAGCAGTAGACCGTAATCCCGAACTTGAAATGGTATACCACCTATCTTCAACCTACTATCACCACGACATGATGGTAAAAGTAGTACTGGAAGATCGTGAAAACGCTGTAATTGAGTCGGTTTATTCAATTTGGGAAGCTGCCGACTTGTATGAAGACGAAATTTACGACCTATTCGGTATCCGCTTTACCAATCATCCAAACCTTCGCCGTATTTTTTTGACGGAAGATTGGGTAGGATATCCTCTCCGTAAAGATTATCAAGACGATAAAATCATTTCTTTGTAAACATAGAATGGAAAACCAAACAGTAACCCCATCAGAGCTGAAAACTGAAGAATTTGTAGTCAATATCGGCCCTCAACACCCTGCCACTCACGGTGTTTTGCGTGTCGAAGTTACATTAGACGGCGAAATCGTTAAAGACGTTCTTCCCCATCTCGGATATATTCACAGAGGCATTGAAAAAATGACCGAATCGCTTGGCTACAAGCAATCCATATTTTTGACAAGTCGGATGGACTACCTCTCGGCTCATATTAACAATCATCTTTGTGCACTGGCTATTGAAAAAGCGGCTCAAATAGAAGTTCCGCCCCGTGCAAAAGCAATTCGTATCATCATGGACGAGTTGCAGCGTTTAACCTCTCACGAATTATGGTGGGGTTCGTGTGCTATGGACATAGGTGCAGTAACACCTTTCTTCTTAGCATTCCGCGATCGGGAACGTATTCTGGAAATTTTCGAACAAAATACCGGCAACCGTCTGACGATGAGTTACATTATCCCCGGAGGTGTAATGAACGACGTGCGCCCCGACTTTGTACCCAAGCTCAAGGAATTGCTCAAAAGCATCAAAGATTACCGCAAGGAATATGACCAGCTAATTACCGGTAACTTCATTTTCCAACATCGTACGCAAGACATAGGATACTTGTCGAAAGAACAGGCAATTTCTCTCGGATGTTCAGGTCCTGTTGCCCGTGCTTCCGGTATCAGTTGCGACATCCGCAAGCTTCATCCTTACGATGGCTATGAAAAACTTGATTTCAAAGAAGTTATCGATTACGGTTGCGACAACTGGGCGCGTTATGTTGTTCGTATGGAAGAAATGAAACAATCTATCCACATTATCGAACAGTTGCTTGACAACCTCCCCACCGGAGACTATCGCACCAAACTGAAAGGTGTTCTTAAACTACCTGCCGGAGAATATTACCAACGTGTTGAATCTGCCCGTGGCGAATTGGGTGTTTACATCGTAAGTGATGGAGGTCCAAAACCCTACCGTATGAAATTCCGTACCCCGTGTTATTCTAACCTCGGAGCTGTAAAGCCCACTTCGGTTGGCATGAAGATTGCCGACTTGATGGCAAACATGGCAACGATAGATTTGGTAATCCCTGATATGGACAGATAAAAACTGAGATATGATTTCAATGATACAATTTTCGGATGTTTTGGCCTGGATTCACCAGCTTCTCTCAAGTTGCATGGCCCCCTGGCTGGTATTTCTCATCGAGTTGGTAGTTGCCGCAGCTGCTGCCGTAGTGGCGCTGTTGGTCTGCGTTATCATCATGGTGTATATGGAACGTAAAGTTGCCGGACACATGCAGTTGCGTCACGGGCCTAACCGTGTAGGCTGGCATGGTGTTTGTCAGCTATTTGCCGACATTATAAAACTTCTTTTGAAAGAATGCTTTACTCCGACCAGAGCAGATAAGCTGCTGTTTGTTGTCGCACCTGTTCTTTCATTATGCGTTTCATTATTAGCCCTTGCTCCCATCTCATGGGGTCCCGGATTAGTATTATGGAACACAAATATCGGAGTTCTATTCGTTACTGCTATTTCATCAATGGGAGTTATCGGAATCCTGATGGCAGGATGGTCAAGTAATAACAAATATGCGTTACTGGGAGCGATGCGTAGCGGTGCTCAAATCGTCAGTTACGAATTGTCCGCCGGTTTGTCTATCGTTACTATTGTTGCTTTGGCGGGCACTTTGAATACCGGCGGAATTATCGAATCGCAAGCAAACGGCTGGTGGGTTCTGAAAGGACACCTTCCCGCCATTTTTGCTTTTATCATCTACATCATTGCAAGTACCGCTGAATGTAACCGCGCTCCGTTCGACTTAGCTGAAGCTGAATCTGAGTTGACCGCAGGTTACCACACTGAATATTCAGGTATGCAGTTCGGTATTTTCTACCTGAACGAATACATCAACATGGGTGTTGTCGCAATGATTGCCTCTACCCTATTTCTTGGTGGTTGGCAGCCGTTCTACCTTCCGTTTGATTTTCCTTTGGCACATGCCTTCAATGATATTATGGCGCTGAAATTTATGGAAACATGGCCTACATGGATTTCATGGATTTCATTGGCTTGGCCGTTGGTTTGGTTCTTTGGCAAACTATTCCTGATCATCTTCTTTATGATGTGGTTCCGCTGGACATTCCCCCGTTTGAGAATCGACCAGTTATTGAAACTAGAATGGAAGTATTTGTTGCCACTGAGCATTGTAAATCTTGTAATTGCAGCGCTGCTCATTGTGTTGGGATTGCATTTTTAATCGAGAGTCATCCGATAAATCGTTAATTCGTAATTAATAATAGAGTGAAAGCACTATATAACTATTTGAAAGAGGTCGCTTTTGCGTTTGTATCACTTGCAAACGGACTTTTGCTGACCCTAAAGTATTTCGTTACTCCGTGGAAATCTATCATCACCGAAAATTATCCGGACAACCGTGCTAATCCAAGTGTGGCCGATGAGTTTGCCGGAGAAGTGATTTTGATTCACGACGAAAATAACGAACATAAGTGTACTGCTTGTACACTTTGTCAGTTGGCTTGTCCCAACAATTCCATTCAGATTATTTCCAAACAGGTGGAAACGGAAGATGGGAAGAAAAAGAAAGTGCTCGACAAGTGGGTTTACCACCTGGAAATGTGCACCTTCTGCAAGCAGTGTATCGACGCATGTCCGCAGGATGCCATCAAAATGATTAATTCGTATGAATTAAGCTGCTTTGATCGGAACACACTTGTAAAAACACTGAACCATCCGGGATCGAAACTAAAAGAAAAACCAAAAGTAACTGCTAAAGTTCAAGAATAATGAGTGCATCGACAATTATATTCTACATCCTGGCAACCTTGGTGGTTGTTTTCGGAGCGCTGACGGTGTTCAGTCGCAAGATTTTCAGAGCTGCTATCAGCTTGTTGTTATCATTAACCTTTATTGCCGGCATCTATTTTCTCTGGAATGTCGATTTTATCGGTGCCCTACAGATTATCATTTACGTTGGAGGAATCGTTGTCTTGATTATTTTCTCCATTTTTCTTACGCACCATTCCGGACAGAATTTACCTAAGATAAATATTGGGAAAAAGCTACTGTCCGGTATTCTGGCTGTCGCAGGATTGGGATTTACCACCTGGGTGGTTTCGCAATACGTTTTCAAGCCTGCTACCGGCGTTACACCTATTGATCCAAATGTTCACAACATAGGCTTGCAAATGTTGAGCTATAGCGATTATGGTTATGTTTTCCCGTTTGAAGTAATCAACATCCTGTTGCTTGCTGCTTTGGTCGGAGCCATTGTGATTGCTATTAAAAAGAGCCAGGAAACGGAAAAATAATTTCAACGGCTGATTAATAAACCAATTTTCGAGTAAATATATAAAGATATGGAACAAGTCCCCTTATCGCACATTTTAATATTAAGTTCCACGCTCTTCTTTTTGGGCGTCTACGGCTTTTTCTCCCGTCGTAACCTGATTACGATGCTTATGTCGGTGGAACTAATACTCAACAGCGTGAATATTAATTTCATCGCCTTTAACAAGTATCTTTTCCCGCATCAATTGGAAGGTATATTTTTCACCATGTTTATCATTGTGGTTGCTGCGGCAGAAGTATCTATTTCCATTGCTATTATCATTAATCTGTATCGCCGATTCAATACCATTGATATTGAAGATACCACAACAATGAAGTATTAATATGAACAGCTACGATTTATCTGCACTTTTAATTGTAATATTGCCAGCGCTCAGCTTTATATTCTTGGGCCTGTTTGGCAATCGTCTCAGCAACCGAGTCTCCGGGCTGATTGGCTGTGCGTCGCTGGTAACTACGGCTGTTCTTGCATTGTATGTTGCTGCCGGTTATTTCTTTGATTTCGGTTTGGTTGGAGGCGTTCATGAAAAGCATATTGCTCTGCAATTTGAATGGCTAAAATTCACCGAGAATCTTTCAATCGATCTGGGTATTGTTCTCGATCCTATCTCTGTAATGATGCTACTTGTGATCACCATTGTTTCCTCGATGGTACATATCTACAGTCTGGGTTACATGAAAGGAGAAGAATACTTTGAAAGATATTATGCTTACCTGTCATTGTTTTCCTTCTCAATGTTGGGGTTGGTTATTGCTGTAAACATTTTCCAGATGTATATCTTCTGGGAGTTAGTAGGGGTATCATCCTTTCTATTGATTGGGTTCTTCTTTACCAAACCTTCAGCTATTGCTGCAGCCAAGAAAGCATTCATCGTAACGCGTTTTGCCGACCTTGGATTCCTTATTGGTATCCTGATGTTGAGTTACAATACAAAATCGCTTGATTTCTTCACCATTATCGATCGTTTGACTCAGGTAGGTTCTCCTTATCTGGCAAACTTCACGGCTACCAGCTTCATGGGGATGTCTGCTCTGTCATGGGCCCTGTTACTCATATTTATGGGTGGTGCCGGTAAATCGGCCATGTTCCCGTTACACATCTGGTTGCCCGATGCTATGGAAGGTCCTACTCCCGTTTCGGCCTTAATCCACGCTGCAACGATGGTTGTAGCCGGGGTGTTCTTAGTTGCCCGTCTTTTCCCTGTATTTGCAATTTCAGCTCCGGACGCTTTATTGATTATTGCGTACATTGGAGCATTTACAGCTCTGTTTGCAGCTTTGATCGCTTGTACACAAACAGATATTAAACGGGTACTCGCCTACTCTACAATCTCACAGATTGCATACATGATGTTTGGACTTGGAGTTGCCGGTTGGGGCGCAGAAAACAGCGAAGGGTTCACCGGATCAATGTTCCACCTCTTTACTCACGCATTCTTCAAAGCCTTGTTGTTCCTTGGTGCCGGTGCGGTAATACATGCCGTTCATAGCAACGAGATGAAAGATATGGGTGGCTTACGCAAATCACTTCCCATCACTCACATAACATTCCTGATTGCATGTTTGGCAATTGCAGGGGTTCCCGGTCTCTCCGGGTTCTTCAGTAAAGAAGCTATTTTGGCAGCCGCTTTCCATAGCCATCCGGCAATTTTCTATGTTGGTTTATTTACAAGCGGTCTGACTGCTTATTATATGTTCCGTTTGTACTTCCGTATATTCTGGCACAATCCGGTTCCCGAACACAGCCACAACCACGAAGGTCATACCTGGGCAATGAATATACCTTTGATTATTCTTGCTTGTGGAGCTGCTTTTGCAGGTTGGATTCCTTTCGGTTCGTTTGTAAGTGCAGACGGCAAAGCAATTGAGCTTCCATTCCATTTGACATTCTCCATTGCTCCTGTAGCATTTGGGTTGATCGGTATTGGCGTTGCTTACCTGCTGTATGCTAAAAAGAACGATGTTCCGGATAAAATCGCATCTTCCATCAATGCATTCTACAAAGCTTCTTATAACAAGTTTTATATTGATGAAATATATCTGTTCATTACCAAAAAAGTATTGTTCAACTTAGTAGGACGTCCTGCTGCATGGTTTGACCGTACTGTAGTGAATGGTCTTTTCATCAATGGTTCTGCAGAAGCAACAGTTGCTACTTCAAGAGCTATCAAACCGATGCAATCCGGCCGCTTGCAATCTTACACCATGTTCTTCCTCGGAGGAGTGTTATTGCTTGCAGCTTTATTAATCATCAAATTCATGTAATACCCAATGGATATTCTATCATTATTACTCGTTTTCCCCGTCATTACAGCCCTGGGCATTCTGGTTGCAAAGAAGGATAAGGTTGTCAGATGGACAGCGCTTTCGGGAAGTATTGTACAGTTATTTTTAGCAATTGGCATTACCGCTTATTATGTAAGTCTTCGTAATGCAGGTGAAACCGGGCAAATGTTGCTTGAAAGCAGCTACGAATGGTTTGCTCCACTGAAAATCTATTTCAGCGCGGCCGTTGACGGAATTTCGCTGGTGATGATTCTGATGACATCCATGGTGGTGGTTGCCGGCATTCTGGTTTCGTGGAAAATCGGCAAGCAGGTTAAGGAATTCTTCTTTCTGATCTTATTGCTCAGTTTGAGTGCCTACGGGTTCTTTATTTCCACCAACCTGTTTGTAATGTTCTTCTTCCTCGAACTTGCCGTAATCCCAAAATATTTATTGATCGGTGTATGGGGAAGCGGACGTAAAGACTACAGCGCAATGAAACTTGCACTGATGTTGATGTTCGGCTCTGCTCTTGTTTTCATTGGCATCTTAGGCTTGTTCTACTTCACAGGTGCTCAAACATGGGATTTACAGGAAATAGCTAAAATGCATATTCCAATTGAAACCCAACGCATCCTTTATATTTTGCTCTTTACTGGTTTCGGGGTTTTTACTGCTATGTTCCCGTTCCACACCTGGGCGCCCGACGGTCACTCTTCGGCACCTACGGCAGCATCTATGTTCCTTGCCGGTATTTCAATGAAACTTGGTGGATACGGTTGTTTGCGCGTAGCAACTTACCTTTTACCTGATGCAGCTCAGGAACTTTCCTGGATCTTCATCATCACAGCATCCATTGCCATTATTTATGGTGCTTTTGCAACAATGATGCAAAAAGACCTCAAGTATATGAACGCATACTCGTCCGTTAGTCACTGCGGGTTTGTTATTCTGGGTATTTCCATGTTGACAAAGGCGGCGGTTACCGGAGCGGTAATGCAAATGGTATCGCACGGTATCATGACAGCCCTCTTCTTCGCCAGCATCGGTATGATTTATGACAGAGCGCACACCCGCCAGGCAGACGAACTGGGTGGTATGCTGAAACAGATGCCTTTTATCGGATCGGCATTTATTATTTCAGGGTTGTGTTCTCTGGGTCTTCCCGGTTTTAGTGGGTTCGTTTCTGAAATGACAGTGTTTGTCGGTTCATGGGAACGTACCGGAGTATTCTACCGGGTGGCTACAATTTTGGCGTGCGCCTCTATCGTAGTGACGGCAGTTTATATTCTCCGTGCTATTGGCTTTGCCATCTGGGGAACTGTAACTAACAAAGACTATCTCAAATTCAAAGACGCTACCTGGAGCGAACGTTCGGCAGTAGTACTTCTGACAATCGGTATTTTATTTATCGGTTTGGCTCCGTTCCTTTTCATTCACCTGATCGATGCAGATACAACTTCAATAGTAAGTCGTTTTATCGCCGTGGTAGGCAAATAAGGCCTGCCTTTATATAACTGAAATTGTAATACAGTAAATTAAAGATACATGGATATAGTTTTGATGTTTCGGTTCGAGATTATCCTTGCAGCGCTCATTCTGGCACTTTTTATAATGTCGCTGCGTGGTTTTGATACGAACGTAAAGTGTTTTCTTAACACGATGAACGTGCTGTTGTTGCTTAACTTTATTGCCGGTTGGTTACCTCTGAGTGAAGGCAGCTATTTTTCAGATTTCTTCCGCACTAACGGTTTGATAGTTTTACAAAAAAACATCATCAATCTTGGTTTGCTGTTGATCTCTCTTACTTCATACGCATGGCTTGAGCAGTCAAAATACCGTTTGGAATTTTATCTGTTGATGCTCAGTAGCATTTTCGGTGTATATGTTATGCTTTCAAGCGGACATATCCTGATGCTTTATCTGGGACTCGAAATGTCGACAATTCCTATTGCTGCCATGTCGAACTTCAATCTCAAAGAAAAACGCTCTTCAGAGGCCGGTATCAAGTTGATTTTGTCGTCTGCATTCTCAACAGGTATCATGCTGTTCGGTATTTCGTTGCTTTACGGAGCTGTAGGAAATCTTTCTTTCGCATCTGTAATTGCCAACCTGCATCCGAATGTATTGACACTGTTTGCTTTTGCATTTATCCTTGCAGGATTTGCATTCAAAATGTCTATCGTACCTTTCCACTTGTGGACTGCCGATGTTTACGAAGGCTCTCCAATCGCTGTAACCAACTTCCTGTCGGTTATCAGTAAAGGATCTGTTATTTTCGTGTTCCTTACAGTTCTCTACTCGCTTTTCGGAGGTTTGAAAGAAGCCTGGTTATTGGGTATCAGCATTGTGTCCATCCTCAGTATGACGGTTGGTAACCTCTTTGCATTGCGTCAGCAAAACGCAAAACGATTCCTTGCATTTTCATCAATCGCTCAGGTCGGGTTTGTCTTGGTGGGTATTACCGCTGCTTCAACAATCGGATCTGCTTCGGTTGTTTATTTTGTACTGATCTACTTATTAAGCAATATCGCTGCATTTGGAGTTATCAGCGCAGTAGCTGACACTACCGGTTCTGAATCGCTTCAATCGTTCAAGGGTCTTTACAAATCGAATCCTTTCTATGCTTTGATAATGGCAGTAGCACTCTTCTCTTTAGCCGGTGTTCCTCCTATTGCAGGGTTCTTTGGTAAATTATTCCTGCTGACTGCCGGAATGAAAAGCGGCTTATATGTGTTGCTGGGATTTGCCGGGGTCAACCTGGTTTTGTCTCTCTACAACTACCTGCGTGTTGTTAAATATATGTTTATTGACGACAATGAAGCTCATCTGGCTCCTCTCAACAGAAACCGTCAATTGACAACGGCACTTTATATTTGTCTTATTGGCTTGATAGCCATTGGCTTTGTAACTCCGATTTACCAATACATAGATTCGCTTTGCGGAATTTGATAATAATCAATAATTCATACAAGAGACCCGAACACTATTCGTTCTGGGTCTCTTTGTTTTATAATCACCTCATTATAAATACCTGACGAATTGCATTCGTGGAAATAAATATTTTTTATGATTCGTAAAAAATCAAACTATCTCTTTTTTCATAACTTTGCGATGCTCTTTGATGCTTATTTTCAAACGAGTGGGCTTTAGAAAAAATCAATTTGAGAAGAATTTATTACACGATAAAAATTAAAACAACAACGACATGAAAAGATTATCTTTCTTTGCTTTAATGCTGTGCTTTACAGCTTTTTCCTTTGCACAAGACGGCGTAAAACCTGTTTTATCATTTGCAGAAAAGAGCTTTGACTTTGGCACTGTAAAAGAAGAAGCCGGTAAAGTAACACACGAATTCACATTCACAAATACTGGAAAAGCTCCATTGGTAATCCAACAGGTTACAGCTTCCTGTGGTTGCACTACTCCTTCATGGACAAAAGAACCGATTGCTCCGGGTGCAAAAGGAACTATTACTGTCACTTATTCGGCAGCAGGTCGCCCCGGTTCATTCCAAAAAAGCATAACCGTAACCAACAACTCGGCTGAAAATCCTGTTTTATTGATTATTAAAGGACAGGTAACTCCGAAAGCTACAGCTCAGGTTACAGCAACGAAATAATAACAATCCAATGTTCAGGAGTTTACTCTTCAGTTTATTCTTGTGCATCGCAATGACAGGCTTTTCTCAATACAGAGAGAAGCCTGTCATTTCATTTGTATCAAGAGGATTTGATTTTGGCAACATTAAAGAAGAAACCGGAAAGGTGACGCACGACTTTGTTTTCACCAATACCGGCAAAACGCCACTGGTTATACAACAAGTCACAGCTTCGTGTGGTTGCACGACACCGGTCTGGACGAAACAACCCATAGCTCCCGGTGCCAAAGGAAAAATCACAGTTACCTATGCGGCTACAGGCAGACCGGGCACATTCACCAAGACAATTACCGTTAACAACAATTCAACAGAAAGCATCGTGCAGCTTTCCATCCACGGAACCGTTCTTGCCCAACCCCTGTCGCAGGCCCAAGCCTTTCCGGTAACTTTCGGAAAGGTTAAATTAAAGTCGACCATCATACCGCTTGGAGAGGTACATAAAGGCGAAAAAAAGGTGGTTTCAATACCGGTACTGAACACGTCGGACTCCTCACTTACTCTTTCAATCGGTAATTTGCCCAAACATATCACAGCTTCCGTACTGCCGATAACTCTTTCTCCGGGTCAAAAAGGCAGCATTCAATTTACTTGTAATACGACTTTGATAAACGACTGGGGATTTAGAAGTGATAAGGTAGTGTTGATCGAGAATAACGATGCCGTAAGCTCCAGAAATAACGTAACCATCACCAGCTTTATTTCGGAGGATTTTTCTAAACTGACTCCTGCTCAAAAAGTCATGACTCCGGTTGCCACCCTGCTAACAAAGCAAGTGAAGCTCGGCAAGATAAAATGCGGGGAAACAATAAAAGGAACGTTCGAAATACGCAATACAGGTAAGTCGCCGTTGATTATCCGCAAGATTTTTTCTGACTGCAACTGCATTACAGCCCAATTACCGCAACAGGGCATTGCGACGGGACAAACTGCCACCATCAACGTTTCCGTCAGAACCGGCAAATCTATCGGTCAAAAAATAGAAAACGTCAACCTGATGACCAACTCTCCGACAACAACGGATCTTCAACTGCCCATCAGCTGGGAAACGATACGATAGAGATCGTAAGGGCGACCCTCGTGGTCGCCCCAACGGCTAATAAGATTATACCGCAAAATAGCTTTCAAGCTCTTTGAGGGTATCTTCGCCGGTAGCGATATCTTTCACCACATCGCCTTTTTCGAGTACTACAATACGCTTGCAGACTTCGGTGACATGATTCAAATCGTGACTTGAGATAAGCATGGTCATTCCACAACTGGTTTGTAGATCATTCAGGAGGCGTTTTAGACGTATCTGCGACGATGGATCGAGGGCAGTGAAGGGTTCGTCCAGAATGAGAATTTGCGGATCACCAAGCAGTGCTGCTGCAATGCCTATCTTTTTCTGATTTCCTTTCGAGAATTCGCGAATCAACTTTTTACTGCCATTGATCTCGCCATTGAAGAACTCTTCCATCGACTCCAAAAACAAAGCTATATCACCTTCCGATTTATTATAGAGTTTACCGACAAATTTGAAATATTCGCCGGGCGTGAGGAAATCAATCAAAAAGCCCTCGTCGAGAAAAGAACCGGTAAACGGTTTCCAGCTTTCGTTGCGGGCAACTTTCTGTCCGTCGATTTGGACTTCACCATCGTTGGCTTCTATCAGATCGAGAATAAGACGGAAGAAGGTGGTCTTCCCTGCCCCATTATTGCCTACCAGTCCGAAGCTCTCGCCTCTGGGGATATTCAATGCCGGAATATTCAAAACGGTTACTCCGTTGTATGCTTTCTTAAGATTGGAAACTTGTATCATATGAGTTGTAAGTTAAAAGTTTAAGCTTGAAAGAATGGAGATGCGTCTATTCCATCTCCCGAAATCCCTGAGCAATAATGTATTTACGGCTGTTAAACTGCTTTACGCAAAGATTGAGCAAGGGTTTTCTGAAAATGAGTCCTATCAAACCCATGGCCGCCAGCGACCACATCGCAACCGACAGAGATGTGAGCCACGCCAAAACATTGACCCACAATATGGGGAAAAGCATGATGGGCAAAACAATAAGAAAACTTTTATAGGTAGTACCCTGATAATTCATAGCCGACGAACGAGACAAGTCAACCCGCTTATTGTTGAACGTAGCAAAAAACAAGAGGAAAACGATGTTGCATCCTGTGTTGAACAAAAATGCCGTCAGGTGCATATAAATAATCTTGGTACCGAAAAAGAAATAGGGCGTAGTCAAAACAAAACAGATGACATTAAAAGCAAGCATCAGGTAGTAATTTGAGAGGATATAAGTCCGTGCCGGAATATTCTTTGTCATAATACCATCAAAATGAGCACTATCCCAGCTAATAGACCATTGTCCATACATAAACATCAGGATACCTGTCATAAAAATGGAGCAGAAAAAGCGCATCCCATCGGACTGATGATCGTTTGTATAGAAAAGCAACCCATAGAAAAGAAAGAGTGTCGATAGAAAAAGGATGGTGCGGGTTCGTTTGTGCCGCAACATCAATTTTATCTGCACCGATATTAACTCACCGATAACTCCGAAGCGATCAAGAAACGACAGGTTGGCAGTTGCCGTCCGCGAATTTTGCAACTTGCTGTTGAATTTTTCAGGATAGAAATTTTGAGCAAAAAAACATTTGTTGAGCAAAAAAGCAACGACGACAGCTCCTAACGGAATCAGCAATCCGATGGGGTTCATCACTATAAACCCGAAAAGAGCCCTGGAAATTGCAAACAGAGAGAAAACATGCAGGTATTCAAGTAAAAAGATTACACCGAAAACCACTAGCACCAAGACGAATGACAATAATCCCGAACCAAACCTGCGTTTCAGAAATGATGCCAACAGAGAATTGCACCAAACCATCAGTTCGAATGCAACGACAAATCGTAGTGCCATCGCTCCGTCATAATAAGCCGCCACCGAACGCACTGCAAAAGGTATCACAACCAACAGCAGCACATAATTGGCCAGACTAACCAGTGGCTTGAGTAATAGAAAATTAATCAACAGGGATCGATTGAACGGCAACACCTGATACGAATTGAGGTTGACCGTGCCCAATTGTTGCATCATAAACCGAAGCAACAAGCCTGTGAGTAACAGGTAAAGCATCGCACCATTGAACAGCTCCATCGGAGTTCCACCCGGCACCTCCTCCAATATTTTATTGAGTGAAAAGCCCATAAAGAATAACAATCCTCCTATATAGAGTGAAAACACCCCGAGGAAAATCCTCACCGCGACATTTTTATAGAACCCCGACGAACGAATTTCCTTCAGCCACTCCTGCTTTACCAAATCGAATAGAACCATATTCATTTATTTTTTAACACAACAAAGGTATATAAATTTATCAAACGTCAAATTTGAGTTTCAAATGCTTTATCATATTAGACGCGATAAATAAAAAAACTTACACCGTCCTCATCTTTTTTTCAAAATTAGGCATCATACCGATTAATTCATTCCTTATTTTTCGCATTTAACCTCTCCCCTAACCCCTCTCCCGAAGAGAGGGGAAAATCTGCAAACGAATTGAATTCTAAATATTTCACTATCTTGCTCCTCCTCCCCTTGGGGGAGGAGGTTGGGAGGTGAGGTCTGCAATTGAGATTTATACACACTTAATCGATATAATGTCTATTAATCATCGGCTTTTGAAACCACACATTCTAAAACAACAAAGGACAGCTTGTAAGGCTGCCCTTTATTATTTTGGATTTATCCAGAGTAGTTTCCTGCTCGTGTTAGTTGGTCGTATCAACAGAGAATCCGCGAAACGAGTGCGGCTGAAGAACAACGCTGTACTTTGTCACTTCATAATTTTTCCTTCCCAACACACGTTCGCCCTGCGAATTGGCTCCTTTAATCACCTCTCCACTATCGAGATCCTTGATGTTCTTCGACTTGCGGGTTACCACGTTAATGGTCACCGGTTCGTCGCGGAACGACTCTACAACAAAAGTACCGTTATCGTAAGGGAACAATGCCACTTGCGACGGACCTTCGATGTGCAGCCCGATTTCGTTATCCATAAAGTTGCGCAGACTATTCAACACTGCATCGGGCAACGCATACAAATGGCTGAAATTTTCAGGAATCACCCAAACGAAGAAATTGGCAGCTCCATAGTAATTTCGCTGTAGCAATGGCCATCCGTTACCATAACTCAGGGTCGAGATCTCTTCCCACGAGTCGTTGGTCATATAGGTCATTTGCGGTATTTTGATGGTTACCGCAGTTTTATACGGCTTTCTCCACCAACCGCTCGGTACGATTATAGTATCAATATCAGCTTTGCGGTCTGTGTAAACCATCTCGCAAATATTTTCAATGCCCTTTCCCTGCATGGCATGATAGAAGCCCGAAGTGACCACCACTTCGCCTCCGTTGAGCAAGTGCTTGTGTATTTTAGCCACAATATCGGGATCTTTAGAAGCAGTTTCGGTCAGCAACGCAAGTTCATTATTTTCGGGAAATGCGGGCACAATTTCCACCGGAACGCCAATCATTCCCATGTAATTCTGAAGAAAATCCTCGCCTACGGAATGGAACGGTTTGTAGGATTTGATGCCTTTCGGTGTTCCCAGTTTTCCCAAAATTTTATCTGCTTTTTCAAAGGCGTAATCGGCAACGCGACCATACGTAACCCGGGTAACACCGCGTGAAGCAGATTCTGCTTTCATATCATCGTAGTCGAATGAAGTTTTGTACTTACTCCACGAACGCGGGGTATCACGAATGGGTCCCTTCATTGCACCATAGTTCCACATGGTGATTTCAGGCGTTTTAGCAAACAGGGTCATCCACAATTGTTCCGCAAACATATCAAGGTAACTGGCGCCATTATCGACCCATCCGCCAAAGTTGTAGCCGGGACGCAGGTTATTGATGTACCGATAAATAGAAAAGCTTTCGTAAGGCTGCAAATGCTGTTCGCCTTTCGGGTCACGGGTTTCGTCGCCGGTATAGACCCCATCAAAAATAGTTGGCATCTTTTCAAGATCAAAACCGAGTCCCTGAAAATGCTCATACCAGTTAGGAAATTTCACGATCACCTTACATTTGGGATTTATTGCATGAGCCGGATCTACAATCAGTTCTTTAGCCGATTGATCGAGCAATGTAGTTCTGAATTTAGCCCAACTCTGATCACCCTTTGCCGCAACGCAAAGCTTACATTTACAGTTGGTGAAATAAAAATCATCAAGCAAAATCTCGTCAAAGTATTTGGCCGCAATCTCTGATATTTTCTTGATAAGAACCCTTGTTTCGGGATTGCTGTAGCAGAATGTCTCCCAACGTCCGGTAACCGAACCCCGCGAGTTGAAAGTAATTCCGCCTTCTACTTCAACACCTTTGCTTTTGAAAAATTTGATCGCAGTTTGAAGCGCCTTCTCGTCCACAAAATTCATATCACGAAAAGTCTCGAGATAGATTTTATCGGGCTTTACGCTCTTTGTGAATTCACTCCATTCCGCTTCCAGCTTCTTTTCATCGCCCATTTTATTCACATCCTGAACAATGACGTAAGTCGTCACGCGAAAATTCTTGTAATTGCCGGCCTTGACACCCATCAAGAACAAAAATGGCAAAACAGAAAACAGTACCGTTCTTTTCATCTAGATTGAGATTATAAGGTTAATGCTAACTAATAATATATGAACCGACAAAACTAAATATCTGTCAGTTATTTTCCCTTCAGTTTTTCTGCTGCCAATACCAAAAACATAAAATTGGTAGTCTCAGCACCGATCACATACTCGGTTTGTTGCCACATAAACGGCCACACTTTCAGCTCCGGAAAATCAGGCCGAATAATGCCCGTGCCTGATACTACTCCACCCGGGACAGACGACCAGTCACCTCTATTTGGT
>CAXXPB010000028.1:0-19304 GCA_963678825.2 uncultured Microbacter sp. | reverse complement strand
TGTACCTTCATGAATTCCTTTAATTACTCCTTGTGCAATTAAAGTAGCATTGCCAAATTTTGTCGTGTACTGTACTTCAGGCAAAGTGGTAATTTCGCGCATAATGCCGTCGGCAAACAGGCACGAAACTCTTACCGAACCTTTGAAGCCCTGCGATATGGATAACGAATCTTTAGGTGAGGTTACCACTAATGATTGTGCTGCTAAAACCGGAGAAACGGTAATTTGAATAGAATCCACATAGACATTTCCCAAGGCATCGGCTCCAAACACATACATGGGCAGCTTGCCAAGAGTATATTTGGGTATTGTATAGGTAAACTTCATGGAAGTAGCTTTGGTATCTTTGAGAAATACCGAATCCCTTGATTCCATTGCTACAAAAATCAGATTTTTGACATTGGCTGTCCGTTCCACTTCTATTTGAATGGCATCTCCGTTATGAATAGATAGCATATTAGTAGGAGATACAAAGTGAACATTTTCGCTATCGACTGCTTTTGCTCTGAATTTTGGTGAATTACTTGATTTGCCTGAGTTACTTGGAATGTCCCATGTTAGCAAAGGAGGATGAAATCCATCTTTTGAAAAAGAGGTACTGCTTGTTGGTAATTCCAACAGTTCTGCTACTTTTGACTTTACAGTTGGATTGGTAGGAGAGCCACAATGCCATTCTTCATTTATTAATGTTGATGACGTATTCGACATACCACCTTGTTGACTATTTACTGCAACGACAAAATCATTATCTCCATTGTAAATTATCGGCAACACATCTTCTACAAGTTCCTCAGTATCATCCACAATATCAGAAAATTTTGTTTCGTATATTTCATCAATTAACTTCAAAGACAATTTTGTAGCAATATAGATCATTTTTGCTGTAGGATTCCGTTGAATGATTGTTGTTAATTTTTCAGCTTTTGTTGCAATGGCATAACTTGGCGCAATATTTTTATTCAAATAATTTCCATTTAATAAACCTCTTGTTGCTTCACTATTGACTTGCAAGTCTTTCCATGCTCCTTCATAATAATTGCAATTTGCAAAATATTCGAGAAATTTTTTACCCCCAATAACAAGTGGATAAATAAGATTAGCTCCTTGTGATCCAGAATGTGGAGTATTTACTGTTATTAGTTTATGGATATCATTTTGATAAATATCACTTTGCAGATATAAACGGCTTAAAATGCCACCCATACTATGACCGACTAAATCGACTTTTGATATCTCAAATCCTTGTCTTTTCCAATAATTCTTTATTGTGTAAATATTGCTTGGAATCACATTTTTATTATCAATAAAAGCATCCTGATTTGACAATGAGTAATCAACAGTAAACGCATGATCAAAACTTACATATCTTTTATAGTTATAAATTAAATCATTTTGCAACTCAGAAAAACAAGACTTACTATCATTTAAACCATGAATTAACAACACCGGAGGTCGAATTAAACTAATTGTATCTCTATACGTTCGGCTACAATCTAATTTGATTTCCGCTAAAATTTTTCGTTCCCATACATTGCTGTTTGTTTTATTCGTAAAAACATCAGGAGCTACATAACAAAACGAATAAGCATTTTTATCCGGTTTGTTAATGGTAAGAGTAGTGGATGTGGCATTTGCTTTTGTAGTACCAATTCGCCCCAAAGGTTCGGTATTCTCTCCATTCAAATCGGATAATGTGATGGTAATTGCATCTGTATCGAATGAAGTTGCAGCGGTATTAAGTTTGATAAGAACGGAAGATACACTGTCACAAACAACCCCTTTCGGATGCTCCGGATCGCCTTTCGGATTCTTTTCCCAATCCAGTTCTGTAGTACACGACACAAAGGGCTTCCAGATAATCTGACTTTCTTTCAGATAATAGAGATTGGAGTCCAATATTTTTATATTGTTTTCAGTAAAACCAAGATTATCATGCAAATCAAATTGATAGGATGAATCATCACATCCAAGGTTCAATCCATAAAAAGAGGGGAGGTTTTTATCAGACAAACGATTACAGGTACAATATATATGAGTAAGCGAGGTGCAGTTAGTCAAATTGATATCTTCAAGCTGATTTTGGCTGCAATCAAGGCTTTTCAAATTAATGCAATCGCTTACATCCAATTTTTTTAACGTACTATTGATACATGTCAGATTAACCATAGCCGTACATCCATTCATATTTAACTTCGATAAGGTAGTACCGGCACACGAAAACGAAGTCAGATTGGTACTACCTTTCAAATCCAACACAGTAGCTTTCGTTGTACCCGATACAGTTAGTTGAGTTGAAAGATTAGACTTGCAATAGATCGTATCTAAAGCGATATCGCCAGCTAATTTTAGTGTTTTTAATTTTGTATTGGAGGCATTTACTCCTTGCAGTTTGGGAGAACTGCTCACATCTAAATAAATTAATTGCGGATTTTGATTGCAGGTAACTCCTTTTAGATAGTTATTGTTATTCAATTGAATTAAAACAAGCTGAGGACAATTGGTACATCCTACGGTTTCCAAGCTATTACATCCCTTCACAGTAAGAGCTTGCATTTGCACACCGGTAAAATTTAAATACTGCAAAAAAATGCAATCTTGAATAACTAATGTCCCGGTCATATTACCCGATACCATCAAACTTTCCAACCGTTTAGGAGTCATTTCATCCCAAACCGTAACACAGGTACCGCCCTGCGATTTTATCTGATTCACAACTGATAAATCATTCGCATTATAAAATTGAGCGGCTATTTGAATAGAAGGCAAAAGCAATACAAGTAATAAAGTTATTAAACTTTTCTTCATGATTTTTTTTTGTTTGTCAAACATTAAAAATGATCAGCGTGCTGGAGGTTTTTAAAAAAATTATGAATTTTTTTATTGTGAATTATAAAAGTCAAAATTTAACGTAATGGATCGGATGTTTTTACTTCGTTGGTTTTGCTTTAATGCTTATATAGATGCTAAATAGCATTCCACAGATGTTATTGATTATCATTTTTATCTGTTGTGAGAGACGAATAACTGTGACGTTGGAACCCTTAATATTTAACCCCACCAAACCACAGATTGGTACACCTTTCGCATTAATGGGGGGGCGAAAGGTAAGTTAGTGATAAAACTTTTCAAGACCGATCATCAGAAGAAATTCATATTTGAATAATAATACTGGGTTGCACGGTAGTTTTGTACATATAATCTAATTCAATGATACTGTCCCATTCATTCATGTGAAGTCGGAGAAAAGCTTAAAAAAGAGGAATCTAATACTAAAAAATTGCCTTGTTTAATTGTTTGGAAATTTTTAGATGTTGAAATTACAATAACTTTTTTTATAACGGCACATTAACTCCCTATAATAATTGACCGTTGGTTCCTCCAAAGGAGTATTGTAACATTGTAAAATGGATAACGTCTCCTCTTGTTACGACTAAATGCCTCTCTTTAGTTTGAAAATACAGATATGTATTCGTCTGTAGAGAAGTTAAGAGTGTCCAGGTAAATTCTCTGTCAAAGAATAGTCAAGACGACTTTGTAGATAATGGTTATATTTGTGCAACTTAAGATTAAATCTTCCTGCGAAGTAGGAATCAGTTTAATTGAATGATAAAATATCACAGAGGTACCTCGTTGGGTTTCCCTCTTTGATGTGACCTAACCAAGATCAGATCTTTGAAAATCGTTTGCATTTCTTTTATAGCTAGTTAGTAATGTTGCCAGCTTACATAAGCAGAGATACAATGTTGTCTTCTTTTACAGAATTCCAGTCTCTCTTTATTTTTCTCTTTAGATCAATGAATATTTGTGTACTGAAATCACATTCCAAAGTTAGTAAGAGTGTTTTGGTTAGCAAAAGTGGTTTTTCTAAAAAGTGGTTGCTGGTACGAAAATTGAATATAAGTTGCAAATAGAGTGACTAAACGGTCAAAATATGTGGTTAAATGGCGGTTTACTTCCTCTTTGTTATTATTACTTTGCTGTCCCATTAAAATCTAAAATATTTCATAGAGCTATTTTAGATTTTAATGGGACAGCAAAGTAATATTTTACAAAATCAATTTAGGACATTGATTTTGTAAAATATTACTGTTAATTAGGGTTCTAGACACTCTCCAAGTAAGGATCGTCACTATCTTGTCAGCAAAAACTTGAAGGTAACACCGAAATTGGTTGTTGACATCGGGTAGGATGTTGATATAAGAGGGTTGCTCATGTTGCGGTCGTAATAGAACTTGATGTTGATCATTGAACTGAATACGTAATCTCCCGAAAATTTGATGGTTGTAGTTGTTCCTCCGTCTGTGGGTTGAACGTTGTCGCTTTCAATGTTGCGCATCAGGCTTTTGGTGTCACGCACTGAAAAATCGCATCGCAGTGTCAGGTCATTCTTCACTTTTGATTGCTTGTTCTTCATTTTCAAAATCAGGTTGAAGTCCTTGATCATATAGCCCAAGCCAACAACCCACTCTTTACTAAGGATTTCCATGATCTGAGCGCTGGTAATGTTGAGGCTGAGATTGCGCTGTGTGTTGTACATGACACGGGTAGACAAACTGTTTTTCAGAGCTGCGTCTACTCCAATCAGAGGCATGAAGGCTTCTGTAAGGGTTACCGAACCGATATTGTATTGCGATGACGGCATCGGGTTGCCGGTAGTGACATCTTTAATAAATCCCATACTGCCGTTACTTGTCCAGTTCGAATACGAGGTGTATGCCGCAATTGTGTAATCACAGTTGTATGCGTGATTTAACGTTAACGATTTCAGGTATTTGGCTATAACCGGAATCGTCGATAGGCCGTCGAATGAAATGCGCCAGTTCGGGAGTGACTGCAAAAGCGAAGGGAATAATCCCAGGCGGTTGCCCGAAACCGAATGACCTCCGTATGCTGCAAGAAATGCAGGAATCAATACATCTGCCGAGTTTGGATTGACACTTCCGTTTTTCGAATCGTAGGCTGCGCCGGCCAATACATTTCCTTCCATAAAGCCGGAATTAGGATAACGTTGTCCGGCATATTTCTGCTCAATCAAACGGGTAACTTCCGCTCTGTTGGATTTGAACTTCCGATAGATTTCGGAACTGAAACTGTTAGCGGCGTTTCCGCTGCTCTTAAAGAATGTTCCAATGGCGATGTAGCTCATGTGGAAACTGCCTGTATAAGTGGTTGGCATTCCTTTGTACATGAATTCCATTGACGTTTGCCCCGCCTGGAACCATTTTTGGGCAAGGTCAATTTTGAGTCCCGGAAGAGGCTCAAGATTCAATCGCGCTTCAAAATCTTTGGTGGTTGCAAAAGTGGCCGGGTTGATTACGGTGTCATTCGAGATTAGCCATCCTCTATCCAGTGCTTTAGAGACAAAACCTTTGTCGAAGAAACCGAGACTGAAATCTACACCGGGTGCCGTAGTTCCCATTAATGTGGACTGGCCGAACCATTTGCTTGTGCCTGCAAAGCCTGGCAACGTCAGGTTCTGGCTGTAACGGTAGGAGATGCTACCTCTGCGTATCATCATTAAAGTCCGCAAGGCATAATCTACCAATTGACGGGAAACTCCGGCATCGGTTGTATTCTGGGTATTGATATTGACACTTGCGTTTACACGTTTTGCAAGTGGAGCTATTTCAATTGTGTTTGCATCTATCAGCTTGTATTTCAGATTAACCGGTTTCCCGAGGCTGTCCATTGCAGTGATGGTGAACTTGGTCGAATTTAACCGGTGCGTCAGCCTTAGAGGTTTGTCTTTTTCGATGGTTATATTTTGCCTGAAAGATCGTGGACGATATTGTTGCGCCCTGTTCCCGGAGGCGAATTTTTTGTTGATATCGCTTAGGAACTTAATCTTGTTGTAAAGCATTTCGAAGTTGAACTGAGCGTCGGACTGTGTTTGTGCTGTACTGCTGATGGTGTTTCCGACATTCAGTTTGGATGCGGTTGTTACACCGGTTTGCCAGTCATAATTTGCCGTGTACTGAATTCGCGCAGTGGTGAAGTCCAGATAAGGCAATTTATTGATCGGTAGCGTATAGTTCGCCGTGAACATCTGTTGGTACAACAACGGGCGTCCAAGGTTTGCAAGGCTATGTTTGATCGAGTCTTTCCACACTTTGTATTCGTCGGGGAAGAGGTTCTTGTCAACCGGAACATACGGCTCGTCGATGCGGGAGTTTGTGCTGGATGAGAATGTAAATGACAAGCCTCTCGTAAGATCGAGTTTTATGTCAAAACGTCTGTCCCAAAGAAAATCGCGGCTAAACGTCATCAGATCTCTTTTGTCTTGTACTCCTCCGGCATTGATTACGTCATAATCGCGGGTTTGAGTCTGAGAATAGATGCGGGTGATGTTGGTGTTGTACGCAATCTGACTCGGGATGAGGTTGATATTAAAATCGCTAATTAGTTTTAGTAACGGAGACCTTAAAGCTTTGATGTTTTTAAATGGCTCCCATGGCTTTGGCATCGTGTTGTATATGTAGCTGAATGCCCCACGATAATCATTCGAATAACTGTAAATAACATCCGGACTCTTATCGCTGGAATGATTGTAAGCGTATGAAAATGAGAAATTGGCCGGGTCATACAGCTGAGGTGTTTTACTTCTTATGTCAACCCTGGCATTTGTGATGTTAAAGCTTGTTGTGGTATGACGGGTTTGGGCATACGATAAAATGGAATCGCGCTGCGCCTTCGTGATTGCGGATTTCAAAGCGTCAGACAACAAAATGTCGCCGTCCAGTGGATTGTATTTCGGTCGTAGAATCTCGTTGGAAGTAGAAAAAAAGACCGGAATGTTCACCTTGGCTTTCTCCGGGAAGAACTTACCCAGTTGCAGCGTGGTGGAGATGTTGTATTGATATTCATTATCCAGACTGCGGCCAAGGATATTTTGTTCGATGCTTCCAAAACCGGCTGTAACGAACTTTCCTGAAGCGTTAATCATTCCCAGGTCAGAAAGGGCGACTGAAGCGTTTGCCGTTCCGGCCCAGCCTCCGCCTTCTTCAAAGTCGTTGAGGCTAAATTCATCAAGCCAGACTTCTCCGTTCTTTATGGCACGACTGTTATTCCTGACTCCAATCATAACTGACTGGACATCAGCAAGGCTCGGATTCCCAAGAACGGTTACTTTGTTCTTCGGATATGCCGGGTCGTAATATGAATAAGGGGTTGCTAATGTTATACCTGAATTTGTCCCCCGCTCTGTATTCCTTTGCTTTTTCAGATTGGTCAATACCTTCAGCGCAATGTCAAATTCATTGTCGGATGGCCAAACCGTTGCACGATCTTTATCGCTGCTTTGCTGATAATGCCCTGCATCTGTAAGTCTCAACGGAATTTCATACTCGTAATAGTTGTTCGTGAAGTCAGATCCCAAACGGATAAACGCGGTCAGCTCGTAATCTTTCAGGTTAGAGTTGTCATCCGATACCTTTTGCGCATGGGTAAACATATGAATACGCTTGTACTGACGCATATCAAAATTGGTGTTTTTGTAGATAGCGCGCGCATCATTGGTGGCCAGGTTGTTAACCTTCAGGGTGATTGACTGTTCGTTTTCCTGCCTTATCTGAGGCTGGCTTGGGTCAACTTGCCGGGTAACACCCGGAGGTAATACATAGTTTACAGGCAAACGATTAGCATCTTCTTCGATATTTACGGCACCCACGTCAAGATCTCCCGAGACAGCAGGGATGCTGCCCGAAGTATATAATTTTTGGGTATATGTTCTCCAGTCTCCTTTTACCAGATTCAATGTTCCAAAGCGCAGGAACGTTGAGTCTTCGAAGTTGGTCATGAACATCCTCATGAACCGGATGGACTTGAAGTCGCTGATAGACCCTATTTTTTTCTGATAGTCACGGATAGGAATTTTGAAATGGAACCAGCTTACTTTGGTTTGTCTTCCATTTTTCAGCGTTACGGTTGGCGTGATTTTATCCACCAGATAATTGCTGCCCACCTGTAAGTCTGTCCGGTGGAGAGATACTTTATACTGATAGTAATTTTCGTACTGATTCAACGTGTTGTCCTGATTCAAATCCTCTACGTCGGGTAATGAAGTGGCAGCCGAAGAGTAGTTGGAGGTTGTTCCGTCATCCGTCGAATTTCCTTCCGTGCCGTTATAATGTTTGTATCGATTTAATACCGTGGTTTGACTGGCATTGTAAGCCGGATTCCGGTAGCTCCGATAATTATCTCCTGCGGGGTCGTTTATAGGGGAGAACGGGTCGTTTTGCCACTGGCGTAATGTTGCTGCCGAAACAACGGTTTTCAGCTGGTCAACGTAGTTTTTGTATGTAGGGAACGAAAATTCATTCGTTGTTGTCAGACCGTCAAGTCCCACATCCTGATACTGACGGGCGCTGGAACTGTTGTCAAATGCCAGAACAGTCGATTGCAATGTGGGGACACGTCCCCATACAGTTCTTGAAGTATTGGTTGTGTCTCCAAGAGCTGAAAGGCCGTTTTCAAAGAATTTCTTGCCGTCTTTAAGAATATCTTCGGAAAGATCTCCAAGGTTAAAATAAAGATCACCGCCTTTGCTTTTACTTAGCGTGTCGTTCACGAATGGATCCATCATCCAGAAGTCGATATATTCGATATTGGATGATTCAAAATCCGTAGTTTCCAGCTTGCGCATTATCCCGCCCCACCGGCTTTTGGGTTCTTTCAGTTTACCGTTGGCGTCAATCCCTTTACTGTAGCTGGTTGGCATTACGTCAACATTGTATGGCCCGCGTTCGGTAGGGTAGTAGGATAAATTCAGTACCGGCAAATAAGACGTTGTTCCATACAATGATTCTCTGTTGGGGAAAATTTCCTGTTCAAGAATCTGTCTGGTTAAGTTGTTGGATTGTAAGTCTTTGTTGTTTCTGATGTAATCAGGAGTTAAAGAGGATGTTCCTGAAAATACTGTTTGGTCAACAACAAACCAACTCATCATTGCTCTGTTTTTTCCGTAGTTTACATTGTTGTTTAGAGTCGCTTCCGGAAATAATGCAGATGAAGACAAATCAAGAGGTGTGCTGGCAAGAAACCAGTTGTAAGGGTAAGCCAGTTCTATGTCGGTCTTTGTGCCTTCAAAGTCGTCAATGAATACCTCACCTTTTTTGGATACAGAATTGGGATGCCCGGCAATAAGTTGTGCAAATTCAGCATTTACACTCAGATACGAAGGCTTTGTCAGGTTGAGCAACGGAATCTTATTCAGCAGGTTTGTCAGCCATAAAGACTCAGTTCTGTATGATGTATTCAGTCCCCAAATTGTATTTGAAATAGGATCGCTACCGTACGCAACTTTTTGAGTAAGTGGTAACTCGGAAAGGTGCATAATAGTTCCACCGATGGAGAAGTCTTTGCTGAAAGCGTATTCCAGGTGCGTGCCAATCAGGGTTTTACGTTGCAAATCAAACATGGATTGATTTTCCAGTTTGACATTGACATTTGTGCCGGATGCCAGGATGCTCTGGTTGATAACGTCTACCGTTCCCATCATATAGTCAACGGTATAATCCTGATTTTCAACCAATGTTTTTCCGCCGGCTGTAACCACTACCGATCCTCTCGGAATGTTCATGGCATTTAGCTGTATTTGAGAACCGGAAGTGCCTTTGTATTCTCCTACCAGTCTGAATTTGTTTTTGGCGCTGTATTGTTGTGCCGTTGTCAGGGTAGAATCATATAGCTCCTGATAAACATATTTTTTTGCAATTGCAGCATTCCCTATTTTTGAGGCAAGATAACTCCCGAAAGGCTCTACTACAGGAAAGATAATTCTTCCGCCATCCGAAACCGCGGTGTATCCTTCCACATAATCGAAGTTCCCATCAGGATGTGCCTCGTTTTTCGAATCGAGGTTGTCCAGATTCAATACGCGTGTCAGTTGTTGACCTTTTATGATGCCTTCGTTGATGTATGAAACATTGATACCGGTAGAGTCGCTCTCGTACATCACGTTAAGTTTGAACTTCTCTTTCTGCATTTGAGATGCACCTACGTTGTAAATGTTTTTCATCATCAATTTCCAGAGTGGAACCGCCGGTGACAGGTTGGTGTTTTTAATCAATTTCACCATGAGGGCTTTAGGTGCTTCGATCGGATCGGAAGAAAATTCACCTACCTGATACGTTTTTCCTCCTGCTGTAAATTCGTACGCAACAGCTAAAACTTCATCAGCATTAAGGGCATTACGCAAAGAGAGGTATCCAAGACTCCTGTTAATGGTATATTCGGATGCGTCCAGCTTGCGGGCACTTTCAATTTTTTCGTAATCACGGCTTCCCACAATCCCCATTGATCCGTAAGTTGCATCTAAAATCGCGTTGGAGTTCTGAATGTCGCGGATTCCGGAAAGTGCCGTAACTTCTCCGTACAAGGTGTTCGTCGAGTTGGCCGGATATTTGGTGCCGGAGGCCGTCCAGTGAGGATTCGAAAGGTTTGATGTTTCTCCCAGATCGGAGAATGCAACAATGTTTCTTGCCTGAGTAAAGTCACTTCGTTTGTTCGTTACCCAGATTTCTATCCTGTTGATGGTTATTCCTGATGTGACATATGGCAGGTTGTTCATCCATTTGTCGAAGTTATTGCGAAAGTACTGGGACAGGAAGAAATGCCTGTTCGCATCGTATTTGTCGGCAGCAATATTGAATTTTGTGGTTTGTACACCACCTTTGGAGCTTACTGTTTTGGTTTGTGACTGTTGCTGAGAGGCTACAGCGACGACGTTTAGTTTACCGAATTGTAATTCCGTTTTAATCCCGAACAGAGCCGAACTTCCTGTAATAAGGGAGCTGTTGAGCGGGAGGCTTACATTACCGGCTTCGATTTTTCTTACAATTTCGTCTTCTTTGCCCGTGTACGCCAATTTAATCATTTTCTGATCGAAATCAAAAGATGCTTCTGTGTTGTAATTGAGGTTAAGATTGACTTTATCACCGACTTTCCCGTTTACATTCAACTGTATCTTTTCATTGAAATCGAAAGAGGGAGATGGCCTGCGCATCCTGTACGGATAAATAGGGTTGTCAATGGTGTGCGCGCGAACTCCGAAACCCAGTTCTGCCGATCCCTGCATTTTTACCTGTACACCACCGGGCCCAAACAATTTATCAGCCGGGCCAAGACTGAATTTCATGTCGGTAAGTGCAAACTTGGAATCCTCGGTTTTTTGTACGGAATCATTGCGTTGTCTCCAGTACGATTGCATGGATGTTCGTAAGGTATAGTCCTGATATTCCTGAGGCGTCATGGATATTGGAGTGGCAATGTCCATCGAGCCGACTTTCGTGTATACCAGATATAAGCCTGTTACCGGGTCATATAACACGGTTGATTTGACGTTTTCAGGATCTTTCAGGTCCATCGGACGACGATTTTCCATGTCGGCTACACCGATTGCAGATGTCGGTTTGACAGGAAATAATAATGAAGAATCTTTCCCATTCTCATTGTTATGATCACGGGAAGCAGAAGACTCGGTTTTTTGCCCTGATTGTTGCAGTCCGGCAATCGGCAGTGCAGAGATGGCAATAAAACAGAGTGTAAATATAAAGAGGGATATTTTTTTGATCACAGTCTCGATTCTGTTAAGTGAATCTTAAAATGATAAATTACAGCAATTTAAGAGCTTGTTTTATGGCTTGTTCGATCGTCAACGACGGTGAGCCGGAAAAGATCTTTTCCAATGCTTTATTGATATTAGCCTGTTGAAAGCCTAACATCACTAAAGCCTGAGCAGCCTCTTGTTTCACAGAAGAATACGATTCGGTTCCGGTTATTTTAACCTCACCGGCTACCCGGCCTATTTTGTCTTTCAGGTCGATGATTACCCGTTGAGCTGTTTTCAGACCTATGCCTTTGATGTTTTTAAGAGCCGTTACGTTGTCCTGAGCAATGCATTGCTGAAGTTCAACGATTGATAGTGAGGATAATATCATTCTGGCAGTATTAGCTCCAATGCCTGATACCGAAATCAATAATAAGAACATTTCGCGCTCTTCTTTGGTGAAAAATCCAAAAAGTAAGTGAGCGTCCTCTCTGATTGCTTCGTAAACATAGATTTGAGCACTTTCCTTATTTTCAAGGGATGAATAGGTCGTTAGGGAAATATGCGTCAGGTAGCCAATCCCTCCGGTTTCGATTATGGCCGATGTGGGGGTTAGTTCTGTTATTTTTCCCTTAATATAGTCAATCATTGAATCTGGTTCTGAAATTTAAGACGTTGAGCCTTTACAACTTATTAGTTGTAAACGTAAAAAAAAGATTTGTAGTACGCTGTGTCTACAAAAATAATGGTTTTTTATGATATTCGATCTTAAATAATTGCTTTTTTGTTAAACTGAGATAACAAATATAATACCAATAAGTCCTTCATGAAAATGAAGTTTGAAAAATATGACGATTTTTGAAATTGGCTTATTTTTTCGTATCAAAAAAGCAGTAATAAGAGAATTAAAATGGTCTGTGTTCTATAGCTTTAATTTCTGGTGGCTATTACGGGAGTTCTGTTACAGCCATTTTTTCCTTTTGAAATAGAAAAGGATCACGACAACGGTTATGACCATCAGAAGAATACATCCCCAGAAACCATATGCCATTTGCGATCCTGGCAAGTGAGCAAAGTTCATCCCGTAGATACTCGCAATTAGCGTTGGCGGCATGAAGATTACCGTCAGGATAGTAAATATTTTAATGATCTGATTCTGCTGAGTGTTGACAAGCCCCATAAAAGTATCCTGAAGGAAGTCAAGACGATCAAAGTTGAATCGTGTGTATTCAAACAAAGAATTGATGTCTTTGATGATAATGGTTAATTTTGGTTTGAGGTCAGCCGGAAAAATGTTGCTCTTCAGCATGTTGGATACCACTCTTTGTTTGTCAATAATCGCTTCACGAATCGACATCGTTTTTTCCTGAAGGTTCTTGATGGCAATCAGAACATCATCCTCGGCATCCGAGTCTGATTTCAGAGTGTTACTTAAAGCTGTGATTTCCTGTGTGGTGTCTTCTATCATGTCCGCGTCTATTTCAACCCGGGTTTCCAGAATGGCAGCAATTACCTGATATCCGTTGGTGTAGCTTTTGCTATTTGCGAATAGTTTCTTTACCGTCTCGTTAAACGATTTCAGATTGGCGCTTCGCACTGATACCAGAATATTGTTTTTGAGAATAAAAGACACCGCCTCCTGTGTGTAGTTGTCTAATAGGAATTTGGAGTTTGCCACAATGGTGTCGGCTGTCTCTATATATCGCGAACTTATCTCGATTTCTTCAATTTCTTCTTCTTCCTGAATGTAAATTTTGAGGAAGTCTTCCAGTTGATCTTCAACCTCCTCGGCGACATCATTGAGGTCAATCCAGATGAAACTTGAAAGAGGAATTTGTTTTAGAGTATCAATGTCTTTCGACATTTTGAGCCTTCCGTTTTCATGGTAAAATAATCGAAGTTCTGACATGATTATAAACGGTTGAAGGTGATTTGTTTCTAGTATTCTGACTCTCGAAATTATCTCACTGCTTGATCGATGCAACCCAGTTGGTTAGCTCGACAAAAGAGGCGACATCCAGCTGTTCCGCTCGTTTTTCCAGTAAAGGATGCGTCGCCTGTGGATTGTTGTGTAGGCTTCTGAGTGCATTCCGAAGAGTTTTCCTTCGTTGATTGAATCCGGCTTTTACCACCGCGATAAATAGTTTTTCGTCGCAGTCGAGCTTTTCTACATTGTTGCGTTTCAGTCGGATAACCCCTGATTTTACTTTGGGAGGTGGGTCGAAAACGTGTTCCGACACCGTAAACAGGTATTCAATATCGTAATATGCCTGAAGAAAGACGCTCAATATGCCGTAAGTCTTGTTGCCTGGAGGCGAAGCAAGTCGTTCAGCTACTTCTTTTTGCAACATGCCGGCAATTACCGGAATACGATCCTTATATTCCAGAGCTTTGAAGAAAATCTGACTCGAAATGTTGTAAGGGAAATTTCCTATGATGCAGAATGGTTCCCCGCCAAAAAGCGAGTCTATGTCATAATTGAGAAAATCGCCTTCGATTAAAGATAGTTCCGGGAAATGTTCTTGTAAGTAAACAACAGATTCTGAATCTATTTCAATGGCAGTAAGCTGTATCAAAGGGTTCTGAAGCAAAAACTGAGTAAGGACTCCGGTGCCAGGGCCTATTTCAAGAATATTTGTTGTTTCCTCCGGAGATATGCTGGAGGCAATGCGTTGGGCAATAGATAAATCCTTTAGGAAGTGTTGACCCAAATGTTTTTTTGCTTTTACGTAATTCATGAGGAGGCTGCTCCGTGTTAATAAATTAGACTAAAACCGGCAGAAAAGCGTATATTTGCACACTGTTTCTGGTATGCAAATTTACCCATAAATGATTAGATAACCTAAAGTTGTGCTAAAAAAACAAAACGACAATCAAAAGTTTAGAGATGAGGAAAATAGCCATAACGCTTCGTAAGTATATCATTCACTTTATCGACTTCTTTTATATAAAACCTATTCGGAGTTTAATTCCACAATCACTTTTTCGGTATGCTTTTAGCGGCTCGGCTAATCTTGTTTTTGGGTGGGTTTTATATTTTGTTCTCTATAATTTTGTTTTTGAAAAGGAGGTTGTCTCTTTGAGGTATTTGGCTATGACACCTCACATAGCAGCTTTTGTGTTTACTTTCCCAATTACATTTGCATCCGGATTTTTGCTTGGAAAATATATCAGTTTTCAGGGATCAGCCCTGCGTGGGCGAGTTCAGTTGGTGCGCTATGGCATGGTTACCGGAGCCAATATCCTTATCAATTATCTCGGGTTAAAGCTTTTGGTGGAGGTTTTTGGGTTGTATCCCTCTCCATCTAATGTGATTATATCTATTTTCTGTGCTGTGTTAAGTTATTTTTTGCAGCATTATTTTACGTTCTCGAAACGATTGTGATTCCTCTTTATTGATTGATTACCATGAATATTCCACGTCTGAAAAATTGTGATTCGGGAAATTTTTTCCTGTTGGCCGGTCCTTGCGTTATTGAGGGAGAAGAGATGGCCTTGTCTATAGCCGAGCGGATTGTGACTATTTGCGACCGACTCAGGATTCCGTACGTTTTTAAGGGCTCTTACAGGAAGGCAAATCGTTCGCGAATTGATTCATTTACCGGTATCGGTGATGAAAAAGCGCTGAAAATACTTCAAAAAGTAGGACGTGAATTCGATATTCCGGTGGTGACGGATATTCACACCGAACAGGAGGCCATATTGGCTGCCGAATATGCTGATGTGCTGCAAATTCCGGCTTTTCTTTGCAGGCAAACAGAGTTGCTGGCAACTGCGGCAAAAACCGGAAAGTGGATCAATATTAAAAAGGGACAGTTTCTTTCGCCTGATGCTATGCAGTTTGCAGCACAAAAGGTGATTGATTCCGGTAACGATAAAGTGATGCTGACCGAAAGGGGAACAACTTTCGGATATCAGGATTTGGTTGTCGATTTTCGTTCAATTCCGGTAATGCAAAAAACGGGATTTCCTGTAATTCTGGATATTACGCATTCGTTGCAGCAGCCTAATCAGTCGTCGGGAGTTACCGGTGGTCAGCCCGAAATGATAGAAACGATGGCTAAAGCAGGTGTGGCGGTCGGTGTGGATGGCTTGTTCATTGAAACGCATCCTGAACCATGGAACGCAAAATCGGATGGCGCGAATATGTTACAACTGGATAAACTGGAAGGATTGCTTGAGAAACTGGTCGCTATCAGGCAGGTAATCTGATTTTAGTGGATAAATTCGTCGCCGGCAAGTGTCATTATAACGCCAATGACCGCGATGATCATAATAATACTACCGGTGATAATGTTTACCCATCTCAATCCTCTGACATTGAATTTGTTGCGGAATACATTGACGATGCTGGTAAGGAAAAACCACCAGATACAGGCTCCGACAAGGATGCTCGAAAATCCAATTACAGCCTGTCCGAATTGAGTGGATGCCGCAATGAAGTTAAAACGGGCATAAAGAGCCATAAATAAGAAAATAATCACTGGGTTGGTTACCGTCAGAGCAAACGAAGTAACGAAATCCTGCATATAGCTCTCTTTGGCTTCTGATGTCTTTGAGAGCTGGCGGACAGGATTGCTTCTGGAAAGATAAAATCCGAAGGCGAGCACAAGTATACTTCCTGCAATTTGAATGGCAAATTTGTGTAATTGCAGAAAATCAACCACGAAACTCATACCATATCCGGTTACAATAGCATAAAGCAAGTCAGAGGCAGTTGCTCCTAAGCCGGTAGCGATGCCGTAGTATTTGCCTCGGTTTAAGGTGCGCTGAATGCATAACACGCCAATGGGTCCCATGGGTGCAGATACGCAAATACCGATAATTATGCCTTTCCAGATAATATCAAACATCCTGCAAATATCGGTAATTTTTTGCAATTTTCTGTGAGGTGGGCTAAAAACAATCGTTTTATAATTGTAAATTGGTTTAATAAATTTATTGATAAAATGCAATTTTTCTGCTTGTATTGAGGCACGAGAAACTTGCAAAACGTTTTAAGTGAGGAGGGTTTTTTATATGTCTGAGAGTATTGTAAAACTTGATGGTGTTTCTAAAGTGCGTCAGTATGAATCGTTGCTCGTGCAATTGGAATCTTTGTTGGGCGGAGAAAAAGATGTGATTGCGAACATGGCAAATGTTACTGCTGCTATTAAAGAAGTCTTTGGCTTTTTCTGGGTAGGCTTTTATATTGTTCGCGAAAATCAATTGGTGCTGGGGCCATTTCAGGGACCGATTGCCTGCACCCGAATAGCATGCGGCAGAGGAGTTTGTGGAACAGCCTGGAAAGAAGCTCGCACACTTATTGTTCCTGACGTGGAGGCATTTCCGGGACATATAGCATGTAGTTCTTTGTCTAAGTCGGAAATTGTAGTTCCTCTGCTGCATGAGCAGAAGGTCTGGGCAGTACTAGATATTGATAGTGATCAGCTTGAGGAATTTGATGATATTGATCGAGAATTTCTTGAAAAAATAGGAGCTCTTATATATATTAATGAGGCAGTTTGATGTTATTATCGGTTGTCGATATGTTTAGTCTGTCAATTGAAAAAAGGATGAGCGCTCATGAAAAACTTGCAAAAAAATAACAAAAATAAGCTTCGAATTACTGTAAAGGACTATGTGAAAGCAGTGAAGAAAGCGGATAGGGAGATTGAGCTTACGGGGCAAGCTGGCTGGAAGTCAATTCATAAGGTCCATAAAAGCAAAAAACTGTATGACCGTAAATTATACAAGAAAAACCTTGGTGGAGCGGGATGAAGTGTTAAATAAACTGAAAACGTTGGTGGTTGAGAGCTTGTTCTTATGAATGTTCATGTTGTTTGTGTGTTGATATATAGTTTTTTATCTATTCATTGTTTTCTTTTTTGGTGTAGTCGTGTTCGTACACGGTATTGCAGAATAAAAGAAAATAGTATACATTCGCAAATTCAAAATTAACCTGAGCCATGAGTGTCGACAAAAAGATAACCATCAAAGATATAGCGAAAAAGGCAGGCGTGTCTGCCGGAACCGTTGACCGTGTACTTCATAACAGAGGTGAAGTTTCGGAAAAAAGTAAGGAAAAAATTAAAGCAACCCTTAAAGAGCTGAATTATGAGCCGAACCTCATTGCAAGTTCTTTATCAGCCCGCAAAACGTATAAAATTATATCCCTGATTCCTTTTTTTCAGGAAGGAGACTATTGGGAGGCCGTTGACAAAGGTATTGACAGGGCAAGTGCTGAAGTGGATAAATTCAACGTGGTGGTTGAAAAACGATATTTCAATCAGTTTGAGGCTCAATCTTTTTACAATGAAATAGATGCTCTTGATAATGAAGATTTTCAGGGTTTGTTGCTGTCGCCTATCTTACGGGATAAAAGTCTGGCATTATGTGCAACAATGAAAAAGAGAGGTGTTCCGGTTGTCTTTGTCGATTCTCAAATTGAAGGAGCCGATTATCTGGCTTACTTTGGGCAACCTTCGTTTCAAAGTGGGTTTATCGGGGCCAAATTCGTAACTGCTTCATTGCCTCAGGGCAAAAATATTGTGCTGTTCAGAACGCTGCGTAAGGGATTTATCGGAGCTAACCAAACGTTGCAGCGTCAGGAAGGTTTTCTTTCATACCTAAGCGAATATCGTCCCGATTGTTCGGTGGTGAATATCGAATTGCAGGCAGGCAACGCTGAAATGAATGAACTATTGATGCGTAAGGCTTTTGACGAAAGAAATAATGTAGGGGCGGCCGTAATTTTTAACTCTACAGCTTACAATATAGCGGCTTTCCTGGAACGGGAGAAAATAGAGGATATAACGTTGCTGGGATATGATGCTCTAAGTAAGAATGTTAGTTATTTGAAACAGGGTAAAATAGCGATTATTATTGCGCAGCGTCCTGAAATGCAGACATATAATGGAGTTAAGGCATTGTTTAATAGTATGGTTCTTAAGAAAGAAGTCAAAAAAATTAATTATATGCCGATTGACTTGTTGGTGAAAGAGAACGCAGACTATTACACGGAATATAAACCGTATTGAAGATTCTGAAATTACAGAAGAAATATCAATTAATATACTATTGCCGGTTGGGCAATAAACTTTCAAATTAAAGGATTATGAAAACTTTAAACAGACAAAATGTTCAGGCTAACAAATATCCTGAACGCATTATTCAATTTGGTGAAGGAAACTTTTTACGCGCTTTCGTAGATTGGATTGTTTTCAACATGAATCAGAAAGCCGGATTCAATAGCAGCGTTGTGGTAGTTCAGCCAATTGATAAAGGTATGGTGGATATGCTGAATGCTCAGGATGGCTTGTATCATGTGAATCTTCAGGGTCTGGATGAAGGAAAAGAAGTTGATTCCATCCAACTGATCGATGTGATTTCTCGTGGTTTGAATCCATATACTCAGTTTGACGAATATTTGAAACTGGCCGAAAACCCCGAAATGCGTTTCGTTATTTCAAATACTACCGAAGCCGGTATCGCTTTTGATCCTGCTTGCAAACTGGAAGACAAACCGGCAAAATCTTATCCCGGTAAACTAACACAGTTGTTGTACCACCGCTTCAAAACCTTCAACGGTGCTGCCGACAAAGGTTTCCATATCATGCCTTGCGAATTGATTTTCCACAACGGCGTTGAACTGAAAAAATGTATCGAACAATATATCGAATTGTGGCAACTGGGTGCCGACTTTAAAAACTGGTTCGAAACCGCTTGCGGTGTTTATCCTACTTTGGTCGACCGTATTGTTCCGGGTTATCCGAAAGAT
>CAXXPB010000027.1:0-61761 GCA_963678825.2 uncultured Microbacter sp. | reverse complement strand
AGTCGGGGAATCTCCGAAGCATCGAGGACTCCCAACCGACCACTGGTACCAGCTCCCATGTAGAAAATTCGTCCACCCGCTTCATCCTCAACACTATCGATTCAACCAGTTTTTCTAACTGAGGAATCGCCTTTCCTACAGCAAGAGGCACTTTTTTATCTCTTCGTTGATACCCCATCAACAATTCCAGCACAGAACTTTTGTCAAGATTATCGTGCAATGACGACATCTCGGTGATTTTTTAAACGCCATACGCGTAATCAGAGTTTATTAGGATCGTTGAATATGATATTTTATCAGCTCTTCAGAAGGAGCCTGAATACCTTTACCCAATTGCAGGGAAAGATCTGCCGCCACCTTGCGTAAAACATTCCTGATAATGATACCCGATTGAACCTACTACATTCACTTTTTTGCCTTTATAATCGTATTGAAAACATTTCGTTTGAAGAAATCGGCGAATCCGTCATACACTATCTGATATAGTGCCGGTTCTTCTATATTTTCTATCAGAACAACGACAATGAGGCCAGAAATCTGCTCGGAAAAGGCTTACTGTAAATATTTTCTACAATTTGAGCCTGAGTCAGCTTGAAGCGTTCCAGAAACCGTTCCTTTACACCCTCCGGCAACTGGTTTTTCAGACAATCGGCAACCAATCGTTTCCCTAATGATGCGCCACTACCTTCGTCTCCGATAATGAAATCCCAGCGGCGAGACTTGTTGTGCTATTGCGTTCCATCATAATAACAAGAGTTTGATCCTGTACCTAAAATACACGCTAATACCCGGGGTTCATCACCACACAGAGCCCTTGCTGCACCCAACAAGTCACTTGCCACCTCTATTTTTTCATAAACGAATACTTTGGAAAAGGCTGACTGAACAAGGTTGATTTGCTTTTCAGTGGCACACCCGGCACCGTAGAAATAGATTTCAGAAATTTCATTGACGCCAAGTTGTGGCAACAATGTCATCCGCAAGAATCCTTCTATTTCATACTCGGTCTGAAAAAAAGGATTTATCCCCTGTGTGTAATAATGACTACAAGTGCCATCAGCCTTATAAGCGACCAATAAGTCTTTGTAGATCCACTATCCGCAATAAGTATCATATTTATTTTTTGATGAAAATGATTTATCAAAATTAACTGATGAGAAGTCCGGACACTGCCACTTAGAAAATAGCAATGTGCAAAGATATTGACGCCGGCTTATCAATTATATCGCAACAAAGGTAATTGAAAGTTGATGATTTGAAACCCGAAAACAACATATAAATCATTATTTTTACTTTATTTATTGTTTTCATACATATTTTTGTGTTTTACTCAACTCAAAAGCAAAGGAAACAGACAGCAGAAATAACCCAACAAACGACTAATTAACAACCAATTAAACAACAACATAACCTATATATCCGACAATACCAGAAGAACAATTTACTCTACGCCTACAGTTCATTTGTAAATATTTATCAAACAAACATACTTTCAATTGCGCAAAAAAAATCAGCAAATCGAAAGATTCACTGATTTTCATCTATATAATCATCTTAAAATTAATCTAACCGGCAATGAGCTGTGTGGTAACGAACCAAACCCGGCATCGGCGATTTTTCTATCTGGCCGACAACAACATCAAATTCGGAAGCCACCTCTTTCAGTATATCGGCATAGAAGTAAGCCACATGTCCCATAAAATGAATGGGATAAGCCTTATAATCATAATGCACAATGTTGCGGGTGAAAAAATTACGGAAATTCTGTCTCACAAGCTCGTACACATATTCATGATCGAGATGCTTCTCTAAAAAGAATGAAAAGCTTGCCAGAAAACGATTAGCAAAAGGCTTGCTGTAAACGTTTTCCATAATATCCGCCGGTGTAATCTTGTATACATCGTAAAACAAATCACACAAATCTTTCGGAGCAATCTGCTTCATACAATCACTCAGAAACAATTTACCTAAAACAGCACCACTTCCCTCATCGCCCAAAATATAACCCAAAGGAGCCACGTTCTTAACTATCTTTTCTCCATCGTAAAAACATGAATTTGAGCCTGTTCCAAGAATACAACCAATTCCGGGCTGATTGCCGAACAATGCCCTTACAGCTCCAAGCAAATCGCTCTCCACTTCGGCCGGCGCCCTGAATTGAGTTACCAGAGATGCCTTAATAACATCCT
Organism: uncultured Microbacter sp.; assembly: GCA_963678825.2. GTDB lineage: Bacteria > Bacteroidota > Bacteroidia > Bacteroidales > Paludibacteraceae > Microbacter. The sequence continues at coordinate 59,572 of CAXXPB010000027.1, read as the reverse complement.
TTTTTTCTTTTGAAGAACATCCCGCTCCATAAAAATATATCTGATCAACCTTCTTTTTGAAGAAAATCTCAGGCAATTGCAACCTGATAGACCGACTAATCTCTCTTCGCATCTGAAAGAAAGGATTCAGTCCCTCTGTAAAAGCTCTCTCTATAACATAGATACCTTCTACAAGACACCATTCGGTTTTAGAAGAACCACTGTCGGCAATTAATTTCATCGGAAATATTTTAAAATATATTTAGCGTCAACTCCACTATTACTAATACCCGGTAGCTTTAAACGTCAGAACAACGTCTATGTTTTAGAAAATCAAGAAGTCTGATGACGATCAATTGAGTCGTCAATTAAAAATCAGAAGACAAAATTAACGATTATCCCTTTAATCAACAAGACCATAAACAACATTACACTAACGGAATTCTGATAAATTAAAATAAACAACCATATTTTAACGCATCACAAGAAACCCCAAAACCCAGTCTAATTAGGATTTTTATTCTGCTTTTAATTAATTATAATTTATTTTTACACTATTAAAGCGCAAATATAGTACATTATGACTTACTTTGCAACATTAAAATATTCATTTTATAGCATTCGATAATTGTGTTATAATCCAGAACACACCTCATAACTTCTTCTCTTTATTTTGCTTATGAATACTTCAAATAACATCAGAGCTTTTCAGCAAGCAATGCCTGCGACAATAACAAAACAGCGTTTGTTTACCGACATCACACGCCGCTTAGCCTGGGGAACCGATGCCGGATTTTACCGAAAAATTCCTCAGCTCGTCATACATCCGGCCAACGAAGAAGAAATCAAATCGCTATTAAAAAATGCGAACGACACCGCCACTCCGGTTACGTTTCGGGCTGCCGGAACAAGCCTTTCCGGTCAGGCTATAAGCGACTCGGTTCTGATTGTGGTCGGGAAACTCTGGGAAAAATACAGGATTCACGACAATGGAGAAAAAATCTCCCTACAACCGGGCATTGTCGGAAGCCGCGTAAATGAACTACTGAAGCCTTTCGACCGGATTTTTTCGCCTGACCCCGCCTCTCTTAACTCGGCCATGGTGGGAGGTATTATTATTAACAATGCTTCGGGGAAAAGCTGCGGCACTCACGCCAATAGCGACAGAATCCTCCTTTCGGCCCGCATCATTTTTGCAGATGGCACACTGCTGGACACTGCCGACGAGCAAAGCAAAGCTGCATTTAAGGCTACACATCCTGAATTCATCAAGACACTTTTAGAAATACGCGATGAAATACGCGAAAACAAAGCTCTTTCCGACAGAATACGCTATAAGTATAGCATCAAAAACGTTACCGGACTCAACATTCTACCTTTTATAACCTACAACGATCCGTTTGATATTATCACGCATTTGCTGGTTGGGTCGGAAGGCACCCTTGCTTTTCTGGCAGAAGCCACGGTCAACACCGAACCCGAAATGCACTTCAAAGCAAGTGCCATGCTCTACCTGAAAGACATTAAATATGCCTGCGAAGTTGTCCAAAAGCTCAAACACACTCCCGTAACCGGAGTTGAACTGCTCGATAGAAAAGCGTTGCAATCGGTCGAAGGCAAAGAAGGAATGCCCGATTACTTACCGCAACTTGCTCCCGGAGTAACTGCATTGTTGATTGAAACAAAAGCGAATACGGAAGAAGAATTGTTGCATCAGATCGAAGCAATAGAGCTGTGCATTCGGGAATGTGAAACGGTATTACCGGCATCGTTCACACAGGACGAAAACGTGTATAATGTGTGGTGGGCAATCCGTTCCGGCATTTTTCCTTCGGTGGGAGGTATGCGCGAACCCGGCACTACTACACTCATCGAAGATGTGGCATTTCACATGGAAGATCTTGCAGAGGCAACATCCGAGCTCCAGCAACTTCTTGAGAAATACGACTATACAGATAGTGTCATTTACGGACATGCGCTTGAAGGAAACTTCCATTTCATTATTAACCAACGATTTGATTCGAATGCAGAAGTTGCACGCTACGAGTCATTAATGAAAGACGTGGTGGCGCTTGTCACCGAAAAATACGACGGATCCTTAAAAGCGGAGCACGGAACAGGCCGCAACATGGCGCCTTTCGTGGGGCAAGAATGGGGAAACGAAGCTTTTTTTATAATGCAAAAGGTCAAGAAGCTTTTCGATCCGAATAACATTCTCAACCCGGGTGTGATTTTCAATGACAATCCGGATTGTTTCATATCCGACTTCAAGCCGCTACCTCTCACCAATCCGCATGTCGACAAATGTATTGAATGCGGTTTTTGTGAAGTGAACTGCCTAACTGCAGGATTCACGTTATCTTCCAGACAACGAATTGTGATCCAGCGTGAAATAACAAGACTCAGACAAACCAACGAAAATCCTGAAGTTCTTCATGAACTTGAAAAAGGATACAAATATCTTGGCAATGCAACCTGCGCCGGCGATGGCTTATGCGCGACCTCCTGTCCAATGGGGATAAACACAGGACACCTGACACACGATGTTCGCCACGCTTCTCTTCCAACCGGCAGTTTTGGATGGAATATCGGCAATTTTGCCGCCGACCATTTTGCAGGCATCAAAACCGGATTGCGCTCCGTACTGACTCTTGCCAACTTCGCTCACACAGTGATAGGTAGCAAAAACATGACTTATCTCTGCAACGAAGCCAACAAAATGGGTCTGCCACTTTGGACAACGGCTATGCCCAAAGCACATAAAATTCATTTGAACAAGCTTCAAATCAAAACTTCTGCATTGAAAGTGGTGTACTTCCCAAGCTGCATCAACCAGTCGATGGGAGTACACAAAGACAGTCCTGAGCAAACTCCTTTGTCGGATAAAATGACAGGCCTTTTCCAGAAAGCCGGCTACGAAGTGATTTTCCCCGAAGAGATGGAAAAGATGTGCTGCGGAACCATCTGGGAGAGTAAAGGAATGTACGATATCGCCGACCGGAAAACGGAAGAACTGGAAGCAGCTCTCTGGAAAGCAAGCAAGCAGGGAAAATATCCGGTGGTATGCGACCAGAGCCCGTGCCTTTACCGGATGAAGGAAAAGATTACCAAAATGAAGCTTTACGAACCGGTTGAATTCATAGAAACCTATCTTGTCGACAAACTGGAGTTTCATCCTATCAGTGAACCGATTGCAATACACACTACCTGCTCCATGACAAAAATGGGATTAAAAAACACGCTGATACAATTAGCAAACCGCTGTTCGTCAAATGTTTTGCTACCGTCCGAAGTTGGCTGCTGCGGCTTCGCGGGCGATAAAGGCTTTACCACACCGGAGGTAAACCGTTATGCACTTCGCAAGCTGCATCCTCAAATTGAAGCAAACGGAATTAAAAGAGGCTATTCCAACAGTCGCACTTGTGAAATAGGATTGACGACTAACAGTGGAATTCCATATATGTCAATTGTTTATCTTGTATACCAATGCACAACACCGAAAGGAATTTATTAAGGTCTCCCATCTACACTAACCAAATCTGTCTCAATTCGAATATCCTCTGTTAATTTTCAACAGAGGATATTTTTTACCCCCTGCAATTCTTATAAACAAATAATCAGAGTTTTCCCGATTCATCACAAAATTTACAAATGCTTCAATCCAGTTTACTGAATGATTCTTAACATTAAAAAAATAGAGACACAATGAGCTTATGGTTTATCAACTATTCTCTATTTTTGTGCCGTTAAACTTTCTAATCTAATGCAAAAGAAGAATATATACCCATGGATTGTAGTCGGGTTATTGTGGGTTGTAGCATTGCTCAACTACATTGACCGGCAAATGCTTTCCACCATGAAGCAATCGATGATGATCGACATTGCCGAACTGGAAACAGCTGCGAATTTTGGCCGCCTGATGGCAGTTTTCCTCTGGATTTATGCCATCATGAGTCCGCTTTCCGGCCTAATAGCGGATCGTCTGAACCGCAAATGGTTGATCGTGGGAAGCCTCTTCATCTGGTCGGGTGTAACAATGCTGATGGGTTTTGCGCATACGTTCGATCAAATTTATGCACTTCGGGCCATAATGGGGATGAGCGAAGCTTTTTATATCCCCGCAGGACTGGCACTCATTGCTGATTACCATCAGGGGAAGACCCGATCAATTGCCGTCGGCATCCATATGACAGGTATTTACCTCGGACAAGCTTTTGGTGGATTCGGAGCCACCATTGCCAGCAGCTTCTCGTGGCAAACCACATTCCATATTTTCGGATTGATTGGTGTTTGTTACAGCATCATCCTGATTCTGTTTTTGAAAGAACACAAAGCTTACACAATTACTCCCGAATCACGCTCACTAGGAAAAGAATTTCGCAATATGTTCAAAGGAGCAGGGACACTTCTGGGAAGCCTCTCTTTCTGGGTAATCCTCTTCTATTTTTCAGCGCCAAGCCTGCCGGGCTGGGCAACAAAAAACTGGCTCCCTACCCTTTTTGCCAGCAACCTGCACATGAGCATGGAGATGGCAGGTCCGATGGCAACTATCACCATCGCTCTTTCAGCTTTGGTAGGGGTACTTTTCGGAGGTGTTATGTCGGACCGTTGGGTACAACATAACCTGAGGGGAAGAATTTACACGGGAGCAATCGGACTGGCACTTACAATTCCGGCTGTGCTGCTGCTCGGATTCGGAGACTCGTTCATCACTATCTGGGGCGGAGCTCTCTGCTTCGGGTTTGGATTCGGAATGTTCGATGTGAACAACATGCCAATCCTCTGCCAGTTTGCATCACCGCGCCATAGGGCAACCGGCTACGGATTGATGAACATGGCCGGAATCTCTGCAGGTGCGCTTATCACCACCTTTTTGGGACAATCGGCAGACTCAGGGCATCTCAGTCGGGACATTGCCTTTCTTGCAATCTTCGTTGCCGCGGCCTTAGTTCTCCAATTAATGCTTCTACACCCAAAAACGATTAACAAAACCGAAGATTAATCTGTTTTTTAGAATTGTTTTGACCATAGAGGTGACGAAAACTCCCTGACATACCGGCAAATTCTGTCCCGAAACACGGATTAGAAAGAAGCTATATTTTTATCAATCAATATTTTATTGTTTTTTTATTACATAGATCGTCTCCTGTTTAATTTCTATGAAAATAAGCTAACTTTGCAGCTGTTTTTAATCGACTATTTATGGGTGAAAAGCCAATTTTTTACACGGAATCTCAGTCCCGATGGAAGAGTTTTCGTTGGGGTATAAGAATCGTTCTTATTTTCTTAGTCATTGGTATTGTTGCGATTACTATATCATTATTGCGCAAACAGGCATTACAGCTTCCCCCGCTGAAAGAGCAAACAGGCATGTTCCGCAAATTAACTGATAATGTCATAGCCAAAAACGACCAAAAGGAATACAAGCGGCTTGAACGAATTATCAGTGACGCCCGTAAAACACGCAAACACGAGTTTTATGTAGAGAAAAAGGCCATCCCCGGCATTATAAAGAATTATTATCCTGTCAAAGCCGGCTTCTATGTAAACTGGGACCCGCAGTCGGAGTTCTCTCTCAAGCACAACATCAACAAACTGAACATGATTCTGCCCGAATGGCTGTTTATTACAGACTCTTCGGACGAAATTTATGACGACGTGGATTCGACGGCCATGAACTTCATGCGCAAAAACCATGTCGCCATAGTGCCCATTCTGTCTAACTTTTTCAACAAAAAATGGAACGGAGCCAACGTTCATAAAATTCTTGCCTCTCCGGCTCGCCGCGCGGCTGTTATCAATAACATCTACAGAATCCTCAAAAAATATCAGTTTGCCGGTATTAATATCGACTTCGAAGACTTGATTGAAAAGACTGATGCAAACCTGATTACTTTTCAGCGCGAACTGTATAAGAAGCTTCATGCGGGAGGTTTTCTTGTTTCGCAGGATATATCTCCTTTTAACGAAGACTATAACGTAAAAGAATTGGGTGAAGCAAACGACCTCCTCTTTTTAATGGCCTACGACCAGCATTCGCCCTCAAAAGCAGCTGGCCCTATTGCTGCACAGTATTGGATTGAAGCCGCAATGGACGATATATTCAAGAAAGTGAACCCTCAAAAAGTAGTATTGTGTCTTGCCGGTTATGGATACAACTGGACAGAAGGTCACGAAGCACGAAACAGTACGTATCAGGAGTCGATGGCTGATGCACTGGGCAACAATGCACCGGTTCACTTCGACAACCAAACCTACAACCTCGACTTTTCATACTATGATGGAGAAAACAAGCTCCACCGTGTATATTTTACCGATGCCGTTTCCAATTACAACGCAATACGGACAGCCTACGACAATGGAATGGCTGGTTATGCCCTTTGGCGACTCGGCTCTGAAGATGCCCGACTTTGGGGATTCTTTGGTAGGGACTTATCATTACAAGGTCTGAAAAAGACACCATTCGACTACCACTCTCTCGAATACATAAAATCGTCGTTCAGTGTCGACTACATCGGATCAGGAGAGATTCTTAACATCGTATCGTCTCCCCGCCCGGGAAAGATCAAACTGGAAATCGACAAAGCAGAACAGGCCATTTCGGAAGAAAATTATCTGGAGATGCCTTCCAGCTATGTAATCAACCAGACGGGCAAAAAAGAGAAGATGATCGCGTTTACCTTCGATGACGGTCCTGACGAAGATTACACACCCCAGATTCTTGACATTCTGAGCAAATACCACGTTCCGGCTGCCTTCTTTGTAACCGGTATCAATGCCGAGCAGAATCTTCCCATCATGCAACGCATCTATCGTGAAGGTCATGAGATCGGGAACCACACCTTTTTGCACCCGAACATTGCCATTATTTCACCGTCACGGTTCCGTGCCGAATTAAGAGCAACCGGATACATCATAGAGGGAATCACCGGCCATGCCACCATGCTGTTCCGTCCTCCTTACGATACGGATATTACACCGACTAATCAATCGGCCATAGAACCTTTGGCTCTTGCACGTTCCGAAGGCTATCTCACCATCGGATCAAACATCGACCCGCTTGACTGGGAAATAGGAGCACGCCCCGATTCTATTTTATCACGTGTCATGCGCCAAAATGAGAGAAGCATCATGGAAGATACTCCTCACAACATCATTCTGCTACACGACGCCGGTGGAGACCGTTCTGCTACCGTAGCAGCGTTGCCCCATATCATCGAATATTACAAATCACAGGGCTATAAATTTGTAAGCATTGCCGATTTGCTCGACCGGAAACGTGATGACCTGATGCCTCATCAAACCGGTGATTTCAACCAATACCTACAAACGGCTGACGCCACTGTGGTAACAGCCAGCTACATCGTAAACCGCATCTTATCAGTCATTTTCTTTGTAGCATTACTGTTGTCGGTAGGTAAAATTTTAACCGTAGCAATTCTGGCTTGTGTCCACAGAAAAAGGACAAAGAACCAACCAATTGCAGAGTCGACCGAATTGCCTCGCATGAGCGTGATTGTTCCTGCATATAACGAAGAGGTAACGGCTACCAAAACAGTAGAAAATCTATTAAAAAGCACCTATCCGAACCTTGAAATAATCTTTGTTGACGACGGTTCGAAGGACGACACCTACAAAAATGTGATGGCTGCATATGGCAATCATCCGAAAGTAAGTGTAAATACCAAACCGAACGGAGGAAAAGCTTCTGCGCTGAACTATGGAATCCAGATTGCTACCGGAGAAATTCTGGTTTGTATCGACGCGGACACGTTGCTTAAATCAGACGCTATCAGCAAGATGGCTCCTTATTTCTCTGACCCGAAAGTTGCGGCCGTTGCCGGGAATGTAAAAGTGGGTAACCGTGTAAACCTGCTTACAAACTGGCAAAATATTGAGTACATCACCAGCCAGAATTTTGACCGCCGCGCGTTCGACATTCTGAATGCCATCATGGTAATTCCGGGAGCTATCGGAGCTTTCCGCCGCGATGCGATTATTGAAGTAGGAGGTTTTGACACCGATACATTGGCCGAAGACTGTGACCTGACAATGCGCCTGCTTCGCAATGGCTATGTAATTCATTGCTGCAACGAAGCGTTGGCATTTACCGAAGCACCGGAAACAATGAATATGCTGCTGCGGCAACGTTTACGCTGGTCATTCGGCATTATGCAGTCATTCTGGAAGCACCGCAAGATGATGTTTAAGAAAGAGCACAAGAACATGAGCTGGATACTTCTGCCCCACCAGATGATTTTCCAGCTGTTCCTGCCGCTAATGTCGCCGGTGGTAGATATTATCTTCCTTGTATCCATCTTTATGCCCAAGGCGTCTTTGCTGGTAATATTCTATTTCGCTTATTTCGTTCTTGATCTTATCATTTCCCTGATGGCGTTTAAGTTCGACGGAGAAAAATTCAGGTTCAAATATATATTCTACCTGTTCATCCAGAGAATTCTTTACCGCCAGCTACTCTGGTACGTTTTAATGAAATCGTACCTGCGGGCAATAAAAGGGGAATTGGCCGCCTGGGGAATCTTAAAGAGAACCGGCAATACCAACGAACCGAAAGAATAAGAAAAACGGGTAAGTTTCAATTGAAACTTACCCGTTTTCTTTATCGATCCTGCACTAAAATCACAGAGGCTTTTCCGACCTGGCCTCCCAATGGCGGATTAAGCTTTGAGAGCTTGATCTCTACCGAAGAGAGCTGACGCCCGAATTCATCGAACAAAGCATCAATAATGCGTTTTGCAACGTGTTCCAGCAGCTTTGAAGGAACAGCCATCTCCTTTTTGACAATTTCATAAGCCACCCCATAATTAAGCGTGTCAATAAGATTATCACTTTCGGCTGCGCTTGCGAGCGAAACCTCCATTTTCAGATCAACCGTAAAATAATTTCCGGTCTGGCGTTCCTCCTCAAAAACACCATGATGCGCAAAAATGCGCATCTCTTCCAGTAAAATATAGCTTATCTTCATATTGTGTTGATTAGAATTTATGTCGAATTGATTAATTCTATTTTGTCCGAACCCCTCCTCTCGACGACTGCGTGTCAGAGTCAGACACTTATCGTCTGACCTAGCCTCCTCTCCCAAGGCGAGGAGGAACACGACTGTAAAAATATGAGATAAAACTCCTTAATACAGATGCAAAGCCCCTCTCTTCGGGAGAGGGGTTTGGGGAGAGGTCAAATGCGCACATTCAAAAACAAATTAAACAGCACAATGCCTATTTATTATCCTGAAATGTATTTCCCGTAAGGCAATTTACGCAGCACAAAGATAATCAACAATGACACCACCAGGGTAAGAAGCGTAAGTACCGGCAAGGTCCATGCTGGATGCCCCATCGTCCAGAAAATATCATATTGAAAAAACATCCCGATGACCATGATATGCGACAGATAAACGCCATAACTGTAATTGCTGATTAAGCGTTGAATCCAGAGCAAAACAGGATTTTTAATCGCCGTGTCTTTAACGAGCAGAAATATGGCAATAGCTTGCAACATGGTATTGAACGTAACATTTCCATACATTCCAAGATCGAGTTGATGCGACTGTTTGCTGAAAAACCAGGTAGAGACAGAAGCTATTGCTACTGAAATAACAAATAATGAGGCTGCAACTACACGCTGGCTCTTATTCGTAATACTGTATTTATTGAGGTAATATCCCAGTACCAAATAGCCGGAATATTGGAAGTAACCGAGAAGCCTTGCCGGATAATGGTCTGTCCAGCTATAAAAATTAACAGGCAGTTTACGAGACGAAAAACTAAGCAAAGCCCAGCCTACAATCAGCCATAACACCTCTTTGTCTTTCAGACTGCGAACTCCTCTGCTGATAAACGGAAACAGCAAATAGAAGAAAAGAATCATGTAAACATACCAGAAATGCTTGGAAATCCCCTCATTGCCCAACAGCTTAATCGCCCACGACACCACCGATGAAAAGGTATCGGGTTGTTTGGAAGACGGTAGCACCATCCACCTGTAAATCCAGTAAGCCACCATCCAGAGGAGAAACGGCAAAAGAACTCTTGTGAAACGTTTTTTGTAGAATGTCCGGAGGTCGTATTCCTTCCCCAGCATGGTTGCTCCGCTTAGCATCAAAAACAACGGAACAGCAAAACGCACAGCGCTGTCAAAAAGGTTGCCCACCCACCAACTTCCCATATTGGCACCATAACTCATCTTCACCACCGGTGTGGATTCATGAATTATTATAACTCCTATGGTAGCTAAAACTCTTAAAGAATCGAGCCATTGAATATTTTGTGGTCGTAATTGCATCTGACAGGTGTGTACTTAATTTTTTCGTGCTGCAAAGATACAACATATAACAACATGCTTCAATTACTCATGCCGTACCACAAGCCTTAGACCTCGTTAGGGGTAGCCTCGGCTACGTCGTTAATAAAAGGAAAGTCCCTGCTTTCCAAACTCAAACCTATTGCAATCCCGACCTGACCAGCACGTCGCCATCTGACATTTTTTCCGATTTATTAACAAAACCATGCCTTTTTGGCCGAATTTCAAATTGGCAAAACTTTTGTTGCATAGAAGATAGAGGCACTAATTATAGCAATCCTCTCCCGACACGAAACTTATAAAACTACATAAATATATGAATTTCAACAATTTCACAATCAAAGCTCAGGAAGCTGTACAGGATGCGATTCAACTGGCTCAAAGCAAAAGCCAGCAAGCCATTGAAACACCCCACCTGTTGAAATCTATTCTGAAGATCGGAACGGATGTTACCAATTTTCTATTTGGAAAGACAGGGGTGAACGGATCCGCCATCGCTTCTGCGGTCGATCAGATGGTAGAATCGTTACCGAAAGTAACCGGAGGAGAACCTTATCTGAGCCGGGAAACCAATTCCGTACTTCAAAAAGCGATTGATTACTCCAACAAGGAAGGCGATCAGTATGTTTCCCTCGAATTTATACTTTTAGCCCTTTTGACCGAAAAAAGTCAGGTATCTGCTTTATTGCATGATGCCGGATTGAATGAAACCGCAATGCGTGCTGCTATTGCCGAGTTGCGCAAAGGCAAAAAAGTCACGGAGCAGACAGCTGAAGATACGTACAATGCATTAAACAAGTATGCCATCAATTTGAATGAACGTGCCCGTTCAGGCAAACTCGATCCTGTAATCGGTCGTGACGAGGAGATTCGCCGTATTTTGCAAATTCTGAGTCGACGCACCAAAAACAACCCGATCCTGATTGGAGAACCGGGAACCGGCAAAACTGCGATTGCCGAAGGGCTGGCTCATCGTATTGTGCGCGGCGACGTACCCGAAAACCTGAAATCGAAACAACTCTTTTCGCTGGATATGGGTGCACTGATCGCCGGAGCCAAATACAAGGGCGAGTTTGAAGAACGTCTGAAATCGGTTATCAATGAAGTGATCGGTTCGGAAGGAGAAATAGTCCTTTTTATCGACGAAATTCACACGCTGGTGGGAGCCGGAAAAAGCGAAGGAGCGATGGATGCCGCCAACATTCTAAAACCGGCACTGGCACGTGGTGAATTGCGGGCTATCGGAGCCACAACGCTCGACGAATATCAGAAATATTTTGAAAAAGACAAGGCTCTCGAACGTCGTTTCCAGATTGTGATGGTCAACGAACCCGATCAGGCCGATGCCATTTCCATTTTGCGAGGATTGAAGGAACGCTACGAAAACCACCACAAGGTACGTATCAAAGACGACGCAATTATTGCGGCAGTGGAACTTTCGAGTCGTTATATCACCGATCGGTTCCTGCCCGACAAAGCAATCGACCTGATGGACGAAGCGGCCGCCCGTCTGCGGTTGCAGGTAGACTCGGTACCCGAAGAGCTCGATGAAATCTCGCGAAAAATAAAACAGCTGGAGATTGAACGCGAAGCAATCAAACGTGAAAACGACACTCAGAAACTGGCTCAATTGGAGAAAGAAATTGCCGATCTAAAACAACAGGAAAGCGTGAGCAAAGCAAAATGGCTCTCCGAAAAAGAGGTGATGAACCAGATTCAGCAGGCTAAAATAGAGATTGAGAATCTGAAATTCGAAGCCGACAAAGCCGAACGTGAGGGCGACTACGGGAAAGTAGCCGAAATCCGTTATGGCAAACTAAAGAGTCTCGAAACCCAGATTGAAGAAGAAAAGGCAAAACTGCACAAGTTGCAGGCCGACTCTCCGATGATAAAAGAAGAGGTAGACGAAGAAGACATTGCCGATGTGGTTTCGCGTTGGACCGGAATTCCTGTCAATAAAATGCTGCAGGCCGAAAAAGACAAACTGCTCACTCTGGAAGAAGAGCTTCACAAACGGGTAATCGGTCAGGACGAAGCGATCAACGTGATTGCCGATGCAGTGCGCCGTAGTCGTGCCGGACTGAGTGACCCGAAACGCCCGATCGGATCGTTTATTTTCATGGGTACTACCGGCGTCGGAAAAACAGAATTGGCTAAAGCGTTAGCCGAATTCCTGTTCGACGACGAGAACATGATGACCCGTATCGACATGTCGGAATATCAGGAAAAATTTTCCATTACCAGACTCATCGGTTCGCCTCCGGGATACGTGGGATATGACGAAGGGGGACAGTTAACGGAAGCTATTCGCAGGAAACCTTACTCGGTGGTTTTGTTTGACGAAATCGAAAAAGCGCATCCGGATGTTTTCAATGTGTTGCTACAAGTGCTCGATGATGGTCGACTGACCGACAACAAGGGTCGCACGGTGAATTTTAAGAACACGATCATCATCATGACCTCGAATATGGGTTCAAATCTGATTCGTGACAACTTTTCAAGGATCAATAACACGAACCGGGAAGATGTGATAGAACGCACAAAAAATGAAGTGTTCGAACTCTTAAAACAGACCATTCGACCGGAATTTCTGAACCGTATCGACGAACTGATTATGTTTGCTCCGCTCAACGAAAACGAAATCAAACAAATCGTGGGCTTACAGGTAGAACATATCAAACGTCAGCTCAAAGAGAACGGAGTGGAATTACAGGTAACCGATGCCGCACTGGCTCAGATTGCCAAAGAAGGATTCGATCCTCAGTTTGGAGCACGTCCTGTCAAGAGGGTTATTCAGCGAGAAGTCCTCAATGAGCTTAGCAAGCGATTGATTGCGCAAACCATAGACCGCAACAAACCAATTGTAGTAGACGCCGTTGCCGGTGCACTCATTTTCGGCAATTAATAAAGCATCGTTTAGCGCAGGCTAATAATTCTCACTATATTTTCAAGAGGCTGTCGGTATTTTTTGTCTGGCAGCCTCTTTTATTTGCAATTCACAAAAAAGAGCCATCTACAAAAATCTGTAAAAGGCTCTTTTTTGTCGGGGTAGCGGGATTCGAACCCACGACCCTCCCGTCCTAACGGGATACGCTAATCATCGCGGCTATGCGTACATGACTCTTCCACGATTTTATCTCAATTTCCCGCTTACAGGCTTCGTCACGGGTAAAGAATTCTTCCTGCCAAACTAATCGCCAGGGCATACCACTTTTTGTCGCCTTGCTCCGACCCGAATTATGCCGCAGCAACAGATCCTCCAGATTCCCCGTGGAGCCGATGTAAAATCGACCAGTAACTTCTGATTGTGAGATATATACGTAGTACATAAAAACAAAATAAGGCATCTACAATCTGTAAATGCCTTATATATTGTCGGGGTAGCGGGATTCGAACCCACGACCCCCTGCTCCCAAAGCAGGTGCGCTAACCGGACTGCGCTACACCCCGAATGATGCTCTTTTGAAAAATCAAAAGAAATAATTCCTTTAGTTTTTCGGACTGCAAAGGTAAATCATTTTTCTTACTTCTGCAAATGATTTTTATCTTTGTATGCAAAACTATTTTAATATTCTTCTGTGGCAGGACTTTATATTCACATACCCTTTTGTAAATCACGTTGTTCTTACTGCGATTTCCATTCCGGCGTTCAGTTAGCGCTGTTGGATCGATTTGTAGATGCACTACGCGCTGAGCTTACATCCAGAGTTTCGTACCTAAAAAATGATCCGCTGGACACCATCTATTTTGGTGGCGGAACACCTTCTTTACTCAGCACTGAACATTTATCCGCAATTTTTGAGTCTATTCAAAACTATTGGAACATAAGCAACTGCAAAGAAATCACACTTGAGGCCAATCCTGATAATTTATCGGAAGAGAAGCTTGAAAAATTATCAAAGTTACCAATCAACCGGCTAAGCATTGGAATTCAATCGTTCAATGACAACGAGCTCAAAATATTGCGTCGCAGGCATTCCGCCGGGCAGGCAATAGATGCCGTAAAAAGAGCTCAGAAATATTTTTCAAATATCAGCATCGATCTCATGTACGGGCTACCGGAGCAAACTATTTCTTCATGGGAAGATACTATTTCGGAAGCTCTTGCGTTGAATATTCAGCACGTATCAGCCTATCACCTGACATATGAAGATGGGACTCTCCTTGAACGGAAAAGACGGGAAGGTCGTGTTTTTCCGACTTTGGAAGAAGAGAGCGTAACAATGTATCGTTTATTGCAAACCATGTTGCACGAGAAGGGAATTGAACAATATGAAATCTCCAACTTTGCTATTCCCGGATTTCACTCACGGCACAACTCTTCGTATTGGAGAGGCATCAACTATTTAGGAATCGGTCCCTCGGCGCATTCATTCGACGGTGAATCGCGCCAATGGAATATTGCTAATACATTACAGTACATTACCGGAATAGAACAGGGAACTCCGCACTTTGAAAAAGAGATCTTGTCTGAAACTGACAGGTACAATGAAATGATAATGATTTCACTGCGGACAACAGATGGCATTTCGATGGAGCGTATTGAACAGAAATTCGGCACAAACGCAAAAAAAGAGTTGCTCAAACAGTCAGCACGGTTTATAGAATCGGGCATTATGTTGTTTGAAGAAAATCACCTGCGCCTCACTTCCGATGGTCTTTTTCTTTCGGATGGCATAATCACTGATTTGATGCAGGAGCAATAAACCTTTTGTAATACCTGAAAAATAACTAACTTTGTCTTTACTAATCACCAATGGAACAGATGGCAAAATTTTCTTTCACTGCTTGCTGGTTATTGATAATCTGCGTTTTGATTCAATCCTGCGGACCAATGGCCCGATTAAAAAAGGCAGATAAAAAATATGACATTGGCGAATACTATACCGCCGGCAATCTGTATCGCAAAGCTTACACAACCCTTCCTTTAAGCAAAAGACAAATACGCGCACATGCAGCCTTTCGTCAGGGAGAGTGTTTCAGAATGATAAACAAACCCTCCAAGGCGATAAATGCCTATCTGGCTTCAATCAAGAGCAAATACAAAGACAGCATTGTTTATCTTCAATATGCTCGCGTGTTGCATGAAAATGGCAATTATGGCGAAGCTCTGAAAATGTACCAGACCTACCTTAAGACGCATCCGGACAACCAACTTGCTCTAAATGGGATAACAGCCTGCAGCAAGCTATCCGAGTGGCAAAAACTCAAAACCGACTATGTCATTCAACGGGCAGGAGAGTTCAACTCCAAAAACGCATCCGACTTTTGCCCTGTTTTTGCCGATGCCGATGGTTCGTCTCTTATTTTCTCATCAGCCCGCGTTAACACTACAATCCGCAAACCAAGTGAGATTACGGGATTTCCTCAAAATGACCTTTATCTGGCTCAAAAGAATGTTGCCGGAAAGTGGGAAAAACCGCATCCAATGGAGGGTGGCTTCAACACCGATTTTGACGAAGGTTCAGCCTCGGTAACCGAAGATGGCAAAACAATTTACTTTACCCGCTGTCCTTACGACGAAACGCAGAGTCTTGGAGCTCAAATCTTCATGGCCGGTCGCTCCGGCGGGCAATGGACAGAACCAAAACAGGTTGTTTTATTCAGAGACAGCAGCATTACGGTAGCACATCCGGCCATTAACGCATCCGGCGATACGCTTTATTTCGTTTCCGATAAAAAAGGCGGATACGGAGGAAAAGACATTTGGATGACAGTCAAAGAAAAAGGGATGTGGAGCACACCTCAAAACCTCGGCCCATCGATAAATACTCCCGGAGACGAGATGTTCCCGTATGCTCACCCTGACGGTTCTCTCTATTTTTCGTCCAATGGACACCCCGGCCTCGGAGGCCTCGACATCTTTCATGCCACCAGAATTGATGACAAGAACTGGAACGTGGTTAATATGATGCCCCCTTTCAACTCAAATGGAGACGATTTCGGGATCACTTTTGAGCACAAAAAACAAAAAGGATATCTCAGTTCCAATCGGGGAGAAAGCAAAGGATATGACAAGATATGGAGCTTTAACCTGCCCGAAAAAGAATTTGTTCTCACTGGAGTTGTAACCGACAATAAGAAGCAAATGCTGGGTGACGCCATCGTACGTATCATCGGCACCAACGGAGCAAATGTAAAGATGCGCACCAAGAAAGACGGCACGTTCTTCTACAAGGTAGAACCGAATGTGGATTACGCGCTCCTTGCTACCTGCCGTGGATTTCTCAACCAGAAGAATCAGCTTTCCACACAGGGATTGAAAGAGAGCAAAACATATAAAGTTGCGTTCCAGCTAACTCCTGTAGGCAAACCTATTCCTTTGAACAATATTTTCTTTGAATTCGGCAAATGGACTCTCACCAAAGAGTCTGAAACAGCTCTAAACAGTCTGGTAAAAACCCTAAAAGACAATCCGAATATTACTATAGAGTTGGCCGCGCACACAGACATGATTGGAACGTCAGAAGCCAACCTGACCCTTTCTGAGAGGAGAGCACAGACGGTTGTCGACTTCCTAATTCAGGCAGGGATTTCCAAAGAACGCCTTTCGGCAAAAGGATATGGAGAAAGCATGCCTGTTACGGTAGATGCAAACATTGCTACGGTCTACCCATTCCTCAAAGAAGGAACGGCTCTTGACGAAACATTCGTAAAGGCATTAAAACCTGACCAACAGGAAATTGCAAACAAAATAAACCGGCGAACAGAATTCCGGGTGGTTAAAACCACATTTGGACTTAAATAGAGGAAAGAATATCTTTCGGTGATGATGAACGGTGAGATGAGACAAAGATATTTGAATCAAATATCAAAATAACAGCAAATAAAAACAATCCGTGAATTATCGAAAACTAACAGAAACAGAGATTGCTCGCCTTCAATTGCAGCTCTGTCGTGCTGACAACTGGTCTGATATTGAAGTAGTAGAAGACTTTTCCCCGGAATTCTTCCGGAACGTAAAATTTACCGGAAAGAATCAGCTTGGAAAATTTGGCGAAGAAATTACACTTGCCGGCGGCGTTACTGCCCATACCGGAATTTACGATGCCTGGATTCACAACTGCTCCATAGGCAACAATGTATTAATACATACCATCCGCGATTATGTTGCCAACTACACCATTGAAGACAACGCCATCATTTTCGACATCAAACTGCTTGCTGTTGACGGAGAATCATCATTCGGGAACGGCATTAGCGTAGAGACCATTAGCGAGGCCGGTAACCGCAGTGTAATGATCTACGACAAACTTTCGGCTCAACTAGCATATATTCTTGCACTTTACCGCCATCGGCCTCAGCTTATCGACAACATCGAAAAGATGATCACGGCATATAGCAACCGCGTAAAAAGTTCGCGTGGCACAATTTGTTCTGGAGCACGAATCTACCGTTGCGACACCATTCTTAATGTAAAAATCGGCAAAAAAGCTCATATCGAAGGCGCCCGTCTGATAAAGAACGGAACCGTCAACAGCGAGGCCGCCGACCCTGTCTATATCGGCGATGGTTGCCACATGCAAAATTTCATCATTTGCTCCGGCTCCAAGGTTAACAATGCAACACTGGTAAGCAATTGCTTTATAGGTCAGGGTTGTATTCTCGACAAACACTATTCTGCCGATAATTCATTATTCTTTTCCAACTGTCAGGGACTACACGGTGAAGCCTGTTCTATTTTTGCAGGCCCGTTTACCGTCACCCATCACAAATCAACCTTGCTCATCGCGGGTATGTTCTCATTTCTGAATGCAGGCAGCGGTTCAAACCAAAGCAACCACATGTACAAACTAGGACCTATTCATCAGGGTTTTGTAGAAAGAGGCAGCAAAACTGCCAGCGATTCCTACGTACTTTGGCCGGCAAAAATAGGAGCTTTCACGCTAATTTCCGGACGACACTACTCTCACTGCGATACTTCGGAACTACCATTCTCTTATCTTATTGAACATAAGGATGTTTCTTATCTATCACCCGCAGTCAACCTGCGTAGTATAGGAACCATTCGTGACTCACAAAAATGGCCTAAACGTGACGTACGTAAGAGCGAAAACCTGTTGGATTGCATTAATTACAATCTACTCAGTCCTTTTACAGTAGAACGCATGATACAGGGGCGGAATTTATTGCTTACAATGCGCGAGAATGATGAAACCTGTGCTATTTACCAATATCAGGGAGTAGAAATTGAAGCCCGTATCTTGTCCCGCGGAATACGTTTGTATGAGAATGCAATCTGGAAATTTCTGGGCAATTCTCTGATCACACAGCTTGAGAAAAGCAATAAAACACTTGACAAGAAAGAAATTCAGTCTATCCTAAAAGTCACATCGCCGGAAGGCTCCGGCAAATGGGTAGATATTTCGGGAATGATTTGTCCCTCTTCTATTCTGAATAACCTACTCAACGAGATAGAAAGTGGGAAAGAGGCCTCGCTGGAAAATATCAGCGCTGAATTCAAACGGATGCACCACAATTACTACAACTACGAGTGGACATGGGCATATGACACGCTTTCGCAATGGTATGGAAAGAAACCGGATACATTTACTCCGGAAGATATTATTGCGGTTGTAAAGAAATGGTTGACTGCAGTACTGAACATTGATCGTTGGCTTTACGAAGATGCTCAAAAAGAGTTCGCTTTAACCCAACAGATCGGCTTCGGAATTGACGGCGACGAAGAAGCCCAACGCAAGGACTTCGAGAATGTACGTGGCTCTATGGAAACCGACGATTCAGTACTGACAATAAGAAAACATATGGAAGCCAAAGAAGCCCTCGGCAAACGCATCATCAACATGGTAAAAGAAGCTAACGGGCTTTCGTAAAGACTCTATTCATTTACGTCACACATAAACAAAAAAAAGAGGCTGTCCAATGGACAGCCTCTTTTAGTTTTTATCTTGTCTGATTCTGCAATAAATTTATCAATATTTATCCCAGAATAATTTTGTTGTAAGTTCATCTCCACCAATAGCCTTTGAAGCAGCCTGGTAATTTGCAGCATTCAAGGTTTGTTCATTAACCGGGAAGGTATATCTCACTGGAATATCGCTATAATTTTCCCAGTTTTCCGGAATATTAAAGACAGGATAGTCAAGACGTCTCCATGTATTATATCCCTCAAGACCTCTGGTATAAAGCGCTAACCAAGCCTGCAAGGCAATCTTTTGTTTCCATGTACCCGGAGCAGTTGAATAAGCAACATCCGGGTTTGCCAGATAGCTATCAACATCACTTACACCCCAGAAAGCAAAGGATGCTCTGATTCCTTCATTATAATAATTTTCAGCAGTTTTGGGCACATTATAACCTCTTGCCGCAGCCTCTGCAAGATAGAACTGAACTTCAGAATATGTAAACAAGATACCCTTAAAATCAGGCTTCTGAATTGCAGCAGCAATATGAGAATAATCACCAAAAGGACTAGAATAACCATATTGTCCACCCACATAAGCTAATTTCGAAACGCCAGACACTGTTGAGGTATCTATTTGGTTGCTAAAATAAGCATCTCTACGTGGGTCACTTAATGAGTTCATAATATCTACAATCGTATTTGCAGGAACAAAGTCATCACGTCCCGAAGCTACCAAGTCGGCATACAATGGGTTATAATTAGGAGAGGATTGCAAATACGGAAGCAAACAGTCATCGCTGCTTGAGGTAAATGCACCACCTGCAACGCCTGCTTCAACTGTTGTTTTAGCCAAAGCATTATCGTAATCAGCAATTGCGATACCCAATTTGATTTTCAAAGAATTTCCAAATTTAATCCATTTGGAAACATCTCCCTGATAGTATAAATCTGAACCGCCAAAGCTTGCCGAAGCAGATTTCAAACCTGCTACTGAAGCATTGACTTTACTAATCAGATCCTTATAAATTTCATATCCGTTATCATATTTAGGATAAACATTTCCACTGTTCAAAGCATCGGTATAAGGAACAGCTCCAAAAACATCCACCAATTGCTGATATGCATAAGCTCTTACTAATTGAATGATATAAAGCTTATTTTGTTTTACATTAGGATCAGCGCCATATGCATCCGGAGCATTTTTGATCAGCGTTTCTGACTCCTGCAAATCTTTCAGTATTCTTAAATAGTACCGGTTAAATGTAACATCAGGAATATTTCTGGTTACAATATCATAGTTTGCTTCGTCAGTATAGGTCGTTTCTGTCCAATATTGAGACCATATTTTAAATACGTTCTCATTAACATTAGTAGAAGATATCTGATCTGTAAGATCTTTCTGAGCATTCGAGAACAATGCCTCTCCGGTTACCATTGCCGGATTCTTTTGGTCTTCGTTAAAATCGCTAAACTTGTCAGTACAAGAAGACAGTACAGCTACGAAAATTATAATGAATAAATATATTTTTTTCATAATTGGATGCTATTAAAATTGAACATTTGCAGTGAATCCAAAATTACGTGTTGCTGGCAATACACCACACTGCCATCCCTGTATATTACCCGAACTTTGAGAAGATTCAGGATCTGCATATGGAAGGTTTTTGTGAATAATCCAAAGGTTTGAACCGACAAAGCTTAAAGATGCTCCGTTTATGAACGTTTTTGAAAGCAATGATTTCGGGAAAGTGTATGTCAAAGTCAATTCTCTGAGTTTCACAAAGGAAGCATCGTAAACAAAGCGTTTATTCGGACTTACAGCATATCCGTCAGCTGCATAAGTCTGATTGCTAATACGAGTTGTGTTTGGAGAATATGTTCCACTGGAGTTTTTCACAACTCCGGAATTAATTGTACCTCCACTGGTAGATGCATACCCTTTTGAATGATCATTAGCATCTGCCCATACAATGGCATCACGTTTAGGATTACCGAGATCATTCAAACCAGCAGTTTCTTTATATAAACCGGTTGAAATTCCGTACCACATATCCAACGAGAAGATATCTCCACCCTTTTGAACATCAATAAGGAAACTCAAGGATAAATTTTTATACGTAAATGTGTTGGAGATACCACCAGTCCAATCAGGGGTAACATTACCTATTACATTGTCATTAGAAGACGATATCTGATAACGGCCATTTGATTTAACCACCTTCTGTCCGTCAGGACTATAAACATAATCAGAACCACAAATAGCGCCATAGGGCTGTCCAATTCTTGCATTGACAGTAACACCACCTTGTAATGAACCAATTTGCAGGTTAGTAACTTCATTACCTGACTCATCGGTAAATAACGATATAACCTTACTCTTATTTTGAGCCCAGTTAACCTTAACGTCCCATTTGAAGTTCTTAGTTTTTACTGGAGTTCCAAACACGGAGAGTTCTGCACCCCTATTTTGAAGTTCTCCTGCATTTACCCATTTAGCAGAATAACCTGTTGCATAAGATGTAGAAACAGGCATCAACTGATCAAATGTGTTGTTTTTATAGTAAGCAAAATCAAATCCCACTCTGCTCTTGAAGAAGTTCATTTCAAGACCAGCTTCTATTGCACGTTGGCGTTCTGGCTTAAGACTTGGATTGTATTTTGTATTTGGCACTGTTGCCATAGTGTTTCCGCTGAAAGATGCTACAATACTGTAAGTATCTTTATCACGCATAGCCGGAGCACTATTACCTACTTCAGCAAAGTTCAAACGCACCTTACCAAAAGACAACCAATCAGCTTTCAATACATTAGAGAATATAAAGCTGGTTGTAACTGATGGATAATAATATGCGTTATTTGCCTTAGGGAGTGTAGAAGATTGATCACGACGCAAAGTAGCATCCAAGAACAATGTACTCTTATAACCTAATGAGGCGCTGGCGAAAATACCATTGATACCAATACGTTGGTAAGTTTCTTCAGGAGGAAGCATTGGGTCGAGACTATTGCTCAAAGCATAAATTCCCGCAACGGCAAGCCCATTGTTTGTAGAAGCATACATCTGATCTGATTTGTTTCTTCTGATATTTGTACCCAGTAAGGCACTCAAATCCAATGCGTCGCTCAGACGTTTATGAAAGTTCAATAAGAAATCGAGGTTTGTTTCTGTATATGTTTTTTGGAACCTCGAATAACCCGAGGTTACATCGGGTCTTCCTACTCCAAATTCGCCGGCAACAGAACCAACAGCTTTACGTTCTTGTTGCAATTCGCTGTAATTATCAACAGAATAACGACCCATTACATTAAATGCATCATTAATTTTCCAATCTAATTTTGCATATCCGATCAAACGATCTCTGTTATCTTCTTCATAATTCTGATAGCGAATCCAATAAGGGTTATCCCAATATGCAGGTTTAGAATTTGTTGCGCTCTTTCTGTTCCATGTTGCATTTGTTCCGGTAGCATCATATAAATATTTCAACATATTCATGTCAACATTTACCTGATACCATTCGCGGAAACTGGTCATGATATTGTCATTATATCCAGTTGACGGACGACCTTTACCATAAGTATTAACATAGTTGGCTGATGTAGTCAGTTTTAAGTTTTTAGCCAAATCCTGCGATCCGGTAAACAGAGCGCTGTTCTTTTTAATAACGGAGTTCGGCATGTCGCCTGACTGATCCATATTTGTGTACGAAAAACGGTAAGTTGTGGCATCACTACCTCCCGAGATATCAACACTATTGGTTTTGCTAACTCCAGTCTTGAAGAAAGAATTCGGGCCGTTCTTTGTCATTACATAAGGAGTCTTCTTACCAAAGTTTGGAGATTCCGGATAGAATGAATCCCATTGATAAACCATCTGGTTGGCATCAAATTTTCCACCTCTTGAAGCGTCTTCATAGAAAGGCACATAAAGATTACCTTTGCTATCCTCGTCAAAATATCCTGTAGAACCGTAATATGGGCCATAACCCGCACCATATTCAGTTTGGTAACTTGGCATTGTAGTTTTATCGATTGAACTCAATGTTACGTTTGAACTCAATTTAATATCGACTTTTTTGCTTGCTTTCCCTTTTTTTGTGGTAATAAGAATAACACCACTGGCTGCACGCGAGCCATAAAGAGCTGTAGCTGCAGCGCCTTTCAAAACGCTTACAGACTCAATATCATTCGGATTGATATCCGCTGCGGCATTACCATAGTCGTATCCGTTACGACCGGTCAACTGACCTGAATTATTTGTATTAGAGTTATCAACAGGAATACCGTCAACAACAAATAAAGCCTGGTTGCTTTGTGTAAGTGAAGTAGCACCACGCACGATTACGTTGGTAGATCCCCCAAAGTTTGTGGTATTCTTGATCTGGATACCAGAAACCTTACCACTAAGACCGGTAACAAAGTTATTCGACTTAACAGCATTAAGCTCATCACCATCTACTTTTTGAACGGCATATCCCAGAGATTTCTTTTCGCGTGAAATTCCAAGAGCCGTTACCACAACTTCATTAATTTGTTTCGAGTCTGTCTGAAGGACAACCTTTACTCCATTTTTAGCATCAATCTCAGTGGTAGTCATACCCACATAAGATATCACCAATTTTTTTCCATTACCCGGAAGTGCAATGGAAAACAAGCCATTAGCATCAGTAACGGTACCCGCACTTGTACCCTTAACTAATACCGTAGCACCAATAACAGGTTGACCATCGTCAGCAGAGACAACAGTACCTGTGATTTTTGTTTGAGCCGAAGCCCAACTAATGCCTATTAAAAGGCAAAGCAAAGTAATCGCTTTTCTCATAGGTTTCACTTTTTGTTAAAATTCACTCTTTTTCGTTCTTTTTATTCTGAAAAACGCAACAAAGGTATAATAATGCATTTTTATTTCCAAATTTGATATTTTCATATTGTCATACTTACCCTCCTTATTTATCCATAATGTTATATTTATTGCATCGTTATACGTAATTTGGACACAAAAAGAGATCTTTAGTTATCACAAGTACAAATATGAAAGTTCTCATCATCAAACCACATAATAAAAATATGATATACAGGTGTTTACAAACGTTTCTTGTAAATAATCAATGAACTTATCATATTAAAATATTAATCTACAGACTAATACAATAATAGCTGATTTTCAGCACTATAAATAATTATACAAAGCCATATGCTGAAATGTAATTTTAACACAAACCGAAACACCAAAAAACAGAAAACGTATATAATTGTAAATCAAAACTTAAAGCACTTTATTTATCAAAATTGAGATTAATTGAATTTTAAATTATCGTAGTTATATGCTAATTATTTATAATTTACAATATTTCAATCATATTATTTTTCAATCACCCGGATTTGATTAGAAGGGGAAGCTAAAAGGAAGATATTTACACAGGCAAATTCCTTAAATATCAGTACAGTTTCCTACACACAAAGTTGACAATAATCAAAATCAGACAAATGCCATGAAGATGGTATTTTGGTAACACACATATGGTATCTTACAAAACGACATAAAAAAAGCAGTTAGTAGAGTTTCTACTAACTGCTTTAATAACTTAATATTTTATTCTAATTAACGGCTTCCGCCTGCCCACCAAACTTTTTCGGAATATACATATTGTCCATTACCATATAATGTTTCAACATTCGGGTTAGCTGTTACATCAGAAGTTCCATATCCGTAGCGCAAAGGGAATTTGCTGCTATTCTTAGGATTGCTGAGAGGTATAAACGACTGTTGTCCAAAAGCCTGAAGTCTACGATAGTCATTATAACACTCAAGAGCTTCGCCTTCTCCCCCATAAAATCCAATATATTTTTGAACCATCACTTCCTGTAGAGGATTGGCATCAAACAAAGGTTTAACGTTCGAAGTCAGATATGTCTGTGTCTGAGCATCAGAGATTCCCTTCATACCAACAAGAGTGTAACCGGCAACAGTTTCACCACTCAAATCATTAACCAAAGTTGACATTTTAGTAGCAATACAACTACTTACTGCATTCTGCAAGGCATCCCAGGCTTCCACATTTTTATTTAAGCGTGCATAAGCCTCAGCTTTAAGAAATTGCAATTCATGATAACTCAAAAGATTGGTCGGAATTAAAAATGCGGCACTATACACAGAGATATCATACGAATCCATAGCTTCTTTAGCAGTTCCATTAGGAGCCACATAAAGATTAGTCGAATCATTAACGAAGTATGCACCCTTAGGATACTGAGCGGTTTCGTTATAATTCATGAACAACACATTGGTTCTTGGATCTTTGCGAGCCTTCAATTTATCAACAAAACTTTGACTAACAGAGAAATAATCACGGTCTGTAAAGAATTGTGCGAACGGGCTTGCTGCGGCTGTACCTTGACCCTGATAAACGGCATATTTCGCATCTTCATCAGCCGACGTAAATGATTGATCAGCCCAGGTGATGATATTGTTCAGATCAGTCGTTTTATCGGTGCTTCTATAGAGCAGGTGCATTGTATAACGAGCTTTCAACCCATAAGCAAACTTAGCCCATGCTTTAGCATTACCACCAAAAATCAGATCCTGACCTCCCAATGAACCTGAGAAAGCGGCATCTTTACCTGCCAAATCTGTGATTGCAGCATTAAGATATGCAAAAACGGCGGCATAAACATCTTTCTGTTTATCGACTTTAGGCTGAAGAACTGCCAAATCACATGCCTGACTCCATGGTACATCACCAAATAAGTCTGTCAGGACAGCAAGGTTATAAGCAGCCAATACTTCTGCCACACCTTTTGTAATCTGGTTTCCGACTTCAGCTCCACCCGTAGAACACTTCGCTATTACAGTCTTAGCATTTTTCAGGTTTTGATAAATAGCCTTCCAGGAATTATCATACGTAGATGCCGATGTTGGCTGTGTATTGCGGGTTTCAGCATCCCACATTTGGTTATAAGTTCCAACTTCATGTTCCATATACGCAGATGCATAAAATGAAAGATCGGATCCTACAACACTAAATGCAGTAGATGTTTCAATGTCAGTTATAATAAATTTCGACGTTACATCTTTCGCATTATCCTTATTCTCATTAATCTTATCCAGAGCATCTTCTGAGCAAGACGACAAGAAAGCTATTCCCAGGGCCAGAAATGCCCATTTTGATATATTTATTTTAGTTTTCATATTGTGTCAATTTTACAATTAGAATTTAAAATTCAGACCCAATCCGAAGCTTGACGTTTGTGGCAGAGAGAAACGCTCAAACGCACCAGCCATATTTGTGTTCCCCTGAGATGATTCCGGATCTAAGTTCGGATATTCTGTCCAGATGAGAATATTACGGGCAAAAAGAGTCAGATCCAAATTGGATGATCCTGATTTTAACAACGGATAATTAAGAGAAATTTCACGCAACTTCACAAAGGAAGTATTGTAAATTGATGATTCGTCAATACCATTTACTGCAGAATAATACTTTTGCAAAGCAACCTGTGTGGTGTTCGGAGTTCCATCTTCATATACACCCGGAACTACAATTTTTGAATCACGGTTAAGCGTTTCTTTGCTTACACCATAATAGTTCAACAGCCCGTTTGTACCACCATACATTTGCCCACCTTGTTTCCAGCTTACAACTGCACTGATCGTACATTTCCACAACCTTAAAGATGTGTTCATGTCAAGTTGAAAATCAGGAGCCACGCGACCAATAACCTGCATAGGGCCAGCAATTGGCAAACCATCGCTACCTACAACTAAATTGCCTTTAGCATCGCGTTGATAGCTGGAACCGTAAATTACAGGGAATTTTTCACCAATCTGAGCTCTTACCTGAGGAGTTTCAAACCCACCGAGGAAGATACTACCTACGCCAGGAGCCAAAGCATCAACATAGTTGTCCATTTTAGTCCAGTTGAAAGCGATAGTCCAATCGGTATTTTTCTTTTGTATCGGATGTACAGAAAGGTTGATCTCATGTGTATTGGTGTGAATTTTACCACCATTCGTCACATATTCGCTTGATCCGGTTGATCCGGACAATGGCACATTAAAGATTTGGTCTTGAACATTTTGTCTTGAATAAGTATAGCTCAACCCAATCAGGTTATGGAAGAATTTCAAATCAACACCACCTTCATACGAAATTGTATTCTGCGGCTTTAATTTTGGGTCATAAACCACTCTATAAGGAGTAAACGCATTGACACTATTGATTGGATACACAATCGGTGTTCCTCCCCAATAACCTCCGTCATAAACAGGCACTGAATAGTAATTTTGAGTATAAGTACCAGCCTGGCCAACTTCTGCATATGAAGCTCTCAGTTTTGCGTAGCTTATAACCGAATTATTTCTGAATGCATCCAGTTCTGACAGGATAAAGCCGGCAGAAACCGAAGGATAAAAGAACGAACGATTCCCTCTTGGCATTGATGAAACATAGTCTTTACGACCGGTAGCATTCAAATAGAGCATATTCTTCCATGTTGCAGAAAGATTTGCAAAGAAACCAACGGTACGATCTCCAATTGAGAAATATAATTGTTCTTGGTTACTGTGTTGTTCAGATTGTTCCAGCCCGGGAAATTGAATGTTTGTCCGGTAGCATCCAGATATTTTGTTTTTACATCATTGATTTCATTACCGAGCAATGCAGCAAAATCCCATGCTTCGTTAAGTTTGTAGGTATAATTTGCTGTCAGCAATGAGTTGATGGTCGTCTTCTTATATGTTTCATCTTCCGCAGAACCCATTCCTCCCTGATGGCCATAACCCCAGATTGTTTCATAAAGAGTACTGTATGAATCCGCTCCGATTTGATATTTCACATCCAATGTCTGGTTTTTAGTACCGAACGCTGTGTTGTAATCAATAAAACCATTTCCAAAGAAGCGGTTTGTCCCTTCTGTAAAGCTATTATTGCTTCTGTCGGTAGACCAGTAAGCTGCATCAAATCCGGCAGTTGAGCGGTATGTATTTTCTTTATACGGATTGCCTGCATAAAAACAAGGTATACCCTTCAGGTCATAAGAAGCAGGTGACGGATATATAGTAGCCACGATACCATCATTCGCTGATGTGGATTTATCAATATGGTTTTGAGTGTAGTTAGCCGTAAAGCCTGTTTTCCAATGTTCATCCAGTTTGGTTTCTGCGGTTGCTTTTGAAGCAAAACGGGTCATACCGGTGCTTGGCACGATACCTGATTGTTTTGTTCCCGACAGAGAGAATGAATAGGTAGTTTTATCCAACGCCTGACTTATGTTAACAGAGTTACTTGTAGTGTAACCTTCACGGAAGAAATCCTTCACGTTATTGTAAACCTGAGGTTTTACCCAAGGATCCAATCCTGCATTAGCACGTTGCGGAACATAATACATTCCGGGGTGAGGATCAACTCCGTTGCTGGTGTATTTGTTTGCAGTTTCACCTCCGTAACCTGCATCTTTAGGTAAATCTACAATTTTTGGTCCCCATGAAGTAGAAGCTGAAGGTGAGTACACGCCATCAGCTCCCTGAGCATAGACAGTTTGAAGTTGTGGGTAACGTGCAATCACATCCACACTATTGTTTGTAGAGAAAGTGATGACGGGTTTCCCTTTTGCAAGGTTTTTACCACTTTTAGTAGTAATTACAATTACACCGTTTGATGCACGTATACCGTAAAGTGCGGAAGCTGCCTGTCCTTTCAACACAGTCAGGCTTTCAATATCGCTCGGATCAATGTCCATTCCACGATTTGAGTAGTCAGCTCCTGTCACACTATTTCCTGTCGAGATATCCGATGATGAAGAGACAGGCATACCATCAATGACATAAAGAGGAGTATTGTCGCCGGAGAACGAACGCGCACCACGAATCGTGATCTGTGCTGAAGCTCCTGGCATACCGCTTGAAGGTGTTACAGATACACCTGAAACCTTACCATCAAGTGCACTTGACAATCCGGTGCTCCCGGCTCTGCCTAAATCGGAACCTTTTACATCCTGAGCGGCATAGCCCAGAGCCTTTTGTTCCTTTTTAATACCGAATGCCGTAACAACCACCTCGTTCATCTGTTTTGCATCAGATTTCATGGTCACTTGCATTCCTTGCTTTGCTTCTTTCTCGACGCTTAACATCCCTACATACGAAAAGACTAATGATTTTCCGTGGGCAGGTAGGGAAATTGAGAACTTACCGTCTGTATCAGTAATTGTCCCGTTGCTGGTTCCTTTTACTAATACTGTAGCCCCAATAACCGGTTGGCCATCATCAGCGGAGACCACCGTTCCCGAGATTTTTGTTTGAGCCGAAGCCCAACTAATACCTATCAACAGGCATAGCAGTGTAATTGTTTTTCTCATAGGATTCACTTTCTGTTAAAAATGCGATTAGTTTATACTTGTAACTATTAAAAAACGTGCAAAGATAAACCCTCTTTTTTTCACACACAACCCAATTAGTTTCAATTTGTTATTTTTCCTTGAACAAAACAATCATAATGTAATATTTATTGCATTTATATACTTAATTATGACACAATGAATACGCATTTTACTGTGTCAATTTCATTACGTAAGTATATACGCTTAAAATATTAATTATTTATTTGAATTTTAAGCTCTTATATCCGTCCAATTATTATGGTATTGTTGTATTTTTATACTTAATTAATGGCCAGGTTGGGACAATATAGCACTTTTTGAATTGACAGCCCCACTCAAAATATATTTAATCATATATAACAAATGTGAGATTAATTACGAATTGAAATAATACACCTGTTCTCATATCAAAAGAGAGACAATAACCACCTATTTTATATATAATTTCATAGCTACGCAACAATTTTTCCCATCAACACTTAAATTTAAAACATAGATAAATCGACCTGAGGCAAAGATCAATTATTGGATAAAACCGGTATGAAATGCCGTACCTATTGTATTCATTTTACTCCTTGCATACCTGCTTTTTATACACCGATCGTCCCGATGGAACTAAAATGCCATAGGCATGACCAGTTTATAGAAAATGATCAACAAATTAGAGGGGGGGGGCCGTCGGAACTGCACATATTGATACTTAAAAAGCTGCAAACCCTATTTCTAATAGAGAATCGCCACTCTTCGAAAAAATCAAGACGACTTCGTCATATGGCACAAAAAAAGGCCTCAATAATGAGGCCTTTTAGCAAGGTGATTCAAATTAACTTATTACTTAAACGTAATAAACGTTTCGTCTTCATTCCAACGGGTTCTTCTGTAACCATCAACCAGATAAGTAACACCCGGAGATTTTGATTTCTTCAGTTTGAACGAAATACGGTCACTCATAACACCAGAAGGCATAGAAACAGAATTGAGGGTAATCTTCCCTTCTGTAATTGTGACAGTATCTATTACAGCGTTAGAGGTAACATTCAGGTTTTGAATAACCCCGGTTGTTGTAAATGACAAACCTGTAACATCACATTGAATCTTCGACTTCAAAGTAGTTGGAGGCCATGTTGATTTGGCTCCTACATTGTAAATAGCATTAATAAATGACGGAATACTGGACGTAGTTCTCAACCACATCTGAGTTGTCGAGTTGTCGGATGTATTATATGTTCCAAATGTATACATACCTGTTTTGTTGACCAACGTATCCACATTTGTATTTCTAATACGAACCCTCCATTCACCGCTTAATGGATAAATAGAAGAATAATCCACTTTAGGATCCGAATATGTTTCGCAGCTCACAAAAGTAGCAGCGAAAACACAAAGTAAAATTAATGATCTTATTATTGATTTCATACGTGTATTTTTTGACAAATTATTAATTCAAATCTTACTTGTGCCACCACATCTTTTGACCAAGAGGAACCACTGAGGGTGTGTTCGGGTTGTTATCGGATGATAATTTTGGATATAAGAACCGGTGAGGGAACTGACCTGCTACCAAAACAGAACCAATAGAAGGAGCTAAAGTTCCAACCACATAGTTAGTATTTATTTTTGAGATACTGCTCAGATCAGTAACATATTGAGTTCCCATTGCTGGAATTCCTGTTCTGCAAATATCAAAGAAAGCATTCCAGGCATCAGTACGGGTAGAAGACACCCATTTTTGCATTAAGATGCATTTCAACATTGTATCCGAAGATGTAGCATCGAATGCATAAGCCCCACCTGCAGCCAGGAATGTAGTAGCATCACAACCCCAACGAGAGAAAGCCCCCTTAACAGCAGTCTCATATGCGGCTTTAGCCTTCCCTGAGTCTCCAATTCTTGCCCACGCTTCGGCCTGAAGGAAATAACTTTCTGTAGCCGACATAAAATATACCGGATCAGCAGCAGCTAAAACGGCTCTTGAGTGCACTGTCGGAGGGAACGCGCTACCGCTTAAAGTAGTAGAGCCATAAGCTCCCTGATCACAGCCTCTATAGTAAGGAGCCATCGCTGCAGGAACAGCAACTATAGTATCCTTGCCTGTTTTTGCACTGATTTGAAGTATACTGCTTGTTGGTTCTGCAAAAGAAGCAATACGAGGGTCGTTGTTAGCCTTTAGGTATTCCACCATTGTAGCACTAACCCGGATGTTCAATGTAGTATTAAGCTTTCTGCGGTCATTTTCGTATAAAGGATTCGACTTATTCTCAGCATCTGTAAACTGAGTCAGCTTAGCATCAGATGCCAACAAATCTCCTTCTGTAAGCAATGTTTGAATAGCAACCTGATTTGCTGTGAAATCGCGCATAAGGATTTTCAATTTCAGCGTTTTTGCAAATTGAACCCATTTTGTAATATTTCCGGCATAAACCATATCCTTAGATCCCATTTTTGTAAGCATTGCAGCAGCAGCATCCTTTTTAGCGATAGCCTGATCGAGGAGAGCAAGAATACCAGCATCTACAGTTTTGCTGTCATCAAATACCGGAGTCAGGTTTTCATCTCCCTGAAGAGCCTGAGCAAACGGAATTTTTTCAAACAGACTTACCAACATATTAAAGTTGTAAGCTGTCATTACTTTTGAAGCCAACCAATAGTGCCAATCCCCATCTTTTTCTGCCTGAGAAATCGCCTGTTTCAAGTCGGGCAATGCTCCTGCATAAACTGACTGCCAATAACGAGAAAAATAAGTATTATTATTTGCCATATTGTATTGGTCAACCGTAGTATATTGCTGCGAATTGGTATTCTGAGCATATTGCTGTGACCACAAAGCTGTCACCAACTGCACATCACATCCTAAAATTGAAGCAGACCAGGTAGTACCTGAAGTAAATAAAAGCGGGGTTGCAGATGTCGTAGGGTAACTCGGATCTTTGTTCACATCCAGATAATCTGTACATGCAGAAAAGAGAAAAGCAGAAAGCACTAACCCCAAGCTGTAATTTATAATTTTTTTCATAAGATTCTGTTTTTTAGATTAGAAATTGACCTTGAGTGATGCTCCAAAATTACGTACTGTTGGAGATGCTGAGAATTCACCAAAGTTAGAAGAAAGGTCATTACCATAATTTGATTGATCCGGGTCTACAAAGTTGTTAGCAGCTGCAGTCCACATCAACAGGTTCTTACCAATAATGCTAATCTGAGCATTTGTTATCGGAGTTTTAGCAAACCATTTTTTAGGCATTGTATAACTCAAAGAAACCTCTCTCAATTTTACATAAGTTCTTGGAAGAACGCAATTGCCCTCCATTCCCTTGTTGCTTGAAGAATAGTTCCAGTAATTAAGTATACCACCTGTAGTCATCAACGGAATATCATTATCAGCATAAACTCCTGAAGAAACTTCTTTCACCGAATTCGGAACAAGGAATGGCTGACGGTTATTGTACATTGTGTTTGTTCCATTACCATTCCAGTCTAACATACGAGCTGTATTACTATAGAAGTAACCACCCTGACGATAATCAAACACTACGCTAAGAGCAAGAGCTTTGTATGACCATGTAGAAGTAAAGCCCATTGTGAAATCAGGATTTGAAGATCCGATAGTTCTATATTCGTTAGAAGCTATCTGAGGAAGACCGCTTGAGTTTACAATAGTTTTCCCATAATAAGGCGAACTTGTATCTGTTACTTTTTTAATTGCAGGAACCTGGAATACACCAACCGGTTGTCCTTTCATCATCATATAGGTTACATCATAAGCAGATGTAAACTGATAGCTGGTTACGTCACCCCAAAGCTCCTTGATTAAGCTCCAGTTTTTAGCAAATGTCACGCCCAATTCCCATTCAAAGTTCTTGCTTTTCAGAGGAGAGCCGTACAAACGTGTTTCAATACCTTTGTTGTTAATTTTACCTATATTTCTTACTTTACCTGTGTAACCGGATTCGGGAGATATGCTGGCAACAATGATTTGATTCTTGGTATCCTTATTATACCAAGCGAAATCCAATCCCAAACGATTATGAAACATTTTCAGATCCATCCCGAACTCTAATTCTGTTGAAATTTCAGGTTTCAGACTTTGGCTGTAAATAGTATTTGAAACAGTCAAACCTGAAATACCCGACAAAGGCATAAATAAGTTACCAAATCCCAAAGCTATCTGAGTAGGCAAATATTTATTATCTGTTAAATAAACGTTTGCATCATTACCGGTCTGACCAACACCAGCTCTCAGTTTCAAATAACTGATTGGTGTTTTGTTTAGGGACTTAATGGCATCTGTCAGAATAACAGAAGCGTTTACTCCACCATAAAAGAAACTGTTTTTTCCGACAGGCAGTGTGGATGACCAGTCATTTCTGGCAGAAAGACCAAGGAATGCCCAATCTTTATATGAAACATCACCCTGTGCAAAAACCCCGATTAATCTGCGCTTGTATTCCGGAGTTGCCACATTACCATTAACTGTGGGCAAAGAAGCACCATTAGAAAGGTTGTACCATCCCGGAACGTCTAACGCTCCCTGAATAGCATCATTTTCATATTTAGTACGCTGGTTCAGATTCCAACCGGCAGTTCCGGTAACTCTAAACTTAGCCCCAAGATTATAGTCAGCGGTTAACATTGCGGTCGCATCAAGTTGACCATACTTTACATTATCTTCTTCGTAGTTACCCGGTATACTCTTATTTGAGAAGTTAATCGCCCACCCTGTTGTTGATTGAGTTAACTGAGCAGACCAACTTTTTGTAAGAGAATTAGTAAAGTCAGCACCCAGTCTGGTGACAGCCTTCAACCCAGGTATAATATCATAGCTCAATTCCACTTTACCATATACACGGTCATCCTGATAAACGCTTCGGTTATTAGCCATAATCCAATAAGGATTCTGAGCGTAACCGGTATAGAAGTTATCAATGTTATTGTACGGATTGTTATAATCTTTCATATCCTGATAACTTATATCAACCGGAGTTTGGATAATATCCTGGAACATGGTAGCACCTGTAGCGCCACCCTGTCCGCTACGTACATTTCTGATGTCTTTACGAACATAGTTCACATCAATGTTTGCATGGAAATTTTTGTAATTGGCATCTCCACGAACAGAGAAAGTGTTACGATTATATTTATCTACGTTAGTTGGCACAATACCATCCGAAGATAAATTATTATACGTGAAAATAAACGATGCGTTTTGGTTACCAGCGGTAACACTCAGGTTATTGTTAACTTCAAGACCATTTTCATAGAAGTCCCGCAAGTTATTTTTCACAAAAGCAAAAGGTTTCACACGTTGAACTCCCTTAGCTGAATAAAATCCGTTAGCATCGAGAGGAGCACCCCATTTGCGCATCATACCGTCTAAAGCCGGACCCCATGAACCATTTTCTCCAAGACCGGGTTCTGGTGTACCGCCCTGATTTAACAGTGGCCATCCCTGTCCAAAACGATCCTGATACTGAGGTACACGCAAAATATTTGAAACTGTTGCAGCTCCGGTGTATTCTACCTGAATTTTCGAATCTGTCGTACCGCGTTTTGTTGTAATCAAGATTACACCGTTAGCAGCACGCGAACCGTAAAGAGCTGTTGCAGAAGCACCTTTTAACACTGTAACAGAAGCAACATCATTAGGGTTGATGTCACCAGCCTGGTTGCCAAAGTCAACCGCCTGTCCTGTTGCAGCATTACCCATAAATGAGTTTTGAATAGGAATTCCGTCAACGATGTACAAAGGTTGGTTGTTACTAAATGAAGTAATCCCACGAATAATTACTTTTTCAGAAGTACCTGTGCCACCTGAATTCGAAATATTCAGACCTGCTACCTTACCTGTAAGACCGTTCGTTACTGAAGTTGGTGTTGCACGCGTCAAGTCATCAGACTTTACCGTAGATGCTGCATAACCCAAACTTTTTTCTGAACGTTTGATCCCCATGGCCGTAACAACAACTTCGCTGATCTGACGGGAATCAGACTGCATTTGTACCTGCATAGTAGATTTTGCTGCTAATTCAACGGTTTGCATACCCACGTATGAAAACACCAGAACTTTAGCATTTGCAGGCAATGTCAGAGCGAATTTACCATCTGAATCTGTAATCGTACCAGAGGAGGTACCTTTTACAACGACAGAGGCTCCGATAATCGGCTGACCATCGTCAGTCGAGACCACTGTCCCCGTTACTCTGGTCTGAGCCGCAGCCCAACCAATGCTTATTACTAAGCATAACATCATCATTAATTTTCTCATACCTTTCACTTTTAAGTTAATTTTCACCTTAAATTAGTCTGTTTTTCAAAAATGTCAACCACAAAAATAGCCTCTTTTTCCTTTCGTTGCAACTATTTGACTATAAAAATGTGTTTTTTTATACCAATTTGTTCTTCTATCCCTATATATCATGTTCAAACATCTATATACATTCAGTCCAATAATACCAGAAACGAGCACTTAATAACCTATATTATTGACATTTAATTAATTTTGCACCAAAGAACGCAACGTCATTTTAACATCATGTTAATTACAAATAACATACACTTATAATATCTAAAGAATATTGCTGATAACTGCAATTTTATTATAACTTTAATATTTCAGTGCAGTTTTTTAAAAACGAATCTGCCTATTTATTGAATAACAAGAATAATCTGACACTTCGGATATGTTAATTTTTGTGTTTATTATCATCGGGCGTATCAATAAAAAAAGGCAATACGAATGTATTGCCTTTTTTAGAATTTGTCTTATAGCTTGATCAATTACCAAGGATTGAATGAACTTGTTGCGCCAGAGACCGAAATGCGATTGATAAAGGAGACTCATCATTGAGAGAAATCGGTGAACCGGCATCTCCACTTTCACAAATACTTTGAACGAGAGGAATTTGCCCCAGCAATGGCACATTCATTTCTTCGGCCAGACGCTTGCAACCTTCTTTCCCGAAAATATAATATTTGTTTTGCGGAAGTTCGGCTGGAGTGAACCATGCCATATTTTCAACAACTCCCAAAACACGGACAGCAATCTTATCGTTCGTGAACATATTGATTCCCTTCCGAACATCGGCCAAAGCAACTTCCTGCGGCGTTCCCACGATAATGACTCCCGACAAATCTACCGTTTGCACCAACGTAAGGTGAATATCGCCTGTTCCCGGAGGCATGTCAATAAACAGATAATCAAGCTCGCCCCATGCGGTATCATTGATTAATTGCTTCAGGGCGTTGCCTGCCATGGGGCCACGCCATACCAATGCATTCGACTGATCGACGAAGAATCCGATCGACAACACTTTAATTCCGTATTGCACAACGGGTTGAATCAATTCTTTTCCTTCAACCACTTCAACAGTGGGACGATCATCTTCCACGCCAAACATTTTTGGGATAGATGGGCCGTAAATATCTGCATCGAGAATGCCTACGCTGAACCCAAGGTTAGACATTGCCACCGCAAGGTTGGCTGCGATGGTAGATTTCCCTACCCCACCTTTGCCGGAATAGACAGCAACGATATGTTTCACCCCTTTCAGCGGCTTTTCATCCACCGGCTTAGGAGCCTCCTTAAATTTCACGGCAATATTGCCCACAATTTCCACTTCCGACCCGATATATGTATGAATTGCCTGTTCGCAAGCTTTAACCAGCGATTTGGCAAATGGATCGTTTTGTTTCGCGAAGACAAGAGAAAACGATACTTTGTTTCCTTCGATCCTAATATTGTCTTCGACCATATCGCTGCTCACCACGTCAACCCCGGTACCCGGATAGCGAACATGTGCAAGCGCTTCAAGAATTAATTTTGGATATAATGTCATGTTTATTTACGATTTGACAATTTACAATTTCAAATCTGCTCTTGCAGATTGAGCTTCAATTTCATATTAATCGGTAAGGTTCAGCTCACTGCGTTTGTTTCTTCCATAACTGCGATAAGGATCCAACTCAATTTCAACCTCAGGTTCTTTCCATTCTCCTTTGGCTTCCAGTTCAAAACAGATATATTTTATAGTAATACCACGAGCCAGCCACTGCTGTTCATAATAAGTTTTGATCGATAAAATTTCGTCATCCGGACGTTGCGCATAGATATCATCACACTCATCGACTACCTTCAGCTGATTTTCGGCAACAACAACTTTGGTGTAGGTAAACATAAAATTACTATCCGACTTGAGATGAATAAGCCCCCCCGGTTTCACAAAGCCGGCATAACGATTCAGGAATCCGGTACTGGTAAGCCTTTTTGTCTTCTTTTTCATTTGCGGATCGGGAAATGTCAGCCAGATCTCGCTAATCTCATCGTTATCAAAGAAAAACGGGAGCATTTCAATATTTGTACGCACAAAAGCCACATTCTTCATTCCACAATTGAAAGACTCTTTTGCCCCTGTCCAGAGACGAGCTCCCTTTATATCTATCCCAATATAATTTTTACCGGGGAAACGTTTGCCCAGCGCCACTGTATATTCGCCTTTGCCACACCCGAGTTCAAGTACAATCGGATTGTCATTGCCGAAAAATTCGCGCCAGCGACCCTTCATTTCACATTGCTGCCCGGCACGCAGCTGCTCCGACGGAACCTGAAACACATGTTCAAGCTGTTCTAACTCTCTAAATTTCTGTAATTTGTTTTTCCCCATATTAAAATTGCAAAGAGGCACAAAGATACTCAATTTTTGAGCCAAATGAAATGCGCAGAAGATGCCGGCAATTGAAAGCGAAACCTGAGTTTATCGGCTTGCAAAAGGAAAAGGGAAAGCGACAAAAACTAAAGTTGCAACTCAAATAGTCATCTCTTGATCAGCACAAATTTGGGCATAAAAAATCAAATCAAGGCTTTTGCCAGCCATAAATAAAGTTAGTATCTTTGTTCTCAACGTTCTAATACAAACGGGAAATGAAAAACAACCTTATCTTTTGCTATCTCCTGGCTTTTTTATGTATATCCTGTATAGCGAAACTCCCATCTGACTACCAATCCATTAACCGAGTTCCATCCCTCTACCCTGATTATACCAATCTTTCAATCCCCTGCAACATCGCGCCCCTTAATTTTTCCATAAAGGAACCGGGAAATGCCTTTATTTCTGTGGCATATTCCCGCAAAGGTGATAAATTGCAAGTAGATGGGCAGAAAGTAGAATGGGATTTACAAAAATGGCATCGACTACTCGAAGAGAACAAAGGGGATACATTGTATGTAGATATTTATGTAAAAGGGAGCGACAGATGGCATAAATTCTCCACAATCAGAAATTACATTGCTCCCGAAAAGATCGATGATTATATCTCTTACCGTCTAATCGAACCCTCGTACAACATCTACGAATATCTCACCATCAACCAGCGGAACCTAACCAACTTCAAGGAAGAAGTTATCTACAACAACAGCCTATTATCCAGAAGCGAGGAGGGGCAATGTATTAATTGCCATTCGTACCAGAATTACAATAAAACCGGCAAGATGCAATTTCATGTGCGCCAAAACAAAAGTGGGACAGTGATTGTAGCCCCTAACGGTGTAAAAAAGATAGACCTAAAGACAGCATATACCATATCCGGAGGCGTATATCCAGCATGGCATCCTTACAAGAACTTAATTGCATATTCTGTAAATGACATCAGGCAATACTTCCACGACTATAACAAAGACAAGGTGGAAGTGATGGACTTGAAATCGGATCTTATACTGTATGATGTAGACAAAAACGAGGTGCGCGAGATTTCTGCCGACCCCAACGAACTAAAAACGTTTCCGGCATGGAGCCCCGATGGAAAATATCTTTACTATGTAGCCGCCCAATATCCGCAAAAGACAACATCAGGAGATACCGTAAGGAAAAATTACAAAAAATACTATTACAACATTTACCGAAAGGCATTCAATCCTCAAACTTTGGAATTTGGAAAGGCGGAAATGATTTTCGATGCCGCATCAATCCATAAGAGTGCCACCTT
This sequence comes from uncultured Microbacter sp., assembly GCA_963678825.2. Taxonomy (GTDB): domain Bacteria; phylum Bacteroidota; class Bacteroidia; order Bacteroidales; family Paludibacteraceae; genus Microbacter. The sequence goes on along the minus strand of CAXXPB010000027.1, from coordinate 20,058 downwards.
TCCAAGAGTATCACCCAATGGCAAGTATTTATTATTTACGTTGGGAGAGTATGGCAATTTTCATATATGGCACAAAAGCAGCGATCTATATCTAATTGATTTGAGCACCCAAAATGTTGCGCCCATGAAAGAGCTCAATAGTCCGGATGTGGATAGTTATCATTCCTGGTCGTCCAATGGAAACTGGATTATCTTTAGTTCTCGCCGCGAAGATGGATCTTACACCAGACCATATATCGCCTATTTTAAAAACGGAAAGGGACATAAACCCTTTATTTTGCCACAAAAAGATCCCTACTTCTATGCTGCGTTATTTAAGTCGTATAATATTCCCGAATTTATGGAGAAACCGGTGACTGTAACACAACGCCAGCTGATACAAGCCATAGATAAAAAAACCGACGAAGGCAACCTTTTATAATCCCGGGAACAAACAAGTTCTGAAAAAAGATACCATTGACGTCAAACACTACTTTAACAAATAATTTTTCTCGTCAGAAAGAATAAAACTGAGGATTGCTCATCTCTTTTATCGCAACACATTCCATCTCTATCAGCCATCCCGGTCGGCAGACAGGAGCCAACAGAATCACTTTCGGGATGAATGGATAATGCGCTTGCATATAGGAGTTCACAAATGCATAATCGGCCACATCCCGAAGATAAATAAGCAGATGAGCTACATCCTGCATGTTACACCCGGCCTCTTCTAACAAAACAGAAATATTTTCAAGCACTCTGACAGTTTGCTTCTCAATATCTCTCAAATATAAAACATTGCCTTTATTGTCGATACTTGCAGTACCCGAAATATACACATGACAGCGATCACCATACAATAAGGCTGTGCCCCGCTCAAAGGTAACTCCATATTCGTTTGTAGAGTTCAGATGACTTGATCCTTTCAGATGCCGGATTTGCGCCTTCTGTAGACCCAGAACAGCATAAGCATCCATCAACAGAAGAACCTCCGGATGAATACATCTTCCCTCAATCCCCGTACTGGCAATATAATGTGTTTGTGGCGTGAGGTTTTCTTTTTCGAAAAACGTTTTCCCGGGCAATTGCCATACCCGCATACTGACGGTCTAAGTCCTTTACAAAAAGCCATGTTCGAATGCAGTTTGACTCCAAACTGACGTTATGCTCGCTTAAATAGGATCTATAGGCATCAAACACTGACTTTGTTTGTTGCTCAACCGTTCCTTTTTGTTCATGCATTTGTGTGTGAAAAACATGAGAAAAATGTGGACGCTTCACTAATGTACCGTTTCCGTACGTTTCTTCGACACCGACGTTTTCCATTCCGCACAACCACACCACAACCTTTGCACCCGACAACGGAGGTTGCTGCACTAACGAAACGGCTTCATGACCTCCTGATGGCAAGTACTCTGCCTGATTAACAACATCGGAGACAAAATAGCGTTTCCATACCAGTGTAATATCTCGAAACGATGCATCAGAAAAAATACGCGATATGGCCTGGTGCAAGCAATCAAACTGGTTTTCGGCCGGGAAAGCAGTGCCGGTCAGCTCCAAAATTGCATGTAATACGGTAGCTTGATTCGGTTTTCGATAGATGCTACAAGTCGCTTTTACCGACAAGTCATCATATCGCATCACACTATAATTCATGTTTTAATGAAAATCAATATTAATACTATCTCCCTTTTGCATCAACGATCGGATGGCGTTCATCTCTTTATCTTCCTTCATCAAACGAGGATCGTCTATGTAGCGTTGATATTTTTCGGCCCACTTGTGATGAAACATTGTTTGAGATAATACAGTGTTGTACTTTTGTGCCAACGCATATTCCTGATTCAGCAATGCGCACTTTACCATATACTTGAGGCATGTCACTCTCAATCCGAGCTCTACCGTTCCCTCCATGCACCACCGGTAACTCTCATTTATTTTACCATAGTTATAAAAAAGCGAACGACCACTCATCATCATGAGCGCCATACCCGGGCGAACGCTTCGAGTTGGGACTACACTGTTAATGTCCATCACTCCTTTTCCTGGGTTATATCCCAGTTTGAATATAGCCAGATTGTTATTCAATACCACATCACGGGTGGGCGTTCCCCTCATATTTCCGGCTATCACCGTCACTTTCCTCCAATCGCCTTTATCCACAGCTGCTGCCATTTTCACCTCTGCCATAAAGTTTTCATTTTGATAAGACATCACATAAGTAAAAAATCAGGGCAGATACATAGATAATAGCAGATAAGACAACGGCAGTTTTAGCCTGCTTCGGTGCAACTATGCGATTTCGGAATAAAAATAACAGGCTCAAAAGGAAAGATAAAAACAACAGAATAAACGGAAGCCACAACACAAACTCCGCGGAGTTAAAAAAGAAACGAGGAAGTACAGCCGTATATATATAAAACTGCTGCATGTAGCTATATACAAAATTATAATATACCTGCGGAACAAAAGCAATCACCGTCAGACCCACACCGATAATCACCAATCGCATTACATCTTTGTCGCTCCAAAACGAAAATAGTTCGTAAAGGACAATGGCCAATCCTGTAAATAGCGCATAAAAGCCAAACAACGGATAACCGATTCCAATAATAAGGGAAAGGATAATAATACGAAGCAGCAGATTACTAGCGCTTTTGTATACAACGAAGAACAACAAAAGACCAATCGTACCCAAAGCATTGGAGAAAAAATAGCCAGGAGATTTAAGCGACATCCAGACATATCCCAAATCGGAGACAGACAGCAGAAGCATTAAGCCCGGAATAAAAGAAAGTGGAAAATAATGACGGGGAATACGAAATGCCTTTACGGATAAATATTGAATTGCAAGCAGGAGTAAAATAAAAACGACACTTCCCAGCCATGGATAGTATAGAAATTGGGTAAAAAAATGTTCCCAAATAGATCAGCAATCCACCTGCGAATCGAAAACAGTCAGAGAAATAGAGAGAGGTAGGTAAAAAAATAGAGAATTCATCAATCCATTTCAGCACCGAATCGTTTTGTACACTTGTCAGATTAAACGCCAACAGCACAAACAGCGCAACACAACCTAATTGAAACTGAGTAAAGTCAGATATATTCGTAAGCGACAAAGATCTTTTTTTGAGACCGTCCTTTTTTTTCGGTGAGTTCATGGCAGATAATCAAACAAAAAAAACGAATTGACCTAAAGTCAAGCAACATTACGTCAGTCAAATAGTTAACGCACAAAACCATTAACTGTCAATACAAAAACTAATATATTTTACTTGAATTATAGACGCAAAGATATATGAAATCTTCCATAAGCCAATAACTCTTTGGGGTCGGGAATATCCACCCGTCATGCAGGATCCGTTAAGAATTACCCGACACGAATAGGCACACCAAAGCAACAAAACCAAGGTCGCTTGTCACCCAACCGCCGTACACTCAGATAGACTGCAAGATAACTTCATCTCAGCGAAAGATCGAGCCACAAAATTTGCACAAAAAAAATGATTACCTTTGCCGTCTGAATTTTTTAGACCATTATAATATGCAGAATCCTAATAATAAGGATAACACTAACCATACAGATCCGATTTCTCAAGACCAAGAAGCTCTTTATCGAAACATACGGTTGCCAGATGAATGTAGCCGACAGTGAGGTCGTTGTTTCCATTCTGGAGATGGACGGATATTCACTTACTGAAAAAATCACTGACGCTGACGCCATCATGGTAAATACCTGTTCGGTACGCGATAATGCCGAACAGAAGATACTCTCCCGCCTCGACTATTTCAAGTCATTACGCAAGAAAAAGCCAAATCTTATTGTAGGCATTATCGGTTGTATGGCCGAACGCGTAAAAGAAGATCTCATCAACAATCACAATGTTGACGTGGTTGTAGGACCGGACGCATATCTCGACATTCCGAACCTGATGGGCGCGGTTGAAAAAGGAGAAAAAGCCATCAATGTGGAGTTATCTACAAACCGAGACTTATAAAGATGTGTTGCCTGCGCGTATCGGAAATCCGATTTCGGGTTTTATATCCATTATGCGCGGCTGTAACAACTTTTGTACCTATTGCATCGTGCCCTATACTCGCGGACGTGAACGCAGCCGTGATCCGGAAAGCATTGTCAACGAACTACGCGACTTACAAAGCCGGGGTTACAAGGAGGTCACCCTGCTGGGTCAAAACGTAAATTCATTCCGGTTCGAAAAAGAGGGAAATGTGGTTGATTTTCCGGCATTACTCGAATTGGTTGCTCAGGAAGCTCCTCAAATGCGGATACGTTTCTCTACTTCGCACCCGAAGGGACATGAGCGACAACACCCTTGAAGCAATTGCTGCTCACAATAATCTGTGCAAGAGCATCCACCTGCCTGTGCAATCGGGCAGCAACGATGTACTGAAACGGATGAACCGAAAATACACACGCGAATGGTATCTCGACAGAATTGCTGCCATTAAACGCATTCTACCGGAAGCCAGCATTACTACCGACGTCTTTTGCGGATTCCCCTCCGAAACGGAAGAAGATCATTCACAGACACTTTCGTTGATGAAAGAGGTTGGTTTTGATTCGGCATTTATGTTCAAATATTCCGAACGCCCGGGAACTTATGCAGCTAAAAATCTCCCCCGACGACATTTCAGAGGAAGTAAAAATAGAACGTTTACAGCAAATTATCGACTTACAAAATACACTTTCGGCCGAAGCGAATAAAAAGTCTATCGGAAAAACATACGAAGTGCTAATTGAAGGCTATTCCAAACGGTCACGAGACCACTTTTTCGGAAGAACTTCGCAAAACAAAGTGGCTGTCTTTCCGAAAGGCGGACATCACATCGGTGAATTTGTAAATGTAAAAATTGTCGATACGTCATCGGCTACACTTATAGGAGAGTTAATCTAAAAGCATACAGAAACAGATAACATAACGTTAAGGTATTATGAACAAACAACTTTGGAGCAAAGCATGGCCACACATGGCTGCTATCCTGTTTTTTATTGTCATTTCTTACGTCTATTTCAGTCCTGTTATTGACGGGAAAGTAGTTGTCGGGCACGATAACCAGACCTGGGCGGGGATGTCGAAAGAGACCACTGATTTTAACGGGTCACACGATTCGCCGACTTTATGGACCAACAGTATGTTTGGAGGCATGCCCACTTATCAGATTGCCATGGATAATCCTTCCACGGCAGTCAGCTTTATCTATTCTTTCTTCACAAACTTTCCACGACCCGTATTCTACCTTATCCTTTATCTGATAGGATTTTACATTTTACTACTCTCGCTCAGGGTGAATCCATGGCTGAGTGCGTTGGGCGCTATCGGCTTTGCATTCGCGTCCTACAATTTCATTATAATTGTGGCAGGACACAGCAGCAAGGCCATCACGCTGGCATACATGGCTCCGGTTATCGGTAGCGTGGTAATGGCGTATAGGAGCAACCGTTGGCTGGGCGCAATACTGACAGCTATTTTCTTAGCGCTGGGGATCAAATCCGGGCATATCCAGATCGTTTACTACGTGATGATGTTACTCGGTGTTTTCATCGTGTCTGAACTTATTTATGCCATCCTCGAAAAGCAGATCAAATCATTCCTGATCACTTCTGCAGGGCTACTTGGAGCAGCTATTATTGCCATGGGAATCAACGCCACAACGCTTATAACAACCTATGAATATGGCAAATATTCAATGCGCGGACAAAGTTCTGATACAGCTCACAGCTCACAGAAATCGAACGGTGGTCTTGAAAAAGATTATATCACACAATGGAGTTACGGAGTCGGAGAAACTATGACTTTGCTGATGCCTGATTTTTACGGAGGTTCCAGCATCGGGACTCTTGATGAAAATTCAAATACCGGCAAAAAGCTTTCTTCTCTCGGAGCAGATGCCACCCAGATCATGAGCACTCAAAAATGGCCTCTTTATTGGGGAAGCCAACCGAGCACATCGGGTCCGGTTTACATTGGCGCCATTATCTGTTTCCTCTTTGTGTTGGGACTGTTTTTGGTAGATGGGAAATACAAGTGGTGGTTATTGGCAGGCACGGTACTTTCTATCATGCTTGCCTGGGGTAAAAACTTCGGTATACTCACCAACTTCTTCATCGACTATGTACCGTATTACAACAAGTTCAGAACGGTAGCGATGATCTTGATAATCGCCGGATATACGATGCCGATAATGGCGATTCTGGCACTTCAGGCATTGATTAAAAACAATATCGACAAAGCCAAACTAACAAAGGGCTTATATTGGGCAGCCGGAATTACAGGTGGACTTTGTCTCCTTTTCTGGTTAATCCCATCGCTGGCTGGGAATTTTGTTTCCCCGGAAGATGCACAATTCTCCGGCGATTATTCTTTCCTGAAATCGACTTTGCCACTTGATCGTCAGGAAATATTGAAAGCAGATGCGCTTCGTTCGCTGATCTTTATCGTGCTAGCCGCCGGTGCAATCTGGGTTTACTTAAAGAACAAACTAAAAGCAGCACATTTATATTTCATTTTTGCCGTCTTGTTTATTGCCGACATGTACCCGGTTGCAAAACGTTACCTAAACGACGACAACTTTGTATCGAAACAAACTGCAGAAGCAACAAAACCAACTCAGGCCGATAAATTCATTCTTCAGGATAAATCAGACTACCGCGTGCTTAACCTTGCAGTGAGTCCGTTTAACGACGCATCAACTTCATATTTCCACAAAAGCATCGGCGGATACCATGGAGCAAAATTGCGTTCTTATCAGGATCTGATTGACGTTCAGCTCATTCCTGAGATGCAGGCTATAAGCACAGTGTTCCAACATGCAAAAACACTGACAGACGTACAGGCTCCGCTTGCCAAACTCAGTGTATTAAACATGCTGAACATGAAGTATCTGATTTACAATCCGCAAACGATGCCTATAACCAATCCTTATGCAAACGGCACACAGTGGTTTGTCAAGAAAATCATTCCTGTAGAAAACAACAGCGAAGCCCTGCGAAAAGTTGGTCAGATTGATACAAAAAATGAAGCATTGGTAGAAAAAACTGTTGCCACTTCATTACCAGCTACTTTTGCAAAAGATACGACAGCCACCATTACCCTGAAAAAATATGAACCTAACGATTTGATTTATAGCTATAAATCAAACAGTGATCAGGTTGCCATATTCTCCGAAATCTACTATGACAAAGGGTGGACAGCGTATGCAAACGGAGCTAAAGTTCCCTATTTCAAAGCAAATTACTTACTCAGAGGGATTGCCCTTAAACCAGGACAATACGATGTCGAATTCAAGTTTGATCCTCCGTCCTATTCAACAGGGAATACGGTTTCTTATGCATCTTCCATACTATTGGTTCTGATTGTTTTGGGAGGCGGATTTTTTGCATGGAGAAACAATGCAAAAGGCAAAGAAGAAACCGGCAAAGAATAGCCTGAAACGGGCTTGTAAATAAGTATTGGCAATGTTTATCTTTTTTTGTTGCTCTCGTAATAACAGAAAGAGCTATCTTTGCACCAAATTTCGGATAATGGAATCGAACGTCCAGTTTAAACTGTAGGAATCAGATGTCGAATTCAGCAAAAACAACAAAGAAGAAATTCTTTAATCTTCATTTTACGGTCACCGTTAGCATAGCGCTTGTCCTTTTTCTGGTTGGATTCATTGCGCTTTTGTTGATGGTAGGGAAAGATGTTTCCAACTACGTAAAGGAAAACGTCAACATGTCGGTTGTGTTGGAAGATTCCATATCGCCAGCTAACAAGTTTGCTCTGGAGAAAGCCATAAAAGCAATGCCGGCAACCAAATCATACGATTACATCAGCAAAGAACAGGCGCTGAAAGACCATATTCGTGATTTAGGAGATAATCCGCAGGATTTTCTTGGTTACAACCCATTGCTGGCATCCTACGAAATTAAATTAAAATCGGACTATGCCAATCCTGATTCGGCTTCGAAGATGGAGACTCAAATGAAACAGTTTCTCGGGGTGAAACAGGTAATGTATCAGAAAGATATTGTTCACCTGGTCAACAACAATATCCAAAAGACCGGATTTATTCTTTCGGGAGTGGCACTCATCCTGCTGTTTGTATCTATTGTATTACTTAACAACACCATACGAATCAGCATCTATTCAAAGAGATTCCTTATAAACACGATGAAGCTGGTCGGTGCCAAAGCATGGTTTATACGCCGTCCGTTTATCCTGAAAAGCCTGCTGAACGGCCTTACCGCAGCATTGCTTGCATCAGTGATGTTGGCCGGAGCTGTTTATTATTTACAGTATGAAATAGGTGCAACATTTAACCTGTACCGTTTGGATGTTCTGGTAATTGTCGGCGGACTCGTTGTCCTGTTTGCTCTGATTATCACGTTTTTTGCATCTCTGTTTGCAGTGAACCGTTATATCAGAATGCGCACGGACTCTTACTATTTTGTATAATTGAATTCATAATACTGAACCCAATGAAACGCCCATGACAAAAGTTGTCGCTTTTGATACCCAAAGGTATGACTGCATTTTGGCATGAAGTTCCATGTGCCCTTAAAAAAACAATTATAAACACATGAAAAAGAAAACAACATCTGAAGTAAAAGAAACTTCACAAGACAATAAGGCTTTTGCTTTTGGCAAAACCAATTGGTTGTTAATGGTTGTATCATTAGCTTGTATCTTGATTGGATTCTTGCTCATGACCGGAAGTTCATCCGGAGAGCAGTTCAACCCGGATATATTCAGTACCCGTCGAATTACAGTAGGCCCAATGATCGCTCTTTTCGGCTTTTTGTTTATGATTGTAGCCATTATGTGGCCAAACAAAAAGGGAGAATAAGGGATGAGTTTGTTACACGCAATTATTCTTGCTATTGTTGAAGGGCTAACCGAATTTCTTCCTGTATCGTCTACCGGCCACATGGCGTTGGTATCTGCTTTTTTCGGCATCGAAAAAAGCGATTTCACCAAACTTTTCATTGAAAATATCCAGTTTGGCACCATCATTTCGGTGATCGTTCTTTACTGGCGTAAATTCTTCGATTTCAAAAAATTACAGTTTTATGTAAAGCTTTTGGTAGCTTTCCTTCCGGCAGCTGTTTTTGGCGTTATTTTTAAGAAACACATCGACGAACTGATTGGATCTCCGCTGTTTATTGCCATTGTGATGTTTTTGGGAGGTTTCGTACTGTTGTTTGTCGACAATTGGTTCAAAAATCCTCAAGTCGAATCGGAAGAGAAAATCACCTATAAGAAATCACTTTGCATCGGTCTGTTTCAGGTTTTGGCTGTACTGTTTCCCGGATTAAGCCGCAGTGCTGCAACCATTATCGGAGGTATGCAACAGAAACTTACACGCACCGCTGCCGCTGAATTTTCTTTTTTCCTTGCCGTTCCTACTTTGGCAGGAGCATTTGCAAAAAGTCTGTGGGATGCCTACAAGGAAACTCCTGAAATTTTGACATCTCACAATATCAGCATATTAGCATTAGGCAATCTGATTGGTTTCATCGTTGCTATTATTGCTATTAAAGCGTTCATTTCATTCCTGACTAAACATGGGTTCCGGCTATTCGGTTATTACCGGATTGTTGTCGGTTTTATTATCATAGCATGCCTGTTGTGGGGCAAATTCCAATTTTAAGCCACTTATTTTTCCGCCCAGTGATGGGAGAAACAATCTTGCTACAACAGTGCTAAAAAGAATGATCCGGGACGTTGGTTCATCCTGACCCGACGGTGGATTTATTCATTTAAAAACTAATATGGATTTTATACAAGGCGAAGTTCTTTTTTTCAACAAACCTCTACACTGGACCTCATTTAGTCTGGTTAACAAAGTCAGATGGCTGATCAGCAGACATCTGAACGTTAAGAAGATTAAGGTGGGGCATGCAGGCACCCTCGACCCTCTTGCTTCAGGTGTCATGATTATTTGTACCGGTAAGGCTACCAAACAAATAGACACTTTTCAGTACCAGACAAAAGAGTATATTGCCACCCTTGAACTGGGCGCCACCACTCCGTCGTTCGATCTCGAAAAGGAAGTTGACGCCCGATATCCCTTTGAACATATTACCCGTGAAATGGTTGATGAACGGTTACAACGTTTCATCGGCACCATTCAGCAGGTTCCTCCTGTCTTCTCCGCCGTTAAAGTGGACGGAAAGAGAGCATACAACTATGCCCGAGAAGGACAAGACGTTGAACTAAAAGCCAAAACTCTTGTGATTGACGAACTGGAGGTGCTCGAATTTGCCTTGCCCGTTCTGAAAATCAGGGTGGTTTGCAGCAAAGGCACTTACATAAGAGCCTTAGCCCGCGATATCGGAATCGCGCTTGATAGCGGCGCTCACCTGACAGGATTGGTACGAACCCGCATCGGGGAATGTACTCTGGACAAATGTATTTCCGTTGAGCAATTTCAGGAAATGCTCGAGACAATGCAAACTGAAAATTAACACCAACAAAACGTTTGCAAAAACCATCTTCGCGAATGTTTAAATCTTATGTATAATGGCTTTGATTACGTATAATTAACCATTCTACTCTTGACATCGCCTGTTCACATGTTGTATTTTTGCAAACCATTTACTAAATAACCATTTTCCTTTGTCAAAAAAGGTGGAATAGTGATTTATATTATTTGTTGATGATCGTGAGATTTTTTCCATCTAACTAACTCTTTATATGAAACTTTCGCAATTTAAGTACAAACTTCCAGATGAATTAATTGCCCTTTATCCCACAAAACACAGAGATGAATCCCGCTTGTTAGTCCTACACAGGAAGACCGGGGAAATTGAACACCGCACTTTTAATGATATTCTAGAATATTATAATGATCAGGATGTGTTTGTTTTTAACGACACAAGAGTGTTCCCTGCCCGTCTTTATGGCACTAAAGATAACTCCGAAGCTAAAATCGAAGTGTTTTTGTTGCGTGAATTAAACCACGATCTGCGCATGTGGGATGTTTTGGTAGATCCGGCACGTAAGATTCGTGTGGGCAATAAACTCTACTTCGGGGAGAACAATCTGCTTGTAGCCGAGGTTATTGACAACACCACGTCGCGAGGACGTACGGTCAGATTCCTCTATGACGGAAGTTATGAAGAATTCCGCAGAACACTTTACGAGTTAGGTGAAACTCCATTGCCACGCTTCATCAAACGCGATGTAGAGCCTGAAGATGAATCCCGCTATCAAACAATCTTTGCAAAGAACGAAGGCGCTGTGGTTGCTCCTACAGCAGGACTGCACTTTAGCCGTGAATTATTAAAACGCCTTGAAATTCTTGGTATCGACTTTGCATACGTGACGTTGCATGCTGGATTGTGCAACTATCGCGAAATTGATGTGGAAGACCTGACCAAACACAAGGTCGACTCAGAGCAAATGCTTGTTAATCAGGAAGCTGTTGGAATTATCAATCACGCCAAAGATACCAACCGTAAAGTGTGCGCTGTAGGAACCACGGTTATGCGGGCTCTCGAAACGTGCGCGTGCACAAACGGAACTATTAAACCGTATGACGGATGGACCAGTAAATTCATCTTTCCACCTTATGACTTTGGAGTTGCCGACAGCTTGATTGCAAACTTTCACCTTCCCTACTCTCCTCTCTTGATGCTAACCTGCGCTTTCGGAGGTTACGATCAGGTGTTGGGCGCCTATCAAAAGGCTGTTCAGGAAGGATATCGTTTCGGTATCTACGGTGATGCAATGCTGATTATCTAACCTGCCTGAGATAAAGGAATAAAGAGCAAAGCACAAAGACCTCTATCTGATTTAGTCTTTGTTCTTTGCTCTTTTACTTTTCACTAAAAACAAATCCTCCTTATGATCGATTATACTGCCTGGTTGCCAACAACGAAGAAAGAAGTGGAGATGCGTGGCTGGAATGAGCTGGATGTTATCATCTTCTCCGGCGATGCATATGTAGATCACCCTGCTTTCGGAGCTGCTGTAATCGGACGTGTACTGGAAGCCGAAGGCCTGAAGGTTGCCATTGTGCCGCAACCCAACTGGCGCGACGACCTGCGTGACTTTAAGAAACTCGGCAAACCCCGCCTTTTCTTCGGCATTTCAGCTGGTTGTATGGACTCAATGGTTAATCACTATACAGCCAACAAGCGTCTTCGCTCCAACGATGCCTACACCCCCGGGGGCGTTTCCGGCTTTCGTCCGGATTATGCCACCGTCGTATATTCCAATATTCTTAAACAGCTTTTCCCGGAGACTCCGGTGGTAATTGGCGGAATCGAAGCCTCGATGCGCCGGTTTTCACACTACGACTACTGGTCGGATAGCTATAAGAGAAGCATTTTGCTGGATAGCAAAGCTGATTTGTTGGTTTACGGGATGGGCGAAAAAACGATCCGTGAAATTGCCTCCCAATTTGCGGCGGGGAATTCCGTTCAAAGCATTACAAATATTCCGCAAACTGCATATTGTATTTCGAACAAAGCACAGCTGGAAGAGTATCCCGACGTCGAAACAATCGAACTTTTGTCGCACGAAGCCTGCCTGAAGGACAAACGCAATTCCGCCAGGAACTTTAAAATAATTGAGGAAGAATCGAATAAAATTATAGCCAACCGGCTTACACAGAGCGAAGGTAGCAGGAAAATAGTGGTCAATCCGCCTTATGCCAACTGGAGTCAGGCAGAAATAGACACCGCTTACGACCTTCCGTATACCCGCCTGCCGCACCCGAAATACAAGGACAAACCAATACCTGCGTTTGAAATGATCCGGTTCTCAGTGAACACTCACAGAGGATGTTTTGGCGGATGCGCTTTCTGTACCATTTCCATGCACCAGGGCAAGCAAGTCATTTCCCGTTCGGAGGAATCCATTCTGAACGAGGTAAAACTGATTGGCAAAATGCCCGATTTCAAAGGATATTTGTCTGATCTTGGAGGCCCATCGGCCAACATGTACAGGCTGCAAGGCATGGATAAGGAACAATGCCAAAAATGCAAGCGACCTTCATGCATCTATCCGGCGGTATGCAAAAACCTGAATGTAGATCATTCGGAAATGATAAAGCTATATAAAAAGGTGGATGCTTTGCCTTTTATAAAGAAAAGCTTTATTGGAAGCGGCGTTCGCTATGATCTGTTGTTGCACAAAACCGGCAATGGCGCAATTGACAAATCTCTCTCAGCTTATACCCGTGAGTTAATTGCCCATCACGTTTCCGGAAGGTTGAAAGTAGCTCCTGAACACACATCGGATGCCGTTCTGAAATACATACGTAAACCCTCATTCCAACTCTTCAAAGAGTTTTGCCGGGAGTTTGATAAAATAAACCGCGAAGAGGGCTTGAATCAGCAATTGATTCCTTATTTTATTTCAAGTCATCCGGGATGCTCTACCGATAACATGGCCGAATTGGCCATTGAGACAAAATCACTGAATTTCAAGCTGGAACAGGTACAGGATTTCACTCCTACCCCAATGACACTCGCTACCGAAATTTATTATACCGGCATCAATCCCTATACCGGAGACAACGTTTTCACCTCAAAAACAGCGAACGAGAAAAAAGCTCAGCAGCAGTTCTTTTTCTGGTACAAACCTGAACTCCGGCAATCAATCATTCAGGAATTAAGAAAGATGAACCGCCCTGATTTAATTGATAAATTACTGGGATATAAAAATATAGAACCAAGGAAACATCAGGAAAGGGTTTCTGGAAGACCCGCAGGAAAAAGAAAACGTTAATGGAGTGGTTGCTCCGTAAAGTTTTTCACCCTTCATTGATACGATTTGCTTAAAAAAGCGTATCTTTGCACGAAATTTTACTTTCAATTTACAACAAAGCCCATTTTTAATTCTTCATATTGTAAGAAAAAGCGAAATAATCGATATGACGGTAATTGGCAAATATCCTTTTCAACTGAGCGCTCAGGATTGTGATTTCAGAGAACAGGTATCACTGCCCGCTTTAGGAGATTTAATTCTTCAGGCAGCCGGAAAATCTGCCGACGAAAATGGCTTTGGAATGCAAAAACTCAATACGGCAAACCGAACCTGGGTTGTTTCCCGAATGGCTATCGAAATGCAACGGTTTCCGAAATGGCGAGAGTGGATCAACATTGAGACCTGGGTGGAAGAAGTTGGCAGAGCATCAACGACACGTCATTTCAGAGTTACTGATGAATATGGCAAGGAGATCGGGGGCGCTTCTACACTTTGGGCAATGATAGATGTGGGAAGCCGCAGGGCAATCGACCTTAAAACGATTGATGGACTAAGCAAAGCTGCTTCCGGGATTCCGCCGGTTATTGACAAGCCCGGACGCGTACCATCAGTGGATGGAGGCACAATGAAAACTCATAGCGTCCGATACAGTGATATTGATTTTAACCAACATGCAAACAGCATGAAATATGTAGAATGGTTACTCGACTGCTTTTCTCTCGACTGGCATCAAAACCATTACATCAAACGGTTCGAAATTAATTTCCTTCACGAAGTCCTTTTTGGAGATCAGGTAGAGATATTTCACAAACAGGAAGAGATGCTTTCATTGTTCGAAATAAAAAAGCCTGATGGCAACGGAGTATGTAAAATGAAATTGGAATGGCAATAGCCTTCTTAAGATAAGAACCATAATTTCAATTAAATATAAACAAAATGGCAGTAATGAATTTTGGCGGGGTTGACGAAAACGTTATGACCCGCGATGAATTTCCTTTGAAAAAGGCGAAAGAGGTATTAAAAGACGAAGTAATCGCTATCATTGGTTATGGAGTGCAAGGCCCGGGACAAGGATTGAACCTCCGCGACAATGGTTTCAATGTAATCGTTGGCCAACGTAAAGATTCAAAAACATGGGACAAAGCCATCGCAGACGGCTGGGTACCGGGCGAAACACTGTTCGAAATCGAAGAAGCTTGCCAACGTGCAACTATTATCCAATACTTATTGTCAGACGCTGCTCAGATTGCTGTTTGGCCACGCATCAAACCTTACCTGACAGCAGGTAAAGCTCTTTATTTTTCACATGGCTTCGGCATCACCTACAAAGAACGTACAGGCATTATTCCTCCGGCTGATGTAGACGTTATTCTGATTGCACCTAAAGGTTCGGGTACTTCTCTCCGTCGTATGTTCCTTCAGGGTCGTGGCTTGAACTCTTCTTATGCTATCTTTCAGGATGCTACCGGCAAAGCGAAAGATCGCGTTATTGCTTTGGGTATCGGTGTTGGTTCAGGTTATCTGTTTGAAACAAACTTCAAAAAAGAAGTTTACTCTGACTTAACCGGCGAACGTGGCACTTTGATGGGTGCAATTCAGGGTCTTTTGTTAGCTCAATACGAAGTTCTTCGTGAAAACGGACACTCTCCTTCTGAAGCTTTCAACGAAACTGTAGAAGAATTGACACAATCGTTGATGCCTTTGTTTGCCGAAAACGGTATGGACTGGATGTATGCTAACTGTTCAACCACCGCTCAACGTGGTGCTTTGGACTGGATGGGACCATTCCACGACGCAACAAAACCTGTTTTTGCAAAATTATACTCTGAAGTTGCATGCGGGAACGAAGCTCAACGCTCTATCGACACAAACTCTAAATCCGATTACCGCGAAAAACTCGACGAAGAATTGAAAACTCTCCGTGAAAGCGAAATGTGGCGTACAGGTGCTGTTGTTCGCAAATTACGCCCTGAAAATAACTAATCAGGAAAAATACATACTATCAAACCGATTTTGCCAATCATGGCAGAGTCGGTTTGTTTTTTTCTGGGACATTCAGAGGTTTTTATATTTTTTGTATCTTTGCCCCGTTTTCTAATCAAGATCGTTTATGTCTATAATAATAAAAGAGGTAACTAGTAAGAAGGAACTGAAAAAGTTCATCACGTTTGGAATTAAGATGTATTCTAACCATCCTTATGCAGCACCTCCTTTATTGATGGATGATATAACGGTACTCTCCCGCGAAAAGAACCCTTCTTTCGAAGTATGCGACGCCACCTACTTTATGGCATTCCGGGATGGAGAAATGGTAGGACGTGTGGCAGCCATCATCAACCACAAGGCCAACGAACACTGGAATAACAAACATGCCCGCTTCGGATGGCTTGACATGATAGACGACATTGAAGTGACCCGCGCCTTGCTTTCGACTGCCGAGAAATGGGCGTTGGAAAGAGGAATGGATTCCATTCAGGGGCCTGCCGGTTTTACCGATTTTGATCGTGAAGGGATGCTGGTCTGGGGTTTCGATAAGCCGGGAACAATGGCCACTAATTACAATTTTCCTTATTATCCGGAGCATATGGAAGAGCTTGGCTACACCAAAGATATTGACTGGAAAGAATACAATGTGCAAATCCCAGCCGTGTTTCCAGAAAAGCATTTCAGAATAGCAGACATAGTAAAAGCCAAACACAAGCTTACACCAAAAAAATTTCATTCATCAAAAGAAATCGTCAAGCAATACGGAAGCAAAATATTCGATCTATTAAATATCTGTTATAAAGATCTTTATGGATTTTCAATGCTTTCTCAAGCGCAAATGGATTTCTACATTAAAACCTATCTCACTTTTGTTCGGCTAGATCTGATTTGTGTTATTGTAAATGAGAACGACGAAGTGGTGGCTGTCGGAATTTCAATGCCTAGTATGACAAAAGCATTGCAAAAAATAAAAGGAAAATTGTTTCCTACCGGTTGGTTTCATATGCTGAAAGCCCTTAAAGGAAAGAGTGAGGTTATTGATCTTTATTTGATGGCTGTCAGACCTGATTATCAGCCCAAGGGAGCCAGCGCGCTTTTGTTTTCCGAATTAATACCTCAGTATGCAAAATCAGGTTTCAAATATGCCGAAACAAATCCCGAACTGGAGACCAACCACAAGGTATCGACTCTTTGGGATAGTTTTGAAACCACTCACGTGAAAACCCGCAGAGCTTATTCTAAGAAGTTGAAATAAAATCATTTCCAACACACGGACTGCCCCTTAAAAAAACGGAAATAGCATTGGTAACAATTGCAACTTCCGATAAAAAACCGTAAGTTTGCGGTATCTATTTGTTTTAAAAGATAAGTTCAAACCCGTTTTTTGTGATTATCTTCTTTTATTTCGTTAATCCTTAAACGACAAATATATACCGGCAATGATTTGGAATGAACATGCAGAATGCATGGACCGCGAGCAGCTACTCAAGCTGCAAAACGAGCGCTTACGCAACATGGTAAGCCGTCTTTATTACAACGTCCCCTTTTATCGCAAAAAATTTCAGGAGGCAGGCATCAACCCCGGAGATATAACGGGAATTCATCAGTTGAAAGACCTGCCCACAACCACCAAACAAGATCTTCGCGACAATTACCCCTTCGGACTGTTTGCTGTTCCGCAGAGCGAGATTGTGCGCCTGCACGCCTCCAGTGGCACAACCGGCAAACCAACAGTGGGCGGATATACCCGCGCCGATTTACGTACATGGTCGGAAGTGGTTGCCAGAAGCCTGTATGCTGCCGGTGTCGATAAAAACGATGTGGTGCACGTTTCATACGGTTACGGATTGTTTACCGGAGGACTTGGAATTCATCAGGGAGCCCAAAAAATCGGTGCTACCGTTATTCCGGCTTCGGGTGGCAACACAAAGAAGCAACTCCAGATAATGCACGACTTTGGTTCGACGGTATTAGCCTGCACACCTTCCTATGCTCTCTATCTTGCCGACACAATGAAAGAACTGGGCATGGACCCGTCGGAACTGAAACTGCGCCGCGGTATCTTCGGTGCAGAACCCTGGACTGAGGAGATGCGCCGTGAAATTGAAGCGAAACTTCACCTGAAAGCACTTGATATTTACGGACTGACAGAAGTGATAGGACCGGGAGTGGCAATGGAATGCGAACACCAGAAAGGACTCCACATTTTTGAAGATCATTTCATCCCTGAAATTGTCGATCCGAATACCCTGCAACCAGTCCCTTACGGGCAGGTGGGCGAATTGGTATTCACTACCGTTACCAAAGAAGGGATGCCGTTACTCCGCTACCGCACCCGCGACCTCACCACAATGAATGTCGAAAAATGTGCATGTGGCCGTACCTTAGCCCGACTGAATAAATTCCTGGGTCGTTCTGACGACATGTTGATTATTCGCGGCGTGAACGTATTCCCGTCTCAAATAGAATCAGTATTGCTTGAAATGAGCGAAACTGAACCTCACTACCAACTCATAGTTGACCGGGTGAACAATCTGGATATTCTTGAAATCAGGGTAGAAGTAAACGAAGCCTTCTTCTCCGATGAAATTCGCCAGATGGAAAATCTTGCGAAGAAGATAAAAGCCAACATCGAAAGTGTGCTGGGTATCAGTGCCAAAATCAAGCTGGTAGAACCCAAGACCATCGAACGCTCCGAAGGGAAAGCAAAACGTGTGATTGATCTTCGGAAACTCGTGGATTGATTTGTATATTTGCCTTACAAAACCAAAGAAATACACTATTAGTATGTTACTGAAACAACTTTCCGTTTTTCTCGAAAACAAACCGGGACGTATCACCCAGGTAACCAAAGTGCTGGATGAAATCGGAGTCAACATTACCGCATTCAACATAGCCGACACTTCAGAGTTTGGCATTTTACGAATGATAGTTGACAATATCGATACGGCCGTACAAGCCCTTAAAGACCATGGATTTTCCGTGCGAACCACACAAGTGGTTGGTCTTGTTGTGCCACACCAACCGGGAGGCATGCATCAGGCACTTGAACACGCCGATAAAGCCGGCATCGAAATTGAATACATGTATGCCTTTGCCTTCAATTCCAAAGCTGCCGTAATCATCAAAGCCGACGACACGCAGAAATTGGTAGAAGTTCTCTCGGGTTCGGGCTACCACGTACTTCAGGAAGGCGAATTGATTCAGGATTAAGCAAATATCTATCAATCAAAACATTTAGCACCTCTTTCATTTTCAGGATGGAAGAGGTGCGTTTTTTTGGCAGATCAAAAAAAGAATCGTATCTTTGCAGCGCTTTGCAAAAAGCATAAGTGTGATGGGAAATTTAGCAACTAAAAGCTTGTATCTCAACTGCTTTAATTTTGAGTAACACAAATAATTTAACAATGAAAACATTTGAATTAAGCGGAGTTCTCCGCCCGGAAGTTGGCAAAAAAGCAACAACAGCAGTAAGAAACGCAGGTAATGTTCCTTGCGAAATGTACGGTGGCGAAAAGAATATCACTTTTCAGGTTGTAGCCGGTGATGTTCGTAAATTAATTTACACTCCAGAAATCTTCCTGGTTAACTTAACCATCGACGGTAAAGCTACTAAAGCTATCTTGAAAGAACTTCAATTTCACCCTGTAACAGACAAACTGTTGCACATCGATTTTCTTGAAGTATTTGAAAACAAACCCGTTCAGATCAAAGTTCCTATTCGTCTCGAAGGTTTGGCTGAAGGTGTAAAAGCCGGTGGTAAACTCCAGCAAAACACTCGTAGCCTCAAAGTAAAAGCTTTAATCAACAACGTTCCTGAACAATTGAAAGTAAACGTAGAACAATTAGGCTTGGGTAAAACAATTCAGGTAGGCGAACTTTCATTCCCTAACCTCGAACTGCTTACTTCGAAATCAGCTATTGTTGCTACAGTTAAAGCAACACGTGCTGTGAAAGGTAAATAATCGGTCGGTTCGCACAAACACTCTTTTTGAATATGAAGTACCTCATTGCAGGACTTGGAAATATTGGGGCGGAGTATCAGAATACACGTCACAACATCGGATTCAACGTATTGGACGCCTTAGCAGAGGCGTCCAATGTTGTTTTTGAAGATGTGCGTTACGGAGCCGTTGGCGAATTATCGCTTAAAGGGAGAAAGCTGATACTGCTCAAACCATCAACTTACATGAATCTTAGCGGAAATGCCGTCCGCTATTGGATGACCAAGGAAAATATCCCGCTTGAAAATTTATTGGTTGTTGTTGATGACCTTGCATTGCCGTTCGGCACTCTGCGCCTGAAGCAAAAAGGCAGCGATGCCGGTCACAACGGACTAAAAAACATTCAGGAAACGTTAGGCACCAAC
>CAXXPB010000026.1:0-35855 GCA_963678825.2 uncultured Microbacter sp. | reverse complement strand
TTCATCAGGCTTAGTTTGAATCCCGTATAAATATTTGGAATGAGGGCAAAGCGCAGTAAGAACTTCCATCGCAGCCAATGGCCTGATAGATAGTGATAATTTTTAACACGCTTAAATCCGTAATTCCATTTTTCAATTTTCGATGTCCGGTTATTTCCCCACTGAAAAGGAGCATGCCTGAGATCAATGCTCTTGTGCTCGTATAAACGAACATAAGATTCCGGTATGGTGTCGAAAACAATATAACTATTGGAAAAATTGAGCCCAATCTGTTTAAATAGTTGTTTTACTTGTTGCTCTGTAAAGTACATTAGAATTCCCTCAGCAATGATTAGCACATCCTCTTTTTCTTCCACATCATTAACCCAGGAAAAGTCGAAAATGCTTTTGATAATTTTCCTTTCGTGCTCCTGAAAGAAGAGGTTGCGCGCAGAAAGAATCGGTTGTTCAAGATCCAATTGGTACCATTTCACGTGGTCGAATCGGATATGTCGAGTATCTAAACCTGCCCCCAGATTAATAATCACAGGATTCGATGTCGATTTTAGATAGCGATTTACTACTCGATCTAACATTTTCGTACGGACGGCAATGATCGTTTGCGTAATATGATCAGGGGGCCCATCTTCTGAAAATCATAATCGATTCGACAGACAATATCAACAGCTTTTTCGTCTCTTATAATTCCTTTATCGAGCGTCTCTTTGGCTCGAAAGAAAAGAGGGACAAGCAGCGTCTCAGATACATTTTTCAACTGAGGATCATGTGTTTCTTTCTTATAAGTCAACTCCATTAGTCGATAGTTTTTGTGTTGATGCAGGTAATTGATAAAATCGATACGTGTTATCAATCCCTCAAAATCGCCTCTCGAATCCTCAACAATAGCCACCAATCCGGCATTCAATACTTTAGCCAGCTCATCTTTATGTGCAATATGCAACAGTGTTGTCAGCTCTCTTGTCATCACGTCTTTAACCGGAGTGTCGTTTGTATAGCCTTCCGAATAAAGTGCTAATAACAGATCCGATTCATCTATAATACCCACTACCTTTCTCCCATTAAGTACCCGGCAACTGAGAGATATCGTACAACTTGAAACTTCGCATAGACCGACTTCAGCGTATCTTCTGGTTCGGAATAAATGATGGCATTGTCTTCGAAGCGTCTCGAAATAATATCTCTCAAAGTCTCCATAATGTTCTCGTTCAGTCAATCCTTTGTCAAGCAACCAGTAGTCATTATACATTTTGGAGAGATATTTTATTTCCACTATCACAAGCCAGTGTTACCACATGCTTCGGAATGGTTTGCTCGCGGCAATAACGGATAGCTGCGCTCAAAAGCGTCCCCGTTGAAGATCCTGCCAGAATTCCTTCATTTTTAAGCAAGTCGCGCACAGCATCAAAGCTCTCCTTGTCGCTCACAGGTATATGCCTGCTTGGTTAAGGAGAAGTCGGCAATGGAAGGAATAAAATCCTCTCCGATACCCTCCACTAACCATGAACCAGCATCGGTACGCAAGACCCCTTTATTGATATAATCGGCCAGGATAGAACCTTTGGGATCAGGCCAGAATAAATTCCGTTTTTGGGGAAATTTTCTTAAAGAAACGGGTAAGCCCGGTGATGGTTCCGGACGAACCGACACCCACCACTACGGCATCGACCCGATGATCAAGTTGAGCCCATATTTCGGGAGCCGTAGATGTTTCATGAGCCAAAGGATTAGCCGGATTCTCAAACTGATTGATATAGAAGGCTCCTCTCTCATTGGCTATCCGTTGGGCATAGTCCTGATAATATTCGGGATGCCCTTTGCCAACATCCGAACGGGTTAAAAAGAATTTCGACCCCCAAAGCCCGAAGATGGTTGATTTTTTCCTGACTCATCTTATCCGGTATAACCAGGATCAAGTTATATCCTTTCAGTCGGGCAGCCAATGCAAGACCCGATACCGGTGTTGCCAGCAGTTGCTTCTACCAGCGTATCTCCCGGTTGGATTTTTCCTTGCCGTTCGGCTTCATTAATCATTGATAATCCCACCCGATCTTTGATGGAACCTCCCGGATTTTGATTTTCAAGTTTGATAAAAAGACGGCATAAACCGGTATCGGTATGCGTCAGTTCTACCACCAGGAGTGTTTCCGATAGTATCGAGAATAGAAGTTGAAGTCATGGTGAAATTATTTATCTATTGATTTATGATTCAGTTTTACTATTACGTTTTCCATAGCGGAAATAGATAACCAACCCTATCAGTAACCACACAATGAGTCGCAACCAGGTATCGAACGGCAACGATACCAATAAGTATTACACTGATAATGATGCTCACTACCGGGAGGATTGGGACCAAAAGGTGTTTTGAAAGGACGATGTACATCCGGTTGCGTTTTGCGCAAAATCAATACTCCCGTGCTTACGAGAATAAATGCCAGCAATGTACCGATACTGGTCATTTCGCCCACAATGTGTATCGGGGCAAAACCGGCAAACAAACAGATAAACACGCACAGCAAAATATTCGACTTGAAGGGCGTGCCGTATTGTTTATGAATATCGGCAAATAATTTAGGCAAAAGGCCATCGCGACTCATCGAAAAAAAGACCCTCGATTGTCCCCATCAAATCGACCAATATCACCGAAATGTAACCTATCAGGATAGCGAAAATAATTAATTGGGACAACCAAACGAAAGGTGTTTTGGAAATAGCTATGGCTACCGGAGCTGCGCTGTCTTTGAACTCGTGATAGTTCGCCATTCCGGTCATTACATAGGCAAACGATATGAAAAGAATAGTACAAGATAATTAAAGAACCGATGATGCCGATTGGCATGTTTTTTTGAGGATTCTTTGTCTCCTGAGCCATAGTAGCCACTATATCGAATCCTATAAAAACAAAGAAAATTACCCCTGCTCCACGGAATATTCCACTAATGCCGTACTCGCCGAAGGTTCCCGTATTGGATGGAATAAAAGGATGGTAATTGGCCGGATTGATATAATGCCAGCCAACAGCAATGAATGTCAACACAATTCCGACTTTAAGAATGACAATGACGGACGTCACAACAGAAGAGAGGCCTACGCCTCGAATAATAACCAGCGTGATCGCCAGCACTACCAGAATTGCCGGAAGGTTGATAAAACCATGAGCAATGGATCCGTCGGCTAACGTAATGGCCTCAAAAGGTGAGAGAGCCAATTGGGTCGGGATGTGAATGCCGTAAAAGCTGAGAAACTTGATCAAATATTGCGACCAACTAATGGCTACCGTTGCGGCTCCTACCGAATATTCAAGGATCAAATCCCACCCGATGATCCAGGCAAAGAATTCACCGATACTCGTGTAAGAATAGGTATAGGCGCTACCAGCCACCTGGTACCAGCGAAGCAAATTCGGCGTAGCACAATGCATTAAAACTGCAACAAACAGCAGCCACAACAAACGAAAGAATGATAGCTGAACCTGCATTGTTTGCAGCCTGCAATTCCGGTAAGGGAAAATAAGCCTGCTCCGATAATTACTCCGATGCCGATAGCAATCAATCCCCCACGGACCGAGTCTTCTTTTCAACGTATTGATACCGTTTTCGGAAGCTTCGGCAACAAGTACCGAGATTGTTTTTTTTTCTGAATAAATTATTCATTTTCGATAATAGCGTTGTTTAGGAGTTATTATTGGAGTGCTTTTTCGAACTCCGAAAGAATGTCATCAATATGTTCCAGACCGGTTGAGATACGAATCAATCCTTTGGAAATACCAGCCCGGTTCAACTCCTCGTCACTCAGTGAGCGATGAGACGTTTTTGCCGGATACGATGTCGAGGTCGATACTCCGGCCAAACTTGGTACCAACTTGATCGTTTCGAGATTCCGGATCAAATCATAGGCTCCTTTTTCTCCTTCATACAAATCAATGCTCAGCATACCGCCGAACAAACCGTTTTGCAACACTTTCTGCCCGGTTTGATAAGTCGGAGAAGATAGCAGACCCGGATAATTGACGGTTTTTTACTTTCGGATGATTTTCAAGAAATTGAGCCAGCACCAACGCATTTTCCGAATGTTTTTTTATTCTCAACTCCAGTGTTCGAAGACTACGGATAATCAGCCAGGCATCGAAGGGACTCATGGTTGGACCGAAGAGCACCCCGGTATTGTAAACATCTTTAATCGTTTCTCTGTCCGTCACCAACAATTCCAGCCGTCACGTCGCTATGGCCTGACAAATACTTGGTTGCACTGTATACCACAATATCGGCACCCAGTTGCAAAGGCTGACAAATGATAGGAGTGGCAAATGTATTGTCAACAATCAACTTGGCGTTATGTCTGTGAGTAATTTCCGCAATCTTGGGCAAATCTATCACCTCCATCACAGGGTTGGAAATTGTTTCAATATAAACTACTTTCGTGTTAGGCTTGAAATACGGTTCAATATCTTCATTAATAGGATCGACAAAGGTGACTTCGATATTAAATCGTTTCAACTCTTTCTTTATCAACTGAAAGCTTCCTCCATACAATACGTTGGCTGCAATAATATGGTCGCCTGCCTGCAACTGGGAAAGAATACTAACGGATATGGCACCCATTCCCGAGGAATAGACTTCAGCAGCCTCTCCTTCTTCAATGGTGGTCATTATTTCTTTTAAAGCATCATGAACCGGGTTGCCATTTCGTGTATAAATATACCCGTGAGCCTTCTGTTCATACACTTGATCCAGACTTTCAACATCGTCGAATACAAACACAGAACTCATGGCAATGGGAACCGATTTTCCACGGGAGACAGACTCCGGGCTTTTCTCTCCTGCATGAATGAGTTTTGTTGCAAAATTCTTCTGCATACTTTTTTGATAAGGGATTAAATTGGATTTTTATTTTGAACCGAAACTACGCAGATGAACCCAACTCCTGTATTCTTCCGCATCTTTATTCTCGGCCAGTACTCTCAACTCGTTCAAATATTTATTCTTTGTCATTCCATAGAGCTTACGGTCATTACCGACAGGACACACTTTGATACATACCCCACAAGGATAATGCAGCTCTTTTTTTAATTGATGATGATACGCTGCACATCGCTTCTTGTCCATCCGGGCAATAAGTTCGTTGCGGGTAGTAAAAGCTGCTGTCGGGCAACAACGATTACACAGCTCACATTTAATGCACAGTTCCTTCTCTATCAGCGGATCAGGAGGCAATTCGGCATCCGTAAAAACGGACACTAACCGAACTCTCGGTCCATACTGTTTGGTTAACAAGGTGTGATTATAGCCTATAGTTCCCAATCCGGCATATTTTCCGGCAAGCACATGCGAAAATGCAGCTTCCGGTTTGTCGACCAACACGGAAATATCTCCATAGCCGTCGCGCGGAAAGAAAACTGCCTGGTAACCTTTGTGGTTAAGATATGCTGCAATCTTATAGGCAATTTCGTCCAAAATACGGTTAGAAGTGTTGTACAGTTCCGAATAGACAATGGATGGTGTACTTTCGAGCATCGGAAGAAATATAGGCGTCGCAAGCACTATTACCGAGCGGGTGAAAGGAAAAATGGTGTGGGGAAAGTAAGCAGCATCAGTATCCTGAAATTCAGCCCATCGCTCTACTGGCGCTATTCCGATCATGTCGGCTCCAAACTTTTTACTTTGACGGATAAGTTCTTTTTTCAGCGTGTTTGTATCTAAATTCCGTGTCATCTTTTCTCTATATATCAACAGCATAACAGTAGGAAAAACTCCTACTGTTATGCGTCGTACCTATCAACGTGTTAATGCTTTTTCTTTTATTCGGCTGCGCCGTAAAAACCATGTTCCGTTAAATTGGCAAAGAACAAAGCATTAATAAACAGCCTGTTTGTCCCCGGCCAATAGTTACGGTAGGTCGGATCGTCGGCAAAAAGAACGATAGAACCAGCTCCGCTTCCACGCACAATGATTGCCGCCGAATTTTTGACTTTTGATATACTCTCTTTGGGCGCGTAACCATTCACAAATGGATGCAAAGTATACTGAGCTACAGTGGAATACCGATCGGAACTTGGAGAAAGAATGGTATTGTCATTCTTATTGATATAGAGTTTTCGGTCAGACAGGCCAAATCCGATCGGGTGCGTAATATCTATATCCGCTTCAAAAATGGCTCCGTTTATACGGTTTGCGCCTTCAGCATCTTGTTGGGTAACATAATCCAGACGTTTGCCGGTTGGTTCCTGTTGGTTGATACTAGCTGCACGTTGTCCATTCGTCTCCTGGGTTTTACCTTTGGCAATTTCCGTTTTAACTTCGGTTGGAGCAGCTGTACCTCCTCTTCTGCCAGAGAAACCGGATTCTACCAATTTTTCATTAATCAATCCCTGATTAATAGCCCATGCCGTTGCACTTTGAAATGTTATTAACGTTCCTCCTTCATTTACCCAATGTTTCAGTTTCTCAATAGTAAGCTTGTCCCATGCCGAATAATTTCCACCCGGCAGCACAATCGTATTATATTTGTTAAGTAATGCCCGTTGGAAACTGTTGACATCGATTTTCACTACCGGAAGCGATAGTTGCTGGTTTAATAGAAACCACACTTGCCCGGCCTCTTCAGAATTAACGCCTTGACCGAAAGCGACAGCCACCTCCGGTTCACACACTGTCTTTATATTGCTGCTTCCCAAATCGATACCATCGATATTGAATCCGGTTGACACGGAAGCAAACGAGACACGAGCACTATCGGCTGCTACTTTTAGCGTTCTGTACAACGAATCAGAAGAGATGGTTTGTCCGGCCACCGGAATAACAAGAGAGCCGTAACTATACGTTTTGTTACCGTCGGGAGTTGCAACAGTAAAAGGCTTGAATGCTGTTTTGACAAGCACCTTTTTATCCAGAAGATAGTACAGCGCTTTGCTTGCATTATAATCTGTCCAGCTTAACAAATAAGCGTAGTTTGACACTCCGCCTTTTATTTCGCCCTGTGGCAGACTGACCGATGTAACAAGACTTCCTTTTGCAACTGCACTATTCACTTTGGCAGATTGCAATCCGTATGCTTGAATCAGACTCCAGGCGGTGTTGTCCATAAAAAGGCTGTCTTGCAATAAATTTTCTTCAAACACAGCATTTACAATCTGATAATTGGGCTGCTCGGAAGGAACAACGTATGCCTTCTTTTTTTCGAACGTTTTCCCGTTTTGCGAAAAGTTGTCATTCAATTCATATACTTGCACACGATGTCGGAGTAGAATACCAAGAAATTTTTGAGTTAAGTTCTCATCTTTACTATCGCCAAAGAGATAAGCCTTTGTCTTATTTTGCCGTCCTTGTTCCAACGCATTTTTGAAAAAATCTTTCTGTACTTTGAACAATCCCTCTTTTTCTGCTACAGCGCCACGGATGGTGGCTAAGCTGGTAGCCAGATGATTTCTGATGGTGAACGAGAATGTGAGAAGACCGTTAGATGTTTCACGCAAAACACCTCCCGAACTGGCTTCTTCAAAAGTTGCTCCTACGCTTCCATAAAATTTAGGGTAAGTGGAGCCATAAATCGGCGACAAGTTGTCGTAATTTTCTTTTGTAAAATAAAGAGAACCAATAGCATCCAAAGCTTTGGCCTCGTATTTTGCAAGCACTACACTAAAATCGTACAAAAACTGAGGAATGTGCGGATTCTGATGGCGCTTGGGTGATGGTTCAAAATAGTAGGTTGCATTGGATCCTTGTTCGTGAAAATCGATTTGAACATTCGGATACCATTTGTGAAAAAACTCTACCCTGTTGATACTCTCAATTTGACTCAGGTTAAGCCAATCACGATTAAGATTATTGAGATAATGGTTTCCGCGTCCACCAGGCCATTGTTCCTGATGTTCTTTATCCAAACCGTCGGCAACCGGTGGATACGATTTATACGAATTATACCAGTTGGCAGCTCTGTCGCGGCCATCCGGGTTTTCTGACGGATCGATCAGAATAACAGCTTCCTTGAGGAATTTAGCCGTTTCTTCGTTCTGGTTCGCTACCAGGTAATAGGCTGTCAGCAAACTGGTTTCCGCGCTCGAGGTCTCATTGCCATGAACGCTGTAACTCAAATCAACAATTACCGGTTCGTTTTTCCCTATTACAGGTTTTGAAGGGTCAACTAACGTTGCATGAATTTTCTGAATATCGTCAATGCGCCGGTAGTTTTCAGCCGAAGTGATCGTAGCCACCACTTGAGGGCGCAATTCATACGTTTTCCCGATTACTTCAACATGAATTTTATTCGACTTTCTTGCCAACTCGTTCAAATAGGCAACAATCTGATCGTGACGGGTATAATGTGAACCGATCGGATACCCCAAAAACTGTTCGGGAGAAGGAATTGAAGAATCGAAACTACCACTCTTCGGAAAATAGTAATCCGATTGTGCGTATGTTACCTGTGCAGTAAGTAGCAGCACAAGTACGGCAAGTAAATATTTTATTGTTTTCATTTTAGTCTGCATTAATTTGTTAATAACCTGCGTTTTGCGTCACATCTGGATCGGAAAGAATATCCGAACCCGGAATCGGGAAGAGCCATAAGTTTGTATTGGTTACACCTAAAACAGTACCTACTTTCTTAGTTCTGACCAAATCGAACCAACGATGTGCTTCAAAAGCAAATTCAATATTGTTCTCATTTTCAATGGCCGTCAGAATATCAGCTTGAGTCGTTGCTGTTGAATTGGCAAGACCTGCACGATTTCTTACCGCATTTAGGTCTTGAAGAGCCTCCGCAAGTTTATTTTTTCCAGCCACGGTAATATCATCTCCTAAATGAGCTTTCGCTTCGGCACGAATAAGGTAAAGCTCGGCAATCCGAATTAAATAGAACGGATCAGCACCGGCAGTCGAGTTATACAATACGCCATAGACGTTGGGACTTATGCCTGCAACCAGTGCGCTTCGTGTGCCTCCTATCGCAGGGTCCTTTACTTTGCCCACAAACGAATCGGATGGCTTTAGCGTGTATTGTCCACCCAGATTACTCAAGTACCAAAGGTTCCAAAAGCTGTTCTTGTCATTCGCTGAAAATGTCAGTTCAAGAACCGATTCGGATGTAAGGTATGGTGCCGTAAAAAATGCTTTATATGGAGAAGCCAAATTGTATTTTGTCGTTTCGGTAATTACCTGCGAGGCATAGTTTTCGGCATCACTCCATTGTTGCCGGTAAAGGTGGAGACGAGCACGCAATGCCCGAACAGAAGCCTTCTGCGCACGATTTCTCAAATTGCTGTCGGAAGCTGTCGCATCGGGTAATAACTGTTCGGCTTTGGTCAAATCGGACAATACCTGATCGTAAGTCTGATCCAACGTACTCCTTTTTACCCCTTTGAGTGAAGCGATATCTTTGGTTGGTGTCAAACGAAGTTGAACGCCGCCCCAGCCTCGCCCCAGGTCAAAATAGCCAAGAGCACGAATAAAATAAGCCTCGCCAAGAATTTTGTTTTTCTCTGTAGTTGTCAAGACCGGATCATTCACCGAAGGAACCAATGCAATCACAGTATTTGCTGAATTAATAGCTTGGTATATTCCCTGATAAGCCGCTACGGTTACTACGTTATCGACAGGTATAGAAACCTGATCTAACTGTAAATACTGAGATAATGATCCGTTAAACACAACATTATCAGCTGTAATTGTTCCTAAAGTTGTATAGGACGAATAGTAATTCTGCACCTCGTCATAAGCACCTATTATGGCAGCCCGAGCGGTTCCTGCATCTGTAATGGCAGCATCGGAAGGTAGATTACTGTTTGATTTTTCATCAAAAAAGTTTCCGCATGAACTCAATAAAAGAGATGTTGCGAACAGAGAAAGTCCTATAAGATATTTTGATGTTTTCATATCTATATTTTTTTGAAAATTAGAAAGTAACATTAATTCCGGTTGTTATGATTCGGGGTTGTGGAGCAGTTGCCCAGTCATAACCGGCTGTATTCTGGTTACTACTTTGTGAACTGACTTCCGGATCTAATCCTCTGTATTTTGTAAGCGTAATTAGATTTGTTCCCGAAACGTAAACTCTGACGTTGCTAATTCCTGCTTTTCTTGTAATTGATGAAGGAAGATTGTATGCCAAAGAAGCTGATTTCAAGCGAATGAATGAACCATCATCCAGATAGCGTGAACTCAGATTTGACACCACACCTCCGTAGTTATTGGCTGAACCTCCATTTGCATTGGTGTCTCCGCTATATGTAGTCAGGCGTGGAATCTCGGTCACATCGCCCGCCTTCTGCCATCTTTCCAACTGGCGGTCTAAGAATCCGATGTTCTTTTGTGTGCCTCCGTGTACCATAAAGAACTCATTCATATTCATGATTTTATTCCCATGCACGAAGGAAATAAAGAGATTCAGCTCAAAGTTCTTATATGTGAAATTGTTTGTGAAACCACCTGTGAAATCAGGATTGGCATTTCCAACGACCTGCCGGTCGGCCGAGGTGATTTTACCATCTTTACTCACATCTTCATAAACAGCATTTCCAGTTTTAGAATCAACATAAAGCTGTTTATAGAGATAAAAAGAGTTGATAGCATAACCCTGTTTCAATATAGAAATATTTCGTCCTGATGCACCCAGAGTAATGTCCGATGCCAATTTTTTAATCAGGTTTTTATTATGCGAAATATTGAAATCGGATGTCCAGCTAAAATTTCTGGTTCTGATATTAACAGAATGAAAAGAGAACTCAAATCCTTTATTGCTCACTGCTCCATAATTCTGAGTGTAAGAAGCGAATCCGGAACTATAGGTCACCGGAACGGCAAGCAGTAGGTCATAGGTATATTTGTCGTAATAATCAAAAGACACGGATAATCTGTTTTTCAATACAGAGAATTCAGTACCAAAATCTATTTGACGGGTGGTTTCCCACGTTAAATCAGGATTGGCCAACTGGGAAGGAGCCGTACCTGCCGTGCTAAGATAACTACCCGATCCCGACCAAAGACCCTGAGAAGCATAAGCCCCAAGTCCACTCTGATTACCTGACAATCCGATACTTCCTCTGAGTTTCAGTTCATCAAAGACTTTCAGCTTGTTTACAAACTTTTCCTGATTGGCATTCCAGGTTACACCTCCTGAAGGAAAATATCCCCAACGTTTATTGCTACCGAATTTCGACGATCCATCAGCGCGGATACTTCCATCAATAGTATATTTGTTGTCATACGTGTATGAAGCTTTACTGAAGAAGGAGGCCAGCTTGCTTTCTGATTTTGACGATGTACCGGTTGTAGTTGCAGCAGTCGAGATAGCAGTCAGATCGTTAGTTGCAAAGCCCGAACCGGTAGCGCCGGTCGATTGGTATAAACTGGAATTAATCGTATTACCAATCAAGGCATTGATAGAATGCCTTCCGTTTTTCCCAAACGACTTAATAAACGTAAGTACCTGTTCATTCGTGAGCACCTGATTCTTTGTGTCGTAAGAAGATGCAAACCCATTCGTGGCGATACCCGCACTGATTGAGGTATTGGAATAGTTGTTTTCATATACATCATTGTTGTCAAGACTCCAGCTACTTCGTAATTTCAAATCAGGAGTTATTGCATAGTCGGCAAAAATGTTCCCAATGGTCCGGAAGCCGACTGCATCATTATTCAAATTATTTATCAACCCAATGTGGTTGTCAAAAGCACCATAGCGGGCATAAGATCCATCACTGTTATAGACTGGTAAATATGTTCTTACAAATAAGGCCGAGTTGATTACTCCAACCGGGTTATTGTCGTTGCTACTAACATTTCTCCATGTCCGTGACAAGTTTAAGCTTGTACCTACTTTGATTTTATTAGTTATCTGATTATCATAATTCAACCGACCAGAATAGCGGGTAAATGCCGAAGGTTTCGCAATGGATTGCTGGTTTAAATAACCAAGCCCGATAAAGTAGGTATCTTTATCACTACCGCCCTGAATCGAAAGATCGTAATTACGAGTAGCTGCAGTTCTAAATACATCTTTCAGCCTATCATATGTTTTCAGTGTATCGGGTCGAGCTGATATCAATGTAGCTGTTGCGGGGTCTTTTCCATTATCAATAGCCGTATTTTTTGCCGATTCATTAGCCAAAGTTGCCGTCTCCGGACCATTTGTCACAGGATAAGATTTTGCGGCTTTCGACCATCCATGAGAGACTTGTAAATTAATTTTTGCTTTGGAGCTTTTTTTACCTCTCTTTGTAGTAACAATCACAACACCATTGGCTCCTAATGAGCCGTAAATAGCAGTTGCATTGGCATCTTTAAGGATTGTAACATTCTCAATGTCATCAGGATTAATATCTGCCAACGGATTAGATTGGGCCTGATTGCCCATTCCCGTTTTAATCAGGTTGTCGCTGCTTATAAACACTCCGTCAATAATATATAACGGATCTACACCGGCATTGATTGAATTTGTACCCCGAATTTTAAATGTAACGCTTCCCCCCCGGCACCCCCGAATTGGACGTTACCTGCACTCCTGTAGCCTTTCCCTGCAACAGTTCATTGAAACTGGAAGCTGCCGTATTATCTTTTAATGCATTGGAATTTAAAGTAGTTACGGCACCCGAAATATATTTTCTCGTCTGTGTACTGTAACCGGTCACAACGACCTCATTCAGTTGGTTTGAAAGATCGCTGAGCACAATATCAACCGGTTCATTTTCATAAACATCAATTTCTTGATTTTTATAACCGATGGCTCTTATTTCCAGCCCAATTGGAAAAGACTGCTTTGTGGAAAACCGGAATTCACCATTAGCATTGGTAACAGAACCTATAGTACTACCCTTAATGGTAACTGTAGCACCAATGATCGCTATTTTTTTTTCGTCCAGAATTTTACCTCTGATCGTAGTAGTTCCATTTTGAGCAAACAACCCAAAATAAAAGTTTAACAGAAAGCTTAAAAAAACATAAGCACGCAGAGGATTTCGGAGAAGTTGTATCCAACTTCCCGGGAAAAGGGATAATTTTGTCATACTCTAAAAGTTTTTTAGTCTAAGCGTCCCCTGATACCAATTGCCGTCGGAGTAAGGGGATGCTTTTTTGTTATGAAATAAAGGAAAGTATATAGTTATTTGATTGCGGTAAGATATTTTTCGTCTATTTGATTTCTTTGGCTGGTCAAAGTTGTTTCGTCCAGATTCAAAAATCCGAATTCATGATTGAACTTCTGACCATTTGTCAAAACCCATTTTACAAAATCAGTAATTTGTTTGTTGTTGAGTAGCTCTTTTGAAAGTACAAAACCAAAATTACTTACAGGAATGCTCTCCACATTACTCTTTTCTAACAAAGCAATCGTGTTATCTATATCCAGCGTATTTAGCACCTCCTTTTGTTGCGATTTCAAATTAAGAGGGAGTAATGCAATATCACTGCGAAGTTTACGATTTCGAGTATCAAATACATAACTCAGACTATTAAAAGTCACACCAGTTGAATCTTTCTTAATAGCACTCAAAAGATAGATGTCATCCCCCAGCACTTTCTTTCCTTTCAATTCTGATGGTTTTGCGCCAAAATAACGAGACAATGTAATTGTAGTGGGAGCCTGATTTTCACGTGCATATACGGTCGCCGTAAATTTGCTTTTTGTCTCAGGCTCGTCACCATACTCATCTGATTCGTCGAAGAACAGCTTTTTTAGAGCTTTCTTGGACAAACCTCCTTTACCCACCTTAGCAATAATAGGATTCCGTTTGTTACTGACAGGAACCAACGCATATCGACCCACATACGAAACAGTTTGGCTGCCAAGCAGATCGGAATCCGGAACCTGATAAGCAACCACCTTTAGGGTATGTGCCACATCTACATTTTGTTTTGTATTTAGATTAATCTGAGCCTGAGGATTAGCTTTATTGTACTCTAACACCCATTTTTCAATTAACGGAAACGTAAATTTTGCTCCTGCCAAATTAAAAGCATTAAGTTCTTTTTCCTGGGCAGATACGGGAAGAGAAATTAGAAGCATTAAAATAAATGCCTTAATCATAGTTTTCATAATTTCAATGTATAAACTGAGTGAATTTGAAAAGTTGCAAGGATACCTTGCTAAAAAGATGTAAACAAAAGGGGAAGGAATCTGATGGAGTAGATACTAAAAGCAATATAAGCAATTGGTGTCTGCAAAAAAAAGAGTGAATTTGATTCCCGGAACTTTGATAAGGAATGATCCTTATACCTTTGATGTATGGAGTCAACAACAACCACACATGCACATTCGGATTATCATATTCATTCTTGTCATAACTAATTCAGATTAGTTTTATAAGTTCAACTACCGGCTAGTATCTAACACAAAACGAGGATTAATGAGACTTAATCTTATATTTATGTTTTACAACACAAAATTCATCATTTTTAATGGACCCCAAAATCCCTTCTGTGTGGTATTTCTATACCACGAATGTGGTATCTTACAGGCCATTTTAATGCAATAGTTCATCAGAAATTCCAGTAGTCCAAATACAAAACAGCCGGAAGATACAATTGTATCTTCCGGCTGTTTTGTATATTAACTGTTTATCGGTCAGATCTTCTGGCAAATCCATCTGTTTGTTGCCAAACCATCCGAAAACATTGACTCTGGGATTATCATTTGAGTTTTTCCCATTTTTCGCGTAGTGCCTCTATCGGCAACACTTGCGGTCTTGGAATAGGACTAAATCTACTTTCGGGATGCTGCATTTCATCATAAGCTAAAATCATGCAAAATAATATAACCCCTTATCAGGTTTCTTTATCTTGATACACGGCCGGAACCGTCGCCTTGCATCAGCCCTTCCACCTCGGCAACAGAGATCAGATTGAAGTCACCCTGAATGGTATTTTTAAGCGTAGATGCGGCCTGTGCAAAGTCTAGCGCTTTCTGGTCGTCGTGTGGGTAGGCAATCATTCCGTAAATCATTCCACCCACAAAGGCATCACCAACGCCCACGCAATCAACCACATGAGTGATATCATAAACACGGGTATGTTTCATTGTTCCTTCCGAATAGAGGACACTGGCAAGCGTGTTGTGATTGGCGTTGATCGTATTACGGAATTCGATAAACACTTTCTTGCAACGCGGAAATTTTGCCACCATCTCTTTGGCTGCCTTTTCGTAACTGACCAAATCCATTTCGTAGCTGGTATCAACTGCTTTAAAATCTGCCATTGATATGCCTAAAACCTTGAGATATTCGTCGTGGCTGCCGAAAACGGCATCGCTGTAAGCCACCATTTCGGGCAATACCTCCGGAGCTGTTTTTCCGTAATTCCAAAGATTCTTCCGGAAGTTAAG
This sequence comes from uncultured Microbacter sp., assembly GCA_963678825.2. Taxonomy (GTDB): domain Bacteria; phylum Bacteroidota; class Bacteroidia; order Bacteroidales; family Paludibacteraceae; genus Microbacter. The sequence goes on along the minus strand of CAXXPB010000026.1, from coordinate 20,546 downwards.
ATCGCAGGAGATGATCAGACCCAGCCGATCAGCTGCATGAATAGCTTCGCGGCACACATCGGCAGCCTCAGTCGACAACGACGCAGCCACGCCCGACCAGTGAAACCAGGTGGCATCGGCAAATACGGACTTCCAATCAATCATGCCGGGAGCAATGGTTGCAAACGACGAATCGGCCCGGTCGTAAACTACCTTCGAGCCACGTGATATAGAAGCATTTTCGAGGAAATAAATACCCAGGCGTTTCCCTCCGTAAGCTATGTGCTGTGTACCCACATTGTACGAACGAAGCTGGCTCAGACAGCTTTGTGCTATTTCGTTTTGCGGCAAACGGGTAATAAATTCAGTGTCAACCCCAAAATTTGCAAGCGACACTGCTACATTAGCTTCACTTCCACCAAATGTAGCCACATATTCCTTTGCCTGTGCAAAACGGAGGTATCCAGGAGCTGTAAGCCTCAACAGTATCTCTCCAAACGTAACAACCTTATTTTTCATTTGTATATAATTTGTTTTCTATAATTATCGAACATATTGCCTGAATTGAATTGAGGGTTCTTTTCACGAGGATGTCTCAAAAGTCAATGTTGTTATTGATAAATTTATAAACTGAAAGTCTATTCCATTTTTCTACCCCTAGATCCCCTTAAGGGGACTTTTGCGCCAATAAAAATAGCAGATTTACAGCCCCTTCAGGGGTTTGGGGTAAAAATCAAAGATCTACTTTCGATTCGTGAATTATCATAAAATCAATATCCTTTTGAGACAGTCTCTTATGAAAATAGGGCTTTTCAAGCCTTGAGAAAAAACATCAAATACTCCCTCATTTTTTCATGTTACAACCTGATCATCTTCGTGAGTATTCCTGAAAACATGATCATTTCATTATTGATTTGTTGAAGTCATCTTGACTTTTATAAAACAACATAATTTCGCTCCTATGGAGCTCTAAAAAAATACTGATAAACCATTTTCTACCATAATATCGCTTCTCCGAAGCTCAATAAATGCTCCGTTAGGAGTAATATTATGGTAGTAATTATCAGTTTTACGAATCAAAAGCTCCGTTAGGAGCGACATTATAAAAAGTCCAGATGACTTCGTTTTATAAAAATGATGTTCGTGATTTCTCAAAGCTTACTTATCTCTACAAAACAATAAATCTATCCTTCATTGAAAAGTAGCAGAACAAAAACCTTTCCTTCGGTTCTTTTTTCTGCTCCCGCCAATGCCGGATAGAAACCAATACATTGTTTATGTGCACATAGCAAAAACAATGGTTTCTGTATTAAAATATAAGCAAAGTTAGCAGTTTTCTTTCAAAATGTAATCTCCAATCGCGGACTATTCTGATAATTTGACAGACAAAAAAAAGCCACTCCGTGTAACGAAATGGCTTTTTTTTATTTCTTTTATGTTGTTTGTGGTTCCGGATGGTCAATATGAGCTGATAGTTTTTCCTCTTCGGTATTCACAATCATTGTAACCGTATCTCCGGGAACAATTGTTGCTCTCATAATTATATCAACCATCTCATCTTCGACGTACTTCTGTATAGCCCGTTTCAATGGACGTGCTCCAAACTGAACATCGTATCCTTTGTTGGCGATAAACTCTTTTGCTTCGTCTGTAAGCACCAGACTATATCCAAGACTTTCTATTCTGCTATACAGGCTCTGTAGTTCAAGATCAACAATCTTCAGAATCGACTCTTTGCTCAACTGATCGAACATTATCACGTCATCCACGCGGTTCAGGAATTCAGGGGCAAAGGTTCTGTTCAACGCTTTCTGAATCACGCTCCGTGAGCGTTCCGATGCAGTTGTCAAATCGTTGTTTTCCAGACGGAAGCCAATCCCGGCTCCAAATTCTTTCAACTGTCGGGTTCCCACATTGGAGGTCATGATGATAATCGTATTCTTAAAATCAATCCGGCGACCAAGTCCGTCTGTAAGGTGACCTTCGTCAAACACCTGCAGCAGGATGTTGAAAATATCAGGATGTGCCTTTTCTATTTCGTCCAACAGGATAATCGAATACGGCTTTCTTCTCACCTTTTCAGTCAACTGACCTCCTTCTTCGTAACCGACATAACCCGGAGGTGCTCCGATAAGCCGCGATACGGTGTATTTATCCATATATTCGCTCATATCCACCCGGATCAACGAATCGTCGGAACCGAACATGAACTGAGCCAATTGTTTGGCAAGGTGAGTTTTACCAACACCGGTAGGTCCTAGGAAAATAAATGCGCCAATAGGTTTATTCGGATTCTTCAACCCAACTCTGTTCCGCTGAATAGCCTTCACAACCTTTTCCACTGCTGCATTTTGGCCAATTACCTTTTTGTTAATGCCGTCCTGCATTTCAATCAGCCGTTCGTTTTCCGCCTGCGCAATACGCTGCATAGGCACGCCCGACATCATGGCAACTGTTTCAGCAACTTTGTCTGCATCCACAACCTGACGTTGTTCTTTGGTCGATTCTTCCCAACGCAAAGTAGCTTCTTCCAGCCGTTCATGACACTTCTTTTCGTGATCTCTGTATTCGGCTGCAAGCTCAAATTGCTGATTTTCTACTGCTTTTTGTTTTGCCTGTTTCGCCTCTTCGAGTTCTTTTTCAAGTGCCTCAATCTCCTTCGGAACTACAATATTGGAAATATGTACCCTCGATCCCGATTCATCCAATGCATCAATTGCTTTATCCGGGAAACAACGTTCGGTAATATAGCGGTCTGTCAATTTGACACAAGCGGCAATTGCTTCGGGTGTATATATCACACGGTGGTGATCTTCGTACCGTGATTTTATGTTGTTCAGAATTTCCAGTGTTTCCTCCGGTGTAGTCGGTTCCACCACAATTTTCTGAAAACGGCGCTCCAAAGCTCCATCTTTTTCTATGCTCTGACGGTATTCATCCAGCGTGGTTGCTCCGATGCATTGTATCTCTCCACGGGCCAAAACCGGTTTCAAAATATTCGCCGCATCCAACGAACCGGCAGCTCCACCGGCACCTACAATAGTATGTATTTCGTCTATAAACAGTATGATTTGAGGATTCTTCTTCAACTCATTCAGAATGGCAATCAGACGTTCTTCAAACTGACCACGGTATTTTGTGCCTGCCACGATTGATGCCATATCCAGCGCAATAATTCTCTTGTCGAAGAGTGTACGGGGAACTTTTCGTTGAACGATACGCATGGCAAGTCCCTCAACAATAGCCGATTTACCCACACCCGGATCGCCAATAAGAACCGGATTGTTCTTTTTGCGGCGACTCAAAATCTGAGCAACACGTTCTATTTCACTCTGACGTCCCACAACAGGATCGAGCAGATTTTCACGCGCAGCTTTGGTCAGGTCGCTCCCGAAATTATTCAGAACAGGAGTATCGCCAATCTCTTTCGTACCGGGCTTGTCCGATTTTTGGTTTGACAATTTTGAACCGCTAAGTTCTTCATCATCATCCTCATCATTAGGAAATCCACCACCCATGTGAATGTCTTTTTTCTCTTCTATCAACCCACGTACATTGTCATAATTCACATCCTCACCACCAAGAAGCTGAGCAGGTAAATTATCCTTTTCCTTCAATATTGCAAGCAGAAGATGCTCTGTATCTGCAATACTTTTGTTCAACGAACGAGCTTCGAGATACAAGATCTTAAGTATTCGTTCTGTATTTCTTGGAACTGTCAAATCGCTGGCTGATACAATATTATCTGTTTTTACCTGATCTTCAATCTTCTTTTTTAATTGAGACAGATCGGTATGCAGCGAATTGAGGGCTTCGATGGCCTTTCCTTCGCCATCGCGTATCAGCCCAAGCATCAGGTGCTCCGGTCCTATATAGCTGTTACCCAACCGTTCCGCTTCTTCGCGGCTATAGCTGAGCACATCTCTTAATTTATCCGAAAATCGGTTTTCCATTATTATTCCCTTTCTTGTTTATACCACAAATATAACTAATCCTTTTGCCTTTTGCCAATGCTTTGGCCATTTTATCGGCAAAGTTGGCCATTTTTTATTTCGATAAGATAGCTGTTGTATCTTCTTACCGAAATAGATAACATTACAATCAAAGCCTGTGCCACAAAAAAAAAACGGCAATTTTGGCAGATTTCCTTCCTGCGGAAAGAAAATAAGTGCTATTTTTGCATCTGACAGAAACATGATGAGAAGAAAAAAAAAATACCACCTACACCTCTTTATATTACTAAGTTTGCTGTTGATTGCAATAGTAATCGCAGCACTTTTCATACGACCTTACCTGCAACCGCGTATGTTTCGGGTTCATACCTGTACCTGCGATTTCTGCAAAGATGCCGCAGCTCCTATCAGTTCGTCCGAATTACTGGACGACCTCAACGATGTGCAACTGGAACATGCTCAGGTGGGAGGACTGAAACAAACATTCGATACGGACAGTGATTTTTTGAAAGCCGCCGATGTGCTGGTTAAGAAAGATATACTGGTTCACCTGGTTGATTGTAAATTCTTCCATATCGATGAGTTAAGGCACTCTCATCCGTATCTGGTACCTGAGGCCGTTAACTTGCTGAAAGATATTGGAGTTGAGTTCCATAAGAGACTGAAAGAAAACGGGATGAAGGATTACCGCTTTGTTGTAACTTCTGTGTTGCGGACTGACGAAAGCCAACACAAACTGGGCAGGCACAACGGTAACGCCAGCAACAATTCAGCTCACCGGTACGGCACTACTTTCGATATCACTTATAACAAGTTTATGGATGGAGATACGGTTGCCTATCCGGCCAAAGTGCCTCATATTTTTGCCGAGACCTTAATTGATATGCGCCGTCAATGCCGCTTTCTGATAAAAAAAGAGCGCCACCAAAGCTGTTATCATATTACAGTAGCAATATGCAAGGAAAGCCTTGCCAACAGACCCGAACAATAATGCAACATGATTTTATTGAAAAAAACAGCATAAAAACGGACAAAAATCAATAATTTATTTTACCTTTGCAGCCCGAAATGACTCCGTAGCTCAGTTGGTAGAGCAATTGACTCTTAATCAATGGGTCGAGGGTTCGAGCCCCTCCGGGGTCACTTAAAAGCACTTAAATTCAACAATTTAAGTGCTTTTTTATTTTTACAGAACCTCATTTCCATCCTTCACCCTGGTCCGTTTTGCGCAGAAAGGTAAACCATGACGTAAACCGCAACTGTCAGACGAACCTCTTGTTCCAAAACCATCATTCCTGCTCACCAAGCCAGAACTTCTTTATCAATTTTTACAAACACGTACCACATATATGGTATGAAAATACCACACAGAAGGGATTTTGGAAGAGCAATAAAACCCCGAATTTTGTGCTGTAAAACATATTTATAGCACCTAACGTTTTCACACCCCATTTTTAAGGCTGCTAATTGCTAATAGGTAAGACAATTATACGTTTTGAATAAATTTTAGAAAAAGAACTTATGCATCCAAAAATGAACATGATGACCCGAATGTCCATGTGTGGCCGTAGCCACAACATGAGATAATCAAGAAACAATCCCGGAGGCCTGCACCGGAGAAGTTACATCATGAAATCATTTTGCTTTTGTCTGCAACAAGTTTTTTAGTCTGACAACCGCTTTCTTCAACAGCAACTTCTCAGGTATATCTCCTCCCGGATTAACGAACCCTGATCCTGCCCGCCGGGCTACCCAACAAGATTCAAATTTAAACTCATTTATTTATGCAAAAGATAATTATCAACATATTGTCGGCAGCATTTCTGTTTACTGCCGCAGTTACTGCACAAACTAAAACTTCCGGTCAGACAGTGAAAAATGCCCGCTTTACCTATCCCTTGATTGAACGATGGGTTGCCGAGTACACAAAAGAGAATCCTGAGCTTCAGGCAAGCAAAGAACTACAAGTGCTTACCGGAAAAGAGAGTACGCTAAGTGTCATCACGTCGCAACCAGCCGACTCTGATTTAACAATCAGTCAACAACTTACTTATGTAGGCCGTTACGCCTTGGTCGCGGTTACCAACCGGAAGAATCCTATTTTGGAAAGAATTCCGAAAAACGGATTGTCTAAGAAGCAGCTTAAAAAGATTTTCTTCGAAGAGGCCGATGAGTTTGCCGAGGACAACAATGAGGCGAAAAGCAAATTTGCCGCTACGGTTTATTCCCGCGACAACAACACTCCTTCTTCCATTGCTCTGGCAAAATATTTCGGCGCAAAACCTGAAGAGTTGAAAGGAAAAAAGGTATTAGGAGATGATATCTACCTGTTAAGTGCTATCCGGAAAGATACCACCGGGATTACCTTCAATAGCCTCAGCTACATTTTCGACACTCAAAGCAGAAAACTCAGTAACGGCATTGTCCTTGTTCCTCTCAATGTGAAGACCCAACAAAGAGAAGTTCTGAATTCGCCGGATTTGGACAATACCCTATCACTACTGGAACACAGCAGTGTAGATAATATTCCGGTAGAGAAAATCGGTTTCGTTCTTTCGCCGGAACAACGCGAAAACAAAACCATTACCGCATTTATCAAATGGATTCTGACGAAAGGACAGGCATTCAATCATGCAGCCGGGTTCCTGCAACTCGACGAAGCGACGCTTGCCTTTCAAAAAGAACATATCGATGAAAAATTACTATCCACCATTCAATAACTAACCATTATCCGTAACCAAAAAACGCCCCTTTTATCCGACTGCAATTGGCATTTAGGGCGCTTTATCTAAACAAGTTAGAGTATGACAAAATTATTCCAAATTCTCAGATCCTGTGCGCAATCCACCAGAAAGAACCTCCGGCTTTATGCTGTTTTGGCAGTACTTCCCGGTTCGGTCTTTCTGCTTCACGCGCAACAAAATATCTCTCTGCATGGGCAGATAATTGATTCCAAGAGAGTTCCGGTTATCGGTGCCACCGTTACAATTGCAGGAACCACAAACGGAACGGTATCCGAAGCAGATGGTTCTTTCCGTTTCCCGATCAAACATGCTCTGCCGGTGACCCTTCAGGTAAGAGCTGTCGGATACAAAACTCAGGAAGTTGATGTATATGAAAACGAGGCGGTAACCATCACGTTAAAAGATCAGTCCAATACTCTTGACGAAGTGGTGGTGACGGCACTGGGCATTACCAAAGAAAAGAAATCGCTGGGATACACCGTTCAGGCTTTACAGAACAAAGACCTGGAAAATACCAAAGAGACCAACCTTCTCAATAATCTGACCGGGAAACTGGCCGGGGTTCGCATTACCAACTCGCAGGGCGATATGGGTTCGTCACGCATTGTCATTCGTGGTGAGACCTCCATTGCCGGTAACAACCAGCCGCTGTTTGTGGTAGATGGCGTGCCGGTGGATAACTCCCAGTTGAATTCGGGAGGTGCTACCCGCGACTTCCGTAATGCCATTGCCGATCTCAACCCCGAGGACATCGAATCGCTCAATGTGCTGAAAGGGCCGAATGCGGCTGCTCTGTACGGATCGCGTGCCGCCCATGGTGTGATTCTTATCACCACCAAATCGGGGAAAGGTCAGAAGGGATTAGGAATTACCCTCACTTCCGGCGTTACACTGTCGAATGTAGCTACTTTGCCCGAATATCAGAATGTTTTCGGACAGGGTTCGAATGGCAAATTCAGTTATGTTGACGGAAAAGGAGGTGGCGTAAACGACGGTGTGGACGAAAGCTGGGGGCCGAAACTGGATGGCCGGCTTATTCCTCAATTCTTTTCCAATGGAGTGGCAGTGCCTTTTGTGGCGCATCCCGATAACGCGAAAGATTTTTTTGAAAACGGCGTGACACTCGATAACGGGATTTCCATTGCCGGATCGGATAAAAAATATGATTTCCGTCTCGGAGTGAATAACCAGCGCCAGAACGGGACGGTGCCCAATTCGGAAATCAAGAAAACCAATTTCAGCATCAACTCCAATTACCAGTTGACCAAAGATATCAAGATAGGAGCAACGGCCGATTATATCGTTACCAATGCGCCAGCATTGCCGGGAGGCCCCTCGGGAGGTCGTGCCGCCGGCGTTATGCTTCAGTTCTTGTGGTTCGGTCGTCAGGTAGATATTAACGAACTGAAAAACAACTGGAACAATAACTGGAACAACAGTTACTACAACAATCCTTATTGGAATGCTTATTACAAACACTACCAGTCAGGATAAGAACCGGCTCATTGGCGACATTCATCTCGAAGCGAAAATCGCGGATGGCCTGAATTTCAGATTCCGTACCGGCACCGACTATTACAACGATCGCCGTAAATACACTATCAAATACGGTACCAGCGGCACCCCGTATGGATCGTATGCCGAAGATGCCTACACGGTGAGTGAAAACAATACCGAAGCGATATTGCAATACACAAAGAAATTGAACAAGGATTTCAACGTGGAAGCGCTGGCAGGATTCAACCTTCGAAATCGTAGTTACGCCAACAATTACCAGAAGGCTCCCCGTTTAGCGGTTCCTGACCTGTATACGCTGACCAATTCACGCGACGCGCTTACGTCGTCCAACTATTTCTCGCGGTCAACGGGCATACAGCGGATACGCCCTCGGCTCAGCTGGCATACAAGAATTTTGCTTACTTGAATATTACTGGTCGTAACGACTGGTCGTCGACATTGCCGAGCAACAACCGATCCTATTTCTATCCTTCTGTAAACGGAAGTTTAGTGCTTTCGGATGCGCTCAAAATAAAAAGCAAAACGCTCGATTTTCTGAAATTGCGCGGGGGCTGGTCGGAAGTAGGAAACGATGCCGATCCGTACCAGTTGGCTACGGTCTACAATTTCCAAACGGCTTTCAATGGAAATCCGATCCAGACTTCGTCACAGAAAAAACTGAATGCCGATCTAAAACCGGAGACGACCCGTTCGGTGGAATTCGGTCTGGAATCGAGCTTCTGGCAAAATCGCTTGCATCTGGATTTTGCCTATTACAACACCAACAGTTTTGACCAGATACTTGAAATAAAAACAACGGCATCAAGCGGATATACATCACAATTGATCAATGCCGGAAAAATCAATAACCACGGTATTGAACTACAGGTGGAAGGTACGCCCGTTGCAAAGCCGTCATTTCAAATGGAATGTGGGAGTGAACTATTCGAGCAACCGCAGCAAAGTGAAAATTCTCGATTACGCCGGTCAGATTCAGAATTATACCATCGGTTCGTCAAACGGAGTCGATGTGCTGGCTTCGGTGGGTCAGGCTTACGGGACACTCTACGGCACGGCTTACCTGCGCGATGCCAACGGAAACATTATTGTAGGAGCTAACGGGCTACCTAAAGCCGATCCGCAAAACCGGGTACTGGGTCATTATACACCTGACTGGTTGGGTGGAATCACCAACACGTTGACGTACAAAAATCTGCAATTGTCATTCCTTATCGATGCCAATGTGGGAGGCAAACTCTATTCGGGAACCAACAGAACAGGGAATTATACCGGTGTTTTGAAACAAACGCTTCCCGGTCGCGATGCGGCTCATGGAGGCCTTAACTACTATTACCCGGGCAATCTTTCGGCAAACGGCAAGAAATTGCTTACCGGGACATCGGTGCCCAATGGAGAGGTTATTTACGATGACGGCGTTATTTTCAAAGGAGTTTTGGCCGACGGAACTCCCAATACTACGGTTATTAGCGCTCAGGAGTATTACAAAGCGTCGTATAACATCAGCGAAGCATATATCTACAGTTCCACGTTTGTGAAACTCAGAGAAGTAAAACTAACCTATAACGTTGGCAAACGGTTGATTAAAAAAATCGGATTGCAGGATGCAAGTCTTACGCTCACGGGACGAAATTTGTTCTTTATTTACAAAGCAGTGCCGAATATAGACCCCGAAACGGCACTCAGCACCGGGAACGGTCAGGGACTCGAAAGTCTGGCATTGCCCACAACCCGTAACTACAGCGTCAATCTCAACGTAAAATTCTAAAAAAACATTCTTATGATAAAGAAAATATTTTCCCTACTAATCATAGCGTTGCTTGCCGTTGCCTGCAACAGCCAATTGGACGAGATCAATAAGAATCCGAACGCGACAGAAACTCCTCAGCCTGCATATCTGCTGACAAGCGCCCTGAAACAGGGAGCCGATCTCTATTGGGGTTCGGAGAGCAACTTCAATTCATCGCTGTTGTTTGTACAGCACTGGGCAAAAATCCAGTATGCCGAGCCAGACCGCTACGATGTTTCCAACTCGACTTTTACATCACTTTGGAACACCGGATATTCGACGCTCATTACCGACCTCAATACCATTCTTAATTTTCCTGACAATCAGGTCAGTTCAAACTACAAAGGCATTGCCCTGACGTTGCGTTCATGGGTGTTCCTGTTACTGACAGACGCCTACGGTTCCATTCCTTATCAGGAGGCCGGCCTGAAAATAACACCGGCATACAATACGCAGAAAGAGGTCTATACCGGTTTGTTGGCCGACCTGACACAGGCTCAGTCGTTGTTAGCCACCGCGAATGGAAGTGTCAGCGGTGATGTGGTCTACAGTGGTAACATCAGCAAATGGAAGAAATTAGTCAATTCGTTACGACTTCGCATCGCCCTCCGTATTTCCGATAAAGAACCCGATCTGGCCAAACAGGCTGCAATTGCGGCTACCGGCGATGCTGCCGGATTGCTTGCCGGTAATAGCGATACATTCCAATTTGTGTATGCAAGTTCGCCGCAGCAGAATCCGGCGTCGGCCTGGTTCGATACCCGCGACGACTACCGCATTTCGAAAACGATGGTCGACAAACTGTATGAATTGTCGGATCCCCGTCTGCCGGTGTATGCACAACTGCCTTCCGATGCCAGTGTCGGAAAATACGTAGGCGGTGCCAATGGTTTGTCCAACAGCGATGCCAATAGCCAGGGCTTTGCCAAAACGTCGAAACCAGGAACCTACTTTCTGGCTCCTCAATCGCCGGCCGTTATATTCAGCTATTCCGAAGTGTTGTTTGCCCGTGCTGAAGCTGTTGCCCGTGGCTATATTCCGGGTGATGCCGACCAATTGTACAAGAGCGCCATCACCGCATCATTCAACCAGTTTGGAATAACCGATGTAACGGTAATTTCCAATTATTTGAACCAGGCAAGCGTAAAATACGATGCCACCAACTATGCCAAATCGATCGGAATTCAGAAATGGATCGCCTTTTTCGGACAAGGGCTGGATGCTTTTGCCGAGTGGCGCCGCCTCGATTATCCGGTGTTGACGGCAGGCCCGGCCACCGTTCTCGATGGCCAGATTCCATCGCGCTTTTTCTATCCCGGCACCGAGCAATCGTTGAACGGAGTTAGCTATAAAGCGGCCATCAGCGCCCAAGGCAAAGACCTGTTGACGACAAAATTATGGTTTGACGTAAAATAATTCTTATTATGAAGCAATTAAAATTACTCGTGCTGTTTTTAGCTGTTGTCGGCCTCAGTTCGTTCGAACCGGCTCCGTCGTTTACTATAAACGGAAAAATCAACGCTTCGGGAGGGAAGGTTTATCTGAAGAAATTCCGGAACAAAATGTTCTTTACCATCGATTCCGCCCGAATTGTGAACGGACAGTTTCACTTCAAAGGGAGCGTGCCGCGTACCGACTTATACGGCCTGACCACAGACCTGAACGAGAGTTTCAGCCCCTATTACATCTTCATTGAGAACAAACCGATCGACGTAACCATTGATGTGGCCAACCGACGAACGGCACACATTTCAGGATCTGAAGCTAACGATCTGTATGTCAAATTGCAGGCCAAACACGGCGATTTTAGTGTCGATTCGCTTGTACGGGCCGAACCCAAATCGGTGGTTGTCGCGTACATTCTTTACCGCGAATTTTCCAATGACCTGTCGGTAAAAGAACTTGAAGATAATCTGACACAGTTCGATCCATCGCTGAAAGATCTTTATTATGTCAAGGAACTGGAACGGATCGTTGCTATCAAGAAACGGGTAGAGATCGGTCAACCTGCGGTAGATTTTGCCGGAACAACTCCCGATAACCAAACCATACGGTTGTCGCAATCTTTCGGACGATACCTGCTTCTCGATTTCTGGGCTTCGTGGTGCGGGCCGTGCCGCCGGGAGAATCCGAATCTGGTAAGAGTATATAACAAATTCAAAACGAACGGATTCGATATTTTTTCCGTTTCGCTCGACAAAGATAAAACTGCATGGACAGAGGCGATTTCCAAAGATGGCCTGAACTGGAATCATGTGTCCGATCTGAAATTCTGGGACAGCGAGGCAGCCGGACTCTATGCCATCCGAAGCATTCCATCTAACGTATTGATCGATCCTGCGGGTAAAATTATTGCCCGCAACCTGAGAGGCGAAGCTCTGGAGCAAAAACTGGAGGAGATTTTCAGACAGTCAGCTAAATAACATTTGTACTAATAAATATTTTTGTGTGTTTGCCATTCCGGTATCCGATCGCGTAAGTGAACGGGTACCGGTTTTTCGTTTTAACGTAACTCAAACAGGAAGGCATACACTCCGAAAAATTACCATTCTCAACGAAATGTTGTACCTTTGCACTCACAAATCACACACTTATATTCTTATGTCAACATATCAATCCGAAGATATCCGGAAAGTGACCACCCGGCGTCTGTTTGAAATGAAACAACGGGGTGAAAAAATATCGATGCTTACGGCATACGATTATACAATGGCATCTATCGTCGATCAGGCTGGTCTTGATGTTATTCTGGTTGGTGACTCTGCATCGAATGTTATTGCAGGAAATGTCACCACTTTGCCGATGACTCTGGACGAAATGATCTATCATGGACGTTCGGTAATGCGAGCCGTAAAACGGTCATTGGTAGTGATAGATATGCCGTTCGGAACCTATCAGGGAAACTCCAAACTGGCTCTCGCTTCAGCCATTCGCATTATGAAAGAAACTGGTGCCGACTGCCTCAAGCTTGAAGGTGGTGAAGAAATTCTCGAGTCGGTAAAGCGTATTCTTTCTGCCGGGATTCCTATTATCGGTCACTTGGGACTGACACCACAGTCGATCAATAAATTCGGAACGTATACGGTTCGTGCCCGCGAAGAAGAAGAAGCAAAACGACTGCTCTCAGACGCACACGTGCTTGAAGAAGCCGGATGTTCAGCCATCGTATTAGAGAAAATTCCGGCTACGCTGGCTGCTCAGGTTGCTTCCGAACTTAAGATTCCTATCATTGGTATCGGAGCCGGAAACGGAGTCGACGGACAGGTGCTCGTCATACACGACATGCTGGGTATGACCAACGGCTTTTCGCCCCGCTTTTTGCGACGTTATGCCGACCTACATTCCATCATGAACGGCGCCGTACAGCAATATGTGGAGGATGTGAAATCGGGCGACTTCCCGAATGAAAAAGAACAGTATTAATCTATTAATATGATGTTTACACGCAATACAAGGTCGTTAAGAATTCAATTTCCTGCGGCCTTGTGTTCGTTTATAGCAAACCCGAAAAACTCTAAAACCATCTATATTTTATGCAATTAATTGACGGAAAACTTATCTCTGAGCAAATCAAACAGGAGATTGCTCAGGAAGTGGAAGCCTTAAAGGCGGCGGGGAAAAAAGTTCCCCATTTAGTAGCAATTCTGGTAGGTCACGATGGCGGCAGCGAAAGCTATGTTGCCCACAAAATCAAAGACTGCCAGCAGGTTGGCTTTGAATCGACACTGATTCGTTATGAAGACGACGTGACGGAAGCAGAATTGTTGGCAAAAGTAGAAGAACTCAACAACGACAACTCAGTAACCGGGTTTATCGTGCAGTTGCCATTGCCCAAACATATTGCAGAACAAAAAATTATTGAAGCGATCAGCCCGGCAAAAGATTCTGACGGATTTCACCCCATCAACGTGGGACGAATGCTGATCGGATTGCCTTCGCTGGTTTCGGCCACTCCGGCAGGTATTATCGAACTGTTGGAACGCTACAAAATCGAAACCAAAGGGAAACATTGCGTTGTAATCGGACGGAGCAACATTGTGGGAAAACCCATTGCCGGTCTGATGATGCAAAAAGCCTATCCCGGCGATGCTACAGTTACCGTATGCCACAGCCGTTCGCAAAACATAAAAGAAATCTGCCTTCAGGCCGATATCCTGATTGCAGCCATCGGCTCTCCCGGTTTTGTAAAAGAAGATATGGTGAAAGAGGGTGCTGTCGTAATCGACGTGGGGACTACCCGTGTGCCTTCTACACTGACCAAGAGCGGCTTCAAACTGACCGGTGACGTGCGATTCGACGAAGTATCGCCGAAATGTTCTTACATCACTCCGGTTCCCGGCGGTGTAGGCCCGATGACCCGTGTAGAGCTCCTTAAAAATACCTTGAAGGCTTACAAAGCCCAGCAATAAATATCTTACCTGAATTTTTCAGGCAACTGATCCTTCGGATTTAGCCGTAAATGGGGGCAAACGATTGTTATTTTGTTCTTGGCCTTTTCAATGTCCTTTTGCAAACGTACCACGTTTCTCAACATTTCGGCTAAATAGTAGGATTGGGTAATTGCCTGCTTATCGCCCTGCGACAGCGCATAACTGTAAGTACGTTTGCCTCCTTCGAGCGTCACCACAATTTTTGCCGAAAGGTTATGCGCGATAAAATTATCGATGCCGCTGATTTCAGGGTCGGTATAACTCACATTCTCCCACGACTGTCCCTGATTGGTAAATGCGGTACGGCTATCGCCACTACCCGCTATCGTTTCTGCAAACAAATCATTCACAGTTACTTTTGTTTTAGTAAATCCCAACGGCGAGCCGGTATACGCACTAACGATGGTCATTTCTCCCAATTCGGTCACGTACGCTTTCAGTCCAACCCGGTTCATGCCCGATTGTGCCTTATAGATATATCTGCCTACATCTTCATATTTGGCATTCTTCTCGTAACGGAACGATCTTAGCAGTGAATCCGCCAGATGCTTTTGCGATGGTAACATTTTATCAGCAAAAATAAGGTTGCGTTTAGATTCCGCCAGCTCTACTTTATACATAAGAGTATCGGCAGCCTGACGCATCGGTATCAGACGGGGAAAAAGCAAATGAACACTGTCGAGATTGAGTTTGGCAACATTGTAGTTACCTGCAACCAAAGCTGTTTGAGCTTTTTGTAAATATCCTTTTGCACGGACAGTATCGTCGCTTTTACATGATACTAATAGAATGATTGTTAGGCTAAATAAAAAGACAAATTTCTTCATTGTTCTCATTTTTTGCAAAGCTATTACATTCCAACGAGATAACAAAACAAACAGGGTCGCCTCTTACGAAACGACCCTGTTGATCTTGTATTTGATTGGCTTATTTACATTTGTCGAAGAAGTTTGTCGGCAGTTTTTCTGGTGCTATCACGTCACCATTTTTGTATCCCGAAGGATCGAAACTGGTAGGCATATCAGTAGGCTGGCCTATCAGCACCTTAACTTCGGTACGACGATTGGCCTGATGCTCCTCCTTGCTACAAGGAACGCCGTCAGCACATTTATTCAGCAACTGATGTTCTCCGTAACCTTTGGCTGTAATTCTGGCGGGATCAATTCCCTTTGAAACGATATAAGCAACTGCAGATTCAGCGCGACGTTGCGACAAGGCATCGTTATATGCAAACGTTCCCCTGCTGTCGGTATGCGAACCCAGTTCCACCTTGATCGGGTAAGATTTCAGGATAGCAACCAAACTGTCGAGTATCGGACGGGCATCAGCACGAATGTTCCACTTGTCGAAGTTGTAGTGGATATCGCTCACCTTCCATTTGAAATCCTGAGGGAATCTGTCCAGCAGCAAATCATGCGATGCTTTCTGAACCAACTCCTTAGATGTTTTATCAAGCACAACATTCATGGCTAAACAATCTTTGCTATAACCTTTATCCGCTCCAAAAATAACCACTTCGCAGGTTTTGGT
Source organism: uncultured Microbacter sp. (assembly GCA_963678825.2). Lineage (GTDB taxonomy): Bacteria > Bacteroidota > Bacteroidia > Bacteroidales > Paludibacteraceae > Microbacter. The sequence continues at coordinate 4,606 of CAXXPB010000026.1, read as the reverse complement.
GACAGGATATGAGTATTTGCCCGTTTCGTCGGTTTTAGCCACATATACCTTGTTGTCGCATTTGTTCAACAAAAATACCGTAGCATTTTTGAGAGTATCCATTGTCTGCCGGTCGAGAACAAAACCTTCCACGCTGCGTGGTTGTTTTGCCAACATAGCTAAACGTGCTGCTTCTTCATCGTATCGGGCCGAATAAATATTATCTTCGCTGCTTACACGATCGGAAGTAAAATATCCCACTCTCCCATCTTCAGTTTGCGTCCATCCGAAATCGTCGCTCGTACTGTTGACCGGATACGGCAGATGTTCAGGTGTTCCAACGCCTGAAATAGCATCTTCCAGTTTGACCCGGTAGATATCCAGTCCGCCTAAGCCTTCTTTGCCATCGCTGCTGTAGTAGAGGTAGCCATCAGGGGAGATATAAGGGAAGACCTCGTTGCCGGGGGTATTCACTTTTCCCGGAATAACAAAAGGTTCTACCCAATATTGATTCCTGTCCGATCGTCTGCTGAAATAGAGATCATACCGACCGGGACCTCCCTTTTTGTCGCTACTGAAAACAAGGATAGTGCCTTCTTTGTTAATTGCCGGGTGCATCACAGAGTAGCTCTGCGCATCACCAAAGGGTAATGCCTTCACATTTGTTATTGCATTACCTTTGTAGTGCCCTTCCATCAAACGAATACGGTTCACCCCGTGCTTGTCAGCCCTGTTATAGTTGGCTGAAAAATAAACGATCCCTTCTCCGTCGATGGAGATACCTCCCGAATTGTAATGAAGTTTATCCAGCCCCGATATCAATGTTCCCGAAAATGAATTATCCGCTTGTATGTATTCCGCTTTCAGGTACGCACTCCTTGTTCTGGGCGATGCATCGGCATCGCTACCGGAAAAGACCCCTGCCAGACGTTTATCCTGCGATTGCGATTCTTTTAGCTGTTTTGCCTTAGCAACCTGTTCTGGAGAGGGTGCTGTTCCCTGAGCCTGTAACTGAGATACCGGAACCTGCCACAAGCGTGAGTAATAGTCTCCATCCCAACCAAAAGCTTTCTCCTTTGTTGCCATAGGTCGGTTACTACTAAACAATAAGGTTTGGTCATACAGATAAGGACAGAATTCACGATAGGCACTGTTCATTGTCAGGTAACTGACATTCCACAGCATTGAATCTCCTTTCATGACCGACAACTCTTCTTCACGATAAGCTCTGGCTTTGTTTGCATAACCCGGCAAACCCGACAACCATTTGGTAGCGTTTGTGTAGTCTCCCTGACGAGCGTAGAGTTCCCCGATGCGGAATTGTTCCTGCGCCGTGGAGTTCCCTTTCCCGGCTGGATAAATTCTGGTATAAACCCGCAGGGCTTCCGGATAGTTGCGCATCTGCCAGTAACTATCGGCAAGGCGCTGTAGTACTTCCGGTTCGGCTGCGGTTCCCTGACTCAGGTATGCCTCATAGTATTCAGCGGCCAGCGAGAACTTCAGTCCCCGGTAGGCCAAATCTGCTTTTTGAAGCTGCCCCGGAGTTTGGCCATTCACACCGGGCATTCCCAACAAAAAACAGAGAATCAGTACAGCTTTACCGCTCTTTTCTATGATATATTGCATCTTGTCTGTTTGGTAATAATTTCTTATAAACATCTATAATTACATCCTGGCTTAATAGTATCGCGGAGAGAGGATCAGCCCGTTGTGGTTGCTCTTGAGTTCAAGACGAAGCATGATCTCGTGAGTTCCACGGTTGTAATTTTTCAAATCAGACAGCGTGTAGTCGTAAGCATACCCCAGTCGCAGTTCCGGCAACAGCTGGAACTCGATGGAACCCACCAGAGCATCTCCGGTACGGTAACTCACCCCTACTCCCAATACATTCTGGAACCATGCATTCATACTGAAGTCACATTGCAGGGGTGCTCCCTTAACTGCCTTGAGCAATACCGATGGCTTCAGCTTCATACTTTCGCTGGCCTCAAATGTATAACCCGCCGTGAGAAAATAGTGGTTATTTGCTCCAAAATTATTCTGATTAAGATAATTAATCGCGTTGATCTTGGTATGAAGCAGTGCCGGAACCGACAAACCCATGTACCAATATTCCGAAGCGTACAAAATACCAAACCCTGCGGTGGGTAACCATCCGTTCACGTCGTCCTGAAAAACAGGATCGCCTCCCCTGATGGTACTCACTTCGCTGTAGTTGGCTCGGTAATTAAGCACCCCCCCACTCAACCCGAAGGCCAGAAAAGAGTTTTCGAAGGGTAAATGATAAGAATAAAAAGCCTGTACACCGGTAGTTCGTTCTATCCCCAGACGGTCATCATACAACTGAAGACCATAACCCACATTGCTGTCCTCGTTGCGCCTGTCCCACGAAACGGTTCCTGTTCGTGGCGCTCCGTCAAACCCAACCCACTGATTGCGGTAAAGAGCCGTAATATTATCCGAGGCTCGGTTACCCGCATATGCCGGATTGATATTCAACATATTGAACATATACTGGGAGTACATGGGCTCCTGCTGCGCTTGCAGAGTTCCCGTTAACGTGAATGCGCTCAAAACAAGGAAAAGCGTCTTCCTGCATAAAAGAACTGATAGTTGATAAATTACCTTTTTAGCCGATAACATGTCTATTTGGTTTTATATATTGCTTCTATTTAGTTGCAGGACGGACTCTTTTTCAGAACCCGTCCTGGTTATGATATTAACGACGTAGTGTTAGATATCCTGTGATTTTATTAACCTCCGAAGTTTTCTTGTTGGTACTGGTGACAATATAGTAGTAAGTGCCTTCCGGGAGATCCTTACCCAAGAGGTTATCCACACCCTTACCATCCCAGTCGCCATGATATTCTTCACTGCGGTACACTCTGTTACCCCACCGGTTGAATACCTCTATTCCCAAAATGGTATTGTCCGAATGGATAATCTCGAAAGTATCGTTGTACTTGTCGTTGTTCGGAGAAAAACCTTCCGGAATAATTATTTCCACTTCAGGTATGTCCGTGATAGTCGCACGCGGACCATTGATGCTTGACTCTTTATTCAATGGATCGTCCGAAAGAGCATCCCTGATTTGACCCGTACGGCTCGAGAATCCGGAGAATAATGCCTGATTATAGACATTGCCAACATAACCATTGGTAAGTACGTTCAACTCAATTGTTATTGAATCTTTAGACATAGGAGCCAAATAACTGATATCCGACAAGGTATTCACATGACTTATACCGTCATAAAAACCACTAGCCCGCAGATTCCCTGATGCTATAATGCCCATCACCTTGAAGCTTTCTCCGTGAGTAAACACCTTAGTAAGGTCATCTTCCACCTGAATACTATTGACCCTTACATTTTGAAGGTTAGTTAAAGAAATGGTATACTTCCAGATAAAGGATCCGTCACTTATTTGTTTTGGTATCGTCGATTGTTTGATAACCGTAACCTTATCGGACAATGGAGTCACTGTGACCGCCACCGTAGCAATTGACTGATCTCCGTTTGCATCCGTAATGGTATAAGTAAACATATCTGTTCCGTGATAGTTAGGAGCAGGAATGTAAATGTAGGTTCCGTCCGCGTTTAGGGTAACTGTTCCGTGTGACGGATTCCCATGTATGCTCCAGACATTACCTCCATCCCCGCTCGGAGTATCATTTCCGGCCACCGTACCTGAGACGGATGTACATTCTACAACACTCATTGCATCGTCTTTTGCTACCGGAACATCATTTACAGAAACAATTTTAATATTAATGATTCCGGTTGCAGTTCCTCCATGTCCATCACTTACCGAATACGTAACTGAAGGAACATTGCCATTATAATTAGTAACAGGTGTAAATAAATAGTCCCCATTAGAATTAACGACCATCGTACCAACTCCGGGTATTGTTACTGTAGTACCTGCGGGATAATTAATCCCATTTACAGTAATATCCGTTACGCTTATCGGATCACCGTCCGGATCTGTAACATTTGTAAGCACATTCCCGTTCAACGGAGTATCTTCCGGTGTCGTAACAGACAATGGCGTCGTTATAGGGTTATTATTCACTGAGATTACGGTTACCGGCACCGTTACTGTCGTTATGCCGCCTTGACCATCACTTACAGTTACCGTAAAGCTATCGCCTCCGTTATAACCTGTATTCGGGGTATAGGTGTAGTTACCATTGCTGTCAATGTTTACGGTACCATGAGCCGGAGTTGTTACACTATAAGTCAACGCATCGCCGTCTACATCCGTGGCCGTTACTTTGCCTGTCACTGGGGTATCTTCCGGGGTAGTAACTGGCGTAGCAGTAGCTACAGGAGCATCGTTCTCTGGAGTAACCATTACAGTTACAGTTGCAGTCGTTGTGCCGCCATGACCATCGCTTACGGTTACAATGAAGCTATCGCCTCCGTTATAGTCTGCATTCGGTGTATAGGTGTAGTTACCATTATTGTCAATGGTGACCGTACCATGAGCCGGTGTTGTTGCACTATAAGTCAACGCATCGCCGTCTACATCCGTGGCTGTTACTTTCCCTGTTACTGGAGTGTCTTCCGGGGTTGTAATAGATATTGGCAATGCATCTGGCGAACTATTTCCTACCGTGACTGTGAC
>CAXXPB010000025.1:0-84035 GCA_963678825.2 uncultured Microbacter sp. | reverse complement strand
AGAAAAGGGAACAAGATTTTTTTAACTCCGGCAGGAGAAATCTTATACAATCGGTTAGGGACAATTGAAAATCTGTATAACGAACTCGATTTCGAACTGAGCTCGCTAAAGGGTGAAAGTGAAGGATCGCTTCGTTTGGGCGCCAGTTCTACCATTGCACAATATGTAATACCTGAGCTTTTGGCAAAATTTCATAAACGCTATCCCAAAGTCACACTTTCAATGGTTGCCGGAAACTCAAAACAAGTTGAATCCCTTTTAATTAACAACGAAATTGATGTTGCTTTAGTCGAAAACAGTTCCGGAATACAGGAATTAAGATACACTGCATTCGCAAAAGACGAAATTGTAGCAGTTACAAGCTCAAAAAGTATTTACGCTCAAAAAGACAGCATAAGCGCTGCCGAATTAATGTCGGCACCCATCATCCTGCGCGAACCGGGTTCCGGCACTTTGGAAACCCTGATGCAGGCTTTTTCTCAAAACAATATTGATGCTTCGTTGCTGCACGCCGCGGCACATCTGGGAGCCACCGAAGCTATTAAGCACTTTCTGGATTACTACGACAGCATTGCCTTCATATCAAGATTTGCCATACGAAAAGAGGTAAAAGCAAGGTCATTAAAAATACTCCAGATCCCGGGTTTATCCATCCTCCGACAATTCCGCATTGCAGAACGAATGGGTCCCCAACTAACTCCTCAATCTTTGTTTATCGATTTCCTGTTTAAGAACAATATCAAGGCCGGAATATAAATCCGCAATTCCCAATTAAATATTTGAAAATCAGACCAAAGAATAGCACTCATCGATATTGACTATAAATTTAGTCATTTTTAACTCCCAAAATTTGACATGACTATGTTTTTAGTCGTATGTTTGTAAAAAATAAATCTACTATGACACAGCTAACAAAAGCAGAAGAACAAGTGATGCAAATTCTTTGGAACCTGGGAGAAGGAATTGTTCAGGATGTCAGACAGGCATTTCCTGACCCGAAGCCATCAAGGAATACAGTATCCACCGTTATCCGCATTCTGGAGCAAAAAGGATTTGTCGCACATAAGGCGTATGGTAGAACATACCTGTACTTCCCCAAAATAGAGAAAGCAGAATATACTAAAAAGCAGATGTTTTCGATGATCCACAACTATTTTAACGGATCGTTTGCCTCCATGGCCTCCTTTTTTGTGAAAGAAAACGATTTGTCGATGACTGAACTTGACGAATTACTAAGCCAAATTAAAAAAAAACATCGATCACTAAAACACCTTTTACCATGAACCCACTATTCGATTATTTACTCAAATCAGTGCTTTGGCTGTGCGCTTTCTATGTGGTGTACCATTTTCTTCTCCGCAAAGAAACCTTCTGCAAATTCAACCGATTCTTTTTACTGACCGGCATATTTGCATCCATAATAATGCCTTTGATAGTAGTCTATCATACCGTTTACACAATCGTCAGTATAGAGGATCCATTACCCGTTATAACAACAATACCAACGATACAAGCAGAGCCAACAATTTCCTTTCGGGAAATCACTCAAAATACAGCTATCCTGTTGTACGGGATCTGTCTTGCCTTTTTCATAATCAGAACCGCAGTCAATCTTGCTCCAATCCTGAAAGAGATCAGGAAGCACCAAGGAAGTGACGTATTGATTCATACCCGGACATTTTCCTCTCCCTTTTCTTTTGGCAAATATATCTTTATCCCGGAGAGTCTTTCTGATCAGGAACGGGAGCTAATTCTCACCCATGAATATACGCATACCAATGAATTACACTATGTGGATTTATGGTTGACAAAGGCAGTGTGCATTCTCCAGTTTTTTAACCCGATTGCTTGGCTTTATGCAAAAGCTGTACAGGAAAACTGTGAATTCATTGCCGATCATCAAACATTTCGGAACACAACGTTGAAGGACGAGTATCTCCAACTTCTCATAAAATACAGTGTAGGACATCACCTAAACCCGATCGCATTACACTTTTCTTTTCCATTAATCTTTAAACGCATTAAAATCATGAAACAAAAACAATCCAGCAAACTTGCAAGTTTGAAAAGCCTAATGATCGTTCCATTAGCAGGTCTTATTATGGTTGGTTTTGCCCAAACCAAAATTGTTGAGACGAAAGCTGTGACTAAACAAAAGAAAGAAAATCTGGTAGCGACGCCTAAAGCAAAAACAAAACAAACTAGCACTCAGTCAAAGGCTCTGGCACTGCAAACAGATTCACAAAAAGCTACAACTCAAAACGCAGATGAAGCACAACAGCAAGCGGGGCTAGATAAAAAAAGTGCAAATAGTGTCGACGAAGTAGTGGTGGTTGGATACGGCGCACCTCAAACTAACGATCAACAGACAAGCAAAAGACCTACCGAAGTATATACGGTAGTAGAAGATCTGCCGAAATTTGCGGATGGTCCTGTTCAGGCGTTTCTGGCAAAGAATATAAGATACCCGGTGGAAGCTCAGAAAAATGGCATCCAGGGTCGTGTAATCTGCCAGTTCATAGTAGAAACTGACGGATCAATCAGTAGCGTACAAGTTGTCAGAAGTATCGGCCCGTTGCTTGATGCCGAAGCCTGCCGGGTAATCTACTCCATGCCCAAATGGATACCAGGAAAGCAAAGAGGTCAAATCGTGAGAGTCAAATACACACTTCCGATCATTTTCAAGCTCAGCAAGTAAAATACATATAAAAGAAAAAGGTTGCTCATAGGCAACCTTTTTTTTGTGCTGAGACAGAAACGACATCACGTCGTCACTATTCCACTAACCAAAATCGACACAATACAGCCCTTTTAACTATGAACGGGGTATACACAACAAAACTCCGAACAGAGACTGCACTGTATGCTCAAACTTACCTCTTATGAAGATTGTAAACATTTGAACGCACAAAAATAAGAATAAAAGAATACCAGGGCAAATATTGCAATTTTGATTTTATCAAACAGAAATCATAACAAACTGATAGTCATAGCATCTGTTTACTTAAGGAAATTCACATAGGCTGAGTCAGACTTTTTCTAAACTGCACCGGAGTAAGGTGCGTTTGCTTTTTGAAAGCTTCAATAAAAGCGGAACTGGAGTTGAATCCGACTTGAGCGGCTATGATTGAGAGTTTGTACTGCGATGTCTTTTTTTGAGAATCAGACAGCAACGAAATTGCTTCTTCGATCCGATATTTATTCACCAAATCGGTAAACCTGCCGAAGCGCTCATTAATGGCTTTTGAAAGATAATCCCTGTTTGTATTCAGTTCTTTCGAAGCTACATCCAACGAAATGTCACTTTGAGTGAACCTTTTGTCCTCTTCCAACCATTTTATGAGATTCCCGTAAAGAAGATCCAATTTATCGCAATCAGTTTCATTTTTGTTCTTTTTCTTAATCGCCATATTCTGTTGCAAAAGAGCAGAATAATGCTTCCGTTCTTCCAGCAGTTCCATATTCTTCTTTACCAAAGCTGCATTCTTTTTCTTCACCAAACGGAAAGTTACGAATAACAATGTAATAATGATAAGAAGAACCGCCAATACCTGTAACTCAATCATTAATTGTCTCTTATGACTTTGTTTAAGCATCACAACCTTACAAGTCATACTATCCAACCCTGCTTTAGAGTATTGATATGCTTTGTTTAAGTCCGACACATAAGAGGTAGAACAGTCTTTTACCTGCATAGCCGAGTCCAGATAACAAAATGCAAAGCGATCGTTATGCTGTTTCTCATACAAACGAGCCAAGGATTCGTAGGCATTTTCCTGAAGCTGCATCTGTCCGCTATTAGCAACAAAATAAACGGCCTGTTGAGCGTACTTCAACGCCTCGTTCATCTGGCTCAAGCCCTCGTGTGCCTGCGACAAATCCAACGACGCAATAATACGACCTCGCTGCGAACGATAATTAGGATAATATAACAGTGCTTTTTGAAGATAGCCAACAGCATTGCCAAATCGGCTCCGATCTATTTCAATCTCTCCGTAATTGGTGAGCGCCAAAGCAATCAGGCTGTTATTTTTCAGCTTCAGGCTATTTTCGTATGCAAGAGATGCATATCGTAACGCGTTGTCAAAGTCTTTAACCTTTAGATGAAAATCAATCCAATCAATGTATAAATAGAACAATTCCTCCTTGTCTCCCGATTTCTTCAGTTCTATTTCAGAACGAGTTAAATGGACAAGAGCCCCCGGAAGATTGCCACTCCGAAAATAATAACGGGCGATAATACGTTCATTAATACCAATGCCTTTGCGTAATCCAACACGAAGAAAATGCTGTGACGATTGATTCATCCAGTCTATTGCCTCCCTATTAGCTTTCGATTCAAAGCAAAGACGACCCAAGATACGTTTATTCAGAGCGAGAGCTCTTTCATCCGAAAAAGGAGCATGGAGAGTTTGAGAAAGTTCCTTATATGCAACCGAATATTTCTCCATTCGAAAAGAAATCAGCCCCCTGATACTCGTGTACCAGAATTCCAGTTGTGGGTCTTTTCCCGTTTCGTTTACATCAATGCCATTGAAAATATGAGAAGCATTGTCAAGTTCTTTCATTTCGCAATAGGCAGCAGCTTTCAAAATCTGACACATGATCATATTCAGGCGATCGGGCTTTCCAAGTTCAACTTTTTTGAGTTCTTCTAATACTAGCTGATTTTGATTCTCGTTATAAAAAAGGGCTATTGACTTTTCAATCGTTGGGGAAAGTGTGCATTCCGGGTTAAACAACAGTTTATAAAGACCGAAGCCGGATATCAGAATGAACACAAGAAGTACCACAAGAAGATGCTGCACTTTCTGTTGTCGCAACCATGCGACAAAGCGTGTAACAAAAAGAGGTCTCTTTATTTCTTGGAAATGTAACATACACGGTATAAATATGTCCTTTACAAATATAAACAATTTATTACAGATTCGGAATACTACAACCAACATCAGCTGCCCTACAGAAAGAGATAATAAACACTGACATAAGCACCTATTTCCTAACCATATCACAATCAACGAAAAAGTTATTTCTTCATCATTTCTTAACACCAAGCGAAAGATTTATACTTACTTTTGCAACGATAATTATCTTATAAGTGAATGGAAAAAAGCTATAAATTATTAATCGTCGAAGACGAGCCCGATCTTTGCGAAATTCTACAGTTCAACCTCGAAAGCGAAGGATACTCGGTAGATATTGCCAATTCGGCAGAAGAAGCCCTGACTAAAAATCTGGCACAGTACGATTTGCTCCTGCTGGATGTGATGATGGGACAAATGAGCGGTTTCAAACTGGCTCAGTTGCTAAAATCCAAGCCGGACACAAAGCATACTCCTATAATTTTCCTAACGGCACGGGTAACCGAAAATGATGTATTAACAGGCTTCAACACAGGAGCTGATGATTACATTCTCAAGCCATTCTCTATTAAGGTAGTAGCAGCCCGCATCAAAGCCGTCCTCAGTAGAACACGTTCGGACAGTGGCCAAACCAATGAAATTGTGCGGTTCGAAACGATGGAAATTAACCTCAACGCCAAGCAGGTAAACATTGCCGGCAAATCCATTGAACTAACAAAAACCGAGTTTGAATTACTGGCACTTTTCGTGCAGAATCCCACCAAAGTATTTTCCAGGGAAAGTATTTTAACGCAGGTGTGGACCGAAGATGTGTATGTAACCGACCGGACGGTTGATGTCCACATTACACGATTGAGAAAGAAGATTGAGCCTTATGGCAAAAACATAGTAACACGTTCCGGCTACGGATATTGCTTTTTATAGAATTTATCAATCTATCGGTTATGAAAAAACTACTTTTCAGATATTACATCCCGTTGTTTTTCATCTTCTCGTTTGCTGTACTTGCGTTCCAATATAATCGCGAAAAGCAATACAAGTCCGACATGCTCAATACGTTGCTTGGCGACACCAACGACATGATTTACAACTATTTTGAAAGCAAAAACGGATCGTTAGCGCATATAGATTCCCTCATTGCGATATTCCCCCACAGCGATGTCAGAGTAACCATCATCGACCTCAAAGGAAATGTGGTTTACGACAATGCCATTCAGGATGTCATACACATGGAAAATCACCTTTCGCGTAAAGAGGTGAAGCTGGCACTGCAAAATGGAATCGGATCGGATATCCGAACATCACATACCAATCAGAGACGTTATTATTACCATGCTACAAAATTCGGCAATTGCTATGTTCGTTCTTCATTGCCGTACGATGTAAATATTTCATCATTGTTACGTCCTGACAATCTTTTCCTTTATTTTTGGCTGGCACTGACTTTTATCATCGCTGCCGTTTTGTTTTACATCTCCAACAAATTCTCTATCAAACTAAACAGAGAACAAATAGAACATGACGCCATGGTACGCCGTCGTTTGACACACCAGGTGGCTCACGAGCTGAAAACTCCGCTCAGCAGCATCATCGGTTATATGGAAACGTTGCACGACAATCCGGACATAGCTCCCGAACGTCAACGCTTCTTCATCGAACGCAGCCATGCTCAGGCCGAACGCTTAAATTCTCTTTTGCAGGACATTCTGATGCTCAACCAAATGAACGAGGCTCCTCAATCGGTGCAAATGGAACCTGTTCATTTAAATAAAGTAGTTCAGACAGTTTTAGACGATGTGGAACTAAAATTACAAGAAAAGAATATTGAAGTCTACACCTCATTCGGAGGAGATATCTGGCTAAAAGCTAACACCATTCTGTTGTATTCCATTTTCAGAAATCTGATTGACAACGCCATAGCCTATGCCGGCGAAAATATAAAAATCAACCTGACACTCACCGGTGAGGATGCCAAATGCTACCATTTTTCCTTCTCCGACACCGGAGTAGGCGTGGCACCCGAACACCTTACATTCCTCTTCGATCGGTTCTACCGTGTAGATAAAGGACGTTCGCGTAAGACAGGCGGCACAGGTTTGGGTTTGTCTATTGTAAAGAATGCCGTGGAGTTGCACCGCGGAACCATCACGGTGAAGAATAAGAACGGAGGAGGACTGGAATTCGAATTTTCACTTCACAAATAAATAATCTCCGAATACGAAACAAGATCTTTATCGGGTCTTTATCTTTTCGCAACAAAGAGAATCTACCTTTGCGTCAGCTAATAGGTAAATTCTCTTCTTTCTTTTTCACTTTTTGGGTCTTGAATCCCCGGCTGGTTGAAGTACCAGTCGGGGATATTTTTTTTAGATAGTGAGAAATTTAGACAGTTACTTTGCTCTCCATCTAACTTTCTCACTTACTTGCCATATGGAATAATATGCGTACCTTTGCATGAATTTTAATTTAGAACAAATGACATTTGAAGAATTAGGGATAAGAGAAGACATACTGAAAGCTATCAGCGAATTAGGTTATGAGCAACCGATGCCCATTCAGGAAAAAGTAATTCCGGTTTTACTCAACAACGAGCACGACGTCGTCGGATTGGCTCAAACCGGAACGGGCAAAACCGCTGCATTCGGGCTTCCGGTACTTCAAAAGACCGACGTTAAGTTACGACAACCCCAAACGTTGATCCTCTGCCCTACCCGTGAGCTTTGCTTACAAATTGCCGACGATTTATTGGAATACTCCAAATATATAAATGATTTGAAGGTGCTTCCGGTGTATGGAGGCTCCAGCATCGAAAGCCAGATCCGTTCCCTGCGCAAAGGCGTACACATCGTCGTTGCCACACCGGGCCGCTTGCTCGACCTGATGAAACGCGGCACCGTAAAACTGGATGCCATCCGCAACGTGGTGATGGATGAAGCTGACGAGATGCTCAACATGGGATTTACCGAAAGCATCAACGCCATTTTGGCGGAAGTGCCCAAAGAACGCAACACGTTACTCTTCTCGGCAACCATGCCTCCCGAAATTTCACGCATCGCTAAAAATTACATGACCAACGCACAAGAAATTGTGGTGGGAAACCGTAACGAAAGCACCAACAACGTAAAACACCGTTTTTATATGGTTCATGCCAAAGACAAATATCTGGCATTGAAACGTATTGCCGATTTTTATCCTAACATCTACGGAATCGTATTCTGCCGTACCCGTAAAGAGACACAGGAAATTGCCGATGCTCTGATTCGTGACGGATACAATGCCGACTCTCTGCACGGCGACTTGTCTCAACCACAACGCGACCTTGTGATGCAAAAATTCCGCATCCGCAACCTTCAGATTCTGGTAGCTACCGACGTGGCCGCACGCGGATTGGATGTAAATGACCTTACACACGTTATCAACTACGGACTACCGGAAGACAGTGATAGTTACAATCACCGCAGCGGTCGTACGGGACGTGCCGGGAAAACAGGTATTTCAATCGCTATTATCCACAGTCGAGAACGCAACACCCTGCGCGAAATTGAAAGAAAAATCAGCAAACAATTTGAAGTTGGCGTAATTCCGTCAGGAAAAGAGATTTGCGAAAAACAAACCCTGAATCTGGTGGACAAGCTGGAAAAAGTGAAAGTAAACGAAGAAGAAATTGCCGAATTATTGCCTTCTGTATTCCGTAAACTCGACTGGCTGTCGAAAGAAGATGTTATCAAACGTTTGGTATCATTGGAATTCAACCGCATGATTGAATATTACCGCGATGCAAAAGAGCTGGACATTCCCGACGACAGAGGTGGAAGGGGAGATAAAGGCCAACGTGGTGATAGAGGCGACAGACGCTCCGGTGGAGCCGGATTTGCTCGCTTGTTTGTCAACTACGGCAAAACCGATGGTGTTTTCCCTGCTCATTTCATCGACATCATCAACGAAAACGTTCCCCGCAGGGTAGAGATCGGCAAAATAGATATTCTTCCAAACTTCTCATTTATCGAAGTAGAAGAACAAGCTGCCGATATCGTAATCAACTCGCTGAACAAAATAAAAGGACTTGATCGCAAAATGGTAGTCGAACGTTCTCAGCCCGAAGGTTATCAGGGAGCAAAAAAACGCAAGTTTCAACACGAGAAGAAAGAAAGAGGCGGTTGGAAAAAGAACCGCTAACAGATACAAAAAAACGGATGGCAATATGTCATCCGTTTTTGTTTTACCACTCTATGGTTAATGTTACTTTTCGATTCTTTTTCGACCAAACAGGCGAAGAGTTCAATAAACGTTCTACCTCATCAGCCGCTCTGTTACATGCCGATTTTAGAACTTTAATTTCCGTTGGGCGTCCTTCTGCTGAGACAAAGAACTGAACTTTGGCTTTGGCTTTGGGTTCTCCGCAAATATTTCGGACAGCATGAGCCTGGCAATACGCTCTAAATTCCTTCTCTCCAAACTGGTTATTGGTATTTTTCGCCACAGATCCTGATACCGAAGTCATCTTTTTGGTTCCATAACCCACAACAACAACTTCGTTCAGCGTTTGGGTGTCCGGGTGCAACTGAATAGCAACCGATTTGCCAGCAGCTTTTACTTCTCTGTTCTCATATCCGATATAACCGGCAATTAATTTAGCCGAATCGGAAACATTTTGAGGTAACTGGAAATATCCATTCGTATCGGTAACAGCACCGACATTGGTTCCTTTTATCTTTACCGAAGCTCCTATTAGCGGTTCTCCTTTTTCATCCACCACTTTTCCATGAAGCCTGTTAGTTGGCATTTCTGCCGATTCAACCTGCAATCCGGCTACTTTACCTTCCAACATTTTTGACATCCTCACCGGATTAGCAGCCGACACTTCCGATTGCACAGGTGCCATTGCAGGTTCCGGAATTGATTCCGCCTGAGCTTTATTGGTTGTTGCTTCCGGAGAAACCGGAGGCGAAGCAACCGCCAAGGTTTTGGATTTGACAGGAATTGTCGTTCGGGCAGTTGACTCAGGAACCTCACTTTTTTGTTCTTCAGAAGAAGGAGTAACTTTTTTCGGCAAAACAGTGGCTATTTCCGGCATTCGGGTTTCGGGCTTTTGTTGCAGCAGGAACAACGATCCGAAACCGATCAACAGCAATACTGAGGCCGCCATCGCCCAATAAACAATAGCACGCCGGGAATGGTTGCGGGCATGAAGCACCTTATCATCCAATCGTTCGAGAGCCGAGGCATGGTCTCCCTCAACACTATCGAATCCCGCGATGGCATCGTTCAGGAAAGGATCGCTCATCGCCTGCCGTTCTATCCGGTTGGCCTCTTTTCCTTTCCTCTGGCCTTGTATGTACTCTTTTAGTGTCATGTCAGCAATCCAGAATTTTTACCATGCAAAGTTTCAGGTTGCGTTTCCCGTTCTGAATATAACTCTTTACTTTCGATAGTGCATAGCCTGTTTTCTCAACAATATCGGCATACGACCAATCGTCGAAAAAGAAGTGCACGACGCAGGCTTTTTGTTCCGCCGAAAGGGTGTCCAGGCAATAATTCAACGCTTTATCCTTATCAATATCTTCGTTCGTATCTATTAGATGCTCAAATTCATCCGATTCCATAACGCGCTCGTCAATTTCCTGAAAAAGTTGTCCCTGAGTGCGCCGAAGAATTTGCAGACAGTGATTTTTTGCCACACTGTAAAGCCATGTACGAAAGTTATCAATTCCAAAGTTAGCCACCTTCCGTTGAAGTTCTTCATAAATATGCATTACCGCATCTTCAGCATCCTCCTGTTGACGAAGGTACTTCAGGCACAGACCGTACACTAACGGGATGTACCTCGCATAGAGCGGCCCCAGAAACTCCTGTCGCGAAGTGGTAACGAATTGCCGCAACAATTCCTCGTCACTCCAATCTTTATATGTCAGCTTAATTTTCAATGGATTCCGGGGTCTTCAAAAAAATATTCCACAAAAATAGAAAATCTTTTATGGAATTTCGGATTCAGGAGCATCTATAGGGAAAAGAAAACAATTTTCTCACCCAATTAAAACATACAACTATGAAAACAACATGCACGAAGGCCATTTGTTTCGCCTTATTCCTCATCTCTTTCGGATTTGCCAATGCCGAAGTTCTAACCGTTACCGGTAAAGTAACCGATACCAGCGATAATTCACCATTAGTTGGCGTATCCGTGACGATAAAAAACACAAGGATTGGTGCACTTACCGATACCAACGGACAATATTCTATCAATATTGAAAAGGGAAAAACTCTCATTTTTTCTTACATAGGATTTATAACAAAAGAAATTAAAGCACACAAACCCAGGATCGATGTGGCGTTGCAACCCGACACCAAGACGCTTAGTGAGGTAATGGTGGTTGGTTATGGCACTCGGATGTCGAAAGCCTTGTGTGGCAGCGTTGCCGGCGTTCAGGTGCAAGGCGGATATTATCCTTCGCCTGCCCCGGCTTACGACTACAACTCCGAAAAGAATGAAGAGTACAAGTCGTTTGCCGAAAACCGGTTCAAAGATGCAAAAGCCGACCCTCTTTCTACATTTTCGCTGGATGTGGATGCTGCCTCCTACAGCAATATCCGCCGGATGATTAATCTCGGACAGAAACCCGAAAAGAATTCGATCCGTACCGAAGAGTGCATCAACTATTTTTCGTACAACTATCCGAATCCTACGGGCAAGCATCCTGTCAATATTCTGACCGAAACGCAGAGTTGTCTCTGGGCAAAAGATCATCTGTTAGTTCGCATTGGTGTGAAAGCAAAAGAAATTCCTTCGGAAAACCTTCCGGCTTCGAATTTTGTTTTCCTGATCGACGTTTCAGGGTCAATGGGCAGCGCTAACCGTTTGCCACTGGTTATTGCTTCCATGAAATTATTGGCAAATAACCTTCGCGACAAAGACCGTGTGGCCATCGTGACTTATGCCGGAGCTGCCGGCGAAGCATTGCCTTCTACCCCGGGAAGTGACAAGCAAAAAATCATAGAAGCGTTGAATAATCTTGAAGCAGGGGGATCAACTGCCGGTGGAGCCGGTATTCAGCTGGCATATAAAATTGCCGAAAAGAATTTCATCAAAGGTGGCAACAACCGTATCATACTCTGTACCGACGGCGATTTTAATGTTGGCGTTTCTTCAACCGATGATTTGGAAAACCTGATTACGGAAAAACGTAAAACCGGCGTTTACCTCACAGCTCTGGGTTATGGGATGGGCAATTATAAGGATGCAAAATTGCAAACTCTTGCCGAAAAAGGCAACGGAAATCACTCTTACATCGACAATCTGCAGGAAGCCAACAAAGTACTTGTCAGTGAATTTGGGTCTACCATGTATGCTGTAGCCAAAGATGTAAAACTTCAGGTGGAATTTAACCCGAGATACGTGAGTGCCTATCGTTTGATCGGTTATGAAAGCCGCCTGCTCAACAAAGAAGATTTTAACGACGATAAAAAAGATGCCGGAGAATTGGGAGCCGGACATACCGTTACCGCTTTCTACGAAATCATTCCGGTTGGAGTAAAAAACAATTACGGTGGTGTGGACGATCTCAAATATCAGAAACCGAATGCTTCGGCAGCTACCTCCAACAACAGCAGTAATGAGCTGATGACGGTAAAACTGCGTTACAAACCAATCGACAGTGATACCAGTATTAAAATGGAAGTTCCAGTAATGGCAGGCGACCGTGACAAGAAAATGAGTGAAGATTTTGCCTTTGCCTCAGCCGTTGCCATGTTTTCACAACTGCTCCGCGACTCCGACTTCAAAGGCGATGCCACTTACGACAAAGTAGCAGAACTGGCCCGCAAAGGATTGGGCAACGATGCTCAGGGCTACCGCCACGAATTTATCCGTCTAACAGAGGCTGCAAAGCAACTGGAGAAATAAATTTCAAAGACGTTCTTACAGAGCCGGGTCTTTCATAACAGAATGAAAAGACCCGGCTCTTTTCATTCTGTTAATTAGTAAGATACAGGTACATTTTGCTCAACACAGAACTATCTTTACATCCAAGTTGTTTATCCTTTTCTTCATACGGTTGTAATAGTTTTGTAACACCCGTACACGACCTTTGCGCTTGAAAAGAAACCAATACTAAATTCTTATGAAGAAACAGATTCTCTTGATTGCAGCTTTTGCTGCTGCTTCGTTTACTACATTTGCCCAGGAAGAAGAAGCAACTCCACTCGAACAGGTTCAACAAAAAGTGGAAGTTCACGATGGCGCTATCAATAAACTGAGCGCACTCAAAATCAGTGGTTACGTACAACCGCAATGGCAATGGGGTCAAGCTGATGCCGGATTAAAGGTAGGCGGTGGTAATGTTACCGAAAACGGCAATCGTTCAGCATTCAATCGTTTCGGTGTTCGTCGTGGCCGTATCAAATTTACATATGATGATGGCGGCATTGCAACCGGCGTCTTCCAACTCAATATTGTAGACAAATCAAATGCTTCAGGCGTTAGCCAAGCTGTAGTTCAATTGAAAGAAGCCTATCTGAACGTGAAAGATCCCTGGAACGGAACGATCCAACTTCAGGCGGGTATGTTCGACCGTCCTTTCGGAAATGAAATTTCTTACTCTTCCTCTCTGCTCGAATCACCCGAACGTTCAAAAATCGTTCAGACTTTATTCCCCGAAGAAGTAGACCTTGGAGGTAAACTTATATTACAAGCAGCAAAAACATCTTCGTGGAACTTCCTGAAATTTGAAGGTGGCTGGTTTTCCGGTAATGCTATTAACCCCGAAACAAACAACCGCAAAGACTTTATCGGTCACATTGTGGCCACAAAACCAATCGGATCCGTCGCAAAATGGGGTTTGGGTGCATCATACTACAACGGAGGCGTTTACCAGGGGACGAAAGACGTTTACACTATGGCCGGTAACGGTTTCGTTTTGAACAGCGATGCTGCTAACGTAAGTAAGTATGCAAAACGTGAATACTATGGCTTGGACGGTCAGTTCAGTGCAGAATCGCCACTGGGGATGACACAACTTCGTGCAGAATATATCTGGGGAACACAACCGGGCAATTTGTCAAGCAGCAGCAGTCCGAATGCTGCAGCAAATCCAACCACAGAAACTGTTATCCGTAACATGAACGGTTGGTATGGCATTTTGGTTCAGGATTTAGGACAATCGCCGTTCTCTCTGGTTGTGAAATATGACAGCTATGATCCAAACACCAAAGTAAAAGGGAATGAAATCGGAGCCGCGACAACCGTTGCAGGTTCTACCAAGACAAACAAAAGCGACATAAAATACGGGACTCTGGGCTTAGGGGCTCTCTGGCGCATTAATCCAGCATTACGTCTTCAGGTGTATTATGAAAACGTGAAAAACGAGAAATCAACCAATCTGGCTTCTGCCAATCGTAGTTCCGACTTTTCAAAAGATTTGCTTGACGACACCTTTACCGTTCGTTTGCAGTTCAAGTTCTAACACAAAATATCAGAGCGAAAAATTTAGAATTAAGTCTTTCGCTCTGAAAACAAACTCTCCAAAGCTTTCTTCTGGCAACAATATCTTTACTCCTCTGTAATATTTTTGTAACATCACAACTCTACTTTTGCAATAGAAAAAGTTATCGCTGATTAAGGTAAGACGCAAGGCAAAAAAGATTTATAGTTTAACAAGACACTACGACATTATGGAACTTGTATTGCAACAAAATCAGGTAGTTACATGGAGATTTGAAGCAGGGAAGAAGCTTGCTACTCCGAAAAACATTGGCGAATTTATTGTTAGTATTCCGGGAAATATCGAAAGGTTAATCGATGCTTTAAGTTTTGAAGTAACATATCGGGCATCCTGGTTTTTAAGGAGAGTTATTTTTCAATAGTACATTATAAACGCTTAATTATAAATTATTTCTAAGATGAAACGTATTCTTATTTCATTCGCTCTTGTAGCGATGTTTGCTTCAATGGTAAGCGCACAAAAAGTAAAAGGTTCTGATACATGTCTTCCTCTCGTACAGAAAGAGGCCGAATCGTATATGAAAAAAGCAGGGACAAAAGTAACTGTAACCGGCGGTGGATCTGGTATCGGCTTTGCCGCTCTGATCGAAGGAACAACCGATTTGGCAATGGCATCACGTAGCATCAAATTCGACGAAAAGATGAAAATGCAAAACGGAGGCAAGGCAGTAAAATCGGTAGTGATGGCGAAAGATGCACTCTCGATTGTGGTTAATCCTTCAAATAAGGTAACCAACCTTACCCGCGAACAGTTGGAAGCAATTTTCACTGGTAAAATCACAAACTGGAAGCAGGTTGGTGGTGCAGATATGCCTATCGTTGCTTACTCACGCGAAACAACATCGGGCACCTACGAATTCTTCAAAGAACATGTTTTGAAAAACAAGAACTACAAATCGGGAATTCTGAGTATGCCAGCAACAGGTGCTATCATTCAATCGGTGAGCCAGACAAAAGGCGCTATTGGTTATGTTGGAATGGCATATGCCAACAACAGCGTGAAAGAGATTCACGTTTCGTATGACGGAGGCAAAACATTCGTTCAGCCGACAAAAGCGAATGCCAAGAGCGGCAAATATCCGATCGTTCGCCCGTTGTTCCTCTACTACGAGGCCAAATCGGAAGCGAAAGTGAAACCCTTCATCAATTATATCCTCTCTGCAGAAGGTCAGGCAATTGTTGATAAAGTAGGTTATCTGGAATTAAAATAAAAACTTCGTTGTGTGTGAGTTCGATGTTGTTCTGATCAAGGATTTTAACCTTGGAGCAACGTTGGACTCTTTTTTATCTTTCCTCAATAGGATTTGTTTGTTCGATATAAATTTCAAAATTCTATCCTGTGTTCAATAAAAAAAGAAACCGTTTTGGAGAAACCCTTGTAGAATGGACGCTGCGCCTCAGTGGCGGCACAACCACTCTGGTCATTGTACTGATCAGTATTTTTCTTTTCACGGAGGGTTGGGGATTGTTCAAATCATCAACCGTCGAGAAGGGTTATGTGCTTTGTGTAAACCGTTCCAATAAGATCCAAAATCTTACTCCCAAACAAGTAAAAGAAATTTTCGATGGCAACATCACGTCCTGGAAACAAGTCGGCGGCGACGACATTCCTATCGAACCGCTGCGTATGGACGATATTGCTTCTCAATATACCGAAGAGGAAATCGGCGCTAACTTTGAGCATTTGCCACAGAAATTAAGTGAGGCGATTGCGACAAAGCCGGGCGCTTTGGCATTTTTTCCCGAACAGTTTATCAACATCAATTTCCAGGGGCGTGTACTTCCGGCCGAAACCATCACCCTGAAAGAATACTTTGGAGGTAAAGAGTGGTTTCCCACAGCTACACCGGCAGCACAGTTCGGCGTTCTCCCTCTTATTCTGGGAACACTTTGGGTGAGTATTGCAGCAATACTTATTGCCTTGCCATTTGGAATGGCGGTCGCAATTTATCTCGCAGAGATAGCCAGCAACCGTGTCAGAAAAATACTGAAGCCTCTGATTGAGCTTCTGGCCGGTATCCCATCTGTGGTTTATGGTTTTTTTGGGCTGATAGTAATTGTTCCGCTCATACGTAGCATCTTTCATCTTCCGGTAGGCGAAACGGCACTTGCCGGTGCAATCGTTTTAGCCATTATGGCCCTTCCTACCATCATTACCGTGGCCGAAGATGCGATGCGTACTACGCCGCTGGCCATGAAAGAATCGAGTCTGGCGCTCGGAGCTACCCACTGGCAAACCATTTACCGGGTCGTAATTCCTTATGCATCATCGGGTATAATGGCTGCAATTGTTCTTGGCATAGGTCGGGCTATCGGCGAAACCATGGCTGTATTGATGGTTACCGGAAACGCGGCCGTAATTCCACACACTCTGACCGAACCGGTGCGTACCATCCCGGCCACCATCGCCGCCGAGCTGGGCGAATCGGCTATGGGCAGCGTACAATATCAGGCGCTGTTTATGCTTGGTGCTATCCTCTTTGTGCTGACACTAGGGATCAGCATCTGGGCCGAAATCATTCGTAAAGAACCCAAAGTTCAGTAACCACGGAAAAAGAATATAGAGTTATGCAACAGAATAAATTTACAGGAAAACGTGCCAATCAGGCGATCTTCTTTTCTCTTTTCCGTTTGATGAGTTATCTGGTTGTGGGAATCCTTTTCTGCATCATCGGATTTATTGTCATCCGTGGAATCGGCGTAATCAACTGGGAATTCCTAACCTCAGCTCCTAAAGACGGAATGACGAAAGGCGGAATTTTCCCGGCCATCATCGGCACTTTTTATCTGGTTATCGGCAGTATGCTGGTAGCCTTTCCCATTGGAGTAATGTCGGGCATTTATATGAACGAGTACGCGACCAATAAACATATCGTGAGAGTGATCCGCGTAATGACCAACAATCTGGGAGGTATTCCTTCCATCGTATTCGGTCTGTTCGGCATGTCGCTTTTCGTAAACAAACTACACTTCGGAGATTCGTTGCTGGCCGGTTCGTTCACCTTAGGACTGTTGGCGTTGCCATTGATTATTCGGGTAACCGAAGAAGCACTCAAGGCCATACCGGACACCTATCGTCAGGGAAGTCTGGCACTCGGAGCTACCAAACTGACAACTATTCGCAGGGTTATACTTCCGGCAGCCTTTCCCAATGTTATGACAGGATTGATCCTCTCTATCGGACGTGTATCGGGAGAAACAGCACCGATCCTGTTCACCGCAGCAGCTTACTTCCTGCCGCACCTTCCGACATCCGCTTTCGATCAGGTGATGGCATTGCCTTACCACTTATATGTGATTGCCACCAGCGGAACCGATCTGGAAGCAACCCGACCGATGGCTTATGGCACTGCAATTGTGCTTATTGCCATCGTATTAATAATGAATCTGCTTGCCAATATTGTGAGAAGAAGATTCAGTAAATAATCATTGCGAATGTAAGTTTGAATTATTAAGAAATACATAGTTACAATATACATAATGAAACTTGAAGCAAAGAACGTAAATTTTTTCTACGGTGACTTTCACGCTCTGAAAGACATCAATATGCAGATCGACTCCAATTCAGTTACCGCATTCATTGGCCCGTCCGGTTGTGGCAAATCAACTTTTCTCCGCCTTTTCAACCGTATGAACGACCTGATTGACGGAACACATCTCGATGGCGAATGTCTGGTTGGCAGTCAAAACATATACGACAAAAGCGTATCGGTAGATGAGTTGCGAACCACCGTCGGCATGGTATTTCAAAAACCCAATCCATTCCCAAAATCGATTTTTGAAAATGTGGCTTACGGACTCCGTGTCAATGGAGTAAACGATAAAAAAATAATTGCCGAAACCGTTGAAAAATCGCTCAAACAGGCAGCGCTCTGGGAAGAGGTAAAAGACAAGCTAAAAAAATCGGCCTTCGAACTCTCCGGCGGTCAGCAACAACGTCTTTGTATAGCACGTGCGCTGGCCGTATCCCCTTCAGTGCTCTTGATGGACGAACCGGCTTCCGCGCTCGACCCGATCTCAACCTCTAAGATTGAAGAGTTGATTTTCGAGTTGAAGCATAATTATACCGTGGTTATTGTAACACACAATATGCAGCAAGCCGCCCGCGTAAGCGACAAAACCGGCTTCTTTATGTTGGGCGAACTGATCGAATTCAACGATACGAAAAAAATCTTCCTCAATCCGGATAAGGAACAAACCCAGAATTATATCACCGGTCGCTTCGGTTGATGCTGAATTTCAAAATTTCAGAATTTCAACGAATAAACAATTCAACAGTTAAACGAACAAACATGAAACATACCGAAACCGAATTACTGGAACTAAAAAAAGCAATCTCTGACATGTGGAGCCTGGTTCAGTCGCAATTGGAGAAAGCCAAAACATCTTTGCTCACCGGCGACGAAGAGTTAGCACGTGTGGTAATGAGCCGTGAGAAAAGAGTCAATGCCTTTGAACTAAAAATTGACAGCGATTGCGAAAACTATATTGCACTCTACAGCCCGGTGGCTATCGACCTTCGCTTTGTACTCTCCGTTATCAAAATCAATAAAACGCTCGAACGGATCGGCGACTTTGCCGACGGCATTGCCCGTTTTGTGCTTGAAATTGACGAACACAATCAACACATGGCACTGCTCAAAAGTCTGAAGATAGAAGATATGTTCAGCTGCGTGCAGGAGATGCTGGAAAAAGACAAACTGGCTCTTGAAGAAGAAAATACTGCGTTGGCCGGCGTAGTGTTCACCATCGACAACAAGGTGGACGACTGTTATGCCGATGCCATTCAAGCTTTAGCAAAACATATCACCGCACATCCCGAAGATGTTCTATATAGTCTGAATGTGGTAACACTGCTCCGCAAAATAGAACGCATCGGCGACCACTGCAACAACATTATGGAAGAGCTGGTCTTTTACCTGGATGCCAAGGTGCTCAAACACCAGAAAACAGCTCAGTCAAAAGACACCGAATAAAACATTGTGATCTCAGTACAACAAAGGCAGTTCCTGATTTGGAACTGCCTTCTCTTTTTTAATCGATTATAGCCGTTTAGAGAGTCACTCCGATGTGTACACCTGCATTAAACCGCATTGCATTGTCCGACACAGAAGATGAATTTCCATTAACAGTCAGGTTTTTGAAATTTCCGGGCATTAACGATGCCTCAATCCCAAGATTCACAATGCCGAGAATAGAATAATTGAGCTCTGCACCAAGCAATGAACAAAACGTATTGCCAGTCGTTTTCGTATAATAAGCACCGGAGTATTGTCCTCCAATATTATAATAGACCATTGCCTTGTACGATTCAACCCCCAACGCGCATTTAGCCCCTAAGTGCATCCCCGTGAATAAAAGCGGCACTTTATATTTTAGTTCAAGCCCGTTAAAGGACAATGAAAAATCATCTGAAACCGATCCGTTTTCTGTGTGTCCATCGTTATTCAGGTCGAAACCGGAATAGGATACGTTGGCATCTGAACTAAACCCGTTATGTATAAAACCAATCCCGACTCCCTTTATGTATGTGCCAATTTCAAATTGATTATATGTTCCTGATTTCAAACCATTTGCCACATCTCTCAACGGGCCTGACAATTCACCACTGGTTGCAGCCGTGAGACGGCTCCATCCGTAAGAGTAGTCACCAAATAACTTAAGACTGCCGGCCTGAACAATTGCTGTTGTCTGAACCAGAAGAGCTAACACGGCAAAGCGTAGAAAATTTTTCATGAAGTTTAAAAGTTAATTAGACATTATATCGATTAAGTGTATATAAATCTCAATTGCAGACCTCTCCTCCCAACCTCCTCCCCCAAGGGGAGGAGGAGCAAGACAGTGAAATATTTAGAATTCAATTCATTTTGCAGATTTCCCCCCTCTCTTCGGGAGAGGGGCTAGGGGAGAGGTCAAATGCGAAAATTAAGACATGAATTAACCGGTATAATGTCTATTACAAAACATGTCTATAATCATTTTATTAAAACGCAAATTTAACACAAAAAAATTACAACACAGGCCTCCTTGATCACAAAAAAACGGGCTGTTCCCCGTAGGAAACAGCCCGCCAATAATCTATTTTCGGAGAACTTATTTAATTCTCATTTTGTAGAAAGAGCGCCATACAAAATAGAGCGCAACCACCAAGAATACTCCACCAACATAAGGTGCTACCGGACGGAAAGCTTCTGAGATAGCAATTTCCATAGCCAGCAAACCAAACAGGGTAGTAAATTTAATGATCGGGTTCATAGCCACCGAAGAGGTATCTTTGAACGGATCGCCAACGGTATCACCAACGATAGTAGCATCGTGCAACGGAGTACCTTTGGCTTTCAGATCCACTTCCACCACCTTTTTGGCATTATCCCAGCAACCACCGGCATTAGCCATAAACACAGCTTGATACAACCCAAACACGGCAATGGCAATCAGGTAGCTCACAAAGAAGGAAGCTGCTGCAAATTGACCCGAACCGCTCGATTCTGTACCCGAAATGAACGCAAATGCTAAAGCGAAGCAGAACACTGCGGGGAAAATATTCCACATTCCGTGTTGAGCGTATTGTGTACAGATCTTTACCACTTCTTTCGATTTCGCTACAGAAGCTTTCTTTTCTGCACCCGGATCGAGATTAATGTTGCGTTTGATATACTCTACGGCACGGTAAGCGCCGGTAGTTACAGCCTGAGTTGATGCGCCGGTAAACCAGTAAATCACAGCTCCACCACAAAGGAATCCGAGAATTGTCCATGGATTGAGTACATTGAGAATCGTTTCGGGAGCAACGCCCAATACATTCTTTATTACCAGAATCAACGAGAAGATCATCGTAGTGGCTCCAACCACGGCGGTACCAATAAGTACCGGTTTAGCTGTAGCCTTGAAGGTATTTCCTGCGCCATCATTTGCTTCGAGGAAGTGTTTTGCTTTTTCGAAATCGGGTTTGAAGCCGAAGTCCTTTTCAATTTCTTCGGCTACATTGGGGACGTCTTCTATCAACGAAAGTTCGTAAACCGACTGTGCATTATCCGTTACAGGACCATAACTGTCAACTGCAATAGTGACAGGACCCATCCCGAGCAAACCGAATGCCACCAAACCGAACGCAAAAATAGAAGAGTAAACCATAAACTGATCCAGGCCGAAAGTACTTGCCAGATAAGCGATCAGCATTAGCAGCACAAACACGAAACCCATCCAGAAAGCAGAGAAATTACCGGCAACAAAACCAGAAAGAATCGTCAATGAAGCTCCACCTTCGTTGCTCGATTTTACCACTTCCTGAACGTGAGCCGATTTAGGACTGGTAAACAGCTTGGTAAATTCGGGAATCAAAGCACCACCCAGAGTACCGCAACTGATAATTATCGACAAAACAACCCACAGATTAGGATTGATAGCGCCAACATTTGAAGCAGGACCTACAAGGAAGTAGCTAGCAGCAAAAGTCACAAAAATACTCAGAATTGAAGTGATCCAGACAAGATTAGTCAACGGACGTTCAAAATCGAGATCTTCTTTTTTACTGAATAAAACGTTATTGATGGCATTGTTAATCCAGAACGAAACTACTGAAGTAATAATCATCAAAATACGCATTGCAAAAATCCATGTCAGGAAAGTCGCCTGCCAGTCGGGATTTGCGAAGAATTTATCGCCTGAGAGTGAACCCACAGCCAGTACGATAAACGAAACCAAAGCAACGCCGGTTACACCGTATGTTTCAAAACCATCGGCAGTAGGACCTACGCTGTCACCGGCATTATCGCCCGTACAGTCGGCAATTACACCCGGGTTACGGGGATCGTCTTCTCCGATTTTGAACACCACCTTCATCAGGTCGGAGCCGATATCTGCAATTTTGGTAAAGATACCACCGGCAATACGCAGTGCCGAAGCGCCCAACGACTCGCCGATAGCAAAACCAATAAAGCAAGCACCAGCCAATGCACGTGGCATCAACATCAGAATAATCAACATCATGATAAGCTCAACACAAACAAGTACCACACCGATACTCATACCGGCATGTAAAGGTATATTGAGTAATTTCAGAGGTTTGCGCTCAAGTGACGCGAAGGCCATACGGCTGTTAGCCAACGTATTCATGCGAATGCCAAACCAAGCCACACCATAAGAGCCAAGAATACCAATGACCGTCCAGGTGAGAATCAGGGCAACTCCGCCAAATCCTTTATCTTGCAGGAATCCGAAATAAAAAGTAACACATGCTGCGATGATCAGAAACAACCAGATAAGAAATTTCCCCTGTTGTAAAAGATAGGTTTTACACGTCTCAAAAATTACACTGGAAACATCCAGCATCGATTTGTGAGCTTTCAGTTTTTTTACTTTCAGAAACTGGTAAAAACCGAATACCAGCCCCAGAATACAAATAATAAAACCCCACACCAACAAATGATTTTGCTCTGGTGAGAGGTTTGGAATCTTCAGGTCAGCTTCGCTGGCCCATGTCAACATGGGGAGTGCCAATGAAGCAGCCAACAAAAACAGTTTTTTCATAAGATGGTAAATAAAGAATTAAATTGGTTAATAATATTGAGATGCATATTCTTGCAACACAACATCCAAGAAGCTTATTTCAAAACTGTTATATTTCAAAAAAAACCTTCTTGGATTAATACCGCTAAAATACGGAATTCCCATCTTATTTTATGATTAGATTCCATTAAAAATGTTTCTTTTTGGAGCGTTTAGTGCAAATTTTCTTAATACAAAAACATAAGAAATCACTCAGAGCATAAAAATGCACCGATTATTCAAAAAAAAAAGAAAACATAAGGAGAAAAACGAGGAGTCTGAATATACGTTCAGAGTAGATTTACTTGCAGAACAAACCGTTTTCGGTTCAAATAGACATACAAAGCAGCAAGAAGCAGCATGGTCATTGTTCCGTCGCCAACAGGCATTGGCTCTGCCGGATCATCACCCCAACCATCATCGTCAGTTGTAGCCTGAGATTCCTTACTCACTGTTGTTGTTGCCAAAGTTTGTTTTGTAGTTTGAAATGCCAACAACGAGGGCATCCCGACAGAAGTTGCTTCTGCAAAAGAAGAAGACGCAGAGATTGAAGAAGACGATGTCGAAGAGGATACAGCTGCCGCTGCAGTCAACGGACTCATGTATCCATCTGCTTGAGAAGATCCAGAAACAGCCCCTCCTGCAACACGACCGGAAGAAGCAACACGGCCGGAAATCGGCTTTCGGGCAGCTACAACGGAAGAATTTTCCTTGCCATAATCAGCCCATATATCTTGTTGCGAAGATGATCCGGAAGAAAGGCGCGCTCCGGTTTTACTTGAGCCTTGTGACAAGGCAGAAAAGCGGTAAGTTTGGCCCTGCGATTGATGGTTAAAAGTACTGGTAGTACCGGATCCTCCCCAAAAAAGATTGTGCAGAAAACGCATAAAAGGTGATCGTGACTGGTCGCCCCGATATTCAGCCCCGGAAATAGTCGTCCCTGATAAGGATAACGCTAACCCCAATGCTATTATTTTATATGCAAGCATATACCTTTTCATGCTATAAACATCACGTTATTTTTCTCAAACCCAATCATTGAGTGTAAAATACGCACAAATAAACCACTTCAGAAAACTTGCCTGAGCAAGCAAATCTGGTTTGATATCCTGCCAATTTTGCACACTACAACAAGTCTAACAAAGTTACTTGTAAAACAGGAATGCACCACTATGAATATGTTAAATTTTCAAATCGGAGAATTTACACACGATTAACATTTTTCATTTAGTTTATTTTCACCAAACACAACCACACAAATCAGCATTAAAACCATATATACCAATAGAATATACCATCAAAACACCATCCGAATATTATACAAAAAAGGACATAAAAAAAACGGGAGAAATTATTTATTTAACAATCTCTCCCGTTAATTTGTTTTTTATTACTAAAATTTGTAACGAATACCAAGTCCAACATTTGTCGAACCGTAATTACTATCATGAGAACTCCCAAAATTAAACATCGGACGCCAGTCCAATGACAATTGAAGTGGAATCGCAAAATTATACTCAATACCGACAGTTCCCCCAACACCAATTACAGTACTGGAATTAAACAACCCCAATCCGGCTCCCGGCCCAATATACCATTTGAAGCCCTCTGTAATTGGATTAACCCATTGGTAAAAACCCGTAAGAGATGTTGTATTCCAACCCCAACCAAGGTTAAATTCCAAACGATTAATATCATTCAGCGAACGTTGATAAGAAACTTCTGCTCCGCTTGTCAGGCGAATACCAAGGGCATTGTCCTGAGCATTTGCAAATGCAGCCACAAAAAATGAAACTAAAAAAATAACAATTGTTTTCTTCATAATTATTGCGTTTAATAACATTCAAAGATACTACACGAATCGCGTGTGTCAGCAAAAACTAAACGGAATAATGACCATTTTATTTCGTCAAACAGAAATTTACACCCTGATTTTCTGATAAAATTACTCCGCGTTGGTTTATCAGTATTTGCGTTATCAATCTCAGATTTGTTTCATCGAAAGAGACACCCGCTTACGCACTAAATCTACATCAAGCACTCTGACAGTAACATATTGATGCAACGACAAAACTTCTGCCGGATTACTAACAAATTTATCTGCTATCTGGGAAACATGTACCAGACCATTTTCATGAATTCCAATATCAACAAAAGCCCCAAAATTGGTAACATTTGTAACCACTCCCGGTAAAACCTGTCCTATTTTAAGATCCTGAATATCTTTAATTGTCGGATCAAAAGCAAAAGCCTCCAACTGCTGACGTGGATCGCGCCCCGGTTTCGCCAGCTCCGCCATAATATCTACCAAAGTAGGCAGCCCGATTTTTTCTGTCACGTATTTTTTCACATCTACACTTTTCCGCAATTCTTCATTCGTAATAAGTTCTGCAACCGTACATTTCAAATCCTTTGCCATCTGCTCTACCACAGGATAACTTTCAGGATGCACCGCCGAATTATCCAATGGATTGCCAACATTCTCCACGCGTAAAAACCCGGCAGCCTGCTCGAAAGTCTTTGCCCCCATTTTAGACACTTTCAGCAGCTCCTTTCTCGACTTGAATGCCCCATTCGCAGTACGGTAGTCTACAATGTTTTGTGCAAGTTGCGGTCCTAATCC
Organism: uncultured Microbacter sp.; assembly: GCA_963678825.2. Classification (GTDB taxonomy): domain Bacteria; phylum Bacteroidota; class Bacteroidia; order Bacteroidales; family Paludibacteraceae; genus Microbacter. The sequence continues at coordinate 58,507 of CAXXPB010000025.1, read as the reverse complement.
GGAGATATACGTCAATAAATATTTGCTCGCCGTATTTACCTGCACGCCCACTTTGTTCACACAGTTTTCGACCGTCTGATCAAGCGCGGTTTTCAGTTCAGACTGATTCACATCGTGTTGATATTGCCCTACTCCTATCGATTTAGGATCAATCTTTACCAATTCAGAAAGCGGATCCATTAAGCGTCGGGCAATAGATACCGCACCACGCACAGTCACATCCTCTTCCGGGAATTCTTCTCGGGCAATTTTGGACGCCGAATATACGGACGCTCCGTTCTCGCTCACTACAAACACCTGCAAGTCGTGCTGCGGAATGTGATTTTGAAAGAATTGTTCGGTTTCACGACTGGCGGTTCCGTTACCTATAGCCACTGCCTGTATCTGAAACTGGGCGATCAGTCGGGTTATTTTATCAGAAGCTTTGGAAACATCGTTCTGGGGTGGATGCGGGTAAATCACATCATGATGCAACAAAACACCCTGCTCGTTAAGACAAATGATTTTACAACCTGTACGGAAACCGGGATCTACTCCCATCACCCGCTTTTGTCCAAGCGGGGCTGCAAGCAACAATTGTTTCAGATTTTCAGCAAACACACGGATTGCCTCAGCATCAGCCTTTTCTTTACTTGCTGCGGCAAATTCGGTTTCGATACTGGGCTTCAACAATCGTTTATAACTATCTGTAATTGACATAGAAACCTGATCTGAGGCTGCATTGCGGGCTTTTACAAACAGTTTATCCAGCCGCTCCAGACAGCGTTCTTCTTCCGGCTGAATGTTAACCCTCAGAATACCTTCCGACTCACCGCGACGCATTGCCAGTAAACGATGCGAAGAACAACGCCGTAAAGGCTCTTCCAGTTCAAAATAATCGCGATATTTATCTCCGTCAACCTCTTTCCCCTTGATCACACGGGAAGAGATAACCGCTTCCCGTGAAAAGATAGTACGTATTGAATTTCGTGCCACTTCGTTTTCATTCACCCATTCGGCAATAATGTCACGAGCGCCCTTCAGGGCATCATCTGCATCCTTTACATCTCCTTTTACAAACGACAATGCCTTATTTTCAATGTCATTATCAATCTGCCTCATCAGGATTTTTGCCAATGGCTCCAACCCCTTTTCCCGTGCAATTTCCGCCCTAGTACGACGCTTGGGTTTATATGGCAAATAAATATCTTCCAGCTCGGTCATCGACAAACATTTATCTATCCTATCCCGTAGATCGTCAGTCAGTTTTCCTTGTTCTTCAATGGAATTCAGGACTGTCTGCTTGCGTTTTTCCAGCTCGCACAATTTTTCGTACCTGTCTTTAATGGCAGCAATCTGAACTTCGTCGAGAGAACCGGTTCGTTCCTTGCGGTAACGGCTGATAAATGGGATGGTAGCTCCTTCTTCGAGCAAATCGATGGTGTTTTTTACCTGCTGTTCACGGAGCTGAAGTTCCCCGCTAATGATAACACTGAATGAAAGCATAAAAAGAGTTTGAAGATGCAACGAATTCTACAGCGGTTTGTTGCAGAATATCAAGTAATAATTAAAGAGAAAGATATGCCATCCGGCATCCGCTATTCATCGGAAAAATGAACAAGCACGCGTCGGTAAGCGTTGAATATTTTGGCTTTAGAAACAAACCCCATATATTTTCCATTATCAACCACCGGAAGATTCCATGCCTGAGTGCTTTCAAAAACATTCATCACTGTTTCCATGGAATCTTTTGAAGAAAGTAAGGCCGGGGGAGAAATCATTAACTGACTAACCTTAAAGCGACCGTACAGTTCCGGACGGAACATGATATTGCGAACTTCGCTTAAGGGCATCACACCCAGAAACTTCCCGCTATAATCAACTACGGGATATATATTGCGATTCGAATTTGAAATCACCTTAACCAAATCGCCCAAGGTATTATCCGGCCGCACAATGTCCATGTCGGTCTCGATCACGTTCTCCATCTTAAGCAGTGTCAGCACCGCTTTATCCTTATTGTGCGTAATAAGTTCTCCCTTTTTGGCAAGTCGCATCGCATATATACTATGTGGTTCAAACACCATTATCGTCAAAAAGGCGACAACAGAGGTGATCATCAATGTCATAAACAACGAATACCCGCCCGTAAGTTCGGCAATGAGAAAGATGGCCGTCAACGGAGAGTGCATTACCGCCGACATCACGCCTGCCATTCCTGCAAAAGCAAAATTTTCGACCGGAAGTTTAAATCCAAGAAAATGGTTCATCACAAAAGCGACGAGATAACCCGTAACACATCCCACAAACAAACTGGGAGCAAATACCCCTCCGACGCCGCCACCGCCGTTTGTTGCCGTGCTAGCAAAAATCTTAAAGAAAATAACCGCCGACAAGTAAAGGATTATTGCCCATGCATTGAATCTCAGATTATAAAACAAACTCTTTTCGAATAACGCCTCCGAATTTCCGGCCAACAACGAACTGATAACCTCATAGCCTTCACCATACAACGGAGGGAACATAAATATCAGCAAACTAAGCATTACACCCCCGAATGCGAGTTTGCGGTAAGGAGTATTCAGCTTCCTGAAAATATTCTCGAGGGCATTCATTCCTCTGGTGAAATAAAGAGAGACAAATCCACAAACAATTCCAAGAATAATCAGATAAGGAATCCGGTCAACCGAAAATGGGGCAGAAACAGTAAAATGGAACATGATCTGGTCACCCATCAGGAAATAGGTGAGAGAGGCTGCCGTTATAGACGAAATCATCAATGGCACGACTGACGCCATCGTCATATCCACCATCAGCACTTCCAGAGTAAACAATACACCTGCAATCGGAGCCTTAAAAATACCACTGATAGCTCCGGCCGCACCGCACCCCACGAGCAACATCAGCGTCTTTTGGTTCATCTTGAAAAATTTTCCAAGGTTGGATCCGATGGCAGAACCGGTCAAAACAGCAGGGGCTTCAGCTCCAACAGATCCCCCAAAGCCAATGGTAATAGCACTACCTACTACCGAGCTCCAAACATTATGCAACTTAATAATTGCCTTACGTTGAGAAATGGCATACAAAATTTTTGTTACCCCATGGCCAATATCATCACGTACGATATTCCGGACAAACCACCCGGCTATAAAAATACCGACAACCGGCAAAATCAGATACCAATAGTTTGCAGAATCCAAAGCAAAACGATGAGTGAGCAGTGTTTGAATTCCATGGATTGATATTTTAAGAATAAACGCAGCCAATCCGGTCAACAACCCGACTAAAAAACTCAGGAACAACACAAAATGGCGCTCTTTTATATGTTGTTCCCGCCAGGCAATCAATTCAAGATATCTGCTTTTTGATGTCATAAATAATTTCAGTCCTCTCTTTTTTCAAATCAGAAGCGATTTGCTATCGATTTTTAATTAAAATATTTTGCGTTGGGAAAGGAATATCAATTCCCTCTTTATCAAACCGTTCTTTTACCGATTTCAGCAAATCACATTTCATAACAAACGCATTTCCCGTATTTGACGCCCAAGCCCAGGCTCTCAGTTTAATGGCTGAGTCGCCAAGTTCAAGCACCCTCACATTTACTATCGGTGCATCCTCTTCTTTTTGTTCCTTCGTCCGGTTATCAACCAACAAAGAATGTTGCATCGCTTCTTCACGAATCAGGTTAATTGCTTTGTCAATGTCGGCTGAATAGCCAATCCCCACTTCCACAAAAGCGCACACCGGTTGGTCGGCAAAAGTAGAATTGATAATAGTAGATGAGTTGATGGTTGTATTTGGGACAATAATGCTTCTGTTTTCGGGATCCCTTATAATTGTATGCCGTAACGTAATATCCTCAACAGTACCCCGGTTAGCGTCTGGCAGAATAACCGCATCTCCCACTCTAAACGGTTTGAAAAGAATTATGAAAATTCCGCTAATAATATTGGCGACAGATTGTTGTGCCGCAAACCCGATAGCAGCTGTCAAAATAGCAGCTCCCGCCAGCATGGTTTTCCCGATTGCTTTGAACTCCGGAATTTTATTGAATAAAAACAGAGCGCCGATTACAACCACGAAAAAATTGATCGTATTTTTCAGAAAAGAATAGTTGGTCGGATCCATTTTCATCTTTGTGGCTGCACGTTTGAATGCCCTTCTTAGCAACCAGGAAGATGTTTTAGCAGCAAAAAAAGTAATAATGATGGCTCCGCCAATCCAAATAGCCTCTTCCATCAGATTCATTGCGCCGTGTCCCATATTATTTTGCAGTTTATAGTAAAGAGTTTGTCGTTAATTTTCTCTCAAAAGAGTTTTCTGTGTATATTTGAACATCAAAAATACAACAAAAAAATGAGCCCATTGTCCATTCTCGCCAAATATTACAACACCGACAGCCGCCTATACGCCATTTTACTACAGCATAGTCAATCCGTAACGCACAAGGCAGTAGAAATTTCGCTCAACCATCCGGAATTAAACGCCGACACCGAATTTATTGCAGAAGCTGCAATGCTACACGACATCGGTATTTTTCGTACCAATGCACCGCAAATTGAATGCTACGGTAAGCATCAATATATTGAACACGGATATTTAGGCGCCGATATTCTGCGAGCCGAGGGCTTTCCCCGACATGCGCTGGTATGCGAGCGACATACCGGCACGGGCCTGAGCGTGGAATACATCAAGGAAAACAATTTGCCCCTGCCGCTTCGGGATCTGAGACCCGTCAGCATCGAAGAACAAATCATCTGTTATGCTGATAAATTCTTCTCCAAATCAAAACACAACATTGAACTACCTTTAGAAACGGTACGGGAATCATTGCGCAGGTACGGCGAAGCCGTTTTAGCCCGCTTTGATCAATGGAGCGGCTTATTCTTCGCTTTTATATTGTTGAATTTGTAGGCAAAACCGAAACTCATCAATTCTTTCATCTGAATCTTGGCGTGTTTATCGCCTGCAGCAATCACAGCAGTATCATATCTCGGATGCAATGACAGGCGGAACGACAGGTAACGGGTAAGTATAAAGTTGGCCGTAGTTTCCCAATCAACCTCAATCTTTTTGTAGTTGGTATAATAGGAGAACCGTGTCGATAAATCCACGGTACTGGAAAGTTTTTTGTTGTATTCCACCTTGATCATGCTACCGAACTCGTGCAACGAATTCTTACCCGGCAAAATTCCAAAATTTGCCTTGTTGTAATTCATTGTATCGGTAAAGCAGACATATTTGAACGACAACGGAGTCACCAAAACAGAAAGCTGCTGCTTGTATTTATAATCCATACCAAGACCGAGGTCTAAACGAAGGGGTTTCAAAAAACCATTCACTTTAGTATTCGAATTCAGCGCCGAGTAAGCCGTCAAAGAATAGGTTGTAAATTCACCCGAAAAGCTATAATACCAGTTTTCAAATGCCTTCAATCCAAATTTACTTGACAGACGTATTTGATTTTCCGTGATCGAGTAATGACGTATAGTGTCGGCACTTTCGCTCTGAAGTCCCATTTTTATTGAAACTGCATTATCCCACTGAATGTTCTTCTGATTGTCGTAGTTAGCACTGGCCTCGAATACTCCCAAGGTTGCCAAATTGCTTTTCCCTCCCTGATACCAGTTGGACGAAGTGTAATTTTGAGATAACTGCAAAGCCAGATTGCCTTTAGTCGACCATGGATCTTTTTCCAAACCATTCACCTTCATCTTTTTTGGGTTAAACTGATCCAGTTTCCTTCTGATATACATATCTTTATGCCCCGGAGATGCGATATTGGTAATAACAAACTCATTCGGATCAGGAAGATTCCACATGTGATCTTTAATCTTCAACGGATCAGCAGCTATTATTTTTTCTTTCTGCTGTTCACGAAGACTATCCATATGATTCATCACAAAGAAATCAGGAGAAAAATATCCTGACACATTCTTATCGTACGACTGGTACGACTTATCCATTTGAGCAACAACGGGAGCAAGCAGCGGATTAAAAGAAAGGTGCATTCCTGTAAAAATCAAATCACAGAAAAACGGATTGCTCTCATAATACGATCGGTCAGGCAACAGCCTATACTCAATATTGGTTTTATTCACCAGACTATCCGGAACCGGAACGGCCTTCCCTAGTGTGGAAAGTGCGATAGAATCAATGTTGACATGCAATGTTTCTTGTTGTACATTGCCTTTCAGTTCAAGAGGTTGCTGTGCATTTAACAGAACAGCTACACATCCAAACAAAATGCTAAAAACTAACTTCTTCATTGTCTTTAATCAACTTAGTAATGGTTGCAAAAATACACATTATTAACGTACGAAACCGCTGTTTCTGATATAAAATCAGTCAATTTTGTAGTTTTGTGACGCAGTTTTATTTTTTTTGATTTAATTTGCACCCTGTTTATTTCAAAATGCCCGCTTTATGCTAAAGTATACCCTTACCTTACTGTCAATTTTAGTTTACTCCCATCTTTTTGCGTCAACCTCTTTTTCCGATTTCTTTACAGATAGAGCTTGTCGCGTCGACTTTCACTTCTGTGGAAACGCTCATCAAACGAACGCATATCTCGACAACATCCGTCAGGAACCATTTTGGGGAGGGCGTCACAATCACCTTGACACGGATCAGAATCTTGGCGATTTCAGATTCAGAGTTCTTGACAGTCTCTCTCAAAAAGTAGTTTATATGAACGGGTTCGATGCACTGTTTCGTGAATGGCAATCAACTCCTGAAGCTCAAAAAACGAACAAAAGCTTTGAACAGGCCATTCAGTTCCCCTACCCCAAAAAAGCCGTTGTTTTGCTGATAGAAAAAAGGCTTGACTTCAACCGTTGGGAAGAGTTGTTGAGATTCAATCTTTCTCCCGACGACAAACTGATTGAGAAAAGAGTTCCGCGACAGGTACCGGTGAAAACAATTGGACAAGCCAATCGCCCCGAAAAAGACATCGACATTGCGGTGATTGCCGAAGGATATACCGGCGCCGAGCAGGATAAATTCTTTAAAGACGCGCAACGCCTTTACGAAAACCTGTGCACTCACGAGCCTTTTGCTTCCAATAAGAATAAAATTGTTCTTCACGCTATTGCTGCGCCATCCGAAAACTCCGGAGTTTCCGTTCCGCAAGATTCTGTCTGGAAGAATACGGCTGTCGGGTCAAACTTTTATACTTTCTACGAGCCACGCTACCTGACCACCCTCAATGTAAAAAAAGTGTATGATTTTGCGGCACTGGTTCCGTACGATGCTGTCTATATTCTGGTAAATACTGACCGATATGGAGGTGGTGGAATTTATAATTTTTACACGCTGGTTACTGCCGACAACAAATACACCACTCAGGTCTCCGTACATGAATTCGGACACTCTTTCGGAGGTCTTGCAGATGAATATTTTTACGACAAGCAGGATGTGCTCACAGATATGTACGATCTGAAAACCGAACCCTGGGAACCAAATATTACCTCATTAGTCGACTTCGACAAAAAATGGAAGAACGACCTTCCTAAAGGCACGCCGGTACCGACTCCTCCTACGGATCAATACAAAGGTAAAGTGGGTGTTTTTGAAGGTGGAGGCTATCTCACCAAAGGTATGTATCGTCCTTCGTTCGATTGCCGGATGAGAACCAATTCGTATCCGGAGTTTTGCCCGGTTTGTCGCAAAGCTATCGAACGGATGATTCGTTTTCTGACCGAATAAGATGTGCGCATCAACAGTTCTGATTGCACCACTTAACTGGGGTTTGGGACATGCAACCCGCTGCGTACCAATAATCCGCGACTCTCTTGCAAATGGGCAACGCGTTGTCTTAGCTGCCGATGGAGATGCCCTGCGTTGGTTGCAAAGTGAATTTCCGGATTTGAAAGCCATTCGACTGCCCGGATTCAATATTCAATACTCCCCATCTGACTCTCAGCTATTTGCCATGACGCGGCAACTACCGAAGATAATAGCCGGAACTATCCGGGAGCATCGGCAACTTAAAAAACTGATTCGGGAAGAAAACATCCAAACGGTAATTTCCGATAATCGTTTCGGACTCTGGAACAAATCGGTCAAATCCATTTATATAACCCATCAGCTATTGATTCGGGCTCCTTACCGTTGGATGGAGCCCTTGCTCCGTTTTTTCCATCGCTGCATCATTACCCGATACGACGAATGCTGGATTCCCGACATTGAAGGCAAAGGAAACCTTTCAGGAGAGCTTTCTCACAAATATCCGTTACCACCCAATGCGCGGTTTATCGGATGGCTCTCTCGGTTCCCCTCAACGAACGTTATTCCGGTTAAAAAAAACTACACAAACCTTTGCCTTATCTCAGGACCGGAACCTCATCGCACTTTATTTGAGCAAATGTGTATCGAAAGGTTTAAAAACAGCACGGAGCCCACGTTAATTGCAAGAGGAAAACCGGGGGAGTGCATGTCGGGATCTACTATTGGCAACATCGATTTGGTTCCGGTTCTTTCTTCCGGAGAGCTTAAAACGCATCTGCTGCAAACTCCTCACATTTTTTGCCGCTCGGGCTATTCCACCCTCATGGATTTGAAACTCTTGGAAAGGAATGCCAACCTATTCCCTACCCCGGGACAGCCCGAACAGGAATATCTGGCCGAGTTGCATAAGAAATAAACATTTCTTTTCTTACCTTTGCCGCGTTAAAAACTTACTATGAAGCAGGCAATTTACCAATTAGTGTCGGACGCTGTACAGCAAAATCAGAAACTGTTTGTTGTATTGATCGATCCGGATAAGTGCTCGAACGAAAAACAGATCTCCCATTTTGCATCACTACTCAATACCGCAAAACCCGACCTGATTTTTATCGGCGGCAGCCTCACCAGCGAATCTACCGCACGGCTAATCAAACACCTGAAAAGTCAATGCTTGATTCCAACGGTTCTTTTCCCCGGAAATGCAATCCAGTTTACGCCCGAAGCCGATGCTTTATTGTTTCTGTCTCTGATATCCGGACGTAATCCGGATTTTTTGATCGGCCAGCACGTTGTTATTGCACCTGCCGTAAAACAGTCTGGTATAGAGACAATATCAACCGGATACATTCTGGTGGAAAGCGACCAGACTACTGCCGTGGAATATATCAGCAATACACGCCCCATACCGCGACATAAGCCACAATTAGCAGCGGCAACAGCTATTGCCGGTGAACTACTGGGCAACAAACTGATTTACCTTGAAGCCGGAAGTGGCGCAAAACCTCCTGTCCCTGCCGAAATGATCTCTGTCGTCAAAAAATCGACCTCTGTTCCCCTGATTGTTGGAGGCGGATTACGCACTAACGAAGACATTTTGAACGCTTTAAATGCGGGAGCCGACATTATTGTGGTGGGAAACATACTGGAAAGCACCCCTGAAAAGATGGTTGATTTTGCAAAAACAATAAAAAACTTCCACAACCAACCAAAATAAAAAACTAAATATCAATTAATTAAAAAAAACAGTAACTTCTTTCATTCAAAATTGCCGTCACCACTTGGTGTTTCAAAAAAAAGACCCTATCTTTGCATCCGCTTTTAGCAATAGCTTAAAGCCTTGATTCAGTAGCTCAGCCGGTAGAGCACATCCCTTTTAAGGATGGGGTCCTGGGTTCGAATCCCAGCTGAATCACAAAAACTCAAATTACATATAGGCTTTATGCCCCGATCCAGTAGCTCAGCTGGTAGAGCACATCCCTTTTAAGGATGGGGTCCTGGGTTCGAATCCCAGCTGGATCACAAAAAAAGTCTCTGAAAAATATTTTTTTCAGAGACTTTTTTTATTTAGGACATAGCATCAACCTTTGTACTAAAAAAGAAGCATCAACCTTCGGATCATTCACCTTACAAAGAAATCCGAAGCTGACTTCCCCGCTTCAACTTCGGGCACTTAAATATTTGCTACTTTTTACCGGACAATAATAGTTCAATTTCTTTCTCCAGATGTTCAGGCTTGATGACCGGAGCAAACCGCTTCACCGGCACCCCTTCCGCATCAATCAGAAATTTGGTGAAATTCCATTTTATTCGATTAAAAAACAGTCCTCTCAAGGTCGATGTCAAATATTTAAAAATAGGATGTGCGTTTTCTCCGTTTACATCCACCTTAGCAAACATCGGAAATGTAACTCCATAATTCATGTGGCAAACCTGAGAAATATCATCCTCATTACCCGGATCCTGATGAGCAAACTGATTGCAGGGAAAACCCAAAACAACTAATCCCCGCTCCTTATATTTCTGATAAAGGGCCTCCAATCCTTCAAACTGAGGGGTCAATCCACACTTACTTGCAGTATTGACCACCAACACAACTTTGCCTTTATACTCTTCCATTGAGATCTCCTGACCCCGAAGCAATTTTGCACTTAATTGATAAAATGATGGATTCATAATTTATATCGTTTATTGGACAAATATAAGGAGCCGGCATTCCCTTCCACAACGAGCTTGACATTCTTTAAGACAGATCGCCTATTTACAAAATACAGCAACGCTATCGACCGATCGACGGGGACTGACCGGAGACGGGATCTCAATCACATAGCCAATGCGGGCAACAAACTGAATTTCCCCTCCCTTCCCGATCTCGTGCTGCACACTTTCCTGAAATTTTTTTTCTTCGACAATCTGATTCATCGGTTGAAATCCGATGTGCAATGATGTGCAGATAATATTCATTCGCTCGTAGCGACGGCCAATGTCTATCCAGCTCCGCACCGAGTTATCCGGACTGGTCAAAACAAGCCAACCACCGCAATTATCCACCTGCTTTTCCGTCATCTGAATGCCAGCTTGCACAAACTGTTTTTTCTCCGCATCTGCAGGTTTGAAAAAATTCCGAACCACAAATCCCTTAATGCCATTTATTTGCATCCCGGCTGTTGTAATCCCATCTTGCCTGAGACGTACATCCCGATCAGAAAAACGCACCCAGCGAGCAAATTCAGCCTGTGCCTTACGATTCATTGACTGCTGACGGTAAGCCGACAGAGTTTGTTTCGCAATAAAACGCCCTTCCGCCGTAGAAGCTGAAAAAAAAGAAGTTTGCCTATCATCGGCGAGTATCCTTTCCACCTCTTCTTTTCGAAGATCCGCGGTATGAAACGGGCTCCGCAACGTTCTTCTTACCTCAATCGAACGCAAGTCGAATCCCGAAGGTCGAGCCTGCTTTAGAGTCACGACAGCTACGCAACCGGTTAGTTCAGATTGCGGCAGCACCTGCACCTCCGTGGCATACCCCAAAGCACTGGCCGCTAAATCAAGGTTTTCAATAAACGCTCCGAGAGAAATATACAATTCGCGCTTTTTCGGATCAATCACGTTCAAAGCGCGTGTAGTATCGGCCAAGATCCTTAATTCACGATTACTCAAAACCTCAACCTTCCAGGGTTGAGTATTATGCGAGCTTCCTGCCAACGTAGCATAATAAATTATCTTGTGCATATCGTCTGCACCAACCAATAACGGACTCCTTGCACCGATGTTGGTTTTGCACGAAACCAGAGCGACAATTGCAGTAATCATAAGTACAAACCGAACCATATTCATCATTTCGAATTACTCCACAAACGAACTCCCAATCTCAATACCGGAGAAAAATCGGCTCCCGGAATAGTATAACGAGCCGTTTCAAAATCGATACTGTCCCTTTTTCTGAGGTAAAGATGAAGTCCGGGCTGAATGTAAAAGACGTTTCCAATAAAGAACTGATAACTGAGCCCCAGACCCGTATCGGTACTATATAAATTCTTACGTATCCCGGTACTTTTTTGCTCTATCCCAAAGGTATGTAATTCGAGATAAGAATAGAGTTCAAGATTGCGCCAAACATTGTACCCGAAGAAAAAACCGGGTGATGTCTTATAGAAACGCTTAAAATCGTTCGATGAATTATTAATACCAGCTTTCTCTGCATCATAACTACCGCCGTTAATTACACTGAGTCGTATACGAAACCTGTCGAACCGGTATCCGATCCCGACATGAAATCCGCCGGTCATAAACATTGGCACAAGACTTTCGACCTCAATAGCCGATCTTACATTCCACGTTCTGGCAGGAACCTCCATTTTTACCGAATCGTTTTGTGCCCAAAGGCCCAATGAGGAGAGCATCAGCACCGCACATAAAAAAAATCTCTTTTTCATAACATATAAACTTTGATTTTAACGATGCAAAGTTCCGTTATAAAAAAGAGATTCTTCTCCGCAAATGTTACCAAATCAGGGGCTAAGTAAGTTTTCCCCGAATGCGGCTGAGCGACTTGGGTGCAATGCCCAGATAATTGGCAATATGGTACAATGGCAAACGCCTGACGGCCTCCGGATATTCCCGCAATAATTTGAGATAACGCTCTTCTGCCAATAAAATCTGCAAGTCGAGACTCAGTTGCACCAACCGTACATAGGCCCGTTCTATCAGAATTCGACCGAGGTGTTCCATTTTCGGAATACGCCGATACAACTCATTCAAATCGGACTCTGCTATAATGGCAACATCCGTAGTCTCAATGGCTTTGATGTTGAGGTGCGAGGGCGTTTGGCTCAAACGGCTTCTGTTATCCGTCACCCAACTTCCTTCAAGTGCAAAATCAGTGGTAATCTCTTCGCCTTTCTCACTAAGCGAATAGTAAACCACAGCACCGGAAAGAATGAAAATCAAAGAATTACACACAGACCCTTCTTTTAACAACAACTCGTTTTTGCCAAAAGAGCGCATTCTGACACAAGCCAGCAGTTGATTCCACTCGTCTTCGGTCAATGAAACCTGTGTATCAATAGTCTGCCTCAACAGAGAAAGATCGACACCACTCATGTCGTTCGATTCAAATTGCCGTACATTTTTGTTTTAGCCATACTCTTTCATCCTCATTCAAAAGAGGACTGACTCTTTCATAAACAATTTGATGATAATTATTAAGCCAGTTCTTTTCTTCTCCGCTCAACAAAGAAACATCCAATGCCTTTGTGTCGAAAGGAAAAAGAGTCAACGTCTCAAATTGGTAGAATTGTCCGAACTCCGTTTTTTCTGCCTCTACAACCGTAACCAGGTTTTCGGAGCGGATACCATGTTTGCCCGAGCGGTACAAGCCCGGTTCGTTCGAAATTACCATGCCAGGAACCAATTGTGTGGCATTTTCGTCCATGCGAATACTTTGAGGACCTTCGTGTACACAAAGAAAATGACCCACGCCGTGGCCGGTTCCGTGTCCGTAGTTCCAACCACGATTCCACAAAGCCTTCCTGGCCAGAATATCGAGCTGCGACCCGCGTGTTCCTTGCGGAAATCTTGCCATTCCCAGAGCAATATGACCTTTCAGCACAAGCGTAAAATCGAGTTTTTCTTCTTCCGTAAGAGCTCCCAGCGAAACGGTACGAGTGATGTCTGTAGTGCCATCAAGATATTGTCCTCCCGAATCGAGCAGCAAAAAACCTTCCGGTTGCAGAGTGGCATTGCTTTCTTCGGTAGCAGAATAGTGTACAATAGCACCATGATCTTTATATCCGGCTATCGTTCCGAAGCTCTCGCCTTTAAACAACGGTTGCTCGGCTCTGAATTTGCACAATTGATCGGCAATGCTCACCTCCGTCAACGTTCCTGAAGCTACATTCGCTTCAAGCCACATAAAGAAACGGGTCAATGCTGCCCCGTCTTTAATCATGGCATTGCGGGTTCCAGCCAATTCGACGCCGTTTTTTATCGCTTTTGCATAGAAAATCGGAGACGGCACGCTAATAACTGTGGAATGAGAAGGAATGTCCTGATAAAGTGCAAAGTTTGTTTTGCTCTTATCGATCATCACCTTAGAATGAACATGAAGCGTTGCCACATATTCAAAAACGGCATTATAAGGAGCAATCTCGACACCTTCGTCGGCAAGCAGAGCCGCTACATTGTGCGATATTTTTTGAGGGCTAACAAACAACGTGGCTTTTTGCTTATCGATGGCACCGAACGCAATCGCAACCGGATTATAGTCAACGTCGGAACAACGGATATTGAAAATCCACGCTATTTCATCCAAAGCCGTAAACAAGTATGCATCGACTCCTTTTTTAGTCATGATTTCTCTGATACCGGTGATTTTATCCTTGGCACTTTTACCAGCATATTCAACCGGATAAACCACAACAGGAGCCTCGGGCAAAGCCGGTCTATCTTTCCAAAGCGACTTTAAAAAATCCACATCGGTTACCAACATCAGTCCGACAGCCGTCAATTCGTTCTGTAAATTCTCGACTGCACTTACCGAAAACAGCAGCGGATTGACCCCCACTCTACTTCCGGCAGGCAAAACCTGTCCCAACCAGACTGCAATTGAAGGAGTTTCGGGCAAACCATCTTTGAACAAATCAATGCCGGTTCCCTGCAACTGCAAGTCGGCTTGTAGAAAATAGCGGGAATCGGTCCACAAACCGGCTTCTTTCTCGGTCACCACAACAGTTCCTGCTGAACCGGTAAAGCCCGAAATCCATTGACGTTCTTTCCAATAATCGGCTACATATTCACTTGCGTGAGGATCGGTACTCGGTATGATGGTTGCGCCCACTCCCCGTGAGGACATTTTCTGACGCAACGCGGCTAATCTGGATGGTATTGTTGGCATAATTAATCAGTTATAATTTAGTAATAGAAGACACAAAAGTACGTTTTTTATTGACAAAGAAGATTCAGCAAGTACAATTTCATAAAAATTACTACCTTTGTTTTTATGTTTGACGACAATTACTTTATGAAGCAGGCTCTGGCAGAAGCCAAGAAAGCTCAGTCTCAGGGAGAAATCCCAATTGGGGCTGTCGTGGTATGCCAAAACCAGATCATTGCCCGGGCTGGGAATCAAACAGAAACATTAAACGACGTCTCGGCTCATGCGGAGATGCTCGCAATTACTGCCGCCGCAAATACGTTGGGAGGAAAATACCTCACAGAATGCACTCTCTATGTAACAGTTGAGCCTTGTATTATGTGCGCTGGAGCACTTTCATGGGCTCAGATAGGACGTGTTGTTTATGGTGCACGTGACGAAAAAAGAGGCTATCAGGTTTTTGCGACTAACGCACTACACCCAAAGACAACTATACTGGGAGGCGTGATGGAAGCTGAATGTGCAGAATTGATGACGCGCTTTTTTAAGAGCAAACGATCCAAATAAAGAGAAGAACCAAAACTCACCAGAAATAATCCAAAATCAAAGTGAAACGTTATGCTATTATAGTTGCCGGAGGCAAAGGCGAAAGAATGAATTCAGACCTCCCAAAGCAATTTATTCAACTTAGAGGAATTCCTCTTTTAATGCACACTATCAAAGCCTTTTACGACTACGACCCTCTCGCCCAGCTGATTATTGTTCTACCTGCGAATCAGATTGACCTATGGAAAAAGCTGTGCAACGAACATTGTTTTACGATTCCTCACGAAATCATTCAAGGCGGAGAAACCCGTTTTGCATCTGTCAAAAACGGCTTAGCAACCATCACGGAAAAGTGCATCATTGCAGTCCACGATGGAGTCCGCCCGCTGATAAATCGCCAAACGCTTGAAAACTGTTTCTCCACAGCAGAACGTTATGGCACAGCCGTTCCTGTATATGCCATTGTCGACAGTCTTAGAAAAACAGAAAATAACACCAATTTTGCCGTTGAAAGAAATCAATATGTCATTGTGCAAACACCTCAGGTTTTTCAGTCTTCTATTCTAAAAATAGCCTACAATCAGACCTACGAAGCAAGATTCACGGACGATGCCACTGTTGTCGAGTCATTGGGAATTGAGCTAAATCTGGTTGAAGGAAACCGCGATAATATTAAAGTTACAACGCCTCCGGATCTGAAAATCGCCGAGGTGCTTTTATCTGAAAGGGAAACCCTGATTTCTTAACTTCGCAACAGAAGAGATTTTACGGAATGATTAATCTTGCATCGAATGAATTAAAGTATTTAACCGGAGTCGGTCCCAAACGGGCAGAAATGCTAAACAAAGAACTCGGCATTCTTACCTTTGAGGATCTGCTTTACTATTTTCCATACAAATACATTGACCGAAGCAAGTTCTACACAATCCGCGAATTACAGAGCGACACGGCATATATTCAGCTAAAAGGAAAAATTACCCGTTTTGAAACAATAGGAACCGGCCCTTCCCAGCGCCTAACGGCATCATTCGCTGACGGAACAGGCACCATAGAGCTGGTTTGGTTCAAAGGCGTTCGTTTTGTTTTAGACCAATATAAAGTTAACACAGAATATATTGTTTTCGGAAAACCCTCTCTCTTTAACGGACATATTAATATTGCGCATCCCGAAATTGAGAAAATAACGGATACAGCGGGCAAAGAAAAAATTGTTCTTCAGGGATTTTACAACACCACGGAGAAAATGAAATCCAATTTTCTGAACTCCAAAGCGATTCAGAAAATCATTTTCAATCTCATTTCATCCTTACAGGAACGAGTTCCCGAGACATTGCCCGGCTACCTCGTTAAGCAGTTTAAATTACTGTCGCTGCACGAAGCACTGGTCAATATCCATTTTCCCTCAAGCGCTTCACAGCTCTCCAAAGCCCGTCAGCGTCTGAAATTTGAAGAGTTGTTCTATATTCAACTCTCATTACTACGCACGGTCAAGTTACGTAACCAACAAACCGCAGGATTCAGGTTTGCTCATGTAGGCGAACATTTCAATCAATTTTACAAGCAATTCCTCTCGTTTGAGCTTACTAATGCCCAGAAAAAAGTCATTCGCGAAATCCGCGCCGACGTTGGAAGCGGCAAGCAAATGAATCGGCTACTGCAAGGTGATGTCGGAAGCGGGAAAACGCTGGTTGCCCTCATGGTGATGCTTTTGGCTATCGACAATGGATTTCAGGCCTGCATAATGGCACCAACCGAAATACTCGCCACACAGCACTTCGAAACCATTTCCGCTTTTTTGTCAGGAATGAATTTAAATGTCGGGCTTCTGACCGGATCCACAAAGAAAAAAAACAGAGTACAACTCCACGAGCAGCTCCAGGCCGGGGAATTACAAATTCTTATCGGGACACATGCTCTATTGGAAGATAATGTACAGTTCAGCAACCTCGGACTGGTTGTAATTGATGAACAACATCGGTTCGGAGTTGCCCAGCGAGCCAAACTGTGGGCCAAAAACGATCAGGCTCCTCACATTCTTGTTATGACAGCTACGCCCATCCCCCGCACACTGGCAATGACAATTTACGGGGATTTAGAAGTGTCTGTGATTGATGAGCTCCCCCCCGGTCGTAAACCGATTCAGACATACCATTATTATGAAAACAAACGAAATTCCGTTTATCGTTTCATCCGGAAAGAAATTGAAGAAGGACGACAAATCTACATAGTATATCCTCTTATTGAAGAATCCGAAAAACTTGATTTTCAAAACCTGACCGAAGGATTTAATCTGGTAAAAGAAGCTTTTCCCGGATACAAAATCAGTATGGTTCACGGGAAGCTTAAACCAGCGGAAAAAGATGAGGCGATGCGCAAATTTGCTTCAGGCGACACACAAATCATGGTTGCGACAACCGTAATAGAAGTGGGAGTGAATGTCCCTAACGCCTCCGTTATGATTATTGAAAGTGCACAACGATTCGGCTTATCGCAACTACATCAGTTGCGTGGACGGGTAGGCCGCGGCGCTGACCAATCATATTGCGTACTACTCACACCATTTGAATTAGGCAAAGACACAAAAAAACGCATGGAGATAATGACCCGCACCAATGACGGATTCGAGATTGCAGAAGCAGATCTGAAAATGCGGGGTCCAGGCGATATTGAAGGAACCCAGCAAAGCGGGCTACCATTCAACCTAAAAATAGCAGATTTGGCTCATGATTCGCAAATGTTACAATTCGCCAGAAACGTAGCCAACGACATCCTTGACCATGACCCCCTGCTTCAACACCCCGAACATCTCATACTCACTAAACAATTACAAAAAAAACAAAAAGAAGCCGTCGACTGGAAAAAAATCAGCTAAATTCAGTTTTAAAAGTTTGGATTTATCGATTTTAATTTGTTACTTTGACATGAAATTAGTGCAATAGCCACTTAATCAGCCATGGAGAGAACACTTATAATCCTAAAACCCAGTGCATTAGAAAGAGGCATTCTTGGCGAAGTAATAAGCAAATTTGAAAAAAAAGGACTTTACTTCACCGGCTTAAAAATGATGCAACTTTCAGATGAAATTCTGGTAGAACATTACTCCCATTTGGCTGACAAACCTTTTTTCCCTTCCATCACAGCATCGATGAAGAGAACACCGGTTTTAGTTGGCATTGTAGAGGGCAAAGACAGTATCCGTGTTGTCCGGCAAATGACCGGAGTTACCAATGGGCGGGAAGCCGCTCCGGGCACTATTCGCGGAGACTACAGCATGAGTAGATTAGAGAATATTATTCATGCATCCGATTCAGCAGAATCAGCCCTAACGGAAATTAACCGTTTTTTCAGCTCGGAAGAAATTTTTTCGTATCAGTTGGCAGTAACACCTGTGTTGTATACTTCCGACGAATTACTCTAACCTATAAACCAAACAAGAATGAAGAAAGCATTTCTATTCACCCTTGTATGGCTATTTATGTGCGGTTTGGCAACTGAAAGCGTTTCTGCAAAGAAACGATCGAAAGCGAAGCACGTGTATCATAAAGAAATAGCCGCAGTCGATGACGTACAACGTCAAATTAACGCGCTCAATTCATTGATGCAGCAAAAAATGCAACAGGAAGAAGACCCGTATGCTACAGAAGAAGATACGGAAGTTCCTGCAAGCGGGGTATACGAAACCTGGACCAACCGGCGTATCAACCCGTACATGACTCCGATTGCCAAGTTACCCGATTCTGTACGTATCAATCTATCTCAATACGTTCCTCCGGTTGCTACATTTATTACATCGCACTTTGGAATGCGTAAGTATCGTTTCCACTACGGAACGGACTTAAAGCTCAATGTTGGGGATCCTGTACACGCAGCTTTCAACGGCAAAGTACGTATCACAGGCTATGAAGGAGGCGGTTACGGGAACTATGTAGTTATTCGTCACGACAATGGCTTGGAAACTGTATACGGTCACTTATCAAAAGTCCTCGTTCACGAAAACCAACCCCTTAAAGCTGGTGACGTGCTTGGATTAGGTGGTAGCACCGGTCACTCTACAGGGCCTCACCTCCACTTCGAAACCCGTTACTTAGGTAATGCTATCAATCCTGAAAAATTATTTGACTTTGCATATCATATGCCGATCAACGACATATATGTAATCAGAAAGGCAAGTTCTTTCGATTATCAATACGCAAAAGCATCTCATTCTTCTGCTTATAAGAAATACGTCGCAAAAGCAGGGAAAAGCCGTAAATCTAAACATCATCGCAGATAATACGCGGTAAAGCAATAAAAAATCAGCCCTTATGCCTTTCGCATGAGGGCTAATTTTTTATCTAAGATCAGAATCAGCACTTGCGCCCTTCTTACCACTCCTGACCGTGTCGATTTGTCCAATTTCGCTCGCGAGGGTCTCATGACCCGTGTGCAGCAAAAGGGTATAGTGGCAGATTCGTAATTAACAGAAAAGAGCAGACCCGAAAGCCTGCTCTTTTTGAGTATTGTATTGTATCGTATGTCCGTAACTACAGGCGTTCTGCGCGAATCACGCCTTTCACACCCTGCATTTTTTTTATCAACTGGGCAAGTTGTGTTACGTCGCTAACCATCACGGTGATGGTGCCATCGAACATGCCGTCGTGCGAATTGACGGATATGGAGCGCATCTGCACCTTGTTTTCCTTGGAGATAACCGAGGTGATGTTACTCACAATTCCGATGTCATCCTTTCCGATAATCTGCAATGTCGCCAAATCAAATTTCCCGGACTTGCCGGCCCATTTAACGTCTATGATCCGATACTCGAACCTTTCCTTCAACTGAGGAGCATTGGGACAGTCATCACGATGAATCTTGATTCCTCCCGATACAGATACGAATCCAAATACATTATCGCCGTAAATCGGATTACAACATTTGGCTAACGAATATTGTACATTTTTGACATTATCACCAATAACCAGAACATCATTCTCTGAAGTTATCTTTTCCAGATCGGTCTGCTTTGTAAAATTATCCACGCTCCGCAAAGCAGCCAGCTCCGGCGTTTCCTCGTGCTTGTCAAGCTCCACCAATTCCTCGCAAAGATCGATCACCTCGAGCCGTTCGTAAGAGATGGCCTGATAGAATTCGGACACGAATTTGAACCCGTGCTTGCGCGCCAGCTTCATGATCTGCGCTTCGTCAAACTCGATCTTGCGATTCTTCATGCGGCGTTGCAAAGCCTCACGACCCAAATCAGCTGCTTTGTTCTCTTCTTCCTTGAGCGACTGCTTGATCTTGGTCCGAGCCTTCGAGGTGACCGCAATATTCAACCAGTCCCTTTTGGGCGATTGATTGGCCGAGGTAAGAATCTCCACCTGATCGCCATTGAGCAAAACATATTTCAATGGAACGTTCCGTCCACCCACTTTGGCCCCCCACGCAGCGGCACCCCAGTCCCGAGTGAATGGCAAAGGCAAAATCGAGCACAGTAGCTCCCTTTTTCAGCTTATGAAGGTCACCGTTGGGGGTAAACACAAACACATCGTCGTCGTAGAGGTTGAGCTTGAAGTTGTCCATAACCTCTTTGGAGTTCATCTCGGGATTTTCGAGGATGGTACGCAGGTTCTTCAACCATTCGTCCATACCACTCGATTCACTTTTAATACCTTTGTATTTCCAGTGAGCCGCTACCCCTTTTTCGGCAATTTCGTCCATGCGGCGGGTCCGAATCTGCACCTCCACCCATTTACCTTCATTGCCCATCACCGTTATGTGCAACGATTCATAGCCGTTGGATTTAGGAATGGAAAGCCAGTCACGCAAACGCTTGGGATTAGGCATATACATGTCTGTCACAATGGAATATACCTGCCAGCACTCCGACTTCTCTTTCTCAACAGGAGTATCAAGAATAATGCGGATTGCGAACAAATCGTAGATATTCTCGAAAGGAGTATTCTGCTTTTTCATCTTGTTCCAAATCGAGTGAATCGACTTGGTTCTCCCTTTGATGTCGAACTTAAACCCTGCATCTTCAAGCTTTTTCTTCACAGGTTCGATAAACGACGCAATGTATTGATCGCGCGACCGCTTGGTTTCGTTGAGCTTATGGGCAATTTCTTTGTATATCTGAGGATTCGAATATTTAAGAGAAAGATCTTCCAGTTCGGTTTTTATGGCATACAAACCCATACGGTGAGCCAGCGGCGCATAGAGATTAGATGCTTCGTGTGCCACCTTCAGCCTCACTTCGTCATCTGCATGCTCGCGGAGCGTCCGCATCGTATCCAAGCGATCGGCAATCATAATGAGAATCACCCTCACATCTTCGGCAAAAGTCAATAACAATTGTCTGAAATTCTCAGTTTCGATGGCGCTGTTTCGCTCGTAAAGATCGTGAGCCCGGCATAACCCATGAACGATAATTGATACCGAAGGGCCGAACTGCTTCTCTATCGACTCGAGAGTTTCGGAACCAGCCAGCAAACTATCGTACAACACCGTGGCCAGAATGGCAGAACGTCCCTGCCCGAACTCGTTGACCAAAACCTGAGCCATCCTCAAGTGCTTGATAACGCGGCGCGTGGGCATATCTTCTCCCTTTTCCAGCATTTTTGCAATCGACTGATACATCCATTGACGCGACATCTTAATATCCTCTTGTGTAAGAATATTATTGACCGCACGCAACATTTCGCGATAATGCCGCGCAACTTCTCGCCTCTCTTTTTCCGGAATTACTAATGGCTGTACCATAATGAGACTCAGTTTATTACTCGTCAGTCCGGTTGTACACGTAGGTGTTTGCCTGACGGGCAGGAGTTATAAAAATATCGTTGATATTGACATGGGCCGGGCGTGTGACGATGTATTCCACCGCATCAGCAATATCCTCGGCGTTGAGCGGAGTAAGCCCCTGATAAACGGCATCGGCCTTGGCCTGATCGCCATGAAAACGCACCAGCGAAAATTCGGTTTCGGCAGCACCCGGGGAGATGGAACTCACCTTGATATTGTGCTTCAGCATGTCAATGCGCATGCCCTGGGTAATAGCGTTCACGGCATGTTTTGTGGCACAGTACACATTGCCTGAAGGATAAACCTCGCGACCAGCAATCGACGACAGGTTGATGATATGTCCTGATTTTGCAGCCACCATCAATGGAGTAATATATCTGCTGATGTAAAGCAATCCCTTCACATTGGTATCAATCATCTTGTCCCAATCATCAATATCAAACTCGTTGAACGACGCAGACCCTGAGGCCAAACCTGCATTGTTTACCAGAACGTCAATTTTTTTCCAGTCTTCCGGCAAATTTTCGACAGCAGAACAACAGGCTTCTCTGTCACGCACATCAAAACAAAGAGGCAATACCTTTACTGAAAAATCATTTCTGATTGTTTCAGCCAAATTTTCCAATCTTTCTTTACGACGTCCGGTTATAATAAGATTGTATTCTAATTTAGCCATACGAATGGCAATGGCTTTTCCAAAACCCGCTGTAGCTCCGGTTATAAATGCGTTCATTTTTCCTAATCAATAAACAGGCCAGTAGCAGAGATAGTACTTTTTCACCTCTTTACTCAGGACCTGTAGGTTAAACATATCGGATGCTTCGGTAATATCCTTCACATCCCCATTATTATATTTTATCTGAATTCCGGCTTCATTAGGACTGTATGCCTCATTAGCAACTTCCTCTACAGCCCAAAAATAATTCGCATCGTGTTCCGAAATGCCAAA
Organism: uncultured Microbacter sp.; assembly: GCA_963678825.2. GTDB lineage: Bacteria > Bacteroidota > Bacteroidia > Bacteroidales > Paludibacteraceae > Microbacter. Next base: position 35,657 of record CAXXPB010000025.1, on the reverse strand, counting down.
ATGCTCCTGATATTGCGCATTCAAATCGTTGCACTCCTGACGGGAAAGTGGTTGCTGAAGCACTTTTACCTTAAACAAGCGCCTGTTTATAAAACCACTACTCAAATTCGAAAGAACTACATCCGAATGATTCATCCACACTTTCATGGCCGACAAGATATCACTATCATCCAATAAAGCATAGTTTTCAAGCACTTCCGGACGTTCAAAAAAGTCTTTCTTCGATATTGAATTATACAAAAAGAAATGAAGCGAGGGAGACGCAAACAGTTCCTGACCTTCCATTGCAAGCTCTTTTGCTCTTGTCAGGGCATAAATCATCAGTTTTTCTGCCGCAATAGACGTTTTGTGCAAGTATACCTGCCAATACATCAAACGCCTGGCCATCAGGAATTTTTCGATAGAGTATATTCCTTTTTCCTGTACTACCAAACGTCCTTTGTACAAGTCCATCATTTTGATAATCCGGTCGGAACCGATAGTTCCTTCTGTAACCCCCGAAAAGAAACTGTCGCGACGCAGGTAATCCAACCTGTCAACATCCAACTGGCCTGAAACCAATTGATGCAAAAACACATGAGGATGCGTACCGTGAAATATTTTCAACGCATTATCAAGTTTTCCGTTCTCCTCTTTATTGATCTGCTGCATCATCAATAAAGAGATTTCCTCATGCGAAATGTCTGATACTAAACTATTTTCAAGTACATGCGAAAAAGGAGCATGCCCAATATCATGCAACAAAATGGCAGCCAGCGCTCCTTCGCAGTCTTCCTTATTTATTTCATAACCTAACAATCGTAATTGAGCTATAGCTTCGCCCATCAGGTACATTGCTCCCAAAGAATGTTGAAACCGGGTATGTTGCGTTCCGGGATAAACAAACGACGACATCCCCAGCTGCTTCACACGGGATAATCGTTGTAAATAAGGGTGCTGAATCAGATCATACAGAAATTCGGTCGGTATATTAATAAAACCGAAAACAGGATCATTTATTATTTTCCGTTTGTTCCTCATAGTGCCAAATTAATGCATCATAAGATTAAATTAATTAATCTGCGAATCTCTTCCTGCAATGTATACCCTCCATCTTTCCAACACTTGTTGCATGTCTTCGGGTATGTCACTATCAAAATACATTTCTTCCTTGGTTACCGGATGTACAAAGCCCAACGTTTTGGCATGAAGAGCCTGTCTGGGGCATACTTCAAAACAGTTCTTCACAAATTGTTTATATTTGGCAAACTGGGTTCCTTTCAAAATCTCATGCCCGCCATATCGTTCATCATTAAAAAGAGGATGCCCGATATATTTCATGTGGGCACGGATCTGATGCGTTCTTCCCGTTTCGAGTCGGCATTCCACCAGTGTTACATAACCCAGGCGTTCCAACACCCGATAATGAGTAACAGCATGCTTGCCATATTCACCGTCGGGGAACACATCCATTTTTTGCCGATCCCGGATACTCCGACCAACATGCCCGACAATTGTACCATCTTCATTTTCAACAGTTCCCCACACCAAAGCCCAATAAAGCCGTTTAGTGGTTTTATGAAAGAACTGTGCTCCAAGCAACGTTTTTGCCACTTCGGTCTTCGCGATCACTAATAGGCCTGAGGTGTCTTTATCAATTCGATGTACCAAGCCTAAGCGTGGGTCATTGGGATTAAAGTGGGGATTATCCTTCATGTAATAGGCCAATGCGTTGAGCAACGTGCCATCGAAGTTTCCATGTCCCGGATGCACAACCAACCCCGCAGGTTTATTCACAACCAACAGGCTATCGTCTTCGTAAACAATGTTTAGAGAAATATTTTCGGGAATTATTTCTACATCACGTGGCGGGTAAGCCATCATGATGGAAATAATGTCATTGGGTTTGACACGGTAGTTCGATTTTACCGCGCTGCCATTCACCAGAATTGCTCCAGCTAATGCAGCCTCCTGAATGCGATTTCGGGAAACATTCTGGATTCTGTCAACCAGAAATTTATCTACACGTACTAAGGTTTGACCTTTATCTGCAACAAAACGAAAATGCTCAAAAAGTTCTTGTCCCGGAGTTTCTTCCAGTTCTTCCAATTCGTCTTGATCAACTTCAAAATCATTGGTCATAATCCGGGATATTGACATTCAGATTTATCAGAAGAATTTTTCAATATCTTCCTTTTTTTTCTTCTTTTCTTCTTTCTTGGGAGCAACTGCCGGAGTGGTTTTGGCAGGTGCAGGAGTCGAAACATCTTCCGTTGCTACTTTCCCTTTTTCCTTTGTCAACCAAAGAGTAATAGCTTTACCGGCTGGAACAGAATCACTAGCGGCCGGCGATTGCTTGTAAACAATATAATTGGCCTTGTCCTGTTCATTCGTTGGCTCAACATCAAAATTTGTAGCCCCGATCGAAAGCATGTGACTATTTATTAGGCGAGTTGCCTGCTCCAATGTCAGGGACTGAACATCAGGCATCAACTGATTGCCATCTTCATCCGTAGATGTTCGCCCAACCACAAGTACCACACCACTACCTGCCGGTATCTTTTGACCCGGAATCAAGGTTTGACCATTATATTTTATATCTCTCACCAAATCGCTGTATTCCGATGGCACATATTCTACTCCCATCACTTTAATTCCCATGCTTTCCAACAACGATTGAGCATGGCGTAAAGAAAGATCGCGCACATCTGGCAATGCAACACCCGGAGGCATTTTTGCATTAATCGTTATATAAATGCTTCGATACGATTTTATCTTAGACCCTCCAATTGGAGATTGCTCCATAACCATACCCGGGGCTTTATCCGGCTTATATACCGAGTCAATCACCTGATACTGCATCCCTCTGTTATCCAATAGCTTTGCTGCATCTTCCAATTTTAAACCACACAAATTCGGCACGGTTTCTGCCTCTCCATGGTGCGTGTAGAATTGCAGCATAAAAAGGACGAACAACAATAAGGCAACAAGTATCGTTGCTGCGTAAAACACGTTTTTCAGAATCAAACTGCCTCTTATAAAACCAAGAAATTGAGAAAAGTGCTTCTTATCCATAGCGTTAGGGAAGTGTATATTTTATCCTACAAAAGTAGCTATTTTTCCGTTAAGAACTCTACCCATACCGCCATTTCTTCTTCTTTGAAGACTCAATCATTAATTACATCATCTCAAGCAACAATAAAATTCAGCCACATAAAATATCAAAGTCCTGTTTTTGTGTTAATTACAAATAGTCCAGAACAACATCATCAACCTAAAACAATTGACATATACAACTAATTTTCAATATCTTATTGATATATTTTATAGAAAATATATAGCTCATTCCAATTAATGTTCATATCTTTGCACGCTTTATTTTAACTTAATTATTAAAAGACGCTCTAAAATGAGGCGAGCCATTATCGCCTTGTTGAAAGTATCACTCAAAAAAGAAAACAAATTTCAGTTAGTGATGCAACGAATTGGATAAGTTCAGCATCTAATTAAAGATGTGCTGTAGCTTAAGACGAGGACAAAAAGCTTTGGAATTTTGCCCTAACACCCACAAAAATATAGACGAATGGAATTTTCTGCACAACAAATTGCTGATTTCTTGCATGGAGAAATTATTGGAGATCGCGATATCAAAGTAAATAATCTTTCAAAAATTGATGATAGTATTCCAGGAACATTATCATTTTTATCCAATCCTAAATACAGTCATTTCATCTACGATTGCAAAGCCTCTATCATACTTGTAAACAATGATTTTGTTCCGGAAAAACCTATTTCTGCAACGCTCATCAAAGTTGAAAATGCGTACCAGTCGTTAGCATCATTACTTCAACTGGTTGATAGTTTCAAGCAAAATAAAAGCGGGATTGAACCGTTATCATATGTATCGGCGTCAGCTGAAATTGGTGCTGATCCATACATCGGAGCATTCAGTTACATTGGAGACAATGTAAAAATGGGCAAGAGCGTGAAGATATACCCACAAAGTTATATTGGAGACAATGTAAAAATTGGAGACAATGTAACGATTTATGCCGGCGCCAAAATTTATGCCGATTGCGTAATTAGTGATCGTTGCATAATACATTCGGGAGCCGTTATTGGCGCTGATGGCTTTGGCTTTGCACCTACAGAAGATGGAAGTTACAACAAGATTCCGCAAATTGGAAATGTTGTACTGGAAAGTGATGTCGAAATAGGTGCCAATACAACCGTTGATAGAGCAACTATGGGTTCCACAATTATTCATAAAGGAGTAAAACTCGATAATCTTATTCAGATTGCGCATAATGTTGAAGTTGGATCAAACACTGTCATTGCCGCTCAAACCGGCATTGCTGGCTCAACAAAAATTGGCCCAAATTGTATGTTTGGCGGTCAGGTTGGGATTCCCGGCCACCTGCATATCGGAAAAGGTGTGAAAATTTCAGCACAGGCAGGTATTGCTGGCAATGTCAAAGAAAACTCAATACTCTTGGGTTCTCCGGCAATGCCTCACATGCAATTCAGCAAATCGTATGTCTATTTCAAGAAACTACCGGAACTTGCAAACACGATCAATAATTTGCAAAAGGAAATAGAACAATTACGCAATCAAATCGAAGCAGACTAACTAACAAACCAAAAATGCCAAAACAAAGATCGCTTAAAGGATCCTTTTCACTTCAGGGGAAAGGTCTTCACACTGGAGTTGACATTCAGCTCACATTCTTTCCTGCCCCTGAAAATCACGGGTGTAAAATAAAACGAATAGATTTAGAAGGTCAGCCTATAATTCCGGCTTTGGCTGAATATGTAACACAGACCACACGCGGCACTGTTCTTTCAAATGGAGATGCTCAGGTTAGCACGATAGAGCATGCCATGGCGGCTCTCTTCTCCTTTGGAATTGATAATTGCCTGATGGAAGTAAACGCTCCCGAATTTCCGATTCTGGATGGCAGCGCCAAACTTTTTGTCGAAAAAATCAATTCGGTTGGTATTGTTGAGCAAGAAGCAGATAAAGACTTTTTTGTCGTAAAAAAGAAAATTGAATATACTGACCCCACAACAAATTCCTCAATCGTAATTCTGCCCGATGATCATTTCAGCGTTCAGACAATGATTGGCTTCAAATCGCCTATCTTAAGCAACCAATATGCGGTTCTTAATCAACTGGAAGATTTCTCCACTGACATTGCAGCCTGCAGAACATTCGTGTTTGTACGCGAGTTGGAACAATTGCTCAAGATGAACCTTATTAAAGGCGGTGATCTCGAAAACGCTTTGGTAATTTACGACGAGCCTATTGAGCAAACAGAATTAAACCGCATTGCCGACTTGCTCAACCACCCGCATAAAAAAGTTGATGAATTAGGTTACCTCACTCCTCTTCAGTTTGAAAATGAGCCTGCCAGACACAAACTGCTGGATGTAATGGGCGATCTTGCTCTCATCGGGAAACCCATCAGAGGCAAAGTGATTGCTACCCGTCCGGGACATAAGATTAATACCGCACTGGCCAAAGTCATTCGCAAAGAAATCAAACGCCAGGAAGTTCCAATTCCTGTGTATGACCCGAATAAAGAGCCCGTGCTAAACATCAACCAAATAAAGAAGATGTTACCTCACCGTTGGCCGTTTTTGATGGTCGACAAAGTGATGGAAATTACTGACTCTGTGGTCATCGGGTTGAAAAATGTAACCAGCAATGAAACTTTTTTCATGGGTCATTTTCCCAATGAGCCGGTAATGCCCGGAGTTTTATTGGTTGAAGCAATGGCACAAACAGGAGGGCTGCTGATCTTACACCAGGTAGAAAATCCCGAGTTGTATTCTACATACTTTATGAAAATTGACAATGTCAAATTCAGACAGAAAGTAGTACCAGGCGATACCGTAATATTCAGACTCGAATTAATTAGTCCCATCAGACGCGGCTGTGCAACCATGAAAGGCTATGCTTTTGTTGGGGATAAAATCGTCGCAGAAGCTGAGTTTATGGCGCAAATAGCAAAGAATAAATAAGATTATATACATCAAAACTACTGCAGTTATGAAACAACCATTAGCATACATCCATCCAGAAGCAAAGATTGCTTCCAATGTTGTGATTGAACCTTTTGTAACCATCGATAAAAATGTCGTAATTGGCGAAGGCACTCACATTGGTTCAAATGTTACAATCATGGAAGGAGCTCGTATTGGCAAAAATTGCAAAATTTTCCCCGGAGCAGTAATTAGTGCAGTTCCTCAGGATCTTAAATTCAAAGGAGAAGACTCTTTAGCCATCATAGGAGACAATACAACCCTAAGGGAATGCGTCACTGTCAATAGAGGCACAGCATCAAAAGGAAGCACTTCCATTGGTGATAATTGTCTTGTTATGGCTTATTGCCACGTAGCCCACGATTGTGTGGTTGGCAATAACGTGATAATGTCAAATGTAACTCAGCTCGCAGGTGAAGTCGTAGTGGGAGACTGGGCTGTAATCGGTGGTGGAACAATGATCCATCAGTTTACACATGTTGGACCGCATGTAATGATTCAGGGTGGCAGCAAAGTCAACAAAGACATTCCTCCCTTTGTAAAAGCTGCTCGCGAACCGATTTCTTATTGTGGTATTAATTCTGTTGGTCTCCGCCGCAGAGGCTTCACAAATGAGCAAATCAGAGACATTCAGGAGATCTACCGCTACATCTACCTTTCTCATATGAACACCAGCATGGCTATGGAACATATCGAAGCAGAAATGCCAGCCACAAAGGAAAGAGATGAGATTTTGTTGTTTGTCCGCAATTCTCCGCGTGGAATTATGAAAGGTTATTTTGAATAACAACCTTTCTTTTCAATAAAAACAATAGCCGTCCCGAGAAATCGAGACGGCTATTGTTTTTTAGTAGCTTATCAGCGTATTATTCAGCTGCAGGCTCTTCTTTAGCTTCAGCCGCAGGTGCTGCTTCTGCTGCAGGAGCAACAGCCTTTTTAGCAGTACGACGAGTACGTGTAGCTTTCTTAGCTGCTTTGGTTGTCAACATGTTTTCGTTGTAGTCAACCAATTCGATGATACACATTTCAGCAGCATCACCCAAACGGAATCCTGTTTTCAGGATACGTGTATAACCACCTGGACGGTCAGCTATTTTTTGAGCGACTTCACGGAACAATTCAGTTATTACTTCTTTATTCTGCAAATAATTAAAAACTGTTCTGCGAGAGTGTGTGCTATCGTCTTTTGCTTTAGTCAACAAAGGTTCAATATAAACTCTGAGTGCTTTTGCTTTTGCTGTTGTAGTAGCAATACGTTTATGCTTAATCAGTGAACAAGCCATATTAGCCAACATAGCTTTTCTGTGCGACGACGTACGGCCTAAATGATTGAATTTCTTATTGTGTCTCATTTCTGTTATTCTTTATCTAATTTATACTTAGTTAAATCCATACCGAATGAAAGATGTAAAGATTCAAGTTTTTCATCTAATTCATTCAAGGACTTCTTACCAAAATTGCGGAATTTCAGCAAATCATTACGGTTGAAAGAACACAATTGACCCAATGTTTCCACATCAGCAGCCTTCAAGCAGTTCAGAGCACGAACTGAAAGGTCTAAATCAATCATTTTTGTTTTCAACAATTGACGCATACGTAATGCTTCTTCATCAAATTCTTCATCAACGCTTTCTTCTGTAGATTCGAGAGAAATTTTCTCATCTGAAAACAGCATAAAGTGTTGAATTAAAATTTTTGCAGATTCACGAAGAGCATCTTTAGGATTAATTGAACCGTCTGTTGAAACTTCAAGAATAAGTTTTTCGTAGTCGGTTTTTTGCTCTACGCGGTAGTTTTCGATAGCATATTTTACATTTACTATCGGAGTAAAAATTGCATCAATAGGAATTACATCCACCTCAGAACCTGCTACTTTATTTTCTTCCGCCGGTACATACCCTCTGCCTTTATTGATAGTGAGATCAATCTGCATTGTATAACTTGGATCAATTCTGCAGATCAATAAATCAGGGTTGAGCACTACGAAACCAGTCAAATAGCGTCCTATATCTCCAGCTGTAAACATACTTTTACCGGAAACAACAATGCTTACTTTTTCGTTCTCAACATCATCCACGCAACGTTTAAAACGAACCTTTTTCAGGTTAAGGATAATGTTTGTCACATCTTCCATTACTCCCGGAACGGTAGCAAATTCGTGCTCAACTCCATCAATTTTGATAGAGGTGATGGCGAAACCTTCCAGTGACGAAAGAAGGATACGACGCAACGCATTTCCGATGGTAATACCGAAACCGGGCTCAAGCGGACGAAATTCAAATGTTCCCTTTTGAGCATCAGATTCAAGCATGATAACCTTATCGGGTTTTTGGAATGCTAAAATAGACATGGATAAATGGATTATTTAGAATACAATTCGACGATTAATTGTTCCTTTATGTTTTCAGGAATATCAGCACGTTCCGGTTGATGAAGGAATTTTCCAGACAAACTGTTCTTGTCCCATTCCATCCAAGGATATTTGCTGTGGTTGAATCCGTTCAAAGCATCTGCAATAACTGCCATTGATTTATCTTTTTCACGTACACCAATAACTTGACCAGCTTTAACCTGATAAGAAGAAATATTTACAACAGCACCATCGACAGTGATGTGACGGTGGCCTACCAATTGACGGGCAGCAGCACGAGTAGGTGCCATTCCCAAACGGTAAACTACGTTGTCCAAACGTGTTTCGAGCAACTGGAGAAGAATTTCACCGGTAATACCCTTAGCACGTTGAGCTTTTTCGAATAACAAACGGAACTGACGTTCTAGAACACCATAGGTATATTTAGCCTTTTGTTTTTCACGAAGCTGAATACCATATTCCGATGTTTTTTTATGGCGGGTATTGCCATGTTGACCTGGAGGATAATTCTTCTTCGATAACGTTTTATCCGGGCCAAAAATAGGCTCTCCAAATTTACGTGAAATTCTTGTTTTTGGGCCTGTATATCTTGCCATTATTTCTAATTTTTTGTGATTAATATTGCTTATATCACACTCGACTTACCGTGCAGCCGCGATTACAGAGAGGGTTGTATTGTAATCTTTATCCACTTTAGCCGGGTAATGAACAAGTTTGTGATTATTATACTCTTCTGCGTTTAGCTGGGCGACATCCGTTGTGTGGCAATGGAGTAACATCAACAATTTCTGTTACTTCAATACCGGCTCCGTGAATAGTTCTGATTGCTGATTCGCGACCATTACCCGGACCTTTAACATACGCCTTTACTTTTCTCAGACCGAGGTCAAAAGCAACTTTGGCACAATCTTGAGCTGCCATCTGAGCAGCATATGGAGTGTTCTTTTTAGAACCTCTAAAACCCATTTTACCTGCAGATGACCAGGAAATAACCTGACCATCGCCGTTAGTAAGGGTTACAATAATATTATTGAATGAAGAGTGAACGTGCAACTGGCCTACGCCGTCAACTTTAACCACTCTTTTTTTGGTTGCAACTGTTTTCTTTGCCATATCCTAAAAATATTTGCTAAGTTAATTACCTTACTTTGTTGCTTTCTTTTTGTTGGCAACAGTTTTCTTCTTTCCTTTACGGGTACGAGCATTATTTTTAGTGCTCTGACCTCTCAAAGGCAAGCCCAGACGATGACGTACGCCACGGTAGCATCCGATATCCATTAAGCGCTTGATGTTCAGTTGAACTTCTGAACGAAGGTCACCTTCTACTTTGAACTTAGCTCCGATTATTTCGCGGATTTTAGCTGCTTGGTCGTCAGTCCAATCCTTCACCTTAGTGTCCAAATCAACACCGGCTTCTTCCAAAATTTGTTTTGCGCTACTGCGACCTATTCCGTAGATATAAGTCAGTCCAACTTCGCCTCTTTTGTTCTGAGGCAAATCTACTCCAACGATTCTTATAGCCATATACTTAAAATTAAAATATTATCCCTGACGTTGTTTGAACTTAGGATTTTTTTTGTTGATTACATAAAGACGCCCTTTACGTCTCACGATTTTACATTCGGGCGTACGTTTTTTAATGGATGCTTTTACTTTCATGTTGTATTAATTATTTGCAATGTTTGCAGTTGAATGGAATCAGGTTATTTGTACCTGAATGAAATTCTTCCTTTTGATAAATCGTACGGAGACATCTCAACACGAACCCTATCACCTGGCAAAATTTTAATATAGTGCATACGCATTTTACCGGAAATATGAGCTGTGATTACGTGTCCGTTTTCAAGTTCTACTCGAAACATTGCATTTGACAATGCTTCGGTTATTGTTCCATCTTGCTCAATAGCAGATTGTTTAGGCATAAAACGTCTATTTAATCTTTTTTTTTACAGTTTACCTACAACTTCTTCTAAATAATCAAAGGTAGACAGGATGTCAGCTTTTCCTTCACGGATAGCCACAGAGTGTTCAAAGTGAGCAGCGCATTTCCCGTCAATCGTCCGGGTAGTCCAACCATCTTTTTCAAAGAATAAGCGGTAAGATCCCATCGCAACCATCGGCTCAATCGCTATGGTCATTCCGTTTTTCAACCGAACTCCATTACCTCTTCTACCGGTATTAGGTACCTGAGGATCTTCATGCATTTCTTTTCCCACACCATGTCCAACCATTTCACGAATCACTCCGTAACCATGCTTTTCACAATGTGATTGAATTGCATAACCAACGTCTCCCAAACGATTACCGTCAACTGCCTGTTCAATCCCAAGATAGAGCGACTCTTTCGTCACTCTGAGTAACTGTTTAATATCTTCAGCAACTTCGCCAACGCAAAATGTATAGGCCGAATCACCAACGAATCCATTTTTTGTAGCTCCACAGTCAACTGAAATAATATCACCTTCTTTTAAGATCGCATTCTTGGAAGGAATTCCATGAACAACCTGATCGTTAACTGATGTGCATAAAGTATTCGGAAAACCAGCATAACCTAAAAACGTTGGTATTGCACCATGATCTCTGATACACGCTTCCGCTACTTTATCAAGCTCCAGGGTCGAGACACCCGGAGTAATTAACTTAGCTACTTCAGCCAAAGCCTTTGATACAATCAAATTGCTTTGACGAAGTAGCTCAATTTCTTCCTCTGTTTTGAGATATATCATCTCTGCTTATTAATTAATAAGCCGAAATATTGCCGGTACGTCCTTTAATTCTGCCTGATTTCATCAAACCGTCATAATGACGCATCAACAAGCGGCTTTCAATTTGTTGTAGTGTATCCAAAACAACACCTACCAAGATCAATAATGATGTTCCCCCGTAGAATTGGGCAAAACTGGTACTAACACCCGAAATTCTTGCAAATGCTGGTAGAATAGCCACCAACGCGAGGAAGAATGATCCGGGTAAAGTAATCCGAGACATGATTTCATCAAGGTATTCTGCTGTTTTCTTACCAGGTTTAACACCTGGAATAAAACCATTATTACGTTTCATTTCCTCTGCCATCTGCGTCGGATTAATTGTAATAGCGGTATAGAAGTATGTAAACGCTATAATCAGAACAGCAAATACGAAATTGTACCAGAATCCTGAGTTATCAGTAAATGCACTTACAATGCCACTGGCAGCTTCCGAATGAGAGAAACCTACTAATGTAATTGGAATAAACATAATTGCCTGCGCAAAAATAATCGGCATTACGTTAGCTGCATTCACCTTAAGGGGAATGTACTGGCGAACGCCACCATACTGCTTATTACCGACAACACGTTTAGCATATTGGACAGGCACTTTACGTGTTCCCTGAACCAGTAAAATACACAGTCCGATTACGAACAATAGACAAACTATTTCCCCGATGAACATCACCAAACCACCGGCAGCGTCACCTAAACGAGAGGCAAACTCTTGTACGATTGCTGTCGGGAAGCGGGCAATAATACCAATCATGATGATGAAAGAAATACCATTACCGACACCTTTGTCTGTAATTCTTTCCCCCAACCACATGATAAACATACTACCTGCTGTTAAGATGATGACTGATGTAATTTGAAACCAAAAGCTCTGGGGAAGAGTAGCTCCGACATGTCCCAATTGCACGCTAAGGTTAACCAAATAAGCAGGAGATTGGAATAACAAGATAAGAACGGTCAGATAACGTGTTATCTGGTTCATTTTCTTTCTGCCACTCTCGCCTTCGCGTTGCATTTTCTGGAAATAAGGAACTGCAATACCTAACAATTGCACTACAATTGATGCAGAGATGTAAGGCATAATTCCCAAAGCAAAAATAGAAGCATGAGAAAAAGCTCCCCCCGAAAACATATCCAACAAGCCTAGCAAACCACCCGATGTTTGATTTTGCAGAGCTTCAAGATTTGCGGGGTTGATTCCCGGTAATACTATGTATGACCCGAAACGATAAACTAATACAAATAATATTGTGGTTATCAGGCGATTTCTAAGGTCTTCTATTTTCCAAATATTTTGGAGTGTTTCAATAAAACGTTTCATCGGATTACAATTTTACCACTGTTCCACCTGCTGCTACGATAGCTTCTTCTGCCGATTTTGAGAAAGCATTAGCTTCTACCTGAAGTTTTGCACTCAAAGTACCATTACCCAAGATCTTAACAAGATCATTCTTTGCAATTACTCCTGCCTGAAGTAATTCCGCAATACCGATTTTGGTAAGGCTAGCTGCTTCAGCTAAAGTTTGTAAAGTGGCAAGGTTAATCGGCTTGTATTCAACACGACTTATATTTTTGAACCCGAATTTGGGCAAACGGCGTTGCAAAGGCATCTGGCCTCCTTCAAAACCGATTTTTTTCTTATAACCTGAACGGGATTTAGCACCGTTAAGACCACGAGTAGCTGTACCTCCTAAACCGGAACCTGTACCGCGACCTATTCTTTTTCGTTCCTTAACGGATCCTTTTGCAGGCGTTAAATTACTTAAATCCATGTATATATGTTATTTTAAGCGTTTTAAACAATTATTTCTCTACTATTACCAAGTGTCTTACCTTTTCTACCATACCAAGAATGGAAGGAGTATCTTCATGTTCGACAACGGCATTCACTTTTTTCAAACCTAAAGCCTCCAGAGTCAGTTTCTGAGTTTTGGGGCATTTAATTTTACTCTTAACTTGTTTTATTTTAATAGTTGCCATAGTTGTACGTTTTTAGCCTTTGAAAACTTTTTCGAGTGAAACACCACGATTGGTTGCTACTGTTGCTGCATCACGCAGTTCGCCAAGAGCTTCGATAGTTGCTTTCACAAGGTTGTGCGGGTTAGAAGAACCTTTAGATTTTGCTAACACATCAGTAATACCAACACTTTCAAGTACAGCACGCATAGCACCACCAGCTTTTACTCCGGTACCATGAGATGCAGGTTGAATATATACTTCAGCACCACCAAATTTAGCAACTTGTTGATGAGGAATAGTTCCTTTCAACACAGGTACTTTTATCAAGTTTTTCTTAGCAGCTTCAACACCTTTCGCTATGGCAGCTGTTACTTCGCTGGCTTTTCCCAAGCCCCAACCAACAATGCCATCTTCGTTGCCTACTACCACGATTGCAGCAAAGCTGAATGCGCGACCACCTTTAGTAACTTTAGTTACACGGTTGATGGCAACTAATCTGTCTTTTAATTCTAAATCGTTGGTTGATTTAATTTTGTTATTTATTCCTGCCATAGTGATTAAAATTTAAGTCCTCCTTTACGTGCGGCTTCAGCCAATTCTTGCACTCTACCATGGAACAGATAGCCATTACGATCGAAGATAACTTCTGTAATGCCAGCTGCCTGAGCATTCTTTGCGATCAATTCTCCCACTTTGACGGCTTGTTCCTTTTTAGCCATTTTTTCGGCAATTGCCAATGAAGAAGCGGCAGCAAGGGTTTTGCCTGATTTGTCATCTATAACTTGCACATAGATTTGCTTGTTGCTTCTGAACACCGACAAACGTGGTCTGTCAGCAGTTCCGGCAATTTTACTGCGGATATGTGCTTTTATCTTGATTCTACGTTCAATTTTCTTAATCATAACTCTTTTTATTTCAAAAAATTATTTTGCACCTGCCGATTTACCAGCTTTACGACGAATAACTTCGCCTACAAACTTAATCCCTTTTCCTTTGTAAGGTTCAGGTTTACGGAAAGAGCGAATTTTTGCACAAACCTGACCAATGAGTTGTTTGTCACAACTTTCCAGAATTAGCAATGGATTCTGGTTACGTTCACTTTTAGTTTCTACTTTAATTTCAGCAGGTAACATCATGTGAATATTGTGAGTAAATCCCAAGGCAAATTCAAGAAGGTTGCCATTATTTGAAACACGATAACCAACACCTACTAATTCGAGTTTCTTTTGATATCCTTCTGAAACTCCAACAACCATGTTGTGAATTAAAGAACGATAAAGGCCGTGCATGGCGCGATTTTCCTTTTCATCATTCGGACGTGAAACTACAACTGAAGCTTCTTCCACGCTTACTGTGATGTTTGGATTAATTTCTTGAGAGAGTTCTCCTTTGGGTCCTTTTACTGTAACAACGCTATCTTTAACAGTAACGGTTACACCTTTAGGAAGGCTTATAGGTAATTTTCCAATTCTTGACATCTGTAAATCCTCCTCTTAATTAATAAACATAACATAATACTTCGCCGCCGATATTCAAATCGCGTGCTTCTTTGTCTGTCATAACACCTTTCGATGTAGAGAGGATGGCGATGCCTAAACCGTTTAATACGCGGGGCAATTCTTTGTGACCGACATACTGACGTAAACCCGGAGACGAGATACGCACGAGTTGTTTGATTGCATTGACCTTGTGGACAGGGTCATACTTTAAGGCAATTTTGATAGATCCCTGAGGACCATCTTCTACAAATTTGAAGTTCAAAATGTACCCTTTTTCTAAAAGAATCTTAGTGATTTCTTTTTTCAAGTTCGAGGCTGGAATTTCCACCACACGGTGGCTTGCTCTGATGGCATTCCGCAGTCTCGTTAAATAATCTGCTATTGGATCTGTCATATTGATTTGTTTTAAATTGATCCGGCCTGTCCGGACAATATTTATCACGCTTATATTTAATGCAACTCTAAAAAGTCAGAATGCATAAACCTGCATTGTGTCTATTTCGGGGCACAAAAATAGTGTTTTTCCGCGAATTAAACAAGATTAACGCAAGTTTATTACTACTGACTTTTCGTATTGCAACACAAACTGGTTACCAGCTTGCTTTTTTCACACCTGGAATTAAGCCTGCAGAAGCCATTTCGCGGAACTGAATACGCGAAATTCCGAAGATGCGCATGTAGCCTTTGGGACGACCTGTTAGTTTGCAGCGGTTGTGCTGACGAACAGGAGAAGCATTTTTAGGAAGTGCCTGCAAAGCTTCATAGTTGCCCTCTTTTTTGAGTTGTTCACGCTTTGCAGCGTATTTAGCACATAAATTTGCTCTACGTACCTCACGGGCTTTCATTGATTCTTTTGCCATTGTATCTTCTTCTTTAATTAGTTGTGCTTAAAAGGTAAACCAAACTGTTTCAACAAAGAGAAACCTTCTTCGTCTGTTTTGGCCGAGGTCACAAAGGTGATATTCATACCCAACAGGCGAGAGATGCCGTCGATGTTAATTTCAGGGAAAATGATTTGTTCTTGGATGCCTAAGGTATAGTTACCACTGCCATCCAATTTACTTTCAATACCTTTGAAGTCGCGGATACGAGGCAACGCTACACGAACCAAACGTTCCAGGAATTCATACATGTTCTCATTGCGAAGAGTTACACGTACGCCAATAGGCATTTGTTTACGCAATTTGAAGTTTGAAATATCCTTACGAGAAAGTGTAGCAACAGCTTTCTGTCCGGTTATTGCAGTCATCTCGTTGACCGCTGTATCGATAATTTTTTTATCAGCAACAGCGATTCCCAACCCCTGGTTGAGAACGATTTTTTCGAGATGAGGTACCTGCATAATCGACTTGTAACCAAACTCCTTCATCAAAGCAGGAACAATGCGTTCCTTATAGTCGTTTTTAAGACTGTTGGTTGTACTCATTATTTAATTTCCTCCCCTGATTTTTTAGCGTAACGCACTAATTTACCTTCAGCATTTTCACGACGACCGATACGGGTCGGCTTGCCACTCTTGGGATCAACTACGTTGAGGTTAGAGATATGGATCGATGCCTCTTTCTTGATAATGCCTCCTTGCGGAGCTTTTGCATTGGGCTTGGTGTGTTTTGACACGAAGTTGGCTCCTTCAACGATAGCACGTTGTTTTTCGGCCATAATTTCGAGCACACGTCCTGTTTTGCCCTTGCTCTTACCAGTGTTTACAAACACTGTATCGCCTTTTTTAATATGTAATTTACTCATTGCTAATTGTTTTACAAGGGTTAAAGTACTTCAGGCGCTAATGAAATGATTTTCATGTTAGAGGCACGAAGCTCACGTGCTACGGGGCCAAAGATACGGCTACCGCGCATTTCGCCTGCATTGTTGAGCAACACACAAGCGTTGTCGTCGAAACGAATGTAAGAACCGTCTGCACGACGAACCTCTTTCGATGTACGAACAACTACTGCTTTTGATACGGTGCCCTTTTTCATTTCGCTGGAAGGGATAACATTCTTTACCGCTACCACGATAACATCCCCCAGTGAAGCATAGCGTTTGCCGGTACCGCCTAATACACGGATAACCAAGGCTTCGCGAGCTCCGCTGTTGTCAGCTACTGTTATTCTGGATTCTTGTTGTATCATAATTACTTAGCTCTTTCTGTTATTTCAACTACTCTCCAATTCTTTGATTTGCTCAGCGGACGGGTTTCCATGATGCGCACGGTATCACCGATGCCGCAGTCGTTTTTGTCGTCATGAGCGTGGAACTTCTTCGTCTTATTGACGAACTTGCCGTAGATAGGGTGCTTTTCTTTCCACTTAACGGCAACGGTAACGGTCTTATCCATTTTATTGCTGGTAACGACCCCTACTCTTTCTTTTCTTAAGTTTCTCGTTTCCATTCGGCTCAATATTATTGTTGTTTATTTTCTCTCAACTTCAATTCGGTCGCAACGCGAGCGATTTGTTTACGAACATCCTTGATTTGCATCGGATTGTCGAGTGGAGAAATAGTATGGTTCAATTTCAAGCGCGTTAAGATGGCTTTATCATTGTCCATTCTTTCCTGCAGCTCTTTTACACTTAGTTCTTTAATTTCTCTTGTCTTCATATTCGTTACGCGTTAAGGTTTGTTGAATCAAAATCACGTCTGACGACAAACTTGGTTGTGACGGGTAACTTCTGAGCTGCCAAGCGCAATGCTTCTTTTGCAATCTCAAACGATACGCCTTCTACTTCAATAATTATACGGCCTGGAGTAACGGGTGCCACGAAACCTTCGGGAGAACCTTTACCTTTACCCATACGTACTTCAGCAGGTTTCTTGGTAATTGGTTTATCGGGGAAAATACGAATCCAGATTTGTCCCTGACGTTGCATATAACGGGTTACGGCAATACGGGCAGCCTCAATCTGGCGACCTGTAATCCATTTCGATTGTAATGATTTTATGCCGAAAGAACCGAATGCCAGCTGATTACCTCTTTGAGCCACACCTTTCATGCGGCCTTTTTGCTGTCTTCTGAACTTTGTCTTTTTCGGTTGTAACATAAGTCTTTGAATTCAATGCGTTAGAAATTATTTTTTCTTTTTACGGAAGCCGCCTCTACGGTCGCCACGATCTCCACGATCATTGCGGTCGTTACGTTGGCCACGGTTGTTAGAGCCTTCTTTGGCTGCTGCGAATTGAGGAGACAAGTCCTGTTTACCATAGACTTCACCACGACAAATCCACACTTTTACACCAATAAGACCTACCTTGGTTAAGGCTTCAGCAAGAGCGTAATCGATATCTGCACGGAATGTGTGAAGAGGAGTACGTCCTTCTTTGTACATTTCCGAGCGAGCCATTTCAGCGCCATTCAAACGACCTGAAACCTGCACTTTGATACCTTCTGCTCCCATACGCATTGTTGACGCAATGGCCATTTTGGTTGCACGACGATAAGCGATTTTCCCTTCGATCTGACGAGCAATGTTGTTGGCAACGATTACTGCGTCGAGTTCAGGACGTTTCACTTCGTAAATATTGATCTGAACGTCTTTGTCGGTGATAGTTTTCAACTCTTCTTTCAGTTTGTCAACTTCCTGTCCGCCTTTACCAATAATGATACCCGGACGGGCTGTACATACTGTGATAGTGATGAGTTTCAACGTACGTTCGATTACTACGCGAGAAACACTCGCTTTAGCCAGACGGGCGTGAAGATACTTTCTCAGTTTACTGTCTTCCAGCAATGTATCTCCATAGTTATTTCCTCCATACCAGTTGGAATCCCATCCGCGGATGATTCCCAAACGATTACTTACCGGATTAGTTTTTTGTCCCATCTGCTACTTCTTTTGATACGTTAATACTATTCTTCGAGTCAACAAACAACGTTACGTGGTTCGAACGTTTGCGTACTCTGTAACCGCGTCCTTGCGGAGCAGGACGAAGGCGTTTTAACATACGGCCGCCATCAACGTGAATAGCGCTGACGAACAAATCGCCGTTTTCTGCTTTTTGTTCTGTTTTCTGTTCCCAGTTGGAAATAGCGGAACGAAGCAATTTTTCAAGTCTGGCTGACGCCTCTTTGGTCGAGAACTTCAATACCCCGAGAGCTTTGTTCACTTCCATACCACGAATCATATCTGCCACAAGGCGCATTTTTCGGGGTGATGTAGGAACGTCGTTAAGGCGTGCGAAATATTGTGTCTGGAGGGCTTCTTTCCTATTTTCTGCTGAATTTTTCTTTCTTGAACCCATTTTATTGATATTTTTATTTTTTCAAGTAAATGAATCAACGGGTTATTTACGGTTACCGCTGTGACCGCGGAAGGTACGTGTTGGGGAGAATTCACCCAATTTGTGACCTACCATGTTTTCAGTAACGTAAACAGGAATAAATTTGTTCCCGTTGTGAACTGCAATCGTATGACCTACGAAATCAGGTGAAATCATTGAAGCACGAGCCCATGTTTTTACTACCGATTTTTTACCGGCTTCATTCATGGTCAACACTTTCTGTTCAAGCTTCAGATTAATGTAAGGTCCTTTTTTTAATGAACGACTCATAGTATATCTCTAATTATACGTTATTTTTTTCTTCTTTCGATAATATACTTGCTTGATTGCTTTTTAGGAGCTCTTGTCTTATACCCCTTAGCTAACAAGCCTTTGCGAGAACGTGGGTGACCACCAGAAGCGCGTCCTTCACCACCACCCATGGGGTGATCGACAGGGTTCATAGCAACACCACGTACGCGAGGACGTCGTCCTTGCCAGCGTGAACGACCGGCCTTACCTGAACTTTCAAGATTGTGTTCTGAGTTGCCAACACTACCTACAGTTGCTTTGCAAGTGCAAAGAATTTTGCGGGTTTCGCCTGAAGGTAATTTAATGATTGCATAGTTTTCTTCGCGAGAAGTCAACTGAGCAAATGTACCTGCTGAGCGAACCAATGCAGCACCCTGTCCCGGACGTAATTCAATGTTGTGAATAATTGTACCGAGTGGGATATTCTTCAACGGTAGTGAGTTTCCAACTTCAGGAGCTGCCTCAGCGCCTGATAATAGAGTTTGGCCAACTTGCAGTCCATTGGGTGCAAGAATATAGCTTTTATCACCATCAGCGTAATAGAGTAACGCGATACGAGCCGTACGGTTCGGATCATACTCGATGGATTGTACCTTCGCAGGTATTCCTTCTTTGTTACGCTTGAAGTCAATTACTCTATATTTCTTCTTGTGACCACCACCGATATAACGCATGGTCATCTTACCGGTATTATTACGTCCGCCGGTATTGCTTTTGCCTGTCACAAGAGATTTTTCCGGTAACGCCGAAGTAATTGTGTCGAACGTACCGATAATTTTGTGTCTCTGCCCCGGTGTTACGGGGTTCATTTTACGTACAGCCATTGTTTTACTTAAATATTGCTATAAAAATCAATGTTATCTCCATCTTTCAACGTAACCATAGCTTTCTTAAAAGCTGAAGTTTTACCGTTGATCACTCCACCTTTAGTGAAGCGGCTTTTCTTTTTACCTGGCATAACAGCTGTATTTACTGATAATACAGTTACACCATACATGTCTTCTACGGCTTTCTTGATCTCAATCTTATTTGCGTCTCTTTCAACACGGAAGCTAAAACGATTGAGTTTTTCACTAAGGCCGTTTGCTTTTTCTGTAACAATCGGTTTAATTATAATTCCCATCACTTTTATCTCCTTATGCTTTAAAGATTTGATCCAAACCAGCGAAAGAAGCTTCAACAACAACAATTGATTTCGCATTCATAATACTGTAAGTATTTAAATCAGAAACAGTTGTTACGTTAACACCTTTCAGGTTTCGAGCCGACAAATATACGTTTTTATTTGGTTCCGATAAAATAATAAGCGGCTTTTTATCAGCTACTTTCAAATTTTCGGTCAACGCGATTAGGTTCTTTGTTTTTGGAGCTTCGTATTGAAGAGCATCAACTACCACAATCGCATCTGCTTTTGCTTTATATGCCAAAGCTGATTTACGTGCCAATTGTTTCTGTTTTTTGTTCAATTTGAAGCTATAGTCACGGGGAACCGGACCAAAAACACGAGCACCACCCACCAATATCGGTGAGTTGATATCACCACGACGAGCTCCTCCTCCACCTTTCTGGCGGATCAGCTTGCGTGTACTTCCGGAAAGTTCGCTTCTTTCTTTTGCTTTGTGAGTACCCTGACGTTTGTTTGCCATGTACTGTTTAACATCAAGATAGATAGCGTGGTCATTAGGTTCAATGCCAAAGATAGCCTCGTTAAGAGTCACCTTTTTCCCGGTTTCTTTTCCTTCTATGTTATATACGTTCAGTTCCATTACTTATTGATAATTACGATTGAACCTTTAGCCCCGGGAATTGAACCTTTGATAAGCAACAAATTGTGCTCGGGGATTACTTTTAACACTTCCAGGTTTTGCACTGTTACAGTATCACCACCCGTACGACCGGCCATTCTCATACCTTTAAATACTCTAGAGGGAAATGAGCTTGCACCTAAAGAACCCGGTGCACGCAGACGATTGTGCTGACCGTGAGTGCTTTGACCTACACCACCGAATCCATGACGTTTAACAACGCCCTGAAATCCTTTACCTTTCGAAGTTCCGATAACGTCTACCCAAGTAGTACCATCAAATAATTCAACTGTGAGAGCATCTCCCAGCTTGAATTCTCCTTCGAAATCTTTGAACTCAACCAAGTGTCTTTGAGGTGCTACGTTCGCTTTTTTGAAGTGGCCTGCTTCCGGTTTTGTAGTGTGCTTTTCTTTCTTTTCTTCAAAACCTAACTGAACCGCTTCGTAACCGTCTATTTCAACGGTTTTGATTTGCGTAACAACACAAGGACCAGCTTCGATAACAGTGCATGGTACATTCTTCCCATTGTCACTGAAAACGGATGTCATTCCGATTTTTTTTCCAATTAATCCTGGCATTTCAATTAAAATTTAACCCTTAACCCCAAACGGGGGATCGGTCTTGTTTACAATTATTTTTGTACTTAATTCTTTACTCTGTCCTTGCAGAAGTCTATCAAACTTTGATTTCTACTTCCACACCGCTCGGCAATTCAAGCTTCATCAATGCGTCAACAGTTTTAGCAGTTGAGCTGTAGATGTCAATCAAACGCTTGTAGTTTGAAAGTTCAAACTGTTCGCGAGATTTTTTGTTAACAAACGGAGAGCGCAATACGGTGAATACGCGTTTGTGTGTAGGCAATGGAATTGGACCGCTTACTACAGCTCCGGTTGCTTTTACTGTCTTAACGATCTTTTCTGCTGACTTGTCAACCAAGTTGTGATCGTAAGATTTTAATTTGATTCTAATTTTTTGACTCATCGTTGTAGTCGATTAATATTAATAGTTATAGCGTTAACAGCAGCAGGTTAAGAGTCATTTGCTAACCTGCGCTGTTTCCACTTATTATTTTTACAAGAGTTCTACTTTACCTTTAGCTTCGGCAACTACTGTTTTGGCAATAGATGAAGAAACTTCAGCATAGTGCGAGAATTCCATTGAAGAAGTAGCACGTCCCGAGCTGATAGTACGCAAAGTTGTTACGTATCCGAATGTTTCTGCCAAAGGAACTTTAGCTTTCACGATACGTGCACCTGTACGGCTCGATTCCATACCTTCTACCTGACCACGACGTTTGTTCAAGTCGCCGATTACATCACCCATGTTTTCTTCCGGAGTAACCACTTCCATTTTCATGATCGGTTCCAACAGAACGGGTTTTGCTTTTGCACAGGCAGTTTTGAATGCAATCTGAGCACAGATTTCGAATGACAACTGGTCAGAGTCAACTGGGTGGAACGAACCGTCTAAGAGTTCAACTTTCAACTGATCAACCGGGAAACCTGCAAGCACACCATTCTTCATAGCAGCCTGGAAGCCTTTCTGTACAGAAGGAATATATTCTTTTGGAACGTTACCACCTTTCACAGAGTCAACAAATTGAAGACCACCTTCGAAGCCTGCATCAACAGGACCTACTTTTACGATGATATCGGCAAACTTACCACGACCACCCGACTGTTTCTTGTAAACTTCACGAAGTTCAACAGTGTTGGTGATAGTTTCTTTGTAAGATACCTGAGGACGCCCCTGGTTACATTCAACCTTGAACTCACGTCTCAAACGGTCGATAATGATTTCCAGGTGAAGCTCACCCATACCTTCGATTACTGTCTGACCTGTATCTTCGTTAGTTTTAACACGGAAAGTTGGATCTTCTTCAGCCAGTTTTGACAAACCAAGACCAAGTTTATCCATATCTTTCTGAGTTTTAGGTTCAACCGAAATACCGATTACTGGTTCGGGGAAGTCCATCGATTCGAGAACGATAGGATTAGCTTCATCGCAAAGAGTATCACCTGTACGGATATCTTTGAAACCTACACCAGCTCCGATATCACCAGCACCAATCACTTCAACAGGATTTTGTTTGTTGGAGTGCATCTGGAAGATACGAGAAATACGTTCTTTTTTGTCAGAACGTGTATTGTAAACGTACGAACCGGCAGCCAGTTTACCTGAGTAAACACGGAAGAAGCACAGACGTCCTACATAAGGGTCGGTTGCAATTTTGAACGCCAAAGCGGTCAAAGGTTCGTCTTCGTCCGGATGACGAACTATTTGTTTGTCTTCAAAACGAGGATCATTACCAAAAATTTCAGGAGTATCCAGAGGACTTGGCAGGTAAGCACAAACAGCATCAAGCATTGTTTGCACACCTTTGTTCTTGAATGCAGAACCACAAATCATCGGAGTAATTTCCATCGAAAGGGTTGCTTTACGAATAGCCACATTAACTTCGTCTTCTGTGATTGTTGAAGGATCGTCGAAGAATTTCTCCATTACGGCATCATCATATTCAGCTACTACCTCGAGCATTTTGTCTCTCCATTCTTCGGCTTCAGCCTGAAGATCTGCAGGGATTTCTTCTACCGAGTATTCAGCACCCATAGTTTCGTCATGCCAGAAGATAGCTTTCATTTTAACGAGGTCAACAACCCCTTTGAATTTTTCTTCAGCACCGATAGGAATCTGGATAGGACAAGGTTTTGCACCCAGCACATCCTTAACCTGACGTACTACTTCGTAGAAATCAGCACCCGAACGGTCCATTTTGTTTACGAAACCGATACGTGGTACGTTATATTTGTCAGCCTGACGCCAAACAGTTTCCGACTGAGGTTCAACGCCACCTACAGCACAGAAAGTAGCCACTGCACCGTCGAGGATACGCAAAGAACGTTCTACCTCAACAGTAAAGTCAACGTGACCCGGAGTGTCAATCAGGTTGATTTTATATTTGTCGCTCAAATAGCTCCAAAACGTTGTTGTTGCAGCAGAGGTGATAGTAATACCACGTTCCTGCTCCTGTTCCATCCAGTCCATGGTAGCAGCGCCATCATGAACTTCACCGATTTTGTGAGTAAGACCGGTGTAGTACAGAATACGTTCAGAAGTTGTTGTTTTACCAGCATCAATGTGAGCCATGATGCCGATATTACGCGTATAATGTAAGTCTTTTTTTGCCATTTGTTTATATATTTACCTAAACAATAGGTCGTTAATTTTATAACGAGGTTTTGTTCGGTTTAAATTAAGGTTAGAACCTGAAATGAGCAAAAGCACGGTTTGCTTCAGCCATACGGTGCATATCTTCTTTACGTTTGAAGGCACCACCCTGGTTGTTAAACGCATCAACTACCTCAGCAGCCAATTTCTCAGCCATTGATTTGCCACCACGTTTACGTGCATATAAAATAAGATTTTTCATACAGATAGACTCCTTACGGTCGGGACGGATTTCTGTAGGAACCTGGAATGTTGCACCACCAACACGGCGTGATTTAACTTCGACCTGAGGAGTGATATTGTCGAGAGCTTTTTTCCAGATTTCGAGCGGAGTCTTTTCTTCGTTGGGAAGTTTGGCTTTTACGGTTTCAAGTGCACCATAAAATATATCGAAAGCAGTGCTTTTTTTGCCATCATACATGAGGTGATTGACAAACTTTGTCACCATCACTTCACTAAAAACCGGATCGGGTAGAATGATCCTTTTCTTTGGTTTTGACTTTCTCATTGTGATTCAAAATTTTGTTTTGTTCTGGTTGTTTTTCTATAGTTTCTTCAACAATCCCACCGGATTATTTACTCAACCTTCAACGGCCACCAATAACTCAAACCGTGATTAGATTTCTTTTTCGGGAAGGGGCTACTTATTTCTTTTTGCCACCTTTTGCTGCCGCAGCTGCTGCCTGACCCGGTTTAGGACGTTTAGCACCATACTTCGAACGACGTTGAAGACGACCGTTTACACCTGCCGTATCCAAAGTACCACGAACAATATGATAACGTACCCCTGGAAGGTCTTTTACACGACCGCCACGAACCAACACAATACTGTGTTCCTGCAAGTTGTGTCCTTCACCCGGAATGTAAGCATTGACTTCCTTTTGGTTGGTCAAGCGAACACGAGCTACTTTACGCATTGCAGAGTTAGGTTTTTTAGGAGTGGTTGTGTAAACACGCACGCAGACGCCACGACGTTGAGGGCAAGCATCCAATGCAGGAGCTTTACTCTTGTCAACCAGCGCTGTCCTTCCTTTTCTCACTAATTGCTGAATTGTAGGCATTTTGACTGTGATTTAAATACTTAAATTTTTGATATATCTACTCTAAATTGGGCTGCAAAGATAGAACTATTTTTTTAGAAAACAAAGAGGTACGAAATAATTTCTTGATTTTTTACGAGATACGAGCTTTCGCCGATCGGACAGAGAAAAAATCATCCTTCAAACGGGCACAAAATTGAACCACTCGTTTTTTTGTGGAATGAAATTATCGAAAAAAAATGATGCAAAAAAAATATAATTTTGAATCAAATCAGATGTTTTCTGCAAAAAGGGGACATATCATCTCTGCGGGATCAAGCTCATTTATGACATTCACGCACAACCCAACCCAACCCAACTCACTCTATCTTCTCCAACTTATCTTGCTCTACATAGCAAAGGTAGGCCGTGGCAGTATAGCCCATTTCCTCCACTAAACTTTTGTAGTTGAGCACTTGCTGGCGGTAACGGGGCTGTTCGTGTCCGAATTTGTAGTCGATAATGGTGGCGTGTCCGTCGGCAAAAACAACGCGGTCTGGCACATACGTTTTATTGTCAGTCGTAAAAATGGGCGTTTCGTTCAGAATGCGCAGGCCGGGGATGAAGCATTGCCGGATGCCTTCGATTTTCCAAAACCGGTCGAACATGGCGGTAATCTCTCCTTTTTCGTCGGCCGTGATGCGCCCCGAGCGTTCCATATCGGCAATGGCACGCTGCTCGTCGCCTTCGTGACGGATATTGTGCAGCACCTCGTGCATCAGCAACCCGTAGTTGATAGACAGAGTGCGCGACGATGTCTCTTTGTCCAAATAATCCGTCCCCTTGTATTTCACCGCAATAGGACTTACGGGAGCAATGGATTGCGCGTAATGGTAGCGGACCTGCAAATCTTTCCGTTCTTTAGCCAACTGTTGAGCCGTATTTCCCATTTTCAACGTCATCAATTCGTTATCCCAGAATGGGGCAAACGACTGGCATGCATTTTTTGCATCGACCGGGATATTTTCCGAGGGCAATTCGTTGGTGATGCAGCGGTGGAGCAAAGTGGAAAGCGAACTGACCTTAACCTCGCCCTTGGCGTTGGACTTGGGCTGCGGCGCCAGCAGTACCAACTCCTGCTTGGCACGGGTAAATGCCACATACGCCACGTTGAGGTTGTCGATAAACGAAGCCATGCGCTCCTCAAAATAGTCGGCGGCGAAGATAGTCTTGGCCAGCGACGAGGAGTACTGCACCGGAGTCAGTTCCAGTTCGCTGAAGGGAGCCTCCGTCGGCTCGCACCAGATGATGTCGCGGTTGTTGTTATCGAGCGACCAGTCGGCAAAGGGCATCACCACCGCTTCAAAACCCAACCCTTTCGACTTGTGGACGGTAATCACCCGGATGGCATTCTGCGCTTCGGGCGAGGCAATGGTCTTTTGCGCGCCCTTTTCTTCCCACCATTCGAGAAACGCAGCAATACCTGCCGACTCCTTGATAGAATACTGATGCACCAAATCCTGAAATGCTTGCAGGTAGACATCCTCCCCCTCACTACTCTTTAGTCCGAACAGCCAGATCAGTTCTTCACTCAGTTCGAAGATGGATCGGTTAGTACCTTCGTTAATAAGGCGCTGTAACTCTTCATGCACCATGCGAGTGTTCATGCCTTCGTGATTCTCGAAGCAGGCGGCAAGCGCTTCGTGGGGTGCTTTACCCTGATGCAATACGAAGTAGAGGTAAGGCACGAGGGTCTGCAACAGTTTGTCGTCGGGACGCAGAATGTAACGGAGTGCTTCGATAACAAAACGCACTGCCAGCGAATTGCCAATAACCAACGCTTCGTTGGAGATTACGTCGTAGCGGTAACCTTCGCGGGCCAGTTCACTGTTCTTGTATTGAAGCAGGTATTCCACCACCTCGGTGGCTTCGCTGTTGCGGCGCACCAGCACCGCCATGTCACGTAGGGCAAAACCTTTGTCCTGCCACTGTTCGATAATGGAAGGCAGTTGCGCCAGCGAATTTTCTTTCCACTGTTTCTCTTCATTATCCACAAAACGCACCTCCACATTCCCCTCTCCTGCTTTTGGCGAATAGTGCTGGAACAATCCTTTGTAAGCCTCTTTTATCCGACAGTCAAGATCGCCCTGGTAATGTTCGGGCAGGTCGTCGTTGAACAATTGCTGCATAAACAGCGATGCCCGGTCGAAAAAAAGGTTGTTGAAATCGATCACGTTGCGGCAACTCCGCCAGTTGTCATTGAGGTACTCCTCGTGAATTTGCCCGTTGGCGAAATCGTCGAAGAGTTGCCGGTCGAGCAAACGCCAGTCAGAGTTACGCCAGCGGTAAATACTCTGCTTCACATCGCCCACAATCAGGTTCTCGTTTCCCGAGGCCAGGCTGTTATCCATCAACGGCTTGAAATTTTGCCACTGCATGGCTGAGGTGTCCTGAAACTCATCCATCATCAGGTGGTGGATGTGCACCCCTGTTTTCTCGAAGACGAATGGCGTATCGCTACCATCCACAATCTGGTTGAGCAGTTCAGTGGTGTCACTTAGTAGCAGGCGGTTGTTCTCTTCCGAATCGAGGCGAATGCGACTGTCAATATCGGAGAGGATACCTAATGCATAAAGATGCTGTGAAATAGTTTTAGCAGTATTGTATTCAATGTAGGCATCACCAAACAGAATGCAGGTTTTCTCCACCAATTCGTTAAGTCCCGCATTGTAAACATCAGCTACCTGATCCTTATTTTTGGCTGTTTTTGATGTCCAGCCATCTAAATTTCCCGGCAATGCCAGAAATGTGCTTGTTGGTTCGGTAAAATTTTCTGAGGCCAGCTTATTAAACACAGAGAATGGTCCATTTGCGCCTTTGTAAAAATCGGTATATGATAAGCCCTGGTTAGTCATCAGCGCAAGCGCCTCCTCGCCGGTTTGTTTCAACTCTTTCTCGAAGCGAGAAGTGATGGCATATAGTTTTTGCCGGTATCCGTTGAGGAATTCACGGTTGTGCAACTTTTCGCGCACCAGCGGCAGCTTCTTCTTGTACCGCTCTTTAAATATCTCTCCGGCCAGCGACCGGATGGCATAACGAATATCCCACCCCTTGCCATTTTCGATGCGTTCGCGAGCAAACTGCATCAGCCAGTCAAGCAACAATCGGTTCTCTTTCTGGTCGAGCGAAAAGAGCAGTCCGTCAATGGCCGTTGCCAGCGGTTCATCAGTATCGATTTCGATGTTGTAGCCACCGTGCAGGCCAATTTCGCGGGTAAAGCTGCGCAATACCTGTTGAAAAAAACGGTCAATGGTGTTGATGGAAAAGGAGGAATAGTCGTGCAGAATTTCCTTGAGCAGGTGATGCGCGCGGGCATTCACCTTTTCGGCAGACAGACCGAAATTTTGCATCAAACCCTCGCGGTAACCCGACTCGTCGCCACGAGCCAGCCGATCAAGCTCGGTGATAATACGGAGCTTCATCTCTTCGGTGGCCTTGTTGGTAAAAGTCACAGCCAGTTGACGGCGGTGCGCGTAAGGCTGCCGGTCGGCAAAAAGCAGACGGATATAATCCTGGGTCAGGCGGTAGGTTTTGCCCGATCCGGCAGAGGCACGATAGAGATTCAGCATTTTCTTTTGTTCTTATGTTGCAAAGATAGAAAAACCTATCGGAGAGAGAAAGACACAGAACAAGTGAATGTGAACTATCCGCAGCTATTCAATCGTTGCCAATTCTTCCTCGAGAGTCTGTTTGTGAACCAACTCTTCCTGGGATAAAAGATGAAAAAGATTTTTCATCTCAGTCGCTGAAGATTGTTGCGCAATATCACGATACCCATTATACGCCTCAATTTCAGCATTAATAGCCTTCATAAATATCTCTTTAACAGGATTAACCGGTTTCGCGATCTCATAAATATCAAGTCTTGGCAGATCGGTATCGGTGGCATATACCATAGAAAGGAATTGGTGATTATCCAAAAGCGAAGACAATAAAGCCTTGTGCCTTAACTCATCATTAGCAAGTTGTTCCCAGATGCTCTTTTGACGAAGATTTAGCGTCCTTTTGGCATACCGACTGTATTGTTCATAACTCAAATGCTCCTGATCCATGCAATATGCAAGAGCGTCTCTGATTGTTTGAAATTTTTCAGGGTTCATGTGCAAGTAATTTATATTAAATGGTCGATCTACAACAACAGCAAACAGGTACTAAAAACTATGTAAAAGGAAAGAGGATGGCATTTGAGCACACCTACATCCAGATACATATTTCATCTGTTTTTGTTAATTTTTTTAGCAAGATTACAAATATAGTTGATTCGCACCTTATATTTGCCATATCAAATAAAAAAATGGTGTTTTTTTTATTTGAATATCAATGTGATAAACCGACTACTTTATCACTGTTATTGTTTAATTAAAAATTATCTACTATGCATTGTCCTATATCAAAATCAGGCATTTTGAACTTATCGTTATGCCTAATATTTTATGCTTTAGTATCTATTTATCCAGCTAAAGCACAACGCGTTAATACCGACTCTCTTTTTATTGCGGCTCGTCAGGCAGCCAATGCCGGCGACAGAACCGTTGCCATTGCTACCTGCGAACGGATTCTTACAAGCAATCCCGGCTATCAGGATGCCCGCATTTTGTTGTCCCTCATTTACTTATGGGACAAAAAGTATGATTTGGCAGAATCCAACATCAATACTGTCATCGAAACAAATCCAAAAAGTTTCGATGCATGGGATGTAAAAACCGACCTTTCGCTCTGGCGCGGAGATTACACTTCCTGCCTTCGCGATTGCGACGCTGCCCTTGCATACTTCCACGACAACAAAGCTCTTTTATTAAAGAAAGCCAAGGCCTACAACGGATTGAAAAAACCTGAAATGGCAAATGAGGCTCTGAATATGCTGTTGTATATTGACCCCCAAAATGCAGATGGCCTCAAATTGTTGAAATCATTGCAGGATCAACTTAAAAAGAACCGGCTGAGTATCAGTTATTCGTCTGACTATTTCCAGAGTCGCGCTTTAGAACCCTGGCGAACACTCTATTTGCAGTATAGCCGAAAAATCCCAATGGGAACATTAGTCGGGCGATTCAACTATGCAAAACGATTCGGTATTGAAGGCGTTCAGGGAGAAGCTGATGCTTATTTAAAAATCAGCAACTGGAATTATGGCTACCTGAATGTCGGATACTCCAATCAATCTATATTTCCACATTTTCGTCTGGGTGGCGAGTTTTATCAAAAATTACCATCGGCTTTCGAAGCCTCTGTGGGGTTTCGTTATCTCGACTATAAATCCACCGACGCTATGGTTTACACAGCATATCTGGGCAAATACGTAGGTAATTGGTGGCTATCTGGGCGAAGCTACTTCAAGCTAAACGGGAACACCTCCCTTACCGCTCTATTGCAAGCCCGTTACTATTTTGCTTCCCGCGACGACTACTGGGGTGTAAGACTAAATTATGGAGTTTCGCCCGATGAAAGAACGAATGTATTGACCACGGTCACACCTTCTCTTAAGTCATCCGGAATCCGACTTGAGTATAGTAAACAACTCTGGTCTTCCTTTTCCATTAGCGGAGCGTTTACCTACAGCAATACAGAGTGGATGAGCAAGCGCTATCGCAATGTGTACTCTGGCGAAATCATTTGTTCTTATCAATTCTGATTTGAAAAACCTAAAATGCAACATTATGAAAATACTTATATGCGAAAGCAACCCTCTATTAGTGCAGCTTATAGGAAAA
Source organism: uncultured Microbacter sp. (assembly GCA_963678825.2). Taxonomy (GTDB): domain Bacteria; phylum Bacteroidota; class Bacteroidia; order Bacteroidales; family Paludibacteraceae; genus Microbacter. The sequence goes on along the minus strand of CAXXPB010000025.1, from coordinate 4,650 downwards.
GAGCTGATGTCCGAACAGAATGAGGTTCGCCTGACCTGGGAGGGGGAAAAAATGACAAGCCAATTGACATCGTTTATGCCTGATATTTTAATAACAGAGGTGCTATTACCTCATATGAACGGGTTTGATTTCATACACAACGCCCGGTTGCAGTTTCCCAATATGATGATTATTGTGGTAAGCCCATTGAGTTCTGAACGACTAATAGAGCTTACGTTCAGACTTGGAGCCAATGAGTTTATTTCTAAACCTTTTGATCCGGCACTACTAAATACCCACATTCAGAAGACAATACGCGGGAAGAAAAATTCATTAATTTCAAATGCTATAGATTATGCTACGAAGATATAAAGCTGTGGCCGTATTTATAACGGCTATGATTTTGCTGATAGTTTTCTCATTCATTGTAAAAAACTGGCTAATACAAGAAAACTGGCTCCTGAAAGGCAGTAACGCATTTAACTGGCTCCATGATCTGGGTCGCTACTTAATGGCAACGATTGAAGAAAATCACAAACAAAGCATTTTGCTTATCTGGCTATTTCCGGTTCTATTTACGGCTCTCATCCTTACGGTGGTAAATATTATAACAATCGCATTATTCATTTTATTCCGTAGATGGGGCTCCATCAGCCTTTGGCGTCGTAAAAATGAGATGAGACAAAAAGCACAAGAATCCATCGTAGAATACCTCTATGGAGATAGTGGATCTGCTTTACAGCAAATGAAACAATTCAATAAACAAATCCTTGTTCAGGAGGTAATTGGTTTGCGCAAACAAATTACCGGCTCGAAAGCCGAAAGCCTGCAACTGCTGTTTTACCAGTTAGGTCTTGATGCATTTGTGACTCATAAGATTAAAAGCGCACGATGGTTTAATAAGGTGTTGTATATCGACGCAGCGCAATGGATGCAGGTTTATGCAGCATTTGAGCTGATTCAACCCTATCAATATGTAAAGAATCCTCATTTAAGAAATGCCGCTCAAATGGCATGTGTCAATCTTGATACGGGACAAGCATTTGCATTCCTGAATATTCTTGATCATTCAATGCCAGTCTGGCATCAGATATTATTACACAAGACAATGGTGAAGAACTCTCTGCCTCTGCCCGACTTTTATAGCTTTCTTCAGTCGGAGAATGCTTCGGTCATTGTATTTGCGCTAAATATGATTCGCCTTTTCTCTCAAAAGGGTTCACAAGAGGAGATTATCCGTTTGGTGACACATCACGATCCGATTGTCCGTAGAAATGCGTTACGGGTTGTTCGCGATTTGGATATTTATGAGGCTATTCCTGTGGTAAAACAGCATTTCCTTGGCGAAACACTTCGTGTTCAGGTTGGAATGATACAGGCTCTTTCACTGGATAAGCCTCAGGAGACGTTTGAATTCTACAGAAACATATGGCTGGATACGCCCCGACGATTGCAAGCCGAAATTTTGAAACATGTTTCGCCCGGACTGCATGCAATGCTTATAAATGACATGATGCCAGAGCAAATCGAACAAAAATAAGATTGACCACAACAAAAAAACTAAACTTATGGCTGATATATTCTTCAATAATCTATTCCTGGTAATTGCTGCGTTAATTATGGCAATTTACCTTTTCCTGGGTGTTATTTCTATGTTTCAGTTACTTGAATACAAAAGGGCAAATCGCTATACCGATTTCAGTGCCCTTCTCTCATCGCCTCTTGCTCCCGGAGTCACTGTAATAGCCCCCGCTTATAATGAGAGTGAAACGATTGTCGACAACATAAAAGCATTGTTTAAACTTCAGTACAATAACTATGAAATTATAGTGGTTAATGATGGAAGCAAGGATGACACTCTGGATAAAATAAGACGCGAATTTGATTTGGTGGAAGCTGAATACATTGCTTATGCGGCACTACCGACACAGCCTGTTAATGGCATTTACAAGTCCAGAAACCAGGCTTACTCGTTTCTCACAGTGGTGGACAAACAAAACGGAGGGAAAGCTGATGCACTCAATGCCGGAATCAATGTATCGCACTTCCCTTATTTTGTAGCAATTGATGTGGACTGCATTGTGGTTCCCGACGCATTACAAAAATTAGTCAAACCATTTCTTTCTCATACTGACAACAAGACTATTGCAACCGGTGGTGTGATCCGCATTGCCAATTCGTGTAAAATTGAGAACGGACAGATAGTTCAGGTCAATGTACCGAACGAATATATTGCACGTTTTCAGGCAATTGAATATTTACGAGCATTTTTAATGGGTCGTATAGCCTGGAGTAAGCTCAATGGCTTGCTCATTGTTTCGGGAGCACTTGGCATGTTCGACAAAGACATCGTGGTACAATGCGGCGGTTACAATGTGAATACAGTTGGTGAAGATATGGAATTGGTGGTGCGTATGCGCCGGCTTTTATATGAACAAAAAATCAAGCATCGCGTTGAATACATTCCGGATCCGCTTTGCTGGACAGAAGTTCCGACTTCCTTAAACATACTGTCTCGTCAGCGTAATCGGTGGACTCGAGGCAATATGGATACGCTACTCATGCACCGTAAGTTGTTCTTAAACCCCAAATATGGGAAAATGGGATTATTGGGCTATCCTTTTTGGCTCTTTTTCGAATGGCTAGCTCCGTTGCTCGAAGCTTTCGGATATTTGCTCCTGGCATATCTGATTGTAATGGGGATGGTAAACTGGCCGATATTCATCTTCATGCTGGTATTCGTATATCTATTCTCAGTCTCCTTTTCTTTTTATGCCGTTCTATTCGATGAGTTTACATTCCATGGGTACCATCGGTTCGAACATTTGCGGAAACTATTTGTCATCCCGTTTATAGAGCCGTTCATCTACCATCCGCTGAATGTATTTTTTGCCATAAAAGGGAATATCTCTTTCTTCAAAGGAGATAAAGGATGGGGACAACAAACCAGAAAGGGTTTCAATTCTAAACAATAATATTTTGCCACACAATTGCGATTTTAATTTTTGGTAAAACGACCTAAAGAGCTGATCCTATTTTGCACAACAGAGCCTGTTTGATCTCCGGGAGTTAAGTTGGAGATAAAACAGGCTCATTTTATCTTAAGCTATACGGAGGTTTTTCTTTCTATATTTTCAAGTTATTCAACTCTTTCCTAATTCTCGCAATAGATTGACTGTCGGTTTTGAATGCATGAATTATCATAGGAGAAGCGATATGCGGAATGCTATCGAGAAGTTTCCTGAGAGCTTTTGTATCTGCCGCATTTTTATACGGTATGTTGACAAAGGAAACATTGTATGTCTTCAGTATTTTCTTTTCCCGCTCAATCCAGGGCTTATCTTCCGGGTTGTTTTCGTCCAACAAACAGACAACCGACTTGAAATTACCGTTCACAATATAACCCATAAACTCATCATCGGTTGGGAAAGGTGTGAGGTATATTTTTTCGTTAATCCGATAATAATTACCTCTCTCAAACCTCGATAACTCCTCAATCTTTCGGGTAGAAGTATTGGTCTGGAGCTTAACCTTAGGCGAACTATCGGCAATCATTTTTCTAAAAACATTGACCCGATCCCGACCAAGATAACAATGTACATAATATTTACCATGTCCGGTTTTTACCAGTTGACGAATCTGTTCCAGCGCTTTTCCATTGTTCGAGACCCAGGGCAACATGGGGATGTGAATCATCTGAATGCCCGCTTTGGCGGTATGTTCTCTCTCCTCGTGCAACAGTTTCGGCTCAGCCGGCACCACCAGTTCACTCATCAGCGTGATAATCGCCGTGTAACCCTCCTTTTTTAACTGGACAATTTTATCTGCGTCCGGATATGAACCTATAGTAAATTCTATTTCGTTTCCGGCAGCTCCTGTGGTTTTCTGACTCTCGATAACCATAGCAGCACCCGACCATTTGATATAGATCTCCGGATGAAAAGCAAACAAGTAGACAGATGCGCCGAAAATAACAAAGAGAAACGTAAAAACAACAAAACGGGGCATCCTCTTAATTTTCAGAAATAATATGGTAACTACAACTGCCAAAGCAAACGAAACAACAATCCAAAGAAGAATAGCTCCTTTTTGAAGTCCGTTGGAAAGAGACTCTGACCAGTTATGTTGCAGAGCTGCCGCAGCCAACCATTTTGAAGGGCCGACCAGTAACGTATACAAGCCAAGCGGAAAAGCCAGCATTAACCACAAGGCAAGAAACAAGAAAATATTGCTTCGGGTGATGGGGAAAAAGTACTTGTTCATGACTCTATAAATTATTAGATAAACTTAAATGTAGCGTAGCAAATAGTGCTAATTACGTCAAAGATAGACGACTGAAGATCGATTTGCAAATTTTGCCCGAAAAAGATATTATTCTTCAATCGGCAGAAAATCACAATTTTGCCATGCATAGGTGGCAAAATGGCTATTTTAGTTTGTTTTCGTGCATTTTTGTTGTTAAAAAGACACGGGAAACAGCGTTTTGTTTTGACTGGCTTGGCAAAAATGAGTACCTTTGCATGGTTTTTGGTCAACCAATTTCCACACACATGTAAATCCGGGTCATTCAACGGTTCGGATATTTCACCCGAGAATTCCATTTATATATAATTTATGAACCAATTATCTGCGCGTATTAACGCATTATCACCATCTGAGACATTGGCGATG
>CAXXPB010000024.1:0-19410 GCA_963678825.2 uncultured Microbacter sp. | reverse complement strand
TGTGGAGACAAAAGAATGTATCCGTAATCGATGCAACCAACGGACAGCTATCTCTCAAGGTGCCTGTACATGGGGTGTTTACTATATAAATTTTCCGATAAGAAATAATTTTCATCTTTTTCTCCAATGAATAATATAAAAGTATACTGTATTTTCTGCTTTTTTATATTGGTTACAGGCACAATAACAGCACAGACAAAACTATATCCCAACGAGTTCCCTTTGCGGGATGTGACCTTACTTGACGGTCCGTTCAAACATGCCCGCGATTTGAATATTCAGGTCTTGCTGAAATATGATGTCGATCGGTTATTGGCAGGTTACCGCAAAGAGGCCGGATTGCCCGCGAAAGCGAAGAGCTATCCCAACTGGGATGGTCTGGATGGACATGTGGGCGGCCATTATCTGTCGGCTTTGGCTATCAATTATGCAGCAACGGGCAATGGCGAGTGCAAAAAACGGATGGACTACATGATTGCCGAACTGAAAGCCTGTCAGGATGCAAATACTGCTACAAACCGTGATTGGGGTAAAGGGTACGTGGGAGCTGTTCCCAATAGCAAAGCCATTTGGAGCACTTTTCAGAAAGGCGATTTTGCGGCTTTTCGTTCGGCATGGGTTCCTTGGTACAACGTGCATAAGATGTATGCCGGACTCAGGGATGCCTGGTTATATACCGGAAACGAGCAGGCCAAAGCAATATTCCTGAAATTCTGTGATTGGGCAATCACGGTTAGTGCGTCGCTTTCCGAAGCTCAGATGCAATCGATGCTCGATACCGAACACGGTGGCATGAATGAAGTGCTTGCCGATGCTTATCAGATGACCAAGGATAAAAAATACCTGACGGCAGCTGAACGTTTCTCGCATAAAATGTTGCTCGATCCGATGTCGCAAGGCAAAGATAATCTGGACAACAAACATGCCAATACTCAGGTGCCGAAGGCTATCGGTTTTTGAACGGATAGGGGAGTTAAGCAACGATGCGGCTTATCTGCAAGCCGGAAAATTCTTTTGGGAGACGGTGACCTCGAACCGTACCCTTGCGTTCGGAGGCAACAGCCGTAGAGAAATTTTTCCCAGCGTTACATCCTGCACCGATTTTGTGAATGATGTGGAAGGTCCCGAATCGTGCAATTCGTACAACATGCTCAAGCTCACCGAAGATCTTTTTCGCCTGCATCCGTCGGCGAACTATGCCGATTATTACGAACGAACCATGTACAACCATATTCTGTCGACTCAACATCCCGATCACGGCGGATATGTCTATTTTACTCCGGCGCGTCCGCGGCATTACCGGGTCTATTCGGCTCCCAACGAAGGAATGTGGTGTTTGCGTGGGTAGCGGCATGGAAAACCATGGGAAATACAGTCAGTTTATTTATACCCATCAACACGATTCTTTGTTTGTCAATCTGTTCGTCGCTTCTGAATTGAAATGGAAAGAAAAAGGATTGAAAATCAGACAAACGACCAGTTTCCCGAATGCAGAGAAGACGAAGTTGACGATTACAGCCGGAAACGCCCGTTTCAAACTGATGATTCGTTATCCTTACTGGGTGGCCGACGGTGCATTCAAAATAACGGTCAACGGAAAAGCGGTTGCATATACGGCTCATCCGTCATCGTATGTTGCCGTGGAACGGACCTGGAAGCAAGGAGATGTGGTAACGGTTGAACTTCCGATGCACAATTCGGTGGTACAGTTGCCCAACGTGCCCAATTTACATCGCGTTTATGCACGGTCCGATTGTGCTTGCCGCCAAAACAGGAACGAACGATCTGACCGGATTGGTGGCTGGAGACAGCCGTTGGGGACATATTGCCGGAGGTAAAAAAATGCCATTGAATGAAGCTCCTGTCATTATTGAAGATAACGAGTCTTCTCTGGTCGATAAAATTACTCCTGTAGCCGGGAAACCGATGACATTCAGTTTGTCAGGCATTAAAATGGCAAATAAGGTCGATGCCCAGCTCGAACCGTTTTATAAAATTCACGATGCACGTTACGAGATGTACTGGATGCGTCTGTCCGACAGTCAGTATCGTTCTTTTGCCGATTCGCTTGCTCAGGTAGAACAGCAAAAGCTGGCTCTGCAAAAGCGTACCGTGGACTTTGTTGCTCCGGGCGAACAACAGCCCGAAGCCGACCATTTTATTCAGAAAGAGAACTCCAATACAGGTAACAATCAGGACGAATTTTGGCGCGATGCCCGCGATGGTGGCTATTTCAGCTATCGCCTGAGTACCAATAAAGAAACGAATCTGAGCCTGTCAATCCGGTATTGGGGCAATGAAAGAGGACCTCGTAATTTCGATATTTATATTGATGATGTGAAACTGACTTCGGAAGACCTCTCGGGCAAATGGAACAGCAATAAATTTCAGAACGTGGAATATCCAATTCTTGATGCTGCCGTTGCCGGAAAAGATTTTGTCAGAGTGAAGTTTGTTCCTCAACAGAAAAATATGACCGCATCCATCTATTATATCCGACTATTGAGAAAATGATTTGGAATGAGCATGTTTTTCAAGTATATCCAAGAAGATTATAATGCTGTAATATGGAGTCTCCTTCGCTGGATGTTATTTTTATGTGACTTTTAAAAATAATTTTGCACGGATGAAACATAGAAAGAACCTCATTCTGTCCGTTTTGTTTGCGTTTACTACCTGTATGTCGTTTGCCCAACCGTAAAGATGGAACTGTATTGAGCTGGAGAATTGTTGGAGAATAGTTGTTGATAAGATTTGTTATAAAAAAACAAGAACGCATTTAAACCAAGTGAAAGAATAATTATCTAATCGACAATACACGCTTTGTCTGTTTAAGGTCTATCTGTTTATCAGATCTTAAACAGACAGGTGATATATCCTGGAATGAAGAGGGATTTTTTGAAGATATAAACCTTTCTACTGACGACGTATTATTAATCCGGGTGGCTTTGCATTCATTCTTTTGAAGCAACAGAAGCTTTTATATGGCCCCCGAAGATACCAGTCTCATGGAGGCAGGTAGCTCTTTTAATGCGTTTATTCTAAAAAATAACACATTACAAACCAATGCTTTATTGTAAAAACATTGGTTTGGTTGGCTAAAAACAATTGGCATTTGCTGATTGATGAGATGTTGCATCATATAATAATCCATTTTTCAAGACCCTTGAAGATGAAGAAATGTTGTAACACGGAATTTAATATGACCTTAAAAAGAAAATTATTATCAGATGAAAAATTTCATTTTACTATGTGTCTGTTTATTGAATGTCACAATACTTTCTGCACAGGGAAGTAAAGCCCATAATCCGATTGTTTTCGCGGATGTGCCCGATATGTCGATGATTCGCGTTGGCGATACCTATTATATGGCCAGCACAACCATGCATATGTGTCCCGGAATTCCCATCATGAAATCAAAAGATTTGGTGAACTGGCAACTACTTAATTATGCTTACGAAAAACTGGGCGATATGGATGCGTTAAGTCTGAATAACGGAAAAAATAACTACGGGAAAGGCTCCTGGGCCAGCAGCCTCCGTTACCATAACGGGACTTATTACATTGCAACATATGCTCAAACTACCGACAAAACTTATATTTTCAGAACCAACGATATTGAAAAAGGTAACTGGAAGATGAGTGAATTTAAACCGGGATATCACGACTGCACGCTTGTTTTTGACAATGATCGTGCCTACTTGATAACCGGGGGAGGTAAGTTGCGTATTATCGAACTGAACGATGATTTGACCGGTGAGAAAGCAGGCGGATTAAATCAGGTACTTATCGAAAATGCAAGCACCCCTGCCGGAAATGTCATGCTTCCAGCCGAAGGATCTCAGTTGTTCAAACACGATGGCAAGTTCTATTTGTTCAATATCTGCTGGCCACGCGGGGGAATGCGTACCGTTCTTGTTCATAGAGCTGATAAGCTTACCGGACCCTGGGAGGGTAAAGTCGCTTTTCAGGATCAGGGTGTGGCTCAGGGAGGTATGATAGATACTCCTGATGGGAGATGGTTTGCCTATTTGTTTCAGGATCACGGATCTGTAGGACGTATTCCATATCTTGTGCCGATGAAATGGGAAAATGGCTGGCCGGTGATCGGTGTTGACGGAAAATTGCCGGAGTCGCTCGATCTCCCTGCAAGTAAAGGGTTAGGTATTGTGGCATCCGATGAATTTACCCGTAAAAAAGGAGAGCCAGCTTTGCCATTGGTTTGGCAGTGGAACCACAATCCAGATAACACTCTTTGGTCGGTAACGAAGCGCAAAGGTTATTTACGCCTGACTACCGGACGCGTTGAGACCCTGTTCGTGCAGGCCAGAAATACATTGACACAACGTACTTTTGGTCCGGTTTCTTCAGGCATCACTGCTATTGATGTAACGAACATGAAAGAAGGTGATTTTGCCGGACTTGCTCTTTTGCAGAGAAAATTCGGGCAGGTAGGGGTGAAGTTTGCCAATGGTGTGAAATCGATTGTAATGGTAAACGGTTCGACCCGAATCCCTGTCGAAGCTCAGGTTGTTCCATTGACTCAGAAAATTGTTTATTTGAAAGCGGAGTGCGATTTCAGGGATAAAACCGATATCGGATATTTCTTCTACAGTCTCGATGGTAAAACGTGGCTTCCGATCGGCTCTCAGCTTAAAATGGAATATTCGATGCCTCACTTTATGGGATATCGTTTTGGCTTGTTCAATTATTCGGCCAAAACCCCGGGCGGTTACGTCGATTTCGACTATTTCCGTATTTCTGATAAAATTTCCAAATAATTCCTTTGTAATCCTGATTGATATACAAACAAAAAACTGTTATGCGAAAATTAAGTCTTGGCCTGATTGTTTTGTCCTTTTTGTTGGTAACTATGCAGGCTAATTCCAAAGGTAAATCACCCGTTTCCACTCCACGTCCGCCGTTGATGGGGTGGGCGAGTTGGAACCAGTTCGGAGCAAAAATTGATGAGGCGCTGATAAAAAAACAAGCCGACGCAATGGTTTCATCGGGTCTTGCTGCTGCCGGATTCCGATACCTTAATATTGATGACGGCTTTTTTAATCTTCGTTATCAGAACGGAACCCTTCGCATCGATTCGATCAAGTTCCCCCATGGAATGAAATATCTGGCCGATTATATCCATTCAAAAGGATTGAAAGCCGGATTTTATAGCGAAGCCGGCGAAAATACCTGCGGGTCGCAGTATAGCGGACAACCCGGAGGCGTTGGTGGCGGACTTTACGGGCACGATCAGCAGGACATCGATCTCTTCTTCAAAACCTGGGGATTTGATTTCCTGAAAGTAGACTATTGCGGTGGGTTGAAGCAAAAACTCGACGAGAAAACCCGCTACACTGCTATTCGTAAGGCAATGGACAATACGGGTCGTGTCAATATCAATTTCAATGTTTGCCGCTGGCAATTTCCCGGTACATGGGTAACTACCATTGCCGATTCGTGGCGTATGTCGCAGGATATCAATTTTGTTCCTGGGTCAAAAGCCCGGTGGAGAAGCATTGTCGGCATCATCAATCAAAATAAATTTCTGGCTCCGTATGCCAGTCCGGGGCATTACAACGACATGGATATGCTGGAGGTAGGACGTGGTTTGTCGTTTGAAGAGGATAAAAGCCATTTTGCCATGTGGTGCATTCTCTCTTCTCCATTGGCGCTGGGCCTCGACATGACCAGGATAAGCGACGAAACCAAATCGATTATTACCAATTCCGAAGTAATTGCAGTCAATCAGGATCCGACCGGTTTGCAGGCGCATCTGTTGTTCGAAAAAGATAGTGTGCAGGTATGGGCAAAACACATGAACGGTCGCCAAAGCAAAGAGTTTGCGGTAGCGCTGCTCAACTTAAAGACAACTCCGACCTCGGCCTCCGTTAGCTGGAAAAATCTCAATATTGTAGGTGCTGCCAAAGTGCGTGATCTCTGGGCTCGCACCGATTTGGGAACCATGGAATCGGAATTCGCGACAACTATTCCCGCACATGGAGTATCGTTGGTAAAAGTGACGGCACAAAAAACGAAATTGCAGGAGGTCTTTGAGGCCGAATATGCATGGGTCAATAACTTTAACCTTACGGATAATAGTGAAATTGTTCCCGATCAGGCAAGGCCGCTGACGGATGCAGCTTGTTCCGGAAAAACCAAAGTAATCAACATCGGCAATCGTGAAGATAATTACATTGAGTTCCGTGATGTGTATGCTGCATCTGCAGGGAATTATGCACTCACTTTGTATTACACTTCCGGAGATACCAAAACGGCAACGCTTTCTGTTAACGGAAAGAATATCACGCTTGCAGGTCTGAATTCGGGTGGAAAAGGTGTGGTGGCAAAAAAATCTTTGCCTGTAAAACTGAACAAAGGATACAATACGTTACGGATTTCCAATGCAAAAGGATGGGCTCCTGATATCGACAAAATTGAAATTAACCTGAATAACAATAAACTGTAACAATTTTCTGATAACCATACTACAAATGAAGAACAATAAGATGAAGTTGATTTTTGGCGTTATACTCGGACTTTTAGCTGTTTCTTATGTGACTGCTCAAAATCCGATTATCCGCAACCAGTTTAGTGCAGACCCGACAGCGCGGGTTTTCAACGGGAAAGTATACCTCTACCCATCGCATGACATACCTACACCTTCTGATAAAAACCTGAGGAAAGATTGGTTTTGCATGGCCGATTATCACGTGTTCTCGTCCGATAATCTTACGGATTGGACCGATCACGGAGTGATTGTTACGCAAACCAAAGTGCCTTGGTTGACCAAGATCAATTACGATATGTGGGCACCCGATTGTGTGTTCAAAAATGGCAAATACTACTTTTATTTCCCGGTTGGCGGAAGAGTTGGCGTAGCTACAGCTGATAAGCCGGAAGGTCCTTATACAGTGCTGGACAAGCCCGTGGAAGGTATTCGTGGAATCGATCCTTGCGTACTTTTGGACAAAGACGGTAAAGCCTACATTTTTACAGCCATGGGGCGTATCAGTGTTGCCAAACTCAAAGATAACATGATTGAAGTGGATGGTCCGGTGCAAACTATCGCCAATCTACCTACCAAAGGGCTAATTGAAGGCCCGTTTGCAATGGAACGCAATGGCAAATATTACCTCACCTATCCGCACGTTGCCAACCAAATCGAACGACTCGAATATGCCATGAGCGACAGTCCTATGGGACCTTATCAACCGGTTGGGGTCATCATGGACGAATCTTCATCGAACTGCTGGACCAATCACCAATCTATCGCCAACTACAAAAATCAGTGGTATCTTTTCTATCACGACCGCGACTACTCTCCTAAGTTTGATAAAAATCGTTCGGTAAGAGTCGATAGCCTGACATTCAATGCTGATGGAACTATCAAAAAAGTTATTCCTACGTTCCGAGGCGTTGGTTTGTCGGATGCTACGAAAGAAATTCAACTCGATCGTTACAGCAAAATCAGCGAAAAGGGAGCAACGATTGCATTCCTTGATACTGCCGATACATTCAAAGGATGGAAAACAATTTTCGATGCTGCGGGTGCATGGGTGCAGTACAACGCTGTTAACTTTGCTAAGAAAGGAGCCAAATCTCTTCAGGTTAGAGCTCTGTCGTCAACAGGAGGCTCTTTGCAATTGAAACTTAACGATGCCAATGGCGCAGTTGTTGCCAAAATCAATGTACCAAAAAGCAGTGCCTGGACAACCATCAAAGTCCCTGTTTCCGGCGTAAAAAAAGGTGTTTATAACCTGTGCGTTGTTTCTCAGGATAATAAGCCTGTGGAAGTTGATTGGATACGATTCGAATAACAAATATTGTTCCCGGATAGTTGTTTTGTTGAACCTGTTAATGCTTACATAATGAGAAGTATAAGTCTGTTTTTTGTCTTGTGCATGTTATCGGTTTCTTGTTTTGCACAGGAAGCGATGAATAATGCTATTCCTCCAGTAAAAGGAACGAAACATATTTTTCGGTATACCAACCCAATAACACGTGACACGGCAATTTCCATGCGCGACCACTGCATCATTAAAGTGGGTGAAAAATGGTACTGCACGGGAACTTCCAATCCTGTTTGGACAGGGCCAAATCCGGGCGTTCGCCTGCTCGTTTCCGACGACCTTATTCACTGGAAACAGCATTCGTGGATTATTGATGCAGCTAAGTTGCCAGCCGATTGTCCTTATAACGGACGCTTCTGGGCTCCCGAAATTCATTTCATCAAAAGCAAGTATTACCTTACCGTCAACAGCGGAAAAGTAACGAAAGAAGATCCGAAAGGAATGAAGACTCATAGTGTCTGGTTGTTTGTTGCCGATAAGGTGACTGGTCCCTACAAACTTGTCAACGGGCCGCTCACTCCGCAGTACAATAACGATGCTACCTTGTTTGAAGACGAAGACGGACAAACCTATCTCTATTGCAGTGGCAACGGACTTTTTCAGGCCAGAATTGATTTGACCACCGGCAAGCTTACGACTCCTATTCAGAAATTTCTGGATAAGAAACAACCCGGTTGGCCGGAGTGGATGATCGGTGGTATCGAAGGGCCGTTTGTAGTGAAAAAGGAAGGCACTTATTTCATGTTTTTCTCGACGTGGACACGTGGGTACGAGGTCGGTTTGTTGAAATCGAAATCCCCTCTTGGGCCTTGGAAACTGGCTTCTCCAAATCCGATATTCGGAACCCGGAAAAAAGGATATCGTCCCGAATTGGCTACCGAAGGAGGATATTCGCACTTGCAATTTCAGGACACACCGGATCCGTATTCCGAGACAGGGCATAATTCATTGTTTATAGGCCCTGATGGAAATTTATGGAACTCATGCCACTACATGATGTTTGAAAAGCGCCCATATCCATATAGTCAGACTTTCGAACCGTGGGAACTGATACCTCAGATGGGTATCGAACCGGTAACATATAAAGACGGGATGTTCTACGTCAGCGGTCCTACATGGACAGAACAGACGATTGAATATTGAAAAAAACATATCTCGTTTCGTTTGCCGACGTGCTCTTCGTTTTAGATCGTTGTTGAAACTCAATTGAAAATTTATCAAACAGCATATTCTGTTCCGGATAAGGAATTGATATGTATTACTATTAATCTAAAAAAATATCATGAAAATCAAAATGTTAGCTGTTGCTTTTGCGACAGTACTTACCAGTAGTCTTTGTTTGGCTCAGGCAAATCAGCCTGCCGTAATCGAAGATTTCAAACCTTCAACATGTAATCAACCGGGACAAATGTACCCGCAGGTAAATTCACAGGGTTATGCCCGTTTTCGTGTAGTGTCTCCTCAGGCTCAAAGCATTGTAGTAAGCCTCGGATTGGGTGGAGCTAAAGGCGGAACACCTCTTGCCAAAGCCGACGACGGCTCGTGGATGGGAACAACTGCCGGTCCGATGGACGAAGGTTTCCACTACTATCACCTGACCATCGACGGAGGCGTATTCAACGATCCGGGAGCATTGAATTACTACGGTTCTACCCGTTGGGAAAGCGGTATCGAAATTCCGGCTCACGATAAAGATTTTTATGCTCTGAAGGATGTTCCTCACGGTAACGTACAACAAATTTTGTTTCCTTCAAAAAGCACCAACACTTCACGACGTGCGTTTGTCTATACTCCTGCCGGATACGACAAAGATGCAAAGAAAAAATATCCTGTTTTGTACTTGCAACATGGTTGGGGTGAAGATGAAACCGCCTGGAGTGTTCAGGGTCATGCCAATCTGATTATGGATAACCTGATTGCCGAAGGTAAAATTAAACCGTTTATCATCGTGATGACTTACGGGATGACCAACGATGCTAAACCCGGAACTATCGGTAGTTTTAGCTATGTTCCGTTCCAGACGGTGCTTGTTGACGAACTGATTCCTTACGTGGATGCCAACTTCCGTACACTTGCCAATAAAGAAAACCGTGCTATGGCTGGTCTTTCTATGGGTGGTATGGAAACGCACGCGATTACACTTGCTCGTCCCGAAGTATTTTCTTACTATGCATTGTTGAGTGGAGGTACTTACAATCCTGCAGAACTGAAAGGTAAAGCAACTCCTAAACTGGTCTTCATTAGCTGCGGTAGCCGTGAAAACCCCGACATGGTTAAAAAAGCGGCCGTTACTTTGAAAGAAGCCGGTTACAATGCCGTCTCTTTTGTTTCCGAAAATACAGCTCACGAGTTTCTTACATGGCGTCGTAGCCTGAAAGAAGTGGCTCCGCTTCTTTTTAAATAAAACAAACATCAGATATTTTGCCTAATAGACTGAAAGGCATTATTTTCATCACTGCAGGTCACTGACCTGCGGTGATGAAAATCCTCAATCTAATTACAATCTGAAAAGTTGGAGGAGGTAATATGTCCTATTATTATTTTGAATAATTCAATAACAGTATTAAAAATAAATTCATGAAATACAGATCAATAGCTTTTTTATTGACGGCAGCATTAACCGGGGGGATTTGTTTGGCTCAAACTTCAGCGGTGGAAGATTTCAAAAAAACTCCTACTACCCAACAAGAGAAAGAATATCCTCAGGTGAATTCGGAAAGAAAGGTTCGCGTGAGCATTCCGGCACCTGAAGCTCAACGCGTTCAACTCGACATCGGTGGCGTGAAATATGACCTGAAGAAGGACGAAAAAGGAGTCTGGACAGGCGAGTCTGCTCCGCAGGATGAGGGTTTTCACTATTATCAGCTCAATATCGACGGAGCTTCAGTGCCCGATCCGGGAAGTTTGTACTATTACGGAGCAAGCCGTTGGGGAAGTGGTATCGAAATTCCTGCTAAAGATCAGGAGTTTTATGCCGTTAAAAACGTTCCTCATGGCCAATTGCGCGAAATGCAGTACTATTCAAATACCACCAAAAGCGTTCGCCGTGTTTATATCTATACCCCGGCAGGATACGATAAAGACAGCAAAAAATATCCGGTGTTGTATCTCCAGCACGGTATGGGCGAGAATGAAACCGGATGGGGAAGTCAGGGACACGCTGACCTGATTATGGACAACCTGATTGCCGAGGGAAAAGCCGTTCCTTTCATTATTGTAATGGAAAACGGTAGCATCAATTTGAGTGGAATGCCCCGTGGCCCGAGACCAGCCGGAGCTCCACGTCCCGGCGCCGGACAACCCAATGCTGCACCGCCGGCTCCCGGTAACGGTCCCCGAATGGCAGGCCCTGGTGGCGGAATGAATTTTGCCGCTGAGTTTGAAAAAATACTTTTCAACGACCTGATTCCTTTCGTAGAATCTAACTTCCGCGTGGTTGGTGATCAGGCTCACCGTGCTATGGCAGGGCTCTCCATGGGTGGTATGCAAACGCACTCTATCGTGGTTGCCAACCCCGACAAATTTGCCTATGTGGGTATGTTCAGTAGCGGAACATTTGTTCCTTCCGAAATCAAAGACATCGATTCGTTTAAGAAAAATACTAAAGTGGTGTTTATGAGCTTTGGTGGTCGCGAAGGTGGTGCTGCCCGTATTGGCGCAGCTGCCGAAGAGTGGACAAAAGCAGGCATTAAAGGTGTTTTTTATGTTTCGCCCGAAACTGCTCACGAATGGCAATCGTGGAGACGCAGTTTGCACGAATTTGCACCGTTGCTTTTCAAATAATTCAAGACATTTAGCTCATGAATATCAAACATGCATTTATAGCCTTTATTGCTGCTGTTTCTTGTCAAGTAGCTCAGGCACAATCTGTCGTGGAAGATTTCAAACCGTCGTCGGTTAACCAGCCGGGAAAGCTCTATCCTCAGGTGAATTCCGAAGGACGGGTTCGGGTCAGCATTCCTGCCCCGAATGCGCAGAAAGTGCAACTCGACATCGGTGGAGTGAAGTACGACCTGAAAAAAGGCGATAAAGGCGTCTGGACCGGTGAATCTGCTCCGCAGGTTGAAGGGTTTCACTATTATCAGCTCAATGTGGACGGCGCTTCCGTACCCGATCCGGGAAGTCTCTATTTTTATGGTGCCAGCCGCTGGGGTAGCGCTATTGAAATTCCGGCACCCGATCAGGATTTTTATGCACAGAAAGAGGTGCCTCATGGTTTGGTCAGTCAGAAAATGTATTTTTCGAAGGTGACTAACTCATGGCGTCGTTGCTTTGTGTACACGCCGGCCGAATACGATAAGAATCCGTCGAAACGTTATCCGGTGCTCTATTTGCAGCATGGTAGCGGCGAGGACGAAACCGGTTGGCCTACCCAGGGAAAAGCCAACTTGATTCTTGACAATCTGATTGCAGCAAAAAAGGCAGTTCCCATGATTATCGTCATGGATAATGGTTATGCAGCCAAAGCCAATGCAAGCGCAACAAGCAAAAGTGCTTTTCCGTTTGAAGAGGTGATGATCAATGAAATTATCCCGATGATCGACGCTTCTTTCCGTACATTGTCCGATCGTGAACATCGTGCCATGGCTGGCCTATCTATGGGTGCCAACCAGACTATCACCATTACGATGAACAACTTAGATAAATTCTCTTACATCGCCGGTTTCAGCGGAACTTCCAACTATCCGCGTACCGAAGCCATTGATGTGGATAAATTTATGGGAGGTAAGTTCAAAGACGGAGCAGCATTGAATAAGCAAATCAAACTTTTCTGGCTTGGCTTGGGCACGGTAGAACCGGCTCCATTCCCTGGTTCGGTAAAAGCCTTCCGCGATATGCTGGCAAAACAAGGTGTGAAATACACCTATTATGAATCGCAGGGGACAGCCCATGAATGGCTTACCTGGAGACGTGATTTGAATCAATTTGCAGCTTTAATTTTCAAATAATCAAATAAAATGATGAAGAAAATTTTGATGGCAATGCTAATGTTGGCAATCAGTGCCGTTAGTTTTGCTCAGGATAACAATTTTCCGGCCGATACAAAACCGGCTTCGACAAACATTGTCGGACAAGATTATCCGCGTGTCGATTCGCAACGCCGCGTTTATTTTCATCTTTTAGCTCCCGGAGCACAAACTGTTTCGGTAGGTTTGGGCAATACACAGCTTACCAAAGGAGAAGATGGTTTTTGGACTGGAGTGACAAAACCCGAAGATCCCGGTTTTCATTACTATACTCTGAAGATAGACGGCGTTGAGGTTGCCGATCCTGCCAGCGAATCGTTTTTTGGTGCAGGCAAAATGATGAGTGGTATGGAAATTCCTGAAGATGGTGTCGATTTTTACAACATCAAAAACGTTCCTCACGGTAATGTTAACTCTTTCTGGTATTTTGCCAAGTCTACAGGCGAATATCGTCATGCTTACATTTACACCCCGCCGGGATACGACCAAAATACCAAACTGCGTTATCCGGTGCTCTACCTGCAACACGGTATGGGCGAAGATCGTCGTGCCTGGTCGAATCAGGGACATGCCAACTTTATCCTCGACAACCTGATTGCCGAAGGAAAAGCCAAACCGATGATTATTGTGATGGAAGACGGTGGCATTGCTGCCGGTATGGGTGGTGGTCCCCGTCGTCCGGCAGGGCCACGGCCTCAGGGTCAGCCTGGAGCTCCGCAAGGTCAGGCTCCGCGCGGTCCCATGGGTGCACCAGCCGGCATGGCCTCTTTCTGGGATGGATTCGGTAAAGTGATTGTTAACGATTTGATTCCGACCATCGATGCAAACTACCGTACGCTTTCCGATCGCGAACACCGTGCCATTGCAGGTCTTTCACTTGGAGGTACCCAAACATACGGAATTTCGCAAGCTAACTTAGATAAGTTTTCTCATATTGGAATCTTCAGTGCTCCGTTCGGATTCCCGGGTGTGGAAACCGGTTACAACGGTTTGTTGCAGAAACCGGCTGAATTCGCCAAACTGGTGAAGGTGTTTTTCGTGAGCATGGGTTCCAAAGAAGGTCCGAATTCCGGCCGTGCCATTCACGAAGCGCTTGACAAAGCAGGAGTGAAGAACGTATATTACGAAGCTCCGGGCACCGCTCACGAATTCCAGACATGGCGCAAGAGCTTGTACGGTTATGCACAACTCTTGTTTCAGGGTAAATAATTGACTGGATGAGAAGAACGTTTTTACTACTTTTTGCTGTTCTGTTGCAGACTACCTTTGTCTGCTTCGGACAGCAATCTGATAATTCGAAACCGGCATCAACCAATGTTGTCGGGGCCGATTATCCGCGTGTCGATGCTCAGCACCGTGTAATCTTTCGTATCAGTGCTCCCAGGGCAACAAGCGTTGTGGTGAGCCTTGGTAATACTGCTCTGACGAAGGGAGAAGATGGTTACTGGACAGGTAGGACAGAACCTCAGACCCCCGGATTTCTTTGCTATTCTATTAAAATCGACGGTGTTGAACTCAACGATCCTTCGAGCGAGACATTTTATGATGCGGGTCATATTTATAGCTGTATTGAAGTTCCGGAACAAGGTGTCGATTTTTACGACATAAAGGATGTACCGCATGGCGATGTTCGTTCGGTGTGGTACAAAGCCAAATCGACCGGCGAAATGCGACACGCCTATATTTATACTCCTCCGGGATACGAGCAAAATGGCACTACCCGCTATCCGGTTCTCTATCTGTTGCACGGTATGAATCAGGATCGTCGTGCATGGGAGAGTCAGGGCAGAGCCAATTTTATTCTCGATAACCTCATTGCTGAGGGGAAGGCCAATCCGATGATTCTTGTTATGGAAGACGGAGGTCTTGCGGGAATTAATCTTGCAGCTCACAGATCTCAGAAGCCTGCCGGATCGGCGAATGGAGCTGCGGCTCAACGTCCGGGTGGAATGGATCCTTTCTGGAATGCTTTTGCCAAAGTTATGATTGAAGATATCATCCCGATGGTCGATGCAAGGTATCGCACACTTACCGATCGTGAGCACCGGGCTATTGCCGGTCTTTCTCTTGGAGGTGCGCAAACATATCAGATTTCCGAAACTAATCTTGATAAATTTGCAAGTATCGGCGTTTTCAGCGCAGCTCCTTTTGGCTTCTCGGGCATAGAAAAGGCTTACAACGGATTGCTTACTAAACCGGATGCTTTTTCAAAGCAAGTCAAAGTCTTTTATATCGGTCAGGGTTCGGAAGAGGGCGCGAATGCCGGGCGTGCCATTCATGAGCAGTTACAAAAGAACGGAATAAAGCACGTGTATTACGAAGCTCCCGGCACTGCACATGTCTTTCAGACCTGGCGTAAATGTCTCTATGGCTTCGCACCATTGTTATTTCAGGATAAATAATTGATTGGATGAGAAAAACGTTTCTATTATTTTTTGCTGTTCTGTTGCAGGTTGCTTGTGTCTGCTTCGGACAGCAAGCTGATAATTCGACACCGGCAGTAACCAATATTGCAGGTGCCGAATATCCGCGTATTTTGCCCGACTTGCGGGTTGCGTTTCGGACAAAAGCACCCGAAGCACAAAAGGTGCAGATCGATTTGGGAAAGAAATACGATATGGAGAAGGGTAGCGATGGATTTTGGACGGTCACTACAGCTCCTCAGGTTCCGGGTTTTCACTACTACTCTTTAGTGATTGATGGTGTTGCAGTTGCCGATCCGGCAAGCGACACTTTTTTCGGTATGAGTCGCGAAGCAAGTGGCATCGAGATTCCTGAAGCCGGAGTCGATTTTCATCTTATCAAAGATGTGCCTCACGGAACGGTGCAAAGCAAATGCTATTTTTCCACCAAAACCAATTCGTGGCGCAGGATTTTTGTCTATATGCCTCCCGGATATGAACAAAATCCGACTAAGAAATATCCGGTGCTTTACCTGCAACATGGTGCCGGAGAAGATGAAACCGGCTGGGTGAAACAGGGGCATCTGGATATTATTATGGATAACCTGATTGCCGAGAAACGAGCCGTTCCGATGATTGTTGTTACCACCAACGAGTATGTTATTCGCAACATCGGAGCCGGTTACAATACCGAATCGACGAACCACTTCATGGATCTTTTCAAAGACGAACTGGTCGATGTAATTATCCCGTTTGTGAACAAAAACTATCGGATTGAGAACGATCGCGAACATCGTGCCATTGCAGGGCTTTCGATGGGCGGAGGTACCTCTTTCCGGATAGGAATGCTGAATCCTGATAAGTTTGCCTGGGTGGGAGCTTTCAGTTCGAGCGCTTTTCGTGGTGTGAACGGCAATATTTTTGATGCTGAAAAACAAATTCCTGGCATCTTCACCAATCCTGAGAACTTTAACAAGCAACTGAAACTGCTTTATATCTCCAGCGGAGAGCAGGATCATTCATACGAGTACACAAAGAAAACCATTGAAACATTTAAAGAAAAGGGACTTAAGTTGGAATACAACTATTTTCCCGGAGCTCACGAATGGCATGTATGGAGGAAAGCATTGCACGATTTTGTTCCTAAATTATTCAAGAAATAGAAAATAATTATGATCCAGAAATTTATCACAACAGCAGTGTTGTTCTTCATCCTGATGATTTTACTGATCGGAAAGGTCAGTGCGCAAGAGGTGGAAACCGGCAAGCCGGCGGTAACCAATATTGTAGGAGCCGAATATCCGCGTATTTTGGACAACCTGAGTGTTGTTTTCAAAATTAAAGCGCCTGACGCGAAAAAGGTGCAGATCGATTTGGGAAAACTGTACGATATGACCAAGGATGATCAGGGTTTCTGGACGGTTACCACGGCTCCTCAGGTTCCCGGTTTTCACTATTATTCGTTGGTTATTGATGGTGTGAAGGTTGTTGATCCCGCCAGCGAAACGTTTTACGGCATGGGGCGCATGGCCAGTGCAATCGATATTCCTGAAAAAGGGGCCGGTTTTTACGAAATAAAAGATGTCCCTCACGGAGCTCTTAGTTCCAAATATTACTTCTCGAAGGTGACCAACAGCTGGCGTAGATTGTTTGTCTATACTCCTGCCGGATACGATGTTAATACGAAAGTGAAATATCCGGTGGTGTACATTCAGCATGGAGGCGGAGAGGACGAACGCGGCTGGACAGTGCAGGGTAAAACGGATATAATCCTCGACAACCTGATTGCCGAGGGCAAAGCCAAACCAATGATCGTGGTGATTTCTAACGGGAATGTAACTACCGGTAAAGGTGGAGGCGGGTATAGCAATGCAGCAATGGCTGCGTTCAAAGAAGAAATGACGAAAAACATCGTTCCTTTCATCGACAAGACCTACCGCACGCTGGCCGATGTGAACCACCGTGCGTTATGCGGCCTTTCGATGGGTGGCGGTCAGGCTTTTTATGTTGGATTGGGTAGCCTCGATTGTTTTGCCTCTGTCGGCGTTTTCAGTTCGGGAATCTTCGGAGGCATCGCCAACCCGAACGGGAAAGTGTTTGATGCAGATAAAGAAATTCCGGGCTTGCTGAGCAATTCAAAGTCGTTTAATCAGAAATTGAAATTGTTTTACGTCTCTGTAGGCGAACAGGATCCCCGTTTTGAATTTACGAAAAAGGAGGTGAAGAAATTTCAGGATAGCGGACTGAAGGTGCAGTTTGCCTCTTTCCCCGGCGATCACGAGTGGCAGGTTTGGCGCAAATCCTTGCACGACTTTGCCTCACGGGTTTTTAAATAGAGATTACCCATATATATACGTCAATTTTTCGGGGTGTAGCCCGATTGGAAAATAAGTAAATTATAATACGTAGTTGAAGGAAAATTTAAATTGTACAATAACGCCGTCAGATTGTAGTAACGGAACTTTTAAAAAATAGAGTCCGGTGTTATAACGGATTGTTTTTTTACTTACATTTGGTGTTTAGCATACACTTATTTTATTGTAAGTGTTCGTATGTTGCACATAGTTAGTATTTTAATTAACCTTTAAAAGCCATGAAGAAGTTCTTTATTCTTGTCATGTTCGGTGCTTTGTCGTCGGCAATGATGGCTCAGCAACCTGCAATCCTTTCGCAACCTGTTGTGAAAAAACAACTGGTTCCTACAGTAACTATTCCTGCCCCTTCGGGTTCAAAAGGGTTCGGAATGCCCCAAACAAACAAACCTGCCAACGGCAAAGCTCCGGCTCCGCGTCCGATGCGCGCAAGCGCCAGTGCCAACGATACCCGCGAAATAACCACTACCACGCTTGGGGAGATGAGTATGAGCGATCCCTACGTTTTTGCCGATCCGGCCACCAAAACCTACTACCTCACCGGAAGCGGCGGTGCAATTTACAAAAGCAAAGACCTGAAAACATGGACAGGTCCTTACGGTGCTTACGATACCCGGGGTACCTGGATGGAAGATGCTAAGTTTGTGGCAGCCGCCGAAATACATCAGGTAAACGGCAAATATTATTATGCTGCTTCGTTTGGTAGCAACGAACTGGTGGACGTGGTTGCGCGCCGTTACAACGTGCGTCGTCATCAAACCATGCTTCTGGAAGCCGACAAAGCCGACGGACCCTACAAGTTGGAAAATGCCGACCCGAATTACGACTATCTGCCCCATAGCTGGGACATTATCGATGGTACCATCTATGTGGAAAACGGACAACCGTATATGGTTTTTGTACACGAATGGATGCAAACGTTCGACGGTACGATGGAATACGTCAAACTCTCGCCCGACCTTAGCAAAACCATTAGCGAACCGGTGATGCTCTTCCGTGCCAGCGAATCGCCCTGTCCGTTGGAAATGGTGGGCAATGGCGAAATGACCTATGGACTCAAATTACCGGGTTGGGTAACCGACGGACCGGAACTGTTCCGTACCAAAACGGGTAAGTTAGGCATGTTGTGGGCATCGTGGGGAGCAAAACGCTACCTGCAATGTGTGGCCTATTCGCAATCGGGAACCATTGAAGGCCCCTGGATTCAGGAACCGAAGCCATTTATCGACAATAATACCGGGCACGGCATGTTCTTTACCACTCTCGAAGGCAAACGGATGTTTATCGTTCACCATGCTGATGGTGACGGTCCGCGCAAACCTCAGATTTGGGAGGTCGATGATTCGGGCGACAAAGTAGTGCTTGGGAAAAGATTTATTTAACCCTTTTATTACAATGATACGTTTAACAAATAATTGGACAGGTATTCTCTTGATTGCACTGTCGTTTACATGTATTCAAGGAGTTGCTACAGCGCAACATCACGATCAGTCGGAAATCCAGAGTAAAATCGTTCCCAGCGAACAGGCTCCTCCTGCCAACCCGGGACAACGAAATTTTGGGGGAATGATTCCTTCTGCAGGAGCACCAAGACCAGCAAGAAGGCCTATGACGCCACGTCCCGAACCAAAAATTGAGACGGTGACGTTGGAACAACTCTCCATGAGCGATCCGTACATTTTCCCTGACGAAAAGAGTCATACATACTATCTCACCGGGACTGGAGGCCGCTTATACAAAAGCAAAGACTTGAAAATGTGGACAGGATCGTATTCTATTATCGACTTGTCGGGTACATGGATGGAGGGGCTCTTTG
>CAXXPB010000023.1:0-64271 GCA_963678825.2 uncultured Microbacter sp. | reverse complement strand
TTTCGTGGAAAGAAAATAACATCTTTGTCCCACAACATAATTTTTCGTTCCGGGTCATTCTCCTGATAGTAAAATTTGTGATTGCGATAATAATCCGGATGTACTTTGCCTCCAGACTCGGCCAATGCCACAAATTCGGCATAAGAAACCGGAGGAACAATAAGCCCCTTCTTTTCCAGATGCATGAAATCTTTGCCGGTAGCCAATGCTCCTCGGGCGTTAGTGCCGTCATATCCGGTATAGGTGAGGAGGCATTGATTCTCTAATTGCACGATTCGGGCATCTTCCACGCCTTGCGTTTCATAATCGAATTCAGGTACTATAAAAGGCTTGTCCCATCGTTCGGCAATGGTTAAAGGACCATCCAACCGGCAATAGCCGATCGTCGAATGGTTGCCTTTCCTTACGGCTCGGTATAAAAGATGCACGCTATCGCCCAAGCGTATTACGGCAGGGTTGAGTACTCCTTCATTTTCAAATTCGTAGTGCGTCTTTTGCAGCAGAATGCCTTCTTTTTTTACTTTAATCATCAGATGGAAACATTAAATGTATGATGTGAATTGTGTGTTTATCAAGTGCTTTTGATGAATGGCTGATGCAAATATTTTTGTAGCCAAATGCACGCGAAGTTTCTATAACCCTATTTCATGGGTTGTATCCTTAATGAAGCAAACGGTTGCTTTGGGAGTGGATGGACAGGCAAATATAGTCATGCCTGCACGAGTACAGAGGAAATTGTACTCTTCGGATAACCATCATTCCATTTGGGGGTATGCAATGCTAGTCCTCAGAGAAGATTGCAGGATGTGATGGTAGTGTGGCGAAAGGATGCGAAATAACAGGTTTATGAGGAAGACTAGTCTATACTCTTTTTGTTTTTTTCTTTGCGCTTGGCTGTTTTGTCAGCTCTTTTTTCCTTCAACGTTTTTAGCGCAACCTTTTTTACCGACTTTTCTTTGCCTTCTTTTTCTTTTGACATGTTGATATATAATTAAATGTGATATTTCCAAAGTTAGTCATTATTATCGGGATTGATGCTAATATCTGTTTTAATGTACATAACATGAACTTGGAAGTGAGGGGGCATGAGGCATCAATAGACTCGTTTTCGATGACGATAGGCAAAGAATATTTTTGTGGAGTAGTCAATGATATGGTGTGCTTCAATGAATAGTAAAGAAAAACCGTTGTAGTCTTGCCTGATTACAACGGTTACGCTATGTTTGTTATTTGTTTGTTTATGGTAGGTTACTTTCCAATACAAAATTTCTGGAAGATGTTACCCAAAATTTCATCGTTGGTGATGCTGCCTCCGGTGATAAGTCCCAGATAGTAAATCGCTTCGCGAATATCCTGCGAAACAAATTCTCCTGAAATGTTGTTGTCCAACCCTTCGATTACCCGCAGGATAGCCTCCTGTGCTTTTAGTAATGCTTCGTAGTGACGGGCATTAGTCACGATTACGTCACTTGCACCTATTTCAGGAATATTGGCTGCCGCGATCAATGCTTGTTGCAATTGTTCGTACCCTTGGCCGAATTTAGCAGACAAAAAACAGCACTTTTCGCCCAGCAAAACGGGAAGAGCTTCCAAAGCGGCGCGTTTCTCTTCGGTCAACGAATCTATTTTGTTGACAATGAAGATGCGTTGTTTGCCATCAGTTTTAGCTACAATATCGGATGTAAATTGAGTCAGTTCTTCCAGACTTCGCGTTGCATCAAGTACAGGCAATACGATGGTTGCCAGATCCATTTTATGGAATGTACGTTCAATGCCGAGGCTCTCGATTTTGTCGCGGGTATCGCGTATTCCGGCGGTGTCGATAAAGCGGAACTGTACGCCACCGAAGGTCATCACCTCCTCGATGGTGTCGCGGGTAGTGCCGTGAATATCAGATACAATGGCGCGTTCTTCGTTGAGCAGGCGGTTGAGCAAAGTCGATTTCCCCACATTGGTTTCACCGACGATGGCAACGGGGATCCCGTTTTTAACGGCATTTCCTACGCTGAATGAGTTGATCAGTTTGGTAGTAACCAGTTCGATGTGGTTAATCAGTGTGTTAAGCTGATCGCGGTTGGCGAATTCCACCTCTTCTTCACTGAAATCGAGTTCCAGTTCGATTAAAGAGGTGAAGTCAAGTAATTCTGTGCGTAAACGATTTAATTCTTCCGAGAATCCCCCTTTTAGTTGATTGATAGCCAGTTTGTGAGCGGCTGCCGATTCGGCGGCAATCAGGTCGGCAACGGCTTCGGCTTGCGACAAATCCATTTTGCCGTTCATAAAAGCCCGTAGCGTATATTCTCCAGGTTCGGCCATGCGGCAACCGTTAGCGATCAGTAATTGAAGGATTTGTTGCTGGATAAATGCCGATCCGTGGCACGAAATTTCTACCGAATCTTCGCCCGTATAGGAGTGAGGGTTGCGGAAGACGGTAAGCAAAACTTCATCTACCGTTTCACCTTTCAGGTTGATAATGTTGCCGAAGCTGACCGTTTGTTCTCTTTGTGAGAGCACATCGCGGGTATTGTTTTTAGCTTTGAAAATGGCATTGCAGGCGGCAATGGCATGTTGCCCCGAAACGCGCACAACAGCAATTGCTCCTTGTCCGGGAGCTGTTGAAATAGCACAAATAGTATCGTTATTCATTCGAAAAATCTTGACTTGTGTTGTAATGCATTCCGCTTGCCGGCGCTACTGATTTTCGCTTGTTTTCTTTCTTTAACCGGATGGTCAGGAATATGCCCGAAATGCCCGTGTAGATAAGGGCTGTAGCACCAAAATAGCCTACCAGATTGACTACTCCCTCGGGTTTAACCAGTACCAGAATGCCAAGTCCCAATAAAACTAACGGACTCAGGAAGAAGAGAGCCGAAGTGGAATTGTTATAGCGGCGAAGCGATGTGATTTCAATCAGTTGCAGCAAAGCCAGTCCGATGATGCAGATGGCAATGACCACAATGAACCATTGTGCAAAAAATGAGGGTTTGATGATAAATGCCAAACCGACAACCAAAGAAACAATTGAATTGATAGACGCAGTGTGAATCAATATGTTGCGAATTACATGGCGAAAAGAGAGTAAAAAGGAAATTACTCCGTAAAGTACCAGTAAAATGCCGATTCCAACAACAACTCCGGTGGCAAAAGCATCAGGATACATCCAAAGAAGGACTCCGGCTGCGATGCAGATAATATTGCGAAGCAACATCCAGTCGGTTCGGGCCGTAAAACGGGTTAATATCGATTCTTTCATGTCTTTGTAATGTTTTATATCCTGTCTAGTACTTTTTCTACCAGCATCTGAACCGATTCTTTGTAGTTGGGAAATGCGTCGTGAATGCGTCGATTGGCTATAATGCAGCAAACAGTTACTGCTTTATGTCCCATTAATTTCGATAAGCCGGCAATGGCAGAACTCTCCATTTCGTAGTTCGTGATTTTGAAACGGCCATAGCGAAACGTTTCTATGTTGTCGTTAAGTGTCGGGTGGGCGAGAGGTAGCCTGAGTTCGCGTCCCTGAGGACCGTAAAATCCGTTTGCGGAAATGGTCACGCCTCTCAGCATGTCGTCTTTTCCGATGCGTTCTACAAGTTCCGGGTCATTATCGGCAACATACGGAGCGCACCATTGAGGGTGCCAGTTGACATGATGCGTGAAAGCTTTTTCAAACTCAATGTCACATACGCTGTTTCTATTGGCATAAAAATTCAGTACTCCATCAAATCCTATCGATTTTTCTGACAGGACATATGTGCCGGGTCTGATGTCAGGCTGAACCGCACCTGATGTTCCTATTCTTACTAAAGTAAGTTGCTTGTGTTCAGGTTTTTCTGTCCTGTTGATAAGATCAATATTTGACAAGGCATCCAATTCGTTGACAACAATATCAATATTGTCGGTTCCAATTCCGGTTCCTACCACCGTTAGACGTTTTCCTTTATAGGTACCTGTAATAGTGCGGAATTCACGATTGGCAACATCACATTCAACATTTTCGAAATAGGAGGCAATCATTTCTACTCTTCCGGGGTCACCCACAAGAATTACTCTATCCGAAAGTTGTTCCGGAAGTAAATGCAGGTGAAAAATAGTACCGTCATCATTAATAATAAGTTCCGAACTTGGAAAATGTTTCATATTGATGTTGTTTTGATTTGTAAAATTCATAGTGTTTGGGGCTTGTGAACTACTTTATTTATAGGTGGATATGTAGTTCTGAGAATGCCAAATATAGTTAATTTTGAAGATAAACAAAAATACGACTTTGTTTATGAATTTGTGCTGTTGGGGATAAAATTATTATTTATCCGTTTACCGTAGAGCATCAACTGCATTTTTTACGAATGGGAATCGTTCATAATCAATGTGAGTTACCTCTCCGTTGCAAACAATAATATCCAGATCCATGGGTACAATGCCCTGGGCTTTTTGTTCGGGAGTGCGGCCAAGTCTGACCTCCATCGCCTTCAGTTTTGGCTTCAGTTCTAATGCCGTCAGGCTGCTCTCAAAGCTTACGGCTCCGTTATAAAACGGTTGTGTGTAATGATCACCGATTGCCGGAATCCATTGAAAGTTGGAAAAACGAACATTGGTAAATGCTTTAATCATTAATAGTTGAACTTCGGTAACGTTTTGTTCTGCGTTGAAGTTTGAGCCGATGGAAACGATATATATATTGGACATTGGGTTATTCTTGTAAACAGAAGACAAAAGTACATTAATCATGTCTGATTTGGAAAATATTAATGATTATCTGATATGTCGCCTAATTGAGTTTTATATAGTCTGAAAGACGTCATTTTCATAACCGTATGCCAATGGCTTACGGGTTGTCAATGCCCCGTTCTTCTATGCCTGAAAGGCATTACTTCTAGTATAGTCAGACCTTTCAGGTCGTGTGGGTAAATGCTATGCTCGCGCGCAGGTCACAGACCTGCGGTTATGGAAATGGGGCTTTTCAAGCCATTAGGAAAAATATCAGATACTCATAAAATATTAATCCGGCTTTATGTCGGTTCGAATTAAAGTTGTGTTTTTATTGTGGTTGTATGTTGTTGGTATATAATTGAATGTGTATGTATGTTCGTTATTGTATCGGCTTTCTGTAGTTAAATGTTTCTAATTTTTATCAATAATGACTCGTTTAAACGTTTAACCTGCTATATTTGCATCGTAATAATCATGTTTGCCTTTAATCTGAAAATTCAGCTATGAAGAAAAAGACTTCCTTAAAAGATATTGCAGCGCAGGTCGGAGTGTCGACGGCGTTGGTCTCTTATGTGCTGAATAATAAGAAAGAAGGACGAATCAGTAAAGAGATTACGGCCAAAATCAAACAGGCCGCTATTGATCTCAATTACCAACCGAACCATATTGCCCGCAGCCTTCAGGCACAAAAAACCATGACCATCGGTTTGATTGTGGCCGATATTGCCAACCCATTTTCTTCCCAGATTGCACGGATTATTGAAGACGAAGCGCAAAAAGCCGGCTATTCGGTGATTTTTGGCAGTTCGGACGAGAAAGCCTCAAAAACAGAAAAGCTTATTAAGCTGTTTTTGAATCGTCAGGTCGACGGGTTTATTATCGCTTTTCCCGAAAATACTCAAACACATGCTCAATACCTGAAGCAAATCGGCATTCCGTTCGTGATGATCGACCGCTATTTCCCGGAAATTACATCCAATTGCGTGTCAATCAACAACTATTCGGCCGCCGCTTCAGCTATCAATCATTTGCTGGAAAATGGGCGCCGGAGGATCGGTATTGTGACGTATGCCACCGCTTTGCATCATTTGAATGAACGTAAACGCGGTGCCATCGATCTTTTGGGCGATAATGCTGCTGTGGGAGAGATACGTATCGATCACGTGGCAGAAGATGTTGCTGAAGCGATTGCCGGTTTTCTGGCTTTGCCCGAACCGGTGGATGCCGTTTTTTTTACGACGAACTTACTGACAGTAGCCGGGTTGAAATATCTCAATTCGTTGAACGTAAAAGTGCCGGATCAGGTTGCTGTGGTGGGTTTTGACGAAACCGACGCTTTCGATCTTTTCTATGCTCCCGTCTCTTATGTGAAACAGCCTATGGCCGATCTTGGCAGAGAGGCTGTGAATCTGCTGCTTGAAACCATTGACGACAGTAGTGTGCAAAAATCGGTCACTCTTGAGACCGAACTCGTTGCTCGTCAATCGTCCGTTTTATCCCGATAAATTTTTTTTGTACGAATGTTTAAACGTTTAAACAAATTCATTCTTCTAAAAATTGAAACCCCTAAAATATTTTATTTATCATGGAAAATGTATCTAAATCAGTTGTTTGTTTCGGAGAAGTGCTATGGGATGTTTTCCCAAATCAGGTGAAACCCGGCGGAGCTCCGATGAATGTGGCTTATCACCTGAGAAAGTTCGGTGTCGATAGCCATATGATCTCTCGCGTGGGTGCCGATGAAATGGGACTGCGCTTGCTCAATTTGCTGGATCAATGGCAGATTCCGGCCGGTTATTGTCCCCGCGATACCGAACACGTTACCGGTCAGGTGATTGCAAAAATTTTACCCGGAAACGAGATGGAATATACCATTCAGCATCATGCTGCCTGGGATTATATCAGCTGTAGTGAAGAGCAGGAAGCTCTTGTTTCAAAGGCTGATGCATTTGTTTTCGGTAGTCTGGCTGCCCGTGGTGAAACTTCCCGCAATACGCTCTTTCGTCTTATTGAAAAGGCTCAATACAATGTGTTTGACATTAATCTGCGTGCTCCGTTTTACAATTCAGAGATAGTTGAACAACTGCTTGAAAAGTGTAATCTGTTAAAGATGAACGAAAACGAGCTGTATCTGTTGTCGCAATGGTATTTGCTGGGTACCGACGATGAAGCAACTTGTGTGCGAACGTTGCAGGAACGTTTCGGCATTGATGAGGCAATTGTTACCAGAGGTGGAGACGGAGCCTCCTATTATTCAGCTTCGGAAACTTGTTTGATTGCGGCTTATCCGGTTGCAGTTCAGGATACCGTAGGGAGCGGTGATTCTTTTCTGGCTGCATTTCTTGCCCAAAAACTGCAAGGCGCAGCGCCTTCTGATAGAATGAAATATGCATCAGCCTTAGGTTCATTTGTTGCTTCATGCGATGGGGCCTGTCCGGCTTATACTCTCGATCAACTCCAATCATTTATAGCTCAAAAAGAAACAGAAGTCGTTTGGTAATCAATTCCTTGAATCATAAAAACACAAAATTATGCAAACCTCAAATTTTAATTCGCCCAAGGCCGTTGTCGCCACCGCATCGCTCGATGCAAAAGTTCAGAAAGCAAGTTATCTGATCCCGTTTGTTCTCATTATCAGTCTTTTCTTTATGTGGGGACTGGCTGGTAACCTGAATGATATTCTCATTAAGCAGTTCAAAAAAACTTTCGAATTGACCGATTTTCAATCGGGTTTGGTACAGTCGGCTTTTTATATGGGCTATTTTTTGTTTGCCATTCCGGCATCGTTGGTAATGCGCCGTTTTAATTACAAATCAGGTATTATTATCGGTCTTCTGCTCTACGCCACTGGTGCTTTTCTCTTTTTTCCGGCCGCCAATCTGGCTTCCTACGGCTTCTTCTTGTTTGCTTTGTTTGTAATTGCTTCCGGTCTGGCATTTCTGGAAACGGCTGCCAACCCGTATGTATCGGTGCTGGGTGCTCCCGAAACGGCTACTTTCCGCCTTAATCTGGCGCAGTCGTTCAATCCTATTGGCTGTGTGACAGGAATTTTGGTAGGACAGCATTTTATTTTCTCCGGTGTGGAATATTCTAAAGAACAACTGGCGGCTATGGCTCCCGAAGCGATCAGGGCTTACCATCAAACTGAAGCGTTGGCCGTGCAAACTCCTTATTTGGTAATTGGTTTGGTGATATTGATTGCATCTTTGGCTATCGCTATTACCAAATTTCCGACCGTAAAAGACGAAGAAGCTTCCGAGCAAAGCTCTGCAAAAAGCACTCTTAAATTTATTTTTGGCAAACGCCATTTCAAGCAAGCTGTGCTGGCTCAATTCTTTTATGTTGGAGCTCAGGTCTGTATCTGGAGTTACCTCATTCGCTACATACAGGGTACTATGCCCGGTACACCCGAAAAGGTGGCTGCCAACTTCCTGACTATCTCTTTGGTTGTTTTCACTATCGGGCGTTTTGTAGGAACAGCGTTGCTCAAAAAAATTAAGGGACATAATTTGTTGGGACTTTATGCTGTAATGAATGTCGCTTTGTTGATTGTCGGAATTTTGCTGCCGGGAAATATCGGAGTCTGGATGCTGGTTGCTACCAGTTTCTTCATGTCGATCATGTATCCCACTATTTTCTCTCTTGGCATCCGCGATTTGGGTCAACACACCAAACTCGCCTCTTCTGTGCTGGTAATGGCCATTATCGGTGGTGCAATACTTACTATGCTTATGGGTGCTGTTTCTGACCTTGCCGGTATTGCCAATTCGTTGGTTGTTCCGTTGCTTTGCTTCGTGTTTATTGCTTTCTACGCATTGAAAGGTTACAAAGAAAAAGTAGAAGGCAATTCGCATCTCTCTTCTTATTAAATCATCCGCACGATTTTTTTACACTAATGTTTAAACGTTTAAACTTATGAGAAACGTCATTTCAATAATAGTTTTTTTGATGGTTGTACATGCCGTGAGAGGACAGGTGGTGATTACCAATACCCGGATGTCATTCGGGACTACCGGTCGTATCGGAGTCGGATTGTCGCCTACGGGTGAAGGGAATATGTGGAAGCCATTGAATCTGACCGGTCAGGGATCGCTGGCCGGCAGAATGGAGCAAAACGACTACATGGACTTATTGCCGGCACTCCATTTTACACCGATGTTGAACGGGAAAGACAGCACCAATGTTACCTTTCAGGTTCGTTTGGGTATGTATGCGGCAAACGGTCAGTTTATGGGCAATACCGGAACCCGTACGGACGGTGGTCTGACATTCATTCTGCCCGAAACTTACATCGAAGCCCGCAATATTCAGGGTAGCCGTTGGTCGGCCTGGGTGGGCGTTCGTTTCCGCCGCTACGATGATATTCATATTTGCGACTATTTCTATTTCGATGACCATTCGGCTCAAGGTGCAGGTGTGAGTTACAAGAACACGGAACTTGCAATGTATATGCCGGCATCTACCGATTCATATCCATACAATTACAAGGTGACGGTTGCCGGAGCTACAAATCCGGTGATTCGTCAGCGTCAGGTCTATGTGCTTGAGCATAGCATTATAGCCAACAATGGAAATACACTCAAGCTATTGGGAGAATTTCATCATGTGGCCGCCTCTTCCGATTCTGCATCCATGCACTTTAAGTCAGATAACGGTTGGGTGATCGGGGCAAAGTACAACAATGCCATCAAAACCCGTATGCCCGGTTCGTTCAATCAATTCGCCGTTCGTTACAGTCGTGGAATTGCCAATGGTGGCGACAATGGAACTACCTATACATGGTCGACTTACGGAGCTCCCGATGAGAATGGAAAATATACCAACGCTTACTCATTTACCACGGTAGAGCATTTCCTGTTGAACCTGTCGCGCAAAATTACCCTCAATGGATATGGTGTGTTTACTCAAAGTAAGGGTGGGGCCTCAAACAATAATAAAGCGACCTATTTTGATGGTTCTGAAATTTATAACAGGAAAACTGATTTTGTGGTGGGCATGCGCAGCATCTTTTATGCCACCAACTGGCTGCACCTGATCAATGAATTGCACTATGCTGTTCGTAAAGATGGCACCAATCCCGATGCAGCCATGTGGAAATTCTCTTTTGCTCCTACGATTGCACCGCTTGGCAAACGCGATCCATGGTGTCGCCCGCATATCCGTCTGGTGATGACGCTCGCCCGGTACAACGATTATGCCGCGGCCAACCACTATTCACCCTGGTTGCAGATTAACAACAAACGCTGGGGAACCTATATCGGAGTGAAAACGGAATGGTGGATTTTTTAATCACTTTATAATTAGAAAGTAATAAATAATACTATGCCAAAATTCGGATCAACAATACTCTCTTTTATTCCTTCATGGACTCCGGAGGGAGGAAAATATGCCATCGAAAAGTGTGCGGAATATGGTTTCGAAATGCTCGAAATTATTTTGCCTGCCACGCTCGATTTCGATGCAAAAACTGTAAAAAAACAACTGGACAATGTCGGACTGGAAAGTAGATGTACGCTCAATTTACCAACGGAATGCCATTTGCCGGCATATCCGGAAAAGGCTCTTACCTTGATAAAACAGGCGCTCGACAAAGTGGCTGAAATGCAAGGCGATTTTCTGGGAGGAGTTCTTCATTCGGCAATCGGAATATTTACCGGAAAACCGTGCAGTGAACAGGAACGACGCATTGTCAATCATGTGTTTGCTGAAGTGGCCGTTTATGCGGCTGAACGTAGAATCACGATTGCTCCCGAACCGATTAACCGTTACGAAAGTTATGTGTTTACTTCGACAGATGAGGTCTTGTCGATGATTGATAGCGTTGGTTTCCTCAATCTGGGTCTTCATCTCGATACCTTTCACATGAATATCGAAGAGTCTGACTTTTATACTCCGGTGGTTAAAGCCGGGAATAAGTTAAAACATCTGCACATTACTGAAAGCGACCGTGGAATGCTTGGCGAAGGGAATGTTCATTGGGATGATCTCTTCCGGGCTCTTGCGGCAATAAATTATCAGGGTTCGCTGGTACTGGAAAATTTTTCTTCGGAAATACGAGAGTTGGTAGGGCCTACTTCCTTGTGGCGACCGTCGAAGTATAATTCTGAAGATCTGGCCAAAGGCAGCCTTGCTTTCATGAAAAACAAGGTGGCTGAGTTTTATAATAATTGAGAAAAAGAGAGGCTCGAATGTGATTGAGTCCACCGGGTTGTCATTGTAAAATGGCAACCCGTTTTTTTATATAGACAATCCGTTCTTCGATTTGCACAGCTTGCTGATTAATTGTAAATTTGCACTCCGAAAAAACAGAAATTCAAAAAGCAAATCTTTTTCATATATGTTTGAAAATCTAAGCGAAAGACTTGAACGGTCGTTTAAGATACTGAAAGGTCAGGGATCGATTACCGAAATCAACGTTGCTGAAACGTTGAAAGACATCCGTAAAGCATTGATCGACGCCGACGTAAACTATAAGGTGGCCAAGACGTTTACCGATGAGGTAAAAGAAAAAGCATTGGGTCAAGACGTGTTGACTTCGTTGCAACCCGGGCAGTTGATGGTGAAGATCGTGCACGACGAACTGGCTCGTTTGATGGGCGGTACCACTGTCGATGTTAACCTGAAAGGCAATCCGTCTATCATCCTGATGTCAGGTTTGCAGGGGTCAGGTAAAACTACGTTCTCGGGAAAGTTGGCCAGCATGCTCAAGTCGAAACGCGGCAAGAACCCTTTGCTGGTTGCCTGCGACATCTATCGTCCGGCTGCTATCGACCAGTTGAAGGTGCTTGGAGAACAAATCGGCGTGCCGGTTTATGCTGAAGTAGGCAACAAAAATGCTGTCGAAATCGCACAAAATGCCGTAAAATTTGCGAAACAAAACAATCATGATTTGGTGATTGTCGATACCGCTGGTCGTTTGGCTATCGACGAGCAGATGATGAAAGAGATCGCTGCCGTGAAAGCTGCCATTCAGCCGCACGAAACCCTGTTCGTGGTCGACTCCATGACTGGTCAGGATGCGGTAAATACGGCCAAAGAATTTAACGATCGTCTCGATTTCGACGGGGTTGTCCTTACTAAACTTGATGGTGATACCCGTGGTGGTGCGGCGCTTTCAATCCGTACAGTGGTTACCAAACCGATCAAATTCGTGGGTACCGGCGAAAAGATGGATGCCCTCGATACTTTCCACCCCGAACGTATGGCCGACCGTATTCTCGGTATGGGTGATATCGTTTCGTTCGTGGAAAAGGCGCAGGAAATGTACGACGAAGAAGAGAGTCGTCGCCTGAGCAAAAAACTTGCTAAGAACCAATTCGACTTCGACGATTTTCTGGGACAGCTGTCTCAGATCAAAAAAATGGGTAACCTGAAAGATGTGGCTTCAATGATTCCAGGTATGGGTAAAGCATTGAAAGATGTTGAATTCGACGACAATGTTTTCAAATCGACCGAAGCCATTATTCACTCCATGACCCCTTTTGAACGGAAGAACCCGGAAGTGATTAACGGAACCCGCCGTCAGCGTATTGCTAAAGGTAGCGGAACCACCATTCAGGATGTAAACCGTTTGTTGAAACAGTTCGACGAAATGCGTAAGATGATGAAGATGGTATCGCAAAATAAGATGCCATTCAAAAGAAAATAATCGAATTGACGATATACAAATGAACGCAGCTGCTTTTGGGTAGCTGCGTTTTTTTTATGGCAAAAATCAAAATAGAACGGGGATACGCTTTTGTTTTGGGAATTGTGTATATTTGTGTGGCTTTGAAAATGGCTGATGGCGGATTGTGTGTCCGATCGTTGGCACACTCGCTTTGCTGAACGTGGTTTGTGTCATTTTTAAATTGAACCCATGCGAAACGTCAATATTAATAAACTATACTTCAAGGACACCTCGTTTGCCGATCTGATGAACAAACGGGTATTCAATATTCTGCTGATTGCCAGCTCTTACGACTCGTTTACGCTGGAAGAGGACGGACGGGTAGACGAGCAGATTTTCAACGAATATGTTTCTCTCAACTTACGTTATCCACCGCGCATTACGCTGGTTCATACAGAGGATGAGGCTTTTCGGTTGCTGCAAACGCGTAATTTTGAGCTGATTATTTCTATGCCTTCGGGCGAACACAGCGATACTTTTGAACTGGCAAAACGGATCAAAGATCAGTTTCCGCAAATTCCCATAACCGTGCTTACTCCCTTCTCGCGTGGCGTTACGCGGCGGTTGGCGCATGAAGATCTGAGTGCCATCGACTACGTGTTTAGTTGGTTGGAAAATGCAGATTTGTTGTTGGCTATCATCAAATTGATGGAAGATAAGATGAATGCCGAGGCCGACGTACGGTCGGTTGGGGTGCAGGTGATTCTGGTGGTGGAAGATTCGGTGCGTTTTTACTCTTCCATTCTTCCTTTGCTCTTTAAACTGGTGTTTAAGCAGTCGCGCTCGTTTATGACCGAGGCGCTCAACGAGCACGAGCGGATGTTGCGTATGCGCGGGCGACCCAAGATTTTGCTGGCGCGTAACTATGAAGAGGCCTGGGAACTTTATCAGCGTTATAAACATCATTTGCAGGGCGTAATCACCGATGTGAGTTTTAATCGTTCGGGGGTGAAAAACAAATATGCAGGAGTGGCACTCTGTGAGGATATACGATTAGAAGATCCTTATGTGCCGATCATTATGCAGTCGTCCGATGAGGAAAATGCCGAGTATGCTGAGCGATTTGGAGCC
This sequence comes from uncultured Microbacter sp., assembly GCA_963678825.2. Lineage (GTDB taxonomy): Bacteria > Bacteroidota > Bacteroidia > Bacteroidales > Paludibacteraceae > Microbacter. The sequence goes on along the minus strand of CAXXPB010000023.1, from coordinate 50,824 downwards.
GTTTTTTTGAATAAGAACGCCAAAGTTTTTCAGCGTGACTTGCAGGAGACGGTGATTAATACCTTCGGGTTTGGCGATTTTGTCTTTATCAATCCCGTAACAGGAGAAGAAGTAGCTCGTGTGACGAAGTTGAAGGATTTGCAGGAGTTAATCTTCACTATTCCAGACGATTCGTTGCTCTATCATGTGTCGCGCAACCATATCTCGCGCTGGCTCTATTCTCGCGCCATGTTTCCGCTGGCCGAATTTTTGCGGCGCATTACCATCGAGCCGGGCGATACGTTGGGCGATGTACGGAAAATTATTTTCGATGCCATTGTCGATTACCGTCGCATTAAAAACAAGGGAATCGTGGCGGTTTTCGAGCGGGGACGTTTCGACGAATATTCCAACTTTGCCCGTATCGGCGAAGGGTCGATGGGAGGTAAGGGGCGTGGATTGGCGTTTCTGGACGCCATGGTAAAGCGCAATATCGAAGAAAATGAATTCGGTGCATCGGTGGTTGCTGTACCCCGTACGGTGGTACTTTGTACCGATGTGTTTTCGGAGTTTATGGAACGCAACGACTTGTACACCATTGCCCTGCAGGATGAACCGGATGAGGTGATTCTCTCTCATTTTCTCAATGCGAAGATGGCGCAAAGCATTGTCGCCGACCTTTACGCATTCCTTGGTTCCATTGCCGGACCCATAGCCATCCGTTCGTCCAGTTTGCTCGAAGATTCGCATTACCAACCCTTTGCCGGTATCTACACCACCTACATGGTGCCTAACGTGAAAGCCAGTAAAACCAATACGCTGCTGGCTGTATGTGAGGCGATCAAGGCGGTTTATGCGTCGGTGTATTACAAAAGCAGCAAGGCTTACATGAAAGCTACTCGCAACGTGATTGACGAGGAGAAGATGGCCATTGTATTGCAGGAGGTATGCGGATCGGCCTACGGAACTCATTTTTATCCCTCATTTTCGGGTGTGGCGCGTTCGCTCAATTACTATCCTATCGGACACGAAACTGCCGAAGAGGGAATTGCCAACGTGGCATTGGGGCTCGGAAAATATATTGTGGACGGTGGTACTTCGTTGCGTTTTTCGCCCGCGCATCCCAAAAGTTGCCTGCAGGCCAATAATGTGGAGATTGCACTGAAAGAAACGCAAACTCATTTCTATGCTTTCGACCTTTCGCAGGAGCATTTTACGCCGCAGGTGGACGACGGGTTCAATTTATTGAAACTGACATTGAAGGATGCAGAAAAAGACAATTCGCTGCCGTGGCTGGCATCTACGTTCAATCCGCAGGCACAAGCGCTTTATGACTCGATGTTTGAAGAGGGACGGCGGGTAATTACGTTTGCCAATATTTTGAAACACGATACGTTTCCTCTGGCGGCTATTTTGCAGAAGGTGTTGCAGACCGGACAGCGCGAAATGGGGCGTCCTGTTGAGATTGAGTTTGCCGTAGAACTCGACCGGAAGAACAAGGCAGGGACGTTTTACCTGTTGCAGATTCGTCCTATTGTGGACTCAATGGAGATGCTCGAAGAGGATCTGGAAGAGATTTCCGACGGCGAAACCATCATCAATTGTACAAATGCACTGGGACATGGTATTACGCACGATGTTTGCGACGTTATCTATGTGAAACCGGAGTCGTTCAATGCTGCCAATAATCGCAAAATGGTGGACGAAATAGATGCTCTTAATCGCCAACTACTCGCCGAAGAGCGGGGTTGTGTATTGATAGGACCGGGGCGCTGGGGAACCAACGATCCGTGCCTGGGTATCCCCGTCAAGTGGCCGCACATCTCGTCGGCACGGTTAATTGTGGAGGCAGGCCTGACCAACTACCGCATCGATCCGAGTCAAGGGACACACTTCTTTCAGAATCTGACATCATTTGGAGTCGGATATTTTACTGTTAATCCGTATATCAAAGAAGGTTACCTCGATTTTGACTATCTCGATGCCCATCCGGCCATTCACGAAACAGAAAATATTCGCCACGTGCGCTTCGAACAGCCCTTCGTAATTAAAATAGACGGTAGAAAGAGTAGGGGAGTGGTGCTGAAATCGGGGAAGAATTAATTAGACACGAGAACTTATAAATAGACTGATATTTGCTGTGATTCTCTGTTGAATCCGTGTTTTCTGTGTGCTATATTTTTAACCATCAATATCGTATTCATGAAATGAACATGTTGCTCTACAATGCCAACAGGAATGAACATAATTTATAGCAACATGAAATTCCATTTGACCTTTAAAAATAATTTTGTACAAATGAAAAACCTAACTTTATTATTTGTATTTGCCTTTGCCTGTTTCAGCATTCATGCACAACAGGCTTTGTGGGGCGCCGGCGAAATAGTGTCGCCACAAATAAACAGTGACAACACGGTGACATTCCGTTTGAATGCGCCTCAGGCTCTCAAAGTAGAAGTGACAGGCGATTTCCTTTCTTCTCAAAAACAACAAACTTCTTTCGGATTGGTGGACGCACCAGGTACTGCTGAGCTTAAAAAAACGACAAGGGTATTTGGGAATTTACCACGCCACAACCCCTATCTCCGGAACTTTACAGCTATTCGTTTCTGATTGACGGATGCAAAGTGACTGACCCTTCCAATGTTTATGTGATACGAGATGTGGCCTCGGTTACAAGCATATTTATAGTTGGTGGTGGACGAGCTGATCTTTACAAGGTGAACTCCGTTCCTCACGGTAGCGTTACCCGTCGTTGGTATCAAAGTCCGTCACTTGGACTTACTCGCCGCATCACCATTTACACTCCTCCCGGATACGAAGAAAGCAAAGCTAATTACCCGGTACTGTATCTGCTGCACGGTATGGGTGGCGATGAAGAGGCCTGGATTGCTTTGGGACGTACCGCGCAAATTCTCGACAATCTGATTGCTGCGGGGAAAGCTAAACCTATGATTGTGGTGATGCCCAACGGCAATGCTGTGCAGGAAGCTGCCCCGGGCGAATCGTCGCTGGGTTTCTATAAACCAACTTTTCAGTTGCCTAAAACCATGGAGGGATCGTACGAAAAATCGTTCCCTGAAATTGTAAGTCTTATCGACATGAACTATCGTACGGTGAAAGCAAAATCAGGACGAGCCATTGCCGGACTTTCAATGGGAGGTTTTCATTCTCTGCATATTTCAAAAGAATATCCCGATATGTTCGACTATGTCGGTTTGTTTTCAGCGGCAATTCTGCCTGATAAAGAAAATACTTCGTCGGTGTACATGGATATGGATAAAAAACTTCAGGTTCAGTTCGATAAACATCCGAAATTATACTGGATTGCAATAGGAAAGGCCGATTTTCTCTACAAAGCCAATGCTGATTACCGGAAACGTCTGGATGACCATAAGTTTTCGTATAAATACTTTGAAACTGAAGAAGGCCATATCTGGAAAAACTGGCGCATTTACCTGAGCGAATTTGCTCCGCAATTGTTTGATAAGCAAAAAGCGTAATTGTGCTTTTTATTGAGACAAAGGTAATCTGATGAAATTTTTATACATTTGTTTCATTAAAACAGAATAGAATTATTTTATCTGTTTCCGATTCAATCATGTGTCAACTCATTTTATTTTAGTTATTTATGAGACATAAATTCGTTATGGGGCTGATGTTATTGTCAGTTCTTTTGTTGTCATCGTGTCAAAAAGATACATGGAGACAAGGTACGCTTGACTATAAATTTACTCCGACTACCTCTCGCACTGGCTATTTTGAAGAACGTCAGGTTGCTTATCCCGAAAATATTTCAATTACCGGCTATGCAAATCAAATAAATGATTTTAGCTTTTTGGGTTCCGTGGTTGAAGTTACCGGAGATCTTGAGATTGGTGATGTTATTCGGGGGCTGGTTGTCGATATAGATGGAGTAGGTCAGTACTCATTTTCCAATATTCCGGTTTATAAAAACGGAGAAGTGATTACGATTGCCGATTCACGCAATAATGTCGCTTTCTACAATTTCATGATGAATGCGTTCAATTACATGCGGAACACAGGCAAGCAGGATATTATTGTGAGTGCATATCTTGAGGATCGGTATGGTTATGCTGTTCCGGGAGCCAGAGTGGAAGTAAATATTTACAACGATTTGGACGTGAATGTGAATGATTAACCTCTTCTTGTTCAAAAAATAAAACGGTCGGATTTTCAAGCGAAAATCCGACCGTTTTATATATTAGAAAAGCGAATATTATCCGTTATTCCGGGAGTCCTTAACAATCACATCGTGAGCTCCGCCTTCGATGATACTGGTGGACGACACTAAGGTGATTTTGCCGTTTTGCTGCAAATCGGTAATAGAAGTAACACCGCAGCTACTCATGGTAGAGCGTATTTTGCCCAGCGTTATATCAAGGTTGTCTTTCAGTTTTCCGGCATAAGGCACAAAGCTGTCAACGCCTTCTTCAAACTTCAGGCCTTCAGAACCTCCTGCATCGTAGCGTTGCCAGTTGCGGGCACGGTTCGAACCTTCTCCCCAGTATTCCTTCATATAGTTACCATTCACCATCAATTTGCGTGTAGGACTTTCGTCGAAGCGTGCAAAGTAACGACCCATCATGATGAAGTCGGCTCCCATGGCCAGAGCAAGCACCATGTGATAATCCTGAACGATGCCGCCATCCGAACAGATAGGAACATAAACGCCGGTCTTTTTGAAATATTCGTCGCGTGCGGCGGCCACTTCAATCATAGCTGTAGCCTGGCCACGACCGATACCTTTTTGTTCGCGGGTGATGCAGATAGAACCGCCACCTACACCCACTTTCACGAAGTCGGCTCCGGCTTCGGCCAGATAAATGAACCCGTCTCTGTCAACCACGTTGCCGGCTCCGATTTTTACCTTGTCGCCGTAGGTGGTTTTTACATATTCTAAAGTCTCCTTTTGCCAAACGGAGAATCCGTCAGATGAGTCGATACACAAAACATCGACACCTGCTTCGATCAGTTGAGGAACACGTTCGGTATAGTCGCGGGTATTGATACCTGCACCAACCAACAATTTCTTGTCGGCATCAGAGATTTCGTTGGGGTTGTCCTGATGACTATCATAATCTTTGCGAAATACCAGATATTTCAGGCACTGGTTGTCGTCGATGATTGGGAGACAATTGAGTTTGTGATCCCATATAATGTCGTTCGCATCTGCCAAAGAGATGCCAAATTCGCCGGTTATCAACTTGTCGAACGGAGTCATAAACTCTTTTACTTTCTTGTCGAGGCTATCGCGGGTGATGCGGTAATCGCGGCCGGTGACGATACCGAGCAATTTGCCGTCAGAAGCGCCGTTTTCGGTAACTCCGATGGTAGCATGCCCTGTTTTTTCTTTCAGTGCCAACACGTCAGCCAGTGTGTTTTCCGGAGTGAGGTTGGCATCGCTGATTACAAATCCGGCTTTGTATTTTTTTACCTTGCGCACCATTTCTACCTGCGATTCGATGGATTGCGAACCGAAGATAAATGAAAGGCCACCGTTGCGTGCCAGTGCAATCGCCATTTTATGATCCGATACGGATTGCATAATTGCCGATACAAACGGAATGTTGAGGGAGATTGCAGGCTCTTCGTTCGCCTTGAATCGTACAAGCGGAGCTTTCAATGATATCTGGTTAGGAATACACTCTTTGTTGGTTAAACCCGGGATCAGCAGGTATTCACTAAACGTTCTGGAGATGTCATTTAAATAGTGTGCCATATCTGTTTCTTTTTGGAAATAAAATTGGGCAAAGATACGAAAATTAGAGAACTCCGGCAACAGCCCGGAGTGGTTGTTTCTGTTATATTATAACAAAAAAACGGATTGCATAATTACACAATCCGTTTTGATTTATTCATAGTACATTAGGCCGGCTTCGAAGGTTTACCACCCGTTGTCCCTTGGGGAGAAGCAGGCTTCGCTATAGATTCCCGCATCGACGTGTCGGCTGCAATATTTTTCATTTTATAATAGTCCATAATGCCGAGATTCCCGCTTCTGAAGGCATCAGCCATGGCCTTGGGAACTTCCGCTTCGGCTTCAATTACTTTTGCACGTGCTTCCTGGGCTTTGGCTTTCATCTCCTGCTCGGAAGCTACTGCCATTGCGCGGCGCTCTTCGGCCTTCGCCTGAGCAATATTTTTGTCGGCTTCAGCCTGATCCATCTGAAGTTGAGCTCCGATATTTTTTCCGATGTCTATGTCGGCAATGTCAATGGAAAGGATCTCGAACGCTGTTCCGGCATCCAATCCCTTCTGAAGAACCAGCTTGGAGATAGAATCAGGGTTTTCCATTACGGTTTTGTGCGATTGTGACGATCCGATAGAAGATACAATACCTTCGCCGACACGGGCGAGAACCGTTTCTTCACCGGCTCCACCCACCAACTGGCGGATATTGGCGCGTACCGTTACACGTGCTTTGGTTATCATTTGTATACCGTCTTTAGCTACCGCGGTAACAGGAGGTGTATCGAGTACCTTCGGATTTACCGACATTTGAACGGCTTGAAAAACATCACGTCCTGCAAGGTCTATTGCCGTTGCCATCTGGAATGATAGTTCGATGTTTGCTTTTGCGGCAGATACCAGCGCATGAACCACTCTTTCGATATGTCCTCCGGCAAGATAGTGAGCTTCGAGGTCATCACGGCGTATGGTGCTGAGCCCGGCTTTGTGTGCTTCAATCATGCATCGTACGATGGCATGGGGCGGTACTTTACGGATGCGCATCAGGAAAAGCTGGATAAGTGATATACTTACTCCGGAAACTTTTGCGGAGATCCACAAAAGGAAAGGAACGTAATAAAAGAAAACGATTAGCAGGACGAATAACGCTACTAATCCGCTAACAACAAGAATATCCATAGTTGATGCGTTTTACGTGAATATTATTAATGCCCGTTTATTGAAAGCCTAAGAGCTGTACGTCAAAAATCAGAGTTGAGTATGCCGGGATAGTGGAGCCGTTAGACTCGGAACCGTAACCTAATGATTGGGGAATGTAAATCTCCCATCGCGAACCGGTGTTCATCTTTGTCAATGCCTCCTGAAATCCGCTCACGAAATAGGAAACATAACTTGAGCTTGCTGTGTTAACCCAGGTCGTATCGTTCATCGTTGTATCGAATACGGTTCCGTCAATCAGTCGGCCGGTGTAAACTATTTTTGCGTAACTTGATGTATTGGGCTTGAGGCCAACTCCATCTGTTAATATTTTATATTGAAGACCGCTTTTTGTGACATGAACGCCATCTTTGGTCGCATTTTCTTTCATGAATTTTTCGTTCAGGTCTTTCCAACTATCGCTGGCGCTGGTGCAAGCGCAAACGCAAACGGTGATTCCTAAAGCAACAATGATAAATGTAATCCAACTACGAGTAGACATAAAATGAATGTTAGAAGATGTTTTGAAGGTGACTATATATCTTCAGGTGTGTTTCTGATTGTAATTTCCTGATTTGGTAAATGCCCTGAATGTATTATTCAGGCTTTCAAAACCAGGCATCAAAGATAGTAAAATTTGAAAGGGCGACAAAAAAAATCCGGTCACTTCACAGTGAACCGGACTCCCATCTAACCAAAAACCAAAAAAAAATAAAGATTGTCAGCACTGAGGCTGTGTTTATCTTATTGAATGCTAATTTATTGGACTATTTTTTAGAGTATGTTAGTTCGTAACGCATAACATTTCCTGTGTAATTTTTAGCTTCTATTACCATTTGGATGTTTCCAGTGGGTAATGTGTTTGTATAATCCTTTAAGTCAAAGGATATGATGTCTTTATTTTGAATGATATATCGTTCGTTATACGCGTTTTGCCTGAACTCGAGATGTGTTTTGCCATCAGCAGCTGCTGGCAACAGTGAGTTTTTCACCATGCTAAACAGGTGTTTAACCTTGTCTCCATAATATCGAAACGATACATTGAGGTAATTGCCTCCTACCCAGATTTCATCAATATCAATCGGGTCGTTTCCGATGCTGTCCTGATTGGTCGCGTTGAGGATCTCTATCTTTTTAATTTCTACCTCGTTTATGTTGTTGATCCTGATTTTACGCAACAGCTGTTCGTTGACGGAATCTGATAAAATGGAATAATTTAGGATTACCCGCTTACCATTTTCGACTTTGAAGTCTGTTTCGTTTGCGACGGCATAACTTCCGTTATCAAACTGAACTCCGAAGCTACCGGAAGGATTGGTTTGGTAAACGGTAGCAAGACTAACCCAATACTTATTCAAAGATCGTTGTTCTTCTTTATCACAAGATGTGATGCCTAATAAAGTCGCACAAATGCAAACTAGTCCTATTATCTTCATTTAATAAATTACTGCCTTTGTAATATAAGATGAAAAGAGAAGGAAAACGTTGCATAATTTGAAGTGATTTAGTAAATTTTAACTCAGCGCTGTTGTATTTTGTGGTTTGGTTGTATTGTGTTGATTGAAAGTTGCTTTTGTGTGTATTTGTAATGCGGGAGTTCCGACGGATGCCGTGAAGTAATTTGCGGAAACACTTTGGCGAAAATTATACTTAACGATTCAAAAAACACCTGTGCTGTTTTCACGCTAATTCAAATATAATTGTAACTTTGCGAATCAATACACCTTGCATTTTTACACTTTTAAAAAGAACGTATGAAGTTATTCTCGGGTTTTGTTTTAAGCTGCTTTGTTGCAGTGTTTGTTATCGTTGGATGTACTGGGTCGTCCACTTATTCCGATCTTGTAAAAACGCAGAAAGCAACAATCAGTTCATATATTAATCGTCAAGGAATTAATGTAACAGGAACATTGCCTTCAAACTATTCAAAGATTGTCTGGAGCGAGAAACAATATTATTTAAGTTCCACAGGCTTGTATTATCATTTATCTCAGGTTGGAGATGCGGTTGCTATCGATTCAAAAGATTCTATCCGTATCGGTGATAATGTGGTTGTACGTTATGTAAAGGTTGATCTTACGGAACCGGCCGATACGGTTGAAAGTACCTGGACAACGCTAAACTCGGCTTATCCCTACAGTATAACTTATGGTTCTACGGGCTCGGAACCGTCGGCATGGCAAGAAGCTATCACTTACATGAAATATTCCGGCGCTCAGGCAGAACTCATTGTGCCCGGAACACTTGGATCATCTACCGATCAATCAAATGTAAGTCCGTATTATTACAAGTTGAGTATTAAAAAACTACCGCGATAATTAATAACAACTCATATAAAGACTGCGAATCATTTACTATATTTGGTTCGCAGTAATTTTTTGTACACACCTAATATTTTTGCACTATGACTTTAATCAAATCCATATCAGGAATCCGGGGAACCATCGGAGGAAAGACAGGCGATGGTCTTAATCCTCTTGATATAGTGAAATTCACAACTGCTTATGCAACTTGGGTAAAAAGACATACGCAACAACGTCCTTTGAAAGTCGTTGTGGGAAGAGATGCCCGTATTTCAGGCGAAATGGTGAATCATGTTGTTATCGGTACCTTACTTGGAATGGGATTTGATGTGGTTAACATTGGTTTGGCGACAACTCCAACGACAGAGCTCGCCGTTACAATGGAGAGTGCAAGTGGAGGTATAATCCTTACGGCAAGCCATAATCCCAAGCAATGGAATGCCCTGAAATTGCTGAATGAAAAAGGTGAATTTCTGAGCGCTAAGGATGGAGAAGAAGTTCTTCAGATTGCAGATTCACAGGATTTTGAATTTGCGGAGGTTGATGAGATTGGTAAATTGACCGAAGATTTTACCTATACACAAAAGCATATCGAAAGCGTTCTTGCTCTCGATTTGGTTGATGTGGAAGCTATCTATAAGGCCGATTTCAAAGTGGCTGTCGACTGTGTTAATTCGGTGGGTGGAATTGCAATCCCTGAATTGCTGTCAAATCTGGGAGTCAACAGTGTGGAGAAATTATACTGCACGCCCGACGGGCATTTTCCGCACAATCCGGAACCCCTTCCGGAACATCTAACCGCTATTTCGGATCTGTTGAAAAGCGGAAAGGCGGATGTAGGATTTGTTGTTGATCCGGATGTAGACCGTCTGGCGATTATTTGCGAAGATGGTACTATGTTTGGCGAGGAATATACGTTGGTTTCTGTAGCCGATTATGTCCTTTCAAACACTCCGGGCAATACGGTTTCTAATATGAGTTCAACCCGTGCGTTGCGTGATGTTACGCAGCAACATGGCGGTGTTTATACTGCATCTGCTGTGGGCGAAGTCAACGTAGTGACGAAGATGAAGGAAACAAATGCTGTAATCGGTGGCGAAGGCAATGGTGGCGTTATTTATCCTGCCAGCCATTATGGACGCGACGCTTTGGTTGGTATTGCTCTGTTCCTGACTCATTTGGCAAAAACCGGCAAAAAAGTGTCGGAACTGCGCGCAACTTATCCTTCTTATTTTATGGGTAAAAAGCGGATGGATCTTACACCAGATATCAATGTTGACGAAGTGTTAGCTGCTATCAAAGCAAAATATGCCCAATACGATATTAATGATATTGACGGGGTGAAGATCGATTTCCCGGAAGGATGGGTGCATTTGCGGAAATCCAACACGGAGGCTATTATCCGTATATATTCGGAGGCTAAATCTCCGGCAGAAGCCGATCGTTTGGGCGAAGAAATTATTGCTGAGATTAAAAAGCTTATTTAAGATAGTCACTAGCCATATCTTGAGTTTATGGGTAATACAGCGATGCAAAATAAAAAGCATGTGCGGGCCCTGATTAAAGAGCGCAAACTGCAATTATCGAAAGACGAACAAGTTTATTTGTCTGAGAAAGTTGTTCAAAATATTGAGCAGTGTGAAGAATTTCGCACTGCTCATTCTGTTTTGTGCTATTGGCCTTTGCCAGATGAAGTTCAGATCGATTCGTTAATTGAAAAATATTGGCAAGAAAAGAAATTCTATTTACCGGTTGTTTCCGGAGATAAATTGGAATTGAAGCTTTTTGAAGGGCGCCATAAAATGCAGGTTGGGGCATTCGGAATTTTGGAGCCAACCGGAGAAACTTATTCGGGAGATGTGGATCTGGTGATCGTTCCGGGTGTTGCGTTTGACTTGCAGGGACATCGTTTGGGCAGAGGGAAAGGATATTATGACCAATTTCTGCCATCCACCAAAGCGTATAAGTTAGGCGTTGCTTTTCGTTTGCAAATAGTGGAGAATATACCTGTCGATGAATGGGATATACCTGTCGATAAGGTTGTGACTGATTGAAAAATTACTGAAGGGCTATAAAAAAAGGGCTTCGCAATTCATCTTTGCGAAGCCCTTTGCTATTTAATAATTGCTATCAAAGCATTTTTTGAGGATCTAACCACTGGTTCTCGATGTCGAGGAAGTACTTGTAGGTACCAACCGTCAGTTCTTCGCAAGATGCTTCATCACACACGATAATTCCTTTCGGATGCAATTGTAGCATACTGATCGTCCATTTGTGGTTTACTCCTTCTTCCACGGCCTGACGTAAAGCGCGGGCTTTGTTGTGACCTGAAATAAGAATTAATACCTCGCGGGCATCCAGAATAGTTGCAACGCCTACAGTCAACGCTGTTTTAGGCACTTTGTTGACGTCGTTATCGAAGAAACGCGAATTGGCAATGATGGTGTCGGTAGTCAGCTCTTTGTCTCTTGTGCGGGAGTATAGCGATGAACAAGGCTCGTTAAAAGCGATGTGTCCATCGGATCCTACGCCACCCATAAAGAGATCGATACCGCCTACGGCCTTAATCTTTGCTTCATAGCGTTCGCATTCTGCTGTCGTATCTTCGGCATTGCCGTCAAGAATATTCACATTTTCTTTCGGGATGTCAATATGGCTGAAGAAGTTCTTCCACATGAAGGTGTGATAGCTTTCGGGGTGATCTTCGGGAATGCCGATATATTCATCCATATTGAAAGTGATCACATTCTTGAAAGATACAGTTCCGGCTTTATACAGCGCGATCAATTCTTTGTAGGTTCCCAGCGGTGTTGATCCCGTAGGAAGACCCAATACGAAAGGTTTTTCCGGTGTCGGATTTGCTTTCTGTATTTTTGAAGCAATGTAAGCCGCAGCCCATTTTGATACTACCTCGTAGTTCGGCTCAATAATTAGTCTCATAGTAAGTGTAATTTAAAGATTCGTAATTTTGTGTTTCATCTTCACATTGTATGGATAGTTCGATGACTATCTTTTCATCAGCACCATAACAAAACCGTCAGTAAATCAGCCAATACACTTTTTGTTATGATTTAGCCAGCAATCGTCCCAGGGCGATACAATCGTCGTATTTGTCCTCTTTGAGGCTTTGCTTTATTTCGATGGGGAGACTTACGACATCCCATTTTACCCGTTCTGCAAAAGCAGCCAATAATTTAATGGAAGCATTTGACCAGGTTGACGATCCGAAATAAGCAAATTTACGATTCTTGATATCGCGGGTTTCCAGTTTTGCCAGCAAAGAGGCTATTTCCGGGAATAATTCATTGCTGTATGTCGGACTCCCGATAACAATACGGTCGTAACGGAAAATGTCACTCAAAATAAACGAAACATCCGTTTTGGATACGTTGTAAATAGTGATATTCTTTTCTCCTTCTTCCGAAAGCCCGAAAGCAATGGCTTCGGCCATCTGTTCGGTATTGCCGTACATACTGCCATAAATAATTACGACACCGCGTTCACCTTCGTACCGGCTTAGTTTGTCTGTGATTTCGATTATTTTACTAACCTTTTCACGCCAAACCGGTCCGTGTGTAGGACAAATAGTCTTGATTTCAATATCCTTCAGCTTATTTAATGCATTCTGAACCGCAGATCCGTACTTGCCGGCAATATTTGAAAAATAGCGGCGGCTTTCTTCCAAATGATTACCGGTTTCAATATCAGTATCAAGCACTCCTCCGTCCAGCGTACCAAACGCGCCGAAAGCATCGCCGGTGAAAATCAATTTGTCATTGATATCATAGGTCATCATCGTTTCGGGCCAGTGAATCATCGGAGTGAGGAAGAACTGGAGGGTATGCTTACCCAAAACCAGTTTGTCCCCATCTTTTACTTCGTGCAAGCCATCATTAATTCCGTAGAAACCATCAAGCATTTTGAAGGTACGGGCGTTCCCAACAATTTTAATATCAGGAAACATGCGTCGAATAGCCCGGATTGCTCCTGAGTGGTCAGGTTCCATGTGGTTGATTACCAAATAATCAAGGTGGCGATCTCCCAGTACACTCAACAGCTTATCCAGGAATACTTCGGCGAAAGAAACCTCCACGGTATCCACCAAAACTGTTTTCTCATCCATTATCAGATAGGAGTTATATGAAACTCCGTGTGGTAGCGGGATGAGGTTTTCAAAGAGCACTTTTTGCCGGTCGTTGACACCTATATAATAAATGTCGTCGGTTATATGTCTTGCTTTGTACATAACTAAGTGATTAAAAGATAAACAATATCCATTGTGTATCTTTTCACGGTGTCAGAAACTAAGGTTGAAGGGCAAGTTCTATTACTTGCCCAATTGTGCTGTAATCTGGTTAACTACATTTTCTGCAGTGAAACCAAATTCTTTATCCAATACTTTGTAAGGAGCAGAGTATCCGAAATGATCCAAGCCAAATACTTTGCCATTTGCGCCAGCCAGACGTTGCAATGTAGAAGGCAGACCTGCTGTAAGACCGAATACCGGTGTGGAAGCAGGAATTACTTCGTTACGATAGCTTTCGTCCTGGTTGAAGAACAAGCCTTCAGAAGGAGCGGAAACAACCTGAGCTTCGATGCCTTTTGCTTTCAGGAACGGAACAGCTTCGATCAAAGTCGCAACTTCAGAACCGTTGGCAACCAAAATGATGTCAGCTTTAGTAGCTGGTTTGTAAACGATATAGGCTCCTTTTGCTGCTTGCAAAGCTGAAGTATAGCCGTTTTCAGCAACAATGTTTTTGATATTTTGACGAGACAGAATCAAACCGGTAGGAGTGTCTGTGTTTTCCAGTGCCAATTTCCATGCAACGGTCGTTTCGTCAGCATCACCCGGACGAAGAACCAACATGCTGTTTTTGCCGTGATGGTTTTTCAATTGTTCCATCAAACGGATTTGAGCTTCCTGTTCAACAGGTTGGTGGGTAGGACCGTCTTCACCTACGCGGAATGCGTCGTGTGTCCAAACGTATTTTACTGGCAATTGCATCAAAGCAGCCATACGTACGGCAGGCTTCATATAGTCAGAGAAAACAAAGAATGTTCCGATAGCAGGAATAACCCCTCCGTGGAGAGCCATACCGTTGGCAATGGCAGCCATGGTAAGTTCGCATACACCAGCCTGAAAAAATGCACCTGAGAAATCGCCTTTTTTGAATGCTTTTGTTTTTTTGAGGAAGCCGTCTGTTTTGTCAGAGTTCGACAAGTCAGCCGAAGCAACGATCATGTTTTCTACCTGGCTTGCAAAGGTAGCCAATACTGTAGAAGAGGCTGCGCGTGTAGCTTGATCTGCTTTTTGAGCAATAGCAGCAAAATCAACTTTAGGAGCTTCTTTCGAGAAGAAAGATGTAAGTTTTTTAGCCAATTCGGGATTTTCTTTTTCCCAAGCGGCTTGCTGTGCTTTCTTTTCTGCTGCAATTTTCACCAACTCTGCTTTGCGTTTTGCATAAAGTTCTTCCACTTCGGGGAAGATAACAAACGGATTTTCAGGGTTACCTCCGAGGTTCTGAATTGTTTTTTCGTATGAGGCACCGCCTTCGCTCAATGGCATGCCGTGGGTAGCACATTTGTTTTCGTAGCTACTGCCGTCTGCTGTAACAGCACCTTTACCCATAATGGTTTTACCGATAATGATGGTAGGGCGTTCTGTTTCAGTCTGAGCTTTAGTTAAAGCTTCGCGAATCTGAGCTGCGTTGTTACCAACGATTGAGATAACATTCCAGCCCCATGCTTCATATTTCTTAGCTGTATTTTCTACACTCACTTCGCTTACAACTGTTGAAAGCTGAATATCGTTAGAGTCATAGAACATGATCAGGTTGCTCAGTCCGAGAGTACCTGCAATACGGCCTGCACCTTGAGAAATTTCTTCCTGTACACCACCGTCAGAAATAAAAGTATAGATTTTGTGGCTCATCCAGTTGCCAAAGCGGGCAGCAAGGAAACGTTCGGCGATAGCGGCACCGATAGCCATTGTGTGGCCTTGTCCGAGAGGACCGGATGTATTTTCAACACCACGCTCAACATCCACTTCGGGGTGACCCGGAGTTACACTGCCCCATTGACGGAATTGTTTCAGATCTTCGAGTGAATATTTGCCTGTAAGTGCCAAAACACTGTAAAGCATCGGCGACATATGACCCGGATCAAGGAAGAACCGATCTCTGTTGATCCATTGCGGATCTTTCGGATCATAAGTTAAGAATTCGCTGAACAGTACGTTTACGAAGTCTGCGCCGCCCATTGCGCCGCCCGGGTGACCTGATTTGGCCTTTTCGACCATGCTTGTTGCCAAAATACGAATGTTATCGGCAGCTTTGTCTAAAATGGATGTTGTGCTCATAAGTGTTTTTATGTGTTGATATTTATGTGATTTATTCTTCTTCTTCGTTGTAGATGCCTATTGATTTTCCATATTCAAATTCGCCTTCCAGCAACGATTGGACTTCTTCTTCGGAAAGGTTGACCACTTTGTCTTTTTTTATTGCTTTTATTACAAATAGCAACATGTCTTCTTCGTCAATGGAAGCTTCTTCAGTGGAATTTTCTTCTATCAGCCCGTTAGCCTCGTAAAAATCGTAAATAACATCCAAAATATAAGCGATGTCATCTTCGGTTACTTTTGCTTTGAGTTCTTGAGGTATGTATTTCAGAATGAATGCAATGGCTTCATCGTCGTCAAATTCCGGAAGGTCATCAATTTCTTTCATAATAGTAAGTTTTAGAGTTATCGGATTTGTGTTTTGTTTTGTGTCGTTTTTTTGTCTCTCAGAGCGAGTCAGTGAAGAATTTCTTCCTCGCAAAAATAAACAACAAATTTAATGCGAAAAACTTCTTTCATTTCAACGATTTAGCCGGATACTTGCGGCTGTGAAATGACAAGAAGTTATTCAAATGTGTGATTTTGAGGTTGTAAAGATAATGATTTTTATCTTTACAACCTAATCTTATGTTCGGGAAAACCTCGTAATTACATGTCTTTTTACAGCAAATACTGGCTGCTGATTGATTCGTTGTTGAATACTTTTTTGATAGTGTCAGCAAACAGGTCGGCTACGGATAATACTTTTACTTTGCTGCAATTTCCGTTGTAAGGAATTGAGTCGGTAAAAATGATCTCTTTCAGTACGGAGTTTTCTATGCGTTCAGATGCCGGATCGGACATAATGGGGTGGGTTACAACGGCTCTTACCGATTTTGCACCATATTCCATCATCAATCCTGCGGCTTTTGTTAGTGTACCTGCGGTATCAACCATGTCGTCGAGGATGATCACATTCTTACCGGTTACTTTACCGATAATCTTCATGTCACTCACTTCATTCGCTTTTTCGCGCAATTTGTAGCAAAGTACCATCGGCGATTCCAAGTGTTTCGAATAAGATCCTGCACGTTTTGAACCACCCACGTCGGGGGAGGCAATCGCCAAATCTTCGATCTGAAGCGATTTGATGTGGGGAACAAAGAGGGTTGAAGCATAAAGATGGTCAACCGGTACGTTGAAAAATCCCTGAATCTGATCGGCGTGGAGATCCATTGTGATAAGGCGGTCGATACCGGCAGTACTCAAAAGATCGGCAATCAGTTTTGCTCCGATTGATACACGGGGTTTATCCTTCCTGTCCTGACGAGCCCATCCGAAATAGGGAATTACAGCAATTACTTTGTAAGCCGAAGCTCTTTTTGCTGCGTCAATCATCAATAAAAGTTCCATCAGGTTGTCTGATGAAGGGAATGTAGATTGTACCAGAAATACGTAACAACCACGGATTGATTCGTCATATCTTACGGCAAATTCGCCGTCTGCAAAACGAGTGGTCGTCATTTTTCCCAGTTCACAGCCAAGACTCTGGCAGATTTGTTCGGCCAGATAGCGGCTGCTAGAGCCCGAAAAGACTTTGTATGAGTCTGCTAAATGCATGTTGTGTGATTTTTTGTAGGTGGTGAAAATTGATGTTACAAAGTTATATAGAATTTGTAATTAATCCTTGTGATTATATCGTTTTGTTCATGGTAATTCAGAAGGAATGATAAAGCCGCAATCACTGTAAATGATTAATGCAGAGAGTGGCATAAAAAAAGGGCTTACACGCTATAGTGTAAACCCTTTATTTTAAGTACCCGGAGGGGGACTTGAACCCCCACAGCCGTGAAGCCAAAGGATTTTAAGTCCTTCGTGTCTACCATTCCACCATCCGGGCATCCTTTTGAGCGAAAGACGGGACTCGAACCCGCGACCCCGACCTTGGCAAGGTCGTGCTCTACCAACTGAGCTACTTTCGCAATCATTTTACTTCTTTTCTCGAACCATAAATGCCGTTTTTGATGACGGCATCATTGTTCTGTTTTGCGGTGCAAAGATAAGGATTTTTTTTAGTCTGGAAATATCCGGGCTGACTTTTTTTCTAAAAACATTTCAAAAGTATGGGGGTGATAAAACGATCGTTTTTTTTGAGGATTTGGAGCTTGTTTTGTGTAAACCTGAGGCTTTACGTCTCATTTTCTCAATAATATCTATCAAAAGGGCATCTTGTGTTTCAAAATTGCTATGATTTGATGCAATTTTTGCAACCTGTTTCACGTAAACGGGATACCTTTGTTTTCATAATACTAGGTGGTCTTATATTAATAATTTTAGGTTCAGCGATAGGAACAGATTTTTTTAAGCAAAAAAGAAAGTGTGGTTTATTTCGAATAACTCGAATATTCCACACTTTCGTTTTTTGCCCAAAATCTACATCTTGCATTTTCCTTCAGATCTGTTTGTCGGTTTTTATTTGTTTCGTTGCTTTCTCCAAAGTTGGTAAGAATTTACAATGTTTTGCCATAAAACGTAAGCTCCTGGTCCTATGGAGGAGATTGGATCAAGATAGGATAATGCCATCCAGATGGTCAATACCGTGTTCTTCTGCCCCAGCCCTTGTCCCCCGGTAACTGTGTTGTCATATCGTTTGCCGATTTTTCTTCCGGCAAGAAATTGTCCTATACAAATGAAAAATGTAGAAGCTGCCATTATTATTTCAACGGTATAATTATCCGCAGGCTGTTTCATGATAAACGAAACGGTTTTTCCTACAACAATTGTGAGTGCCAGCGCCCACAGGTAAAATGACCATCCATGCAGCGCTTGTATCTTTATTTTGACTTTCGGGGCAAGCTTTTCTAATGTAAAAGCGAATACTAATGGTAGAATCAGGAGAGGGAATACCTCTTTCAGAATATAGAGAAATGACTCGAAAAAAGTAAAATTTGAGTGTTCTCCGATAAATGAAAAAATAATTGGTGCGAATATAGCGACACATAAGTTGCTGAGAATGCTATAAGCGGTCAGACTCGCAACGCTCCCTCCTAACATGCCGGTGATTACAGCAGCAGAGGTAGCTGTCGGCGCTAAAACGCATATCATTGATCCCTGAGCTATTAAAGGATTGAACCATCTTAGAGCAAGATATACAGCAATACTTCCGAATAACTGAATGGCCAACAGATAGAAATGGAATTTTTCGAACCTGAGTTCTTTGATTGATAGTTTGCAATAGGTGATAAAAAGCATTGCAAAGATCAGGTAAGGTGTGATGAACGATAATTCTGTGAAAAAACGGTAGAAGATAATGCCAATACACATGGCAATGGGGAGCATGTATGATTTTAAAAATCCGGTCATTGTGTGTTGTGGATGGGCGTGATATGAAGTTGCAAAGCTACAAAAAGAGTGCTATATACAAAAACGACCGTTTTGTATATGAGCAAAACGGTCGTTGATTTTTAGTGCGATTTTCTATTGAATAGGAATATAACGCACGAATGCTTCGATTGCTTCGTAGGCCGCCAGACCTAATTCGTTGTAGAAAGCTGCTGTTGCACGGTTTCTTTCTTCGGAACGTTGCCAGAAAAGGCGTTCGTCGTTGCCCAGGAAGGGTGCACTTTCCATTTGAGACTGGTGTTTGAGAATTGCATTGCGTTTCGAGCGTAATTCTTCCGGACTCAGAGGAACAGCCATTTCAATATGGTCAATTTCCCATTCCATCCATGCACCGCGGTACATCCAAATGCGGCAGTCGTTGAGCCATGCTTCTTTTTTTAGATCGTCGATGGCAGCAAGTACGGCATCCAAACAAACTTTGTGCGTTCCGTGAGGGTCGGCAAGGTCACCGGCTACATAGATCTGATGGGGTTTTAGTTCCTGCAAAAGCGCTTTTACAATTTCAATGTCAGCCTGTGAAATCGGTTTTTTCTTAATAGTGCCGGTTTCGTAAAACGGCAGATTCAGAAAATGTACGTTTTTGGACGAAACACCTTCGAAACGACAAGCCGCTTTTGCTTCTCCCCTTCGAATTAAACCTTTCATCGATAAGATTTCAGAAAGAGGTAAGGCGCCTTCGCCTTTCACCAGGAAGCGTGATTGAGACTCGTAACGGGCTCTCAATGCTTTGTTGTCGGGTTCGAACATTTCGATATATCCTTTAACAAAAGAGAGGAAACGGATGATTTCGTCATCGTTTACAGCAATATTTCCTGACGTTTCATAAGCCACATGTACTTCGTGGTGTTGATCTACAAGACGTTTCAATGTTCCTCCCATTGAGATGACGTCGTCGTCGGGGTGCGGACTGAATACAAGTACTTTTTTAGGAAACGGAGTGGCTCTTTCCGGACGATACGTGTCGTCTGCATTCGGTTTTCCACCCGGCCATCCTGTGATTGTATGCTGAAGATCGTTGAAAATCTTTATGTTGCAATTGTAAGCAGATCCGAATATGGTGAGTAATTCACTCAGATTTTGTTCCGAATAATCTTTGTCGGTCAGTTTTAGTATTGGTTTTTTTACCTGTTGGCATAGCCATACAATGGCACGGCGGATCAGTTTGTCGTCCCAATCGCAGGAAGTTACCAGCCACGGCTTACTTATTCTGGTCAATTCTCCCGCTGCGTGAATGTCGATGACAAAAGAAGCGTTGTTGTGAAGTTGCAGGAACGATGACGGAAATGCAACAGATGCCGGTTCTTCAACAGCAGTGCGTACGACCGCTGATTTGTCTTCACCCCATGAAAGCAATACGATACGTTTCGCTTTCATTATTGTGCCAATTCCTAACGTGATGGAGCTTACCGGAGGTTCTGAAAAACCAAGATGACGAGCAGCTTCCTTACGCGATTCGCTGTTGAGCATGATTAACCGTGTGGTTGAGTTCAGTTGCGAACCCGGTTCGTTAAAGCCGATGTTTCCACCTCTGCCAATTCCCAATAACTGAAGGTCAATACCTCCCAATGCGTTGATTTTTTCTTCAAACGCCTTGCAGTGTGCCATCACATCTTTGCGGTCAATGGTCGCATCCGGCGAAATAATATTGTCCGGATCAATGTCGATGTGGTCTAGTAGCATCTCTTTAATACGAGCTAAGAAGCTTTTATCCATCGACTTGACTAATGGATAATACTCGTAAAGATTGACTACTGCAACTTTTTTGAAACTTAACCCTTCTTCCTTGTGAAGGCGTACCAGTTCCGAATACAATTCGATGCCGGCTCTTCCGCCGGTGAGGCCTAAAACGAACAATTCTCCCTTGCTGTTTTTCTCTTTAATCAACCCCTCAATTTCCGCAGCCACTTTTTTAGAGCCACGCAAAGCATCGTCAAAAATTTCCACTGGAACCTTTTCGAAACGCGTCAAAGCTGCCTGCTCGAAAGCATCGGTAGGGTGGTAGAGGCGTTCAGGAATCCGGTTCAGTGTAATTTGTGAACTTAGATTTGTTCTCATAGCTAATGTTTATAAAAATATTTGATGGTAATAATACCCTTGTCGAATAAACCCGTCGGTTTATAAAAAAGTCCCGGACTTTATGGAGGAAGCCCGGGACTTTAATCTTAAATAACGCCTTGTGCCATCATGGCTCGCGCAACTTTCATGAATCCGGCGATGTTTGCACCTTTCATGTAGTTGATATAGCCATCGGGCTGTCGCCCGTAGTGTACGCATTGGGAATGAATGCTTCCCATTATCTGGTGAAGCTTGGCATCCACCTCTTCGGCAGGCCATCCCAAATGCATGGCATTTTGCGTCATTTCAAGTCCCGAAGTGGCAACGCCTCCTGCGTTGACCGCTTTCCCCGGACCGTACAATATTTTATTTGAAATAAATAAGTCAATTGCTTCAGGAGTGCAGCCCATATTGGATATTTCACCAACGCAGCGTACTCCGTTTGCAATCAGTTGTTTTGCATCTTCTTCGTTTAATTCGTTCTGAGTTGCGCAAGGTAGCGCAATATCAGCTTTTACTTCCCAAGGACGTTTGTTCGGTACGAAAGTGGCACCAAACTGTTCGGCATAAGGAGCCACAACGTCGTTGCAGGAAGCACGTAATTCAAGTAAATAGTCTATTTTGTCTCCCGAAACTCCATTCGGATCGTAAATATAACCATCAGGACCTGAAATTGTTATCACTTTAGCTCCGAGTTGGTTGGCTTTCAATGCAGCCCCCCAGGCCACATTGCCAAAACCGGAGATTGCAACGGTTTTCCCTTTCAGCGAATCGCCGGCTGTTTCGAGCATTTGTTGCACAAAATACAATCCTCCAAAACCGGTAGCTTCGGGACGAACCAGCGAGCCTCCGTATTCCAAGCCTTTGCCGGTCAATACGCCGGTTACGGTGTTGGTCAGTTTTTTGTACATGCCGTTCAGGTAACCGATTTCACGTGCTCCCACGCCAATATCGCCAGCCGGTACGTCAGTTTCGGGGCCGATATGTTTCCATAGTTCCAGCATAAACGACTGGCAGAATCTCATCACTTCGGCATCCGATTTGCCTCTCGGGTTAAAGTCAGAACCCCCTTTTGCTCCTCCCATCGGAAGAGTGGTCAATGCGTTTTTAAATATTTGTTCGAAGCCCAAAAATTTCAAAATAGACAGGTTGACTGACGAGTGAAAGCGGAGGCCACCTTTGTATGGCCCGATAGCGTTGTTGAACTGAACGCGGTAGCCAAGGTTGACCTGTACTTCGCCATTGTCGTCAATCCAGGGAACTTTGAACGTGAAAATCCGGTCGGGTTCCACCAGACGTTCGGCTATTTTTGCTTTTTCGAACTCCGGGTGTTGGTTGTAAACCTCCTCGATACTTAACAGTACTTCGTGTACTGCCTGCAAATATTCGTGTTCGCCGGGATGTTTTGCTTCCAGCGAATGCATCAGTTTTTCTATATCCATGGTGTGATATTTTTGCTGCAATTTTAAGCATTCTCGGAGCAGAAAACAACTTTTCGAACTGTTATTTGGTAATTTTATGTATTAAATATGCCAAAAATATGTATCAGAAATATAATTCAGTCAAATTGATATTAAGGCCGTTTATCAATCTGATAGTGTATGTTTTAATTCAATGAACGTGTGACCGTTTATCAGTAATTATCCGGTCAATTTGTTTGATATTAACTGGTTTTTTAAAAAGATAGAGGTGTGTGGATTATTTGCCAAATAAAAGAATCAAAGTACCGGTTATGACACCAGCAAGGCAAATGAATTTGATTTTAATGTTCTTTTCTCTAAAGACGAAAGCTCCGATAGAAAATGATACTACAACTCCGGCTCTTCTGACGGTTGAAAGAAGTGATATCATAGCGTCGGGATCCGAAAGTGCAAAGAAATAGACGAAGTCGGCCAGGGTAAGAAATACCGAAATGCCGATAATCGAATATCGCCACTGAAACGGAGTCGATGTTTTACGTTTCGGATACCAGAGAAACAAAGTGATGATGGCCATTATAATTGCCTGATAAAAAAGGTAATATACCTGAACTCCCACCCGGTTGAATTCTCTCATCAGAAACTTGTCATAGAGTCCGCTGGCGGCTCCCGTAAGCGCTGCTAAGATAATAAAAAAGACCCATTTATTGTTGTGAAAAACCACGCCTTCTTTCTTTCCAACCATTGAAAAAAGGTAGAACGAAATCAACGTTACGGATACTCCAATCCATTGATACGGGGATAATCGTTCCGAAAAAATGACCAAAGCGCCGAGCAGAGTCCAGAGCGGTCGTGTGGCTTCAATCGGTGTGACGATTGTGATGGGCAGGTGCTTCATTGCGAAGTAACCGAACAGCCACGAAGACAGTACCAATAACGATTTTAGTAAGATAAAAAAATGAGCTCTGCCGTCCATTGGCGGAACATACAGCAGCGTGCCTTTCATCATGTCGGGAAAATAGTGTGACAATACCGGCAGCGGCGATAAAATAAGACTGGAAATAACGATGGAAGAAAAAAGCACCGGAATAACCGCGTTTTTTTGAAGCGAAACCTTTTTTGCAACATCGTAGACTCCTAACAAAAGTGCAGAGAGTGCACCCAATAATAACCACATAATCTTTTTGTTTTAAGGGCTATTCCGTCGATTTCATCATCGAAAGAGATAACCGTTTTGCCTGAAAAATTTACTTAACTACAGTTTCGCCGGCTGCCTGCCAGCTATTGATACCTTTCTCAAGGTTGAGGATGCTGACAAAGCCGAGCGTCAGCAACTTTCCGGAAGCTACTACACTGCGATGCCCCGAGCGGCAATAGACCATCACGGCTTTGGTTTTGTTAAATTTTGAAACTTTAGCGTCAAAATCGGGATCGTTAACCGGAATGTTGACGGCATTTTTCAGATGTCCGGCAGCAAACTCTTCCAGTGTTCTGACATCGAGCAGCGTGACTGACGGATTTTTTGCCAGATACTCTTTGAACTGACTGACCGATAAATCGGTTCTGCCTTTTGGGTTTTGTTGTGCATTCAGACTCAAAGCACAAATGAACAGCAAAACGGAGGCTGTAAAGAAAGTTTTTATTCGACTCATGATTGTTGGTGTATAAAAAAACTGCCCCGGCACGAATGCTGAGGCAGTTTTATATTAGCTAATTTCAAGATTGAGAATTCCAGTATTCCATTTCTTTCGGGATGCTCATTTGAGATAATCTTGAATCATTGGAATCTTGAATTCTGGAATCTTATTATTTGCATGCCTCTGCGATAGCAACGGCAACAGCAACGGTTGCACCAACCATTGGGTTGTTACCCATTCCGAGGAAGCCCATCATTTCAACGTGAGCAGGAACGGAAGAAGAACCGGCAAACTGAGCATCACCGTGCATACGACCCATTGTGTCAGTCATACCATAAGAAGCAGGACCGGCAGCCATGTTGTCGGGGTGAAGAGTACGACCTGTGCCACCACCTGAAGCAACAGAAAAATATTTTTCGCCTTTTTCGAGACGTTCTTTTTTGTAAGTACCTGCAACAGGGTGTTGGAAACGGGTAGGGTTGGTTGAATTACCGGTGATGGAAACGTCAACGCCTTCTTTCCACATGATGGCCACACCTTCGCGAACATCGTCAGCACCATAGCATTTTACTTTTGCACGAAGACCTGTTGAATAAGGTTTTTCTTTTACAACGTTCAAAGCGCCTGAAGCATAGTCAAATTGTGTTTGAACATAAGTAAAGCCGTTGATACGTGAAATAATCATAGCCGCATCTTTGCCCAGACCGTTAAGGATAACGCGCAATGGGTTTGTACGTACTTTGTTTGCCATTTCAGCGATTTTGATAGCACCTTCGGCAGCAGCGAAAGATTCGTGGCCTGCGAGGAATGCGAAACATTGTGTTTCTTCGCGCAATAAACGAGCGCCAAGGTTACCGTGACCGATACCTACTTTACGATCGTCGGCTACAGAACCGGCGATGCAGAAACATTGCAAACCGATACCGATTGCTTCTGCAGCGTCAGCAGCAATTGTGCAACCTTTTTTGATAGCGATGGCAGCGCCTACTACGTAAGCCCATTTTGCATTTTCGAAGCAGATAGGCTGAGTTTCTTCGCAAATTTGGTAAGGATTAATGCCCTTTGCATCGCAGATAGCCTTAGCTTCGTCGATGTCTTTGATTCCGTATTGATTAAGAACCGCGTTGATTTGGTTAATGCGGCGGTCGTAACTTTCAAATAAAGCCATAATATTTCTTAATTAATAATTGATAATTAATAATTCAAATTCTACATCACGAGATTACTCGTGGCGGGGATCAATATATTTTGCAGCTTCTTTGAAGCGACCGTACGAACTTTTTGCTTTTTCCAAAGCTTCAGCAGCATTAATGCCTTTTTTAACCATGTCCATGAATTTGCCCATGTGAACGAATTCATAGCCGATTACTTCACCGTCTTCGTCTAAACCGAGACGTGTGCAGTAGCCTTCAGCCATTTCGAGGTAACGAACGCCTTTTGCCAATGTACCGTACATTGTACCTACCTGGCTACGGAGGCCTTTACCCAAGTCTTCGAGACCTGCGCCGATTGGCAGACCACCTTCTGAGAAAGCAGACTGTGAACGTCCGTAAGCGATTTGTAAGAACAATTCGCGCATTGCAGTGTTGATAGCGTCGCAAACCAAGTCGGTGTTCAATGCTTCCAGAATGGTTTTGCCAGGAAGAATCTCGGCAGACATAGCTGCAGAGTGAGTCATACCTGAGCAACCAATCGTTTCGATCAAAGCTTCCTGAATAATACCGTCTTTGATGTTCAATGTCAGTTTACAAGCGCCTTGTTGTGGTGCACACCATCCCACACCGTGAGTTAAACCGGAAATGTCTTTGATTTCCTTAGCCTGAACCCATTTTCCTTCTTGAGGAATGGGAGCTGGTCCGTGGTTAGGACCTTTTTTTACCACACACATTTGTTCTACTTCATGTGAATAAATCATACCCTCTGAAATTTAAAATGTTGATTATTAAGTGTTTAATTAACAGCTCTTTGATATGCAAAGCTAACGAAATTTTTTGATAGCGGCAAATGACCGGGATCTATAATAAAGGTGAAAAATGGCAGCAGGGAAGGAACATCCGAACTATTTGCTCTGGAAACAATAAATGCTTGAAAAAAGGCCTTGAATATCAGCTTTGATATGTGGGGTGGATGGGTGGTGCGATTTTCAAATCGCACAAATTATAAACAGCGACTCGGAGGTCGCTGCACCCGGGTGAAAAAATCAAACCCCGAAGGTCTTCTAAACCTTCGGGGTTTGATTCGGGGATTAATTTTTTATTTACTGGTGTTCCGGTCTCAATAAATCATTTACGGTTTTCACCGGACTGAAGGTCTCTACCGGGGTATCGACGAAAATGGTGTTCCAATCGCTCATGGCACCGTTCCAGAGGCCAGGCAATTCTAATGCTTTCAGCTCTTTTCCACTCTTGGATTTGGAAGAGATAAAGCCGGTGTTTTTATCCACGTATTTCGGCAGGTCGAACTTCTTTCCCTTGTAGTCTTTAATGGCACAAATCAGATCAACCGGGTTGAAGTGTGTGGCTTTTTTCATTAGCTCTACTTTTTCGGGATCGGAAGTATCGATTTGAGAACTTTCGAGGATTTGAGGCGAAGCTGTGCCGTCTGCGCTAATTGTAATGTATGGGCCGCCGCCGGGTTCGCCTTCGTTTTTTACCATGCCGCACACCCGCAACGGACGGTTCAACTTGTCGTGGAGATATTTTATCAGCTCTTCGCGACTGTAACCTGCAATGACCGGATTGTGAATAGAAAGACGTGAAGTGCAGAATTGTTTGATAACTTCCAGCTTGGCATCCGAAATTTCTTTATTGTCCAGTTCGTGCAGAAATCCGAAAATCTGTTTCTGGGTTTGCACAAGTATGCCGGCCAGCAAACGTTTGTAGGTAATGGTCGGCTTTTTGAGTTTGTCGGTAGTGACGTTGTCAATATTCTTAATGAAAACCACGTCAGCGTTAATGTCGTTCAGGTTTTCGATCAAAGCACCGTGTCCACCCGGACGGAACAGCAATTTGTCGTTATCGCGGAACGGTTGGTTGTCGGCATCGGCAGCCAGTGTGTCGGTCGATGGTTTTTGTTCCGAAAAAGATACGTGGTAATGTAGTTTGTTCTTTGTTGCAAGAATGGACAACTGTTCTTTTACATGTTGTTCAAACAGTTTGCGGTGCTCGGTGGAAACTGTGAAGTGAATGTTGACTTCGCCTTCGTTGTTGGCTGCATAGGCAGCACCTTCGGCCAGATGTTCCTGTACAGGAGTGCGGACTTCATCGGGATAACGATGAAAAAGTAATAAACCTTTCGGTAGATTTTGATAATTCAGGCCTTTTCCTTCAAGCAGGTTGCGTACGATGGTTTTGTATTCTCCGGCTTCGATAAGCTGAGGAATGGTGCGGCCGTCGTTGTGAAAACAAACAGCATTCAGCGCTTCATAAAAAGCGAAATACTCAATTTCGGAGAAAAACTTCTTTTCGAAATCAGATGCAGGAGTTTCAGATTCACCGTCGATAAATTCAAACAGGTTTTTGAACATGCGACTGGCGGCTCCCGAGGCCGGTACAAACTTTACAATTTTCTTCTTTTCAGCAAGAAAATCAGTCCAGAACTGGATATAGTGATCGATATGAGAAGTTTCAATTTGTAAAATTCCGTCGTTGATGGCGGCAGCTTTTTCTATTTGCAAGAAAGGAAATCCGGCAGCGAAACGGTTCAATTGTTCAGTACCGGTTTCGACTGAAATTCCTTTGGTTTTGAGCAATTCCAGATCAGAGTCGAGAAATGTATTCATGGACGTGAATGTTTAATGGTTTTAGAGCACTAATTTGATATAAATTCACTGTCGGGTTGGGAAGAGGGAGTGATTTTTCCAGGCGATTGCAAAGAAAAAATGTGTAAAAAAGTCAGGTAGACTCAAATAAATAAATACCTTTGCATAACGTGTGAAAAGAGTAATCCAACCGTAAAAACGTTGCAAGTTAGCTCTTTTTTATTACAATTATATTCTGTTTTTACTAAGATTTTATCATGTTCAATAAAAAAACCATCGTTTACACATCTGGAACTTTCGATATGTTCCACTCCAATCACCTGAAAATGATTAATTATGCCAGAGGGTTGGGAGATATTCTGATTGTAGGAGTGAGTACCGACGAATTGGTGAAGTCGTATAAGGCTGCTCCGATCATTCCTTTTAATGAACGGATGTTGATTGTTGAAGCGCTCAAGGCTCCGGATCTTGTAATTCCGCAACATACGCTCGATCATACCGAGATCGTGAAGAAACTGAACATTGATGCTTTCGTTGTGGGTGACGACTGGTTTGGTAAATATGATTACCTGAAGGATCTGGGAGTAGATGTGTTCTATTTTCCTTATGGCGACGGAGTTTCTTCCTCATCACTGAAGAAAACAATTTATGAATCATACGATCAGCAGCTACATGCAGAACGGAGTGCAAAGCCAACTTTTGTAAAGTAGGATGAGTAAGACTGCACTAATCACCGGAGCTACCAAGGGAATTGGCAAAGCAGTTTGTGAACGATTGCTTAAAGAAGGTATGTCTGTTGTGATGACCTATTCATCCGATGAAGCAACTGCGTCTCTGGTTTGGAGTGAATTCGAACAACGTTTTCCGTCAAAAGTAATGTTGTTGAAAGCCGACATTTCCGAGCTCAGTTCGATTGATACGATAAGTCATTTTTTGGCGGAACAACAAATTTCACTTAGCTGTGTCGTTTTTAACGCCGGGATGACAGATAGAAGTGATTTTCTGCAAATTGAACCCGAAAACTGGTTGAAGGTTTTCAATGCAAACGTGCATTTTCCCGTTTTTCTGATGCAAAAGCTTTACTCGTCTTTTGAAGAAGGTGGTTGCGTTGTGTTTACCGGTTCATTAATGGCCATTCATCCTCACTCTGTTTCATTGGCATACGGAGTGACCAAGGCTTCGGTTCATGCGCTGGTGAAGAATCTGGTGAAATTTTTTGCCGGAAAACGTATAAGGGTTAATGCTGTGGCTCCCGGATTTGTTGATACCGAATGGCAAAAAACAAAGCCGACCGAAATTCGTGATAATATTAACCGCAAACTGGCGATGGGCCGTTTCTGTACACCGGAGGAATTAACAGACGTGTATTGGCTGCTTATCAATAACCAATACATGAATGGAGAAATTGTCGTTTGCGATGGAGGTTACAGCTATAAATAGCCGACTTGATTTGCTAATTGACTGATTTAATATATCTTAAAATTTATGCAGGCTTATCAGGCCTGCATATTCTTTTTTTTTCTAAATTTGCAATTGATATTGACTCGTTTGATTGCAAGTAAATATCGTTACAAATAAAGCACGCAATGGACACAAAATCATCGATTACCTTCAAAGATTCTCTAAAATCGTGGGATACGGAAAATTGGCTCGACAGAGTTTTTTATCGTCCTATCGGTTTTCAGATAGCTTTACTTCTCAAATCAACCCCCGTTACTCCGAACATTATTACCATCATTTCCATTTTTGTGGGAATGATAGGCTGTATTCTGTTTTACCCGGATGATAATCTGGCTATTAACTTGATTGGCTTTGGCTTTTTAGTGTTTGCCAATATTTTGGACTGTGTTGACGGACAATTAGCCCGTATTACCGGAATCAAATCTAAAATCGGACGAATACTGGATGGCTTTTGCGGAGATATATGGTTTCTGACATTCTATACAACTATTTGCCTACGCCTGATTCACGGAAACGACCGTATTTTATCGGCTTATGGTTATGAATGGGGATGGTGGGTTTTTCTGATTGCTCTTGTATCGGCATATTCTCACTTCAATCAGGCGGCAATGATCGATTACTATAAAACATTGCATCTCCATTTTCTGAAAGGTGGGAAAGACAGTGAGTTTGAGAATGCCGATTCGGTGAAAGAACATTTTCAGTCACTCAGTTGGAAAAAGGAACCGGTTGAAAAGTTCTTCCTCAAATTATATCATATCTACACGTTGAATCAGGAACGAAGAACCCCTGAATTGCAGCGCTATATTAAGCGCTTGCATGAAACTTATCCGAAAGGACTCCCCGAAGATAAAATAGTGGAATTTCGGTCTGAAAGCCTGAAAATGATGCCATTGTTGGATTGTTTTACGTTCAACGCCAGAAGCATTGTTATGCTGGTTACGTTATTGCTTGATGTAGAATGGTTTTACTTTGTATGCGAAATTGTTATTCTCAATCCTTTGTTGGGATTCGCAATTAATCGCCATGAGAAAATGTGCCGTAGCTTAAACCAAGATTAAGGCTTTTGCATGGGAAAGATAAGTACAAACCTCGGACGTAATCTGTTCTTCGCTTTAGGCCTTGTTGCTTTGGTCGTGATTGCGTGGTGCATCGGTTGGGATACAATCGTGGCACACGTGCAAAAGACCGGATGGTGGTTTATTGCCATTATTGGCATGTGGCTTCCGATATATCTGGTTAATACAATGGCTTTTAATACTATCATTCGTGATGATGTGCCGGAACATCGTATTGTCCCTTTCCTTCATGTTTTCAAAATTACTTTAAGCGGTTTTGCTCTCAAAGCTGCCACCCCGTTAGGATTTGTAGGTGGTGACCCATATAAGATAATGGAGTTCAAACCGATGCTTGGAGTTGAAAAAGCAACCTCCTCGGTGTTGTTGTACACGATGACCCACATCTCGGCGCATTGCATTTTTTGGGCATTATCCATTGTGGTGGCCGCATTGTTTCTCCCGATGAAACTTTCGCTGAGCATTGTATTGCTTGCATCTTTTGTGTCATTTGCCATTTTGCTGACATTTTTATGGAGAGGTTACCGGAGAGGAATGGCCGTAAAAGCGTTCAATTTTTTTGCCCGTTTACCCTTGCTGAAAAGATGGGTAGAGCCATTTAATGATAAATACCAAAATCAGCTTTCGAAAATCGACACACAGATATCTTATCTTTATGGAGCCCGCCGGAAAGCATTTTTTACGGCACTTAGTTTGGAAGTAATTGCCCGTATAATGAATTGCCTTGAGGTATATGTAATTTTAAAGCCGGTCAATGTGGATGTAAGCCTCGTGGAGTCGGTGGTGGTTTACTCGTTTATGAGCCTGTTTACCAATATACTTTTCTTCTCCCCGATGCAGATTGGAACACGAGAAGGTGGGTTTGCATTGGCACTCAGAGCTCTGTCGTTGCCTGCCGGTCTTGGTATTTATGTGAGTTTGGTAACCCGTGTCAGGGAGTTGTTCTGGATGGGTGTTGGAATATTATTAATGAAGGTGAAGATGAGAACCAATTATCTTGTTGCTAAAACGGCACAAAATGAATTGGCAGAAACACCTCAAAAGATGGCGCAATAGCTTGTATATGAAGCGAACGGTTATTGGTGTAGATTTTTTGGCAAAGAAATCAGTGTTGTTCAGAGGCCGACTGGGAAACTGGCTGGCAAGAGTGATACTGCATCTTCTTGCGATTGACAGAATTAACTGGGCTTATGGTCGTTCCTGCGATCGTAATGGTGCAGCTTTTGCAGAAGGTCTTTTGAATGATTTTGGCGTTGATTACCGGGTGGGGAATGCTGAACGCTTACTACAACTACCGGAAGGTCCTTTTATTACGGTCTCTAATCATCCCTACGGAGGTTTGGACGGTATTGTGTTGATTCATTTGATGGCCGGTATTCGACCGGATTACAAAGTGATGGTGAATCAGATCCTAACATTGATTGAGGCAATGGATGAAAATTTTATTTCGGTTCAGCCTCGTATCGGACATAACACAACTCCTTCTACGGCAGCAATCAATGGTATGAGAGAAACATTGCATCACCTGAGAGACGGGCATCCGGTAGGATGTTTTCCTGCAGGAGCTGTTTCAATGTTTAGTTGTAAAACTCTTCGGGTGCGCGATCGCGAATGGCAGGATGGAATTCTAAAATTGATTCAGGTTGCTAATGTTCCCGTTCTCCCCATACGATTTTATGATAAAAACTCAATTTTCTTCTACTTTCTGGGGCTGATAAACTGGCGAATTCGTAGTTTAAGAATGCCCTATGAGTTGTTCAATAAAAAAGGACAACGACCGCGCATCGGTATTGGAGAATTGATAACAGCCGAAGAAATCAAACAAATGAAAGACACTAAAATTTTGGGCGATTTTCTCCGAAATAAAATATATAACATGCCGCTTCCTGCATCTTTCACTCCTAAAACGAAGCTGAATATACAGGATAAAACGGTTTAATGTTCAGTACGACAGACTAATTCGCTTATAACAAATAAAAGCAACACTACAATGCATACCTGGTTTGAATGCAAGGTCCGATATGAAAAAACAGGGGAAGACGGACTCCCCAAAAAGGTAAATGAACCTTACTTGGTGGATGCGCTTTCGTTTACCGAAGCCGAAGCTCGTATCATAGAAGAAATAAAGCCTTTCGTGAGCGGTGAGTTTACTGTAAGCAATATCAAAAGAGCCCGTATTGCCGAACTTTTCGATAATCCGAGCGGCGATAAGTGGTATCGTGCGAAGGTGAACTTTATTTCTCTTGATGAGGAAAAAGGAATAGAAAAGAAAACTGCCGTAACAATGATGGTGCAGGCAGCTAACCTGAAAGATGGCTTAATGCTTCTTATTGAAAAACTTGGCAATACGTTGTCGGATTGGGAAATAGCAGCTATCGCAGAAACGGCCATTATGGATGTGTATCCGTACGCCGGCGCACAGCGTGAAGAAAACGGAGAAACTTCCGATTAAACTGCTAACGCCTTTATCCTCAGGTTGTGACTTTGAACTTGAAACTTGAATTTTGAACTGTTTATATCATGTCGATTGCCGATAATTTGAACGCCATCAGAGCAACACTGCCTCCTCACGTGAAGTTGGTATGCGTCTCAAAATTTAATCCAAACGACTCTATTTTAGAAGCCTATGAAACCGGTGAAAAGGTTTTTGGAGAGAGCAAGGTTCAGGAAGTATGTCAAAAATATGACACCTTGCCAAAAGATATTGTTTGGCACTTCATTGGTCATCTTCAAACTAATAAAGTTAAGTTTCTTGTTCCTTTTGTTTCGTTGATCCACGGTGTTGACACCCTCCGTTTGCTCGAAGAAATCAATAAACAGGCAGCAAAGGTTGGCCGCACGGTCGATTGCCTGTTGCAGGTGCACATTGCCCGCGAAGAGACTAAGTTCGGCTTCTCACCTGAAGAAGCTACCGTTGCTCTGAATTCGGGCATTCTCGAGACTATGGCTTCGGTACGCATCTGCGGTCTTATGGGCATGGCCACCTTTACCGACAACGAGGCTCAGGTCCGTGCAGAGTTCCGCTCGCTCAAAACTCTTTTTGATCAACTTAAAACTTCTTATTTTACCGATAAGCCATGGTTTGATACCTTATCGATGGGAATGTCCGATGATTATCGCATTGCCATTGAAGAAGGAAGTACCATGGTGCGTGTCGGTAGCTCTATTTTCGGAGCAAGACAATATTGAACAATGTGACAATTGCCAATGAACCAGTTAGCTTTGGTCTGAAAACTGGCTCTTCCTTTCAATCGTAAATTGTCAATGATTAAATTGTAAATTCCAATGACTTATTCAATCTTTCATATTGCCCAGCTTCTCGGGGGTAAATCGCTGTTGCGTACCGAGGGTAATATCAGCCGCCTGTTGACGGATAGTCGTTCTCTCATTTTTCCGGACGACACACTTTTTTTTGCTTTGCGTTCGCCCAGTAATGACGGTCACCGCTATGTGTGCGACCTCTATGACAACGGCGTGCGTCATTTCGTGGTAAGCGACTTTCAGTCCGATTTCGACTCAATGCAGGATGCCAGCTTTCTGATTGTTAACGATACTTTGCAGGCTCTGCAACTGTTGGCGGCTTTTCATCGCAATCATTTTTCGTTACCGGTAATCGGCATCACCGGAAGCAACGGGAAAACCATTGTCAAAGAGTGGCTTTCGCAATTGCTTCACAACGATTACAATACCGTTCGTTCTCCGCGCAGCTATAACTCGCAGATCGGCGTTCCGCTGTCGGTTTGGCAAATCAACGAGCAAAACAATCTCGGAATATTTGAGGCCGGTATTTCTAAAAAAGGAGAGATCGAACGGCTCGAACATATTATTCGCCCAACGGTAGGTGTGATGACAAATATCGGTCAGGCGCATCAGGAAAACTTTTCCTCATTGATTGAAAAATGCCGTGAAAAATTATTGCTGTTTACCGATGCACAATGGCTGATTTCGTGCAAGGATCATGCCGTGGTGGAGAAATGTATTTTAGAATCAGGTTTGCGGTGCCGTCGGTTTGTTTGGGGATACGATCAACTTTGCGATTTGCAGGTGTTGGGGATAGATAAAATCGGCAAGGTAAGTGCCATAACATGTAAGTTTGGCAACGAAACCATCGTTTACAGCATTCCGTTTACAGATGATGCTTCGGTGGAAAACAGCCTGCACTGCCTGTCGACATGGATTTTGCTCGAAACGGTAATCGAAAACAAACCGTTGAACATGCCGCTCATTGCATCCCGCATGAAGTTGCTCGAACCGGTAGCCATGCGTTTGGAAGTGAAAGAGGGTCGTAACGATTGTCTGGTAATCAACGATAGTTACAATGCCGATATCAACTCGCTGAACATTGCGCTCGATTTTGCCCGCCGTCAGGCAGCAGACAAGCAGATGAACATGACGCTGGTGCTGTCGGACATTCTTCAGAGCGGCGAAGTTGCCGAAAAACTTTATTCCAATATTGCCAACTTAGTGCAAGAGAGCGGCATC
Source organism: uncultured Microbacter sp. (assembly GCA_963678825.2). Taxonomy (GTDB): domain Bacteria; phylum Bacteroidota; class Bacteroidia; order Bacteroidales; family Paludibacteraceae; genus Microbacter. The sequence goes on along the minus strand of CAXXPB010000023.1, from coordinate 16,026 downwards.
AATCGTCTGATTGGTATCGGAACCGAAATCTCGAAACAACTCGATAAATTCAATATTCCTCAAAAAGAGAGCTTCAACAGCACCGAATCGTTTTTGGGATCGGGGCGTTGGAAAGCACTGAAAAACGAGGTGGTATTACTGAAAGGTTCGCGAAACTTTCATTTTGAACAAATATCCGAACGACTTGAAAATATTACCCACCAAACTACGCTGGAAGTGAACCTGAGTGCTTTGGTACACAATTTCAACTATTTCCGTTCCAAACTCCGGCACGAAACGAAAATCGTCTGCATGGTGAAAGCCTTTGCTTACGGTAGCGGTTCGGTGGAGGTGGCCAAAACCCTGCAACACCATCGTTGCGATTATCTTGCGGTAGCTGTAGCCGATGAAGGAGCGGAACTGCGACGCGAAGGAATCACTTTGCCCATTATGGTGATGAATCCCGAGCCCAACAGCTTCAATCTGCTGTTTGAATACCAGCTGGAACCTGAAATATATAGCTTCAGTTTGCTCAATGCCTTTATCAAAGCGGCAGTTCGCCACGGTGAGAGTCATTATCCTATTCATGTCAAAATAGATAGCGGAATGCACCGCCTTGGTTTTGAAAAGCAGGATATGGAAGAACTTGTAAGTATTCTGAAGGATCAGGAAACGGTGCAGGTACAATCTATTTTTTCACATCTTGCCGGTGCCGACAGTCCTGCTTTCGATGATTTTACACATCAGCAAATCGATCTTTTCAAATATTGTGCCGATACCTTGCAGAATGGCATCGGCTATTTGTTTCTGCGCCACATCCTCAATTCGCCGGGCATCGAACGTTTTCCCGAATATCAGTTTGATATGGTACGTCTGGGGATCGGACTTTACAGCATCAGCGCGGTAAATTCGCCCGAAATGGAGACCGTTTGTACCCTTAAAACAACCGTACTTCAGGTGCGTAAGGTGAAAGCCGGGGAAACGGTAGGTTACAGTCGACGTGGAGTGGTGGAGCATGATAGTGAGATTGCCGTGCTGCCGCTGGGTTATGCCGACGGATTCGATCGTCGCTTCGGAAACGGAGTTGGAAAAGTGTTGATAAACGGAAAACTGGCTCCGGTTGTGGGGAATATCTGTATGGATGTGGCCATGATCGATGTTACCGGTATGGATGTGCACGAAGGAGATACAGCTGAAATTTTCGGCAAAGGGATAAACATCAGCGAACTGGCCGATACGATAGGCACCATTTCCTATGAACTGTTGACCAATGTTTCACGCCGTGTAAAGCGGGTTTATTTTCAGGAATAAATCCAAGGTGGCACACGGAAAACACAGATGATACGGAAATTGATTGGTTTCATCTCTGTGATCCTCTGTTTCTTCCGTGTATTCTGTGTGCAAGTAGTTGGAGTCAAAATAATAATCCCGCAATCGTTTATCGGCGACTGCGGGATTTGTGTTATATACAGCTGAATCAGAATGCTGATTGGTATATCGCCAGAATGTCTTCCACGCTGGCTTCGCGGGGATTTCCCGGGGTGCAAACGTCGTTGAAGGCCGAAATAGCCAAAGCCTGAAGATCTTCTTCCTTCACACCGATAGTACGTAGTTTCTGGGGAATATTAACTGCAATTGCCAGATCTTTCACTGTTTTTACAGCCGCTTTGGCAGCATCATCATTGCTCATGCCTGCAACATCCACACCCATTGCAACGGCGATATCGCGGTATTTTGCAATGGCAGCGGGCAAATTATATTCCATAACGTAGGGTAACAGCAACGCGTTGGCAACACCGTGAGGAATATCATAAAAAGCTCCGAGCGGATGTGCCATCCCATGCACTACACCTAAACCAACATTGGAGAATCCCATTCCGGCAACATACTGCGCAACAGCCATACCGTCACGAGCTTCAAGGTTATTGGGTTCATCAACTGCTTTTTTCAGATGTTTGGCGATTAGTTCGATAGCTTTCAGTTCAAACATGTCGCTGATAGTCCAGGCTCCTTTGGTGATGTAGCCTTCAATGGCGTGGGTCAGTGCGTCCATACCGGTGGATGCGGTCAAGCCTTTGGGCATCGAACTCATCATCTCAGCGTCAACAATTGCAAGGCAGGGAATGTCGTTCGGGTCGACGCAAACCATCTTCTTTTTGCTGGCTTCGTCGGTGATGACGTAGTTGATGGTAACTTCGGCAGCAGTACCGGCAGTGGTGGGGACTGCAATAATAGGCACAGAAGCCTTTTTTGTGTCAGCAACACCTTCGAGTGAAACTACGTCGGAAAATTCAGGATTGTTGGTGATGATACCGATCGCTTTGGCAGTATCCATGGACGAACCGCCACCGATGGCGATCATGAAGTCGGCTCCACTTTTCGCGAAAGCAGCTACACCATCTTTTACGTTTTTGACTGTAGGGTTAGGTTTGATTTCGTCGTAAATCTCGTAAGGAATCTTAGCTTCTACCAATACGTCGATTACTTTCTGCGCAACTCTGAATTTCATCAATTCTTTGTCGGTTACCACCAACGCCTTTTGAAAACCTTTACGGGCTACTTCGGTAGGAATTACCGTTCTTGCGCCCGGACCGAAATAAGAAATTTCGTTCAAAACTATTCTTTGTATTGCCATAATAAATTGAAATTATAATAGTTATGTGAGTGATCTCTTTCTTTTTTTATCTGGCAAAATTAAAGAAATATTTCAGTAATGATGGGCCTGGTTTGGCACCTAGGGGCAAAAGTATCAAAACAAAAAGGCGAATATCAGTATTCAAAGAAATGTGATATGAGACTAAGGGAGGTGAAAAAGCAGTTTGTTGAAACTCCTGAACTGCCATGCGAAATCACTATCTTTGTAAAGCTTTGACAGCATGGTACGGAAAATCATACATATCGACATGGATGCCTTTTATGCCTCTATTGAACAGAGGGATAATCCTGATTACCGTGGTAAACCGGTTGCCGTTGGCTATCCCGAAGCGCGTGGCGTGGTGGCAGCTGCCAGTTACGAAGCCCGCCGGTATGGAGTGCGTTCGGCTATGGCATCTACTACGGCGCTGAAAAGATGTCCGCACCTGATTTTTGTCCCTCCGCATTTTGATGTTTATCACGCCGTTTCCAATCAGATACGGCAGATTTTTCTCGATTATACCGATCTAGTGGAGCCTTTATCGCTCGATGAGGCTTTTCTGGATGTGACGGGAAACAAAAAAGGAAATCCGTCGGCAACGATTATAGCCCGTGAAATCAAGCAACGAATAAAGGAAGAGACCGGATTGACCGCTTCAGCAGGAGTATCGTTCAATAAATTTTTGGCCAAAATTGCTTCCGACTATCGAAAACCCGATGGCTTGTTTGTGGTTCGTCCGCAGGCTGCCGAAAAATTTGTAGAGACCTTACAGATTGAACAGTTTTTTGGTATCGGTAAAGTGACGGCAGAAAAGATGCACAAGCATGGTATTCGTACCGGTGCCGACCTGAAAAAATGTTCGGAAGCGGTGTTGGTCGACCTTTTCGGGAAGGCTGGTCATCAGTATTATCTCAATGCCCGTGGACTCGATTACCGGGAGGTGGAGCCTGACCGTATCACTAAATCAGTGAGCGCTGAGAGTACGTTCGATCACGATAAAGATTCGGTGCTGCACCTTCAACTGGAGCTTTATCAGGTAGCTCTGGAGGTGATAAAACGGATGGAAAAGGAGCAGTTCTTCGGGCGAACGGTGACCGTGAAAATAAAATTTGCAGATTTTAAGGTCATTACCCGAAGCCGAACCTTGCCGGAGGTAATAAAAGACTTTCAGCAATTGTGGTCGGCTGCCAAAAGTATTTTGCGTAATGCCGATCTGGGGGGGCAGAAAGTGCGCCTGTTGGGACTGGGAATTAGCAACGCCGGAGAAACGGTAGGGCGTAAGTCAATTCAGTTGCAACTGGATCTGTTTTGACAGTCCACGGATTACACGGACAATCACGGATTATGAATTGAGAACTCAGGAAGTGACTTCGTGTTTGCTGCGGCTTATTTTTCACGCAAAGTGCTCGTAATTGATAATGATTATCCGCTAAATGACCTATTAAAGTCCTACTGCCTAATTAGCATAACTCCGTCCTTCAGGACGGAGTTAATAGAATCTGAGCAGGTCGCTTTGCGGATAATTGTTTAAATGGTTGAACTATATGTATTATGACTTTGCGGCTTTGCGTGAGAAACATATTTTATAACGAACCATTGATTGATAAGACACGTCAAATAATAATGAATAATAGCTTATTTCGGAAAAAAGACATGGCTTCATTGCAGGCTGAAGTGGAAGAGGTACGCACGCACGGCATCCTGAAAAAGGTGCTCACCGTACGCGACCTGACTTTTATGGGCGTGGCGGCTGTGATTGGAGCCGGTGTGTTTTCTACCATCGGAACGGCAGCTTATAACGGCGGTCCGGGCGTGATTTTTCTTTTTCTGATTACCGCCGTTACCTGCGGATTTACGGCGCTCTGTTATGCCGAGTTTGCCAGTCGCGTGCCGGTGGCAGGAAGTGCTTACACCTATTCTTATGTCACGTTCGGAGAGCTGATCGCCTGGATTATCGGCTGGGCGCTGATTCTGGAATACTCCATCGGGAACATTGTGGTGGCCATCAGTTGGAGCGCCTATTTCAACAATTTGCTGGAGGCAGTGCATATTCATCTTCCGTCGTGGCTTACCATCGGATGGCAGACGGCGAAAGCCAATTACCACGAACTGTTAACCGCAGGCAAGGATGTCAGCCAGACTGCTTATGCACAAGCTCCGGTCGTTGCGGGATTTCATCTGGTAATGAATCTGCCGGCTTTCCTGATCGTGGGCTTCGTTACGCTGCTGGCTTACATCGGTATCAGCGAAAGTAAGAAAAGTGCCAACTTTATGGTCGGCCTCAAGTTGGTGGTGCTGGCTTTTATTGCTGTGGTGGGTTTCTGGGTGATTTTCTCCGACGATAAGATGAGCAACTGGTCGCCGTTTTTGCCTAACGGTGTGACAGGCGTCCTCAAAGGTGTCTCGTCGGTTTTCTTTGCCTATATCGGCTTCGATGCTATTTCTACCACAGCAGAGGAGTGTGCCAATCCCAAGCGGGATTTGCCCCGCGGTATGATCTATTCATTGCTGATTTGTACGCTGATATATGTCGTTATCACGCTGGTGATCACCGGGCTGGTAAGTTATTCCGATTTTAAGGGCGTGGCCGATCCTTTGGCTTATGTCTTCAACGCGATCAATATGCACAAAATCGGCTTTATTATTTCGGTGAGTGCCGTGATAGCATCCACCAGTGTACTGCTGGTGTTTCAGATCGGGCAACCGCGCATCTGGATGAGCATGAGTCGCGACGGATTGCTGCCCAAACGTTTCGGAAAGATCAATAAAAAACGTCTCACTCCGGGCTTTGCCACCATTGTAACCGGTTTGTTGGTGGGCATCCCATCATTGTTTATCGACGACTTGCTGATGACCGACCTGACCAGTATTGGTACGCTCTTTGCTTTTGTGCTGGTGTGTGGTGGCGTATTGTTGTTGCCAAAAATTGAGAAAGAGACGGGTTTTCGATTGCCATATATCAACGGGAGATGGATTATTCCGGCTTTGGTGGTATTGTTTCTGCTGCTTTTTCGCGAACGCCTCGCTGCCGACTTGCTGCACATAGAGGCTGAAAATCTGGAAGAGATTCTCTTTTTGCTCTTTTCAGCAATAGCCGTTGTTGTGGCCGTACTTTCGTTTGTAAAACACTTCTCATTAATTCCTATTTTGGGCGTGCTGTGCTGCCTTTACTTGATGATAGAAATTCCCATCAACAGCTGGATCGTTTTCTTCGGATGGATGGGCCTTGGGTTGCTGGTTTATCTGTTTTTTGGACGAAAGAACAGCGCGCTGAATAAATAGACTCTGATTTACACAACAAAAGACCCGAATTTCCTATTACTATTAGTGGAAATTCGGGTCTTTCTCTTTTTCTTATATTTCGATGGTGGCTCCCAGCAGTTTCAGAAACTCGCGTATAAAGGCGGCGTGGCCGGGCCATGCGGGAGAGGTAACGAGGTTGCCATCGACAAAGGCTTTGTCGGCGGCAATGGCGTGGAATTCGCCACCGGCCAGCGTCACTTCGGGACCAACGGCAGGATAGGCGGTCAGTTTGCGACCTTTTACCACATCGGCGGCAGTGAGGATCTGAATGCCGTGGCAGATGGCGGCTACCGGTTTGTTGTGGTTGAAGAAATAGCGAACGATATCGATAACCTTGTCGTTGAGGCGCAGGTACTCGGGAGCACGTCCTCCGGCAATTACCAAACCAAGATAATCGCTTACCGTTACTTCGTCGAAACTGTAGGTAAGGGTAAAGTTGTGACCCGGTTTTTCGGAATAGGTCTGGTCGCCTTCAAAATCGTGGATAGCAGTCTTCACCGTGTCGCCCTTTTTCTTGCCGGGACACACTACATGCACTTCGTAGCCTACCATTTCCAACATCTGAAACGGTACCATCGTTTCATAATCTTCGGCAAAATCGCCGGTGAGGAACAAAATCTTTTTCTTCATGGTCAAAACATTTTAGAGGGTGAAACATTATTGTTGATCGTATAATTAATGCGGGTGTTTATTCCTTGCAAATATATGTTTTAAATGTTGCAAACTGATGACGTTTGTTCGTTTAAAACTCAAAAAGACTTATATTTAGCAAGCGTGAGCTAGGCAGAAATCCGAAATTTTATTCCCGTAAAATAGCTGTGCGTTACGGAAACCGTCTGCTGATGCGCCTTTCATCTCTATTCTCTACTGAGCTTCGAATGTCCTTTTATTAGGGATAGCTTTCTAATAAAAACACCTCTTCCGAATTAGTAACATTTTTGTGGTTATATATTTATAAATGACTTTAAATCAACTATATATGTCTTTTGTGTTGCGTAAATTTTCTACCTTTGCATCAAAATCAATAATTGGAAGAGTGTTGTCATTGCAATCAATGAGAATTGGGTAATGACATTCCGTTTATATAAGTATTTAGGAACAGACTTAGTATATTTTTCTGCCTTGAGGAAGCATTTGGTATGCGTTTAGCAGGTCTTTGGTAGAATCCTGTTTATTCACAGCTTCGACTCTCCGTCAATTGTTTACAAGCTTATTTGGTAAGTCTCCGTAAAGTTTTGATGTCAAGGAGAGATGATTTTCATCTTTCTTTCCCTGCATTTGGAATATTCAGTAATCATGTTGTTTTAAGCATCAATGATTGCTTCGTCTTTCCTATAAATGCTATTAGTTAGATTCTAAAAGGTGTTTTGTTTGTCATTTAGTAATTATTACAGGCCGGAAGTATAGTATAACAGCACGTTTCCCCCACGTGAAAAATGTCGATTGCAGATTGCAGGAAAGGGGCTTGAATATCCTGCATACAGAACATTTTACACCGTGTGCTGTCAATAAAATTGATGGTACAGGGATGTATTACCCTCATTAAAAAAAAGAAAAGAGCGAGATTAGAAACCATTTAAAAGTGTAATGTCTCCATTTAATTAGAAAATGAATTTTGTGTATCAAGTATGAGAAGAATTATTTTATTGTCAATTAGTTTTTTATTGATATGTGCCATTGAAAATACATGTTTTGGGAAAGTCTATTATGTTGCAAAAAACGGGAGTGACTCACGAACAGCCACTCAGGCGCAAAACATAACCACCCCCAAACTAACAATTGCATCGGGACTAACCTGTCTTTCAGCAGGTGATACTCTGTATATACGTAGCGGTGTGTATGCCGAAACATTGAATCAAAACATGATTGCCATTCCCAGCGGCACTTCCTGGAGTAAACCGATTACCGTTGCAGGATATTCGGGCGAAACGGTTACCATTCGTCCTAATTCGGGAGTCGATGAAGTGATCCGTTTGATGGGGCCAGCAGGTGGAGCGAAGTATCTGATTTTTGATAATCTGCATCTCGATGGGATTAATATTGCTGATAATGTGGTAAAAATCACATATACAGGATCAGATCCGTCGTATACGGCAAATCATATCATGTTTAAGAATAGCGAAATATTTAATGCCCCTAATCAGGGAGTTTTTGTCGACCACAACAGCGTGGGCAATAAGTTTATCAATTTACAGGTTCACAACAACGGAACCACTGATTTTCACCACGGTTTGTATATAACCGGTGCCAATAATCTGATCGATGGGTGTGATATTCACCATAATGCGGGTTGGGGTGTACATGTATATAGCGATACAGGAATTGCAGTAGACAGCAACGTTGTTCGGAACAACAGCATTCATGATAATGCTTATGCCGGAGGTCGTGGTTGCGGTATTATTCTTTCTTGTGGAAAAGGGAACATGGCCTACAACAACCTGATTTGGAATAATAACGGAGGTGTTCAAATAGACGTGGCGGTAAATACCTGTGTGTACAATAACACGATCTATTCAAACAATGAAGGATCAGGAGGATATGCCGGAGTGAAAATTCAATCAGGGAGCACCGGAGCAAAAATTGAAAACAATATTTGTTGGCAAAATAATGCCGGAGCTATAGAAAATATGGGTAGTAGTACAACCCTCACCAATAACCTGACAACAACCGACCCTCTTTTTGTCGACGCTTCTATTTCTAACTTTTATCTCAAATCGACTTCGCCGGCGATAAATGCGGGAGTGAATTTATCACCCACCGTGACAAGTTATTACGATGGGACTTCCCGGGTTCAGAGTTCGGCTTATGTCGCCGGTGCATTAGGAACTTCTGTCGCAACCGGAGACGAAATTGTGGATGCGACGGTGCAGCTTAAGATATTTCCGAATCCTTCTGACGGAAGGTTTACGGTAGAAACGGGTACAGATCAGACTGTGAGCCTGCTAATTATAAATGCAGCAGGAGTACCTGTTCATCAGCAATTGTTGAATAATAGTAAAGCTGATGTCGATTTAAGCGGCAAGCCGAAAGGTATTTATCTCTGCCGATTGCAAAGCGGAACGAAAGTCTTGGGTGTCGGGAAAGTGATTATTAACTGATTGTTCGTTCTGGAAAATCAAAAAACACAAGGTGTAAGCTTGTCCTTATACCTTGTGTTTTTTTGTGTCTTGTTGTCTGTTACTCTGCTTTCTTTATCTTCTGTTTTTTGCCGAAGTTAATCTCTTTCACGCTTTTCGTTCGGAACAGCAGCGCGGCAATGGAAATACCGATGGCAAGAATCGCCAGCAGTGACAAGGTGAGCATCAGGTTGTGCCCGATTTGTACCATAATGTCCGGCGTTTTCTGCACGATGGCAGGGTCGGTGAGTTTGATGCAGCCCAGCATGGTGCGATAGGCATAAAGTCCCGGAATCATGGTGATGAAAGCCGGCATGGTGAAAACCACCGGTGGATGGTGCACCTTGTGGGCGCAATAGATACCCAGCATGCCAATGGTGACGGCGCTGATCATGGTGGCGGTGATAAGCACCACACCACTTTCCAGCAGTACAAAGCGCAGGCTATGTCCGAGTGCGCCGAGCAAACCTGCCATCCAGAGGATGCGTTTGGGCGAACCGAAGAGGATGCCCCAGCAAAAACCGACCACAAAAGCCAGTACGAAATCGAGTAATATGCGAAGTAGAAGTTCTGAGGTCATGGCTAAAAGTTATTAAGCCCCAATAAAGAAATGCTAAGCGTCATTCCGACGGCGATGCAGAGCAGAATGGATGCTCCGAAGAGCGCCCGGTTCCATGCCGACGAGAGATGGCCTTCTATCAGGTCAATAAGCGAATTGATTAGTGGTACGCCAGGTACCAGGTAGAGTACCGCGGTAGCAAGTGCCGTTTCGGGAGCCGATCCCCAATGAAAAACCATGTTGGCGCCTGACACCATGGTGGTGACGAACGAGGCAATTACGAACGAAATCATCGGGTTGAACTTGTAGTGCATGATAAATACCCTGACGATCGATCCGATAAAAGCGCCCACGCAGGCCACAATGCCGTCGATGAGGCTGCCCCCGGCCAGCAAACACAGACAGGCGCAGGAGAAACCTACCGCCAGCGCCACCGACCAGTAGCTATAATGTTTGATCGTTTTAATGCGCTCTGTTTCTTTTTTTACCTGCTCGAAGTTGAGATCGCCGTCGGCAGCTTTCCAGGTCAGGCTACTGAACTCGGTAAGCAGTTCCAGATGGACGGAGTGGGGCGGGGTAGAGCGGTAGCGGGTAACGGTGTGGTACGGGTCGTGTTCGCTGGTGACGGTCATTGCCACGCCAATAAAGGTGAGTTGCATCTGTACGTTCAGTTCCCACCGCTTTGCCAGGCGATCCAGATTACGGGTGATGCGTCCGCAGTGGGCTCCCGAAGCCAGCATAGTCGTGGCAATGTCGAGGGCTAGATCGGCAAACTCAGTGGCGTGAACGTATTCGTTAGTTGAAGAAGATATGTTTTCGGTCATTCGTTAGAGTTTCTATCAAACGGATTATTTCGAAATTAAATAATAATGTTTTGTACAGACCTCTCCTCCTAACCTCCTCTCCGAAGGCGAGGAGGAACACGGCAGTAACAAGATGAGAAAAAACTCATTCATGCGGATGTAAAGCCCCTCTCTTCGGGAGAGGGGTTGGGGAAAGGTCGGTTTTTACTTAGCAAAGATAACTCCTGAAATGTTGGTTTTGCAAGAAAAAAGCTTTCTGTTGTTTTCGATACGGAATTATCATTCTTTGGATTGTCTGACATAAGATTGGTTTATAATATTGTCGTTTGTTATGACCCTCCCCAGCCCTTCCAATTGGGAGGGAGCTCATCTGTCTCGATAGGCAAATGGTTATAAATTTTGCATACCCAGCTCCTCCCCAATTTGGGGAGGTCGGGTGGGGTCGGATTAAAACATTACAAGATTATTCTATAATCGAAAGCAATGGCTAATACTTCAGATTTATCACCACCAGCTCCGATTGGGTACCGATGCGGTATTGCGGTCCCCAGATGCCCAGTCCCGACGAAACGTAATATTGCGTTTTCCCTTTGCGTAGGTATCCGTGAGCCTGCTCGAACTCCCGTTTCACGATAAGGTTGCCCGGGAAGAACTGCCCTTCGTGTGTATGCCCCGAAATTTGAAGGTCGATGCCGCTTTGCTCCGCCTCTTCCAGATGGTGCGGCTGGTGATCGAGCAGAATAGTGGGCAGAGTCGGATTAAGACCTTCCGTCAGGTATTTTAATGCTTTGCGGTGCGTATTGGTACGGTCGTCGCGTCCGATGAGGTAAAACGCGCTATCCACCAATGCTACATTGTCGGTCAGCAGACGAACGCCCGCGTCACGGTAGAAGTTGTCTATCGCTTTCAAATTACCCGAATAGAATTCATGATTCCCGTTGATAGCATAAATTCCTTTCGGTGCGTGAATGTTTCGCAACTCTTCCTGCATCTTTTGTTTTACAACCGGTTCCACTGCTCGATCGAAGAAATCGCCGGCAATCAGTACAATGTCCGGATGCTGATCGTTAATCATCTGTACGTAGCGTTGTAGTTGGTTTTTGCGGATAGAAAAGCCTACATGCAGATCGCTCACAGCCACAATGCGTAGTTCTTTCCCTTGTTTTGGTTTATTGGTCTCGAGATTGAGCGAAACCACTTCGGGATGGTTGAATTTGTAGTTGCCTGCAATCAAAGCGATGGCAATCACACCGAAACTGGCCATCAGCCACCAGAACCGGAAGGTCATCATGTTCGGCGGGGCAAAATGGGCAAACGAGTTTACGGCACGCACCAAGTCGGCGGCCAGGAAGGAGAGCAACAGGTAAATCATTACCAGAAAATAGGTGTCGCCTGCAAATGAAATAGCTGAGGCCATACCCAACGGCATCGTTTGCCCCAGAAACAATGCAACAAAAAAGGAGGCAAAGAGAAGGATGCTTAGTCCCGCGTAAAGTTGCCTCCAGTATCCCTGAGTAGGCAATACCTGCCATCCACGTCCGATCACGTATCCGAACATGGCAAGGAAAAAGGCAAACATGATGATGAAAAATCCGTATTTCATACTATAATAATGGTTTGTTATGATGTGAGTAACTCGTCTATTTTCCGGTAAATTTTGTGCCGGAAAGTAATATGCGACGAATGTAAGAAGAATTTGTCATCGGAAAAAGTAATTTTTAAATAAGCAAGATCGGACAAGGCGGGTCGTTTGTCGAAGGCGTATCTTTGCAATGTCAAACAACAAACGATTATGCAAAACAAACTTACCACACGGGAGGAGTATCTCCGACGCATCAATATCGTGACGGAATATATCAACAATCATTTGGATGAAAAACTTGATTTGAGTAAACTGTCTGATTTGTCGAATTTATCTCCGTTTCATTTTCACCGCATTACCAAGGCATTTCTGGGCGAACCGATCGGGGCGTATATCACCCGAATGCGGGTGGAAACGGCTGCGCGGTTGCTGCGTTATACGGATCTTCCGGTGCAGGATATTGCTTTCAGTGTGGGGTATGAAATGCCTTCATCGTTGTCAAAAATTTTCAATCAATATTATGGTATATCACCGATAGAATTCAGAAACGATAAAAATTTTATTATTATGAAACCAGCACTTATCAATCCGGAGCTCAACCTGAAAGCTCCCAGAATTATCGATCTCGAAGATCAGAGTATTCTTTACATCCGGCACACCGGCGATTATTCTTCGCTCGATTTTTGCGGAGCCTGGACTAAACTCTGGGGTTGTGTCAAGTCACAAAAGCTGTTTACGGCGGGAATCGAGCATATTTGCATTTATCATGATGATCCTAAAGTGACCGAGGCCGACAAGCTGCGTACCGATATTTGTCTTGTTATTCACAAACCGGCTCAGCCGGAAGGCGAAATCGGAGTGAAAACCTTGCCGGGAGGAAAATATGCCGTTTTTCACTATCAGGGTTCTTACGATAATCTGGGTTCGGTGTACGATACTATTTTTGGTCATTGGTTGCCGGAAAGTGGTTTGCAGTTGCGTAATGTTGCTTGTTATGAAAAATATCTCAATAACCCCGACAAAACAGAACCGGCAAAGTTGAAGACGGAAATCTATGTCCCTGTGCTATAGAAGAGAGTAGAGAATAACACGCTGATAGAGAGCATAATCCTTTATGGGTTATGCTCTTTTTTTTGCTTTTTATACTGGATGTTATCAAATTGTAACATTTTGTTTATCGCAGGTTAATATAATAAAGCTCCCTTTGTATCAGAATTTCGGATAGAAAAGAGGATATAAGAATACGTAAGGAAGATATTAAATATTAACTAAATAGAATGTATGCATAAGATGAGACTATTGAAGAATCGGATGAAGTTGGGCTTAATTCTTATGGCATTTGTGCCTGTAACGATTTGTGCCCAGAGTGTGGTGAAAGGAAAAGTGACCGATAATAAAGGGGAGCCTTTAATTGGGGCGACGGTTGCAGTGAAAGGTACCGGTGAAGGAAGCGTTACCGATGCAAACGGAGAATTTTCGTTCAAAACGAAGAAAACTCTTTCGGCAAAGAATATGTTTGTAGTTAGTTATGTGGGATATAAAACCCGCGAACAGCTTTATGCCAATGGCACCATCAATATTAAACTGGACGAAGATTCCAAACAGCTTAGCGATGTGGTCGTGACAGCGTTGGGGATTAAGCGTGAAGAAAAAGGGTTGGGATATTCGACCCGGACGGTGCAGGGCGACCAGATTACCGGCTCGATGCCCAGCAACTGGTCGTCAGCTCTCAGTGGTAAAGTGGCAGGTCTGAATCTCTATTCGGCCGGTGGCCCGTTATCATCCAGCCGTATCTCTTTGCGGGGTGACGTATCGCTTAATCCGGAAGGAAATAGCGCGTTGGTAGTGGTCGATGGTGTTCCGATGAGTAGCCCGTTGACCAACCCGGGTGTGGCTTACGGTGCCGGTTCGGCAGCCGAACTTTCTGTCGACTATGGAAACGGTTTCTCGGATATTAACCCGGACGATATTGAGAGCATTCAGGTATTGAAAGGTGCCAGCGCAGCTGCTTTGTATGGTTCGCGTGCGGCAAATGGTGTTATTATGGTTACCACCAAATCGGGAAATCGCGATAAAAAAGGGATCGGGGTCACATTTTCGTCGAATATCAGCATGGAAGATGTGATGCGCTGGCCCGATTATCAGTATGAGTTCGGACAGGGAACGCCATCGAATATAGGAAAAACCGGAACAATTTATGCCGGACAGCAATACTATTCGTATGGCACCGCACCCGATGGAAATGCCAGCACCAGCGGAACCAGTAGTGCATTCGGACCCCGTTTTGATGCCAATCAGTTGTACTATCAGTTCGATCCGGTGACTCAAGCCCGAGCTACTACCGCCACTCCGTGGGTGGCCTATAAGGATAACCGTAAAGGCTTGTTTCAAAATGGATACACGCTAACCAATTCGGTTGCTATCGATGGCAAGGGAGACAAAGGTTCGATGCGTGCCTCTATTACATATACCAAAAACGAATGGATCTTGCCCAATACCGGTTTCGAACGGGTGGTGGCCAGCTTTTCAGCTCAGCAACAGGTATCACGCATGTTGAAAATCAGTGCCAAAAGTAGCTACACCTACCGTCAGTCGGACAATATTCCGGCAGTGGGATACAATAGCAACTCCATTTCCTATTTTATGATTTTTCAGAACCCGAATGTCAATCTCGACTGGTTACGCCCCATGTGGAGAACCGGACAAGAGAAGGTAAAGCAGTTGCAGCCGTATAGCACGTTTATCGGGAACCCGTATGTGACGCTTTATGAAAATGTAAATCCTTCCGAAAAGCATAGCAACACGACATCGCTGTCTGCCAATTTGCAACTGTCGCGCAAGTTGGAGTTGATGGTGCGTTCGGGTATTCAGCTTTCGGCAGAAATGTGCGAACAGCATCGGACGGTAAGTGATGTGGTTTATCCCAACGGTTATTTCAAAAAGCAGAATATCCTGAATTATGAGTTGAACAGCGACGCGTTGCTCTCTTATCACGATAGTTTTACTAATGGAGTCCATATGAATGTGTCGGCCGGAGGAAATATGATGTATCAATACTACGATATGCTGTCGGCTGCGGTCAACGGACTTATTACGCCGGGTGTGTACATGCTGGCCAACGGGTCTTCCAATCCGTTTGTATCTACCGTGATAAAGAAAAAAGCGATCAACAGTGTCTATTATACAGCCAATTTCGATTATAAAAACAAACTGTTTCTGGATATCACCGGACGTAACGACTGGTCGTCGACTTTGCCAAAAAATAGTCGCTCGTTCTTTTATCCATCGGTGAGTACCAGTGCCTTGATGAATGAACTCTTTACCCTCCCGAAGCAAATCAGTTATCTTAAACTGCGTGCTTCGTGGGCACAGGTGGGTAACGATGCCGATCCTTATAAGACATCGCCGTACTATACAACCAGTGTATTTGCCGGGTCGGTAACGATGCCGACCACGTTGTACAACCAGAATTTCAAGCCCGAACTTTCGACGAACTTTGAGACTGGTATCGATTTCAGAATGTTCAAAAACCGAGTCGGCCTTGATCTGACATTTTACTACAACCGCACTAAAAATCAGATATTGGATGCTCCGATGGATCCCACCACGGGATATTCGCGGGCAACCATCAATTCAGGAAATGTGCGTAACCGCGGTATCGAGGTGGAGCTGAACGCAACGCCGGTTCAGACACCTTCTTTCCAATGGAAATCGACCGTGACCTGGTCGAAGAATCAAAACAAAATTCTGGCTCTTGCTGCCGGATCGGACGAGAATCAACTTATCAGCAGTATCGGTAGTGCCTCCATTATCGGTAAGGTGGGCGGAACCACAGGCGACTTGTGGGGATATAAACTGGTGCGCAATCCCAATGGTGATGTGATTATCGGATCCAACGGTTTGCCGGTGCGTAGCGCACAGATCGAATACGTGGGTTGTGCCTATCCTTCGTGGAAAGGTGGTTTTTACAACGAATTTACATACAAAAACGTGAAATTCAGCTTCCTGATCGATGGTCAGCTGGGCGGTCTGGTTTATTCACATTCGTT
>CAXXPB010000022.1:0-125914 GCA_963678825.2 uncultured Microbacter sp. | reverse complement strand
ACTGTACTTCTTTGAAGCCATTCGAAATGATATAGAGATCGTAGTGTGGTTTCAGATAGTCCAGCGTGGTAAATGTATTTGGCATAACCGCGGTTTTTTCGCAGCATTGCTCAAGATAAAACGTGCTCATTTCTCTGGCAAGTGGTTCATTCAGAATGCCAAATTTCCTTAGCGGAGCCAAAAAGCGTTCTGTATTTAGAAATTCTTTGGTTATTTTATCGGCTCCGTAAAGTCTCCAGAGTGCAGCGTTGTGTTCTTCGAATTGATTGAAATACGAATCGAATTCCGGATAGTATCGGTTGAGGTTGTAAGTTGTGTAAACGTCAAAAAGTGCAGAACGGGCATTCTCTGTAAAGTTCCAAAGAGTATTGTCGAGGTCGAAAAAGAGGTGTTTGTATTGGGACATGTATTTGTGATTCAGTTTGCCGGAGATGCTTGCTATTGTGTGAGATCCGAAATAATTCTCTCGGTTTGTTTGATTAGAGAATGTAGTCCGTCGTTGACGATAATAAAGTCTGATTTTAGTGCCTTTGCTTCTTCTGTCCATTGTTGCGCTATTCGTTGCATCACCTGTTCCGGGGTGCATTGGTCACGGCGAAGCACTCGCTCTATTCGAATGTCTAACGGAGCTGTAACCAAAACGACTTTGTTCGTTTCGCTATTAAACCCGCTCTCAAATAAAATGGCTGTTTCCAGAAAGACAACCGAATTAGATTGGTGTTTTGCCCACGCCTGGAAATGTCGTTTTACGGCAGGATGTACAATAGCATTCAGCGCCCGGAGTCGTTCAGAATTGCCGAATACTTCGTGCGCAAGGTGCTGTTTGTTTAGCTGGCTGTTTATATATGTGCTTTCTCCAAATTCCAGTTGCAGTTCCTTGATTACGGATAAGTCGGTCTGCATAATTTTTTTTGCCTCTACATCCGAGTCGTAGACGGGATAACCCATGGCCATCAGCAGTTTTGATATCACTGATTTGCCAGATCCGATTCCTCCGGTAATTCCAACAATAACCATGATTATTTTTTTATTTCAAGAAGAAAATCTACAGATTCGGGCGACACATGATACCGAATGAGGTCGGATGATGTCGAAAACACTTGAATCTTGGCTTTCCCGGCATTGACCCTGGATAGTGTGTTGTAGTTGACAACAGCCTGAATGCTTTCGGAGGTCAGTGTTTTGAAATGGGATACCCCAATCAGGCAAATTACTTTAACGGTTGCCGGAAAAGTTCGCAATAAATATTGATCGGGCAGGTTGATGCTGGTTACCGGAACTTCCAGTGTCTTTTCTGTAAATGGTTCTACCGCCGCATGTACTCTTACTCTGGGTTGCGACAGGTGTATTCCCCGGGGTGCTCTGAGGTAGAATTCACAGTTGACAGAATCTTTTACGTCTTTCAGGCGTGTTGGTTCTGTGTAAATGGCTTTGAGTGTATCGAGATTCTGCTTGTTGCCATATACTTCCAGAAATGCAGGGGAAACCGAAATGCCGTGTGTGAGTATGAATTGTTGTGCCGGTTGAATGGAGCCGTAAAACCGAACAGGGACAACCTTTTTGTATAAAGAATAGTAGTTGATAATCAACGAATCGGGAGCAATATGTATCTGGCTCGCGGTTGGTTTTAGCTTGTTGAATATCTGGCCTTCGTATTTGTTGGTAGGAAGGGAAACGCGTCCCGTTCCTTTGAATTGCCCGGTCAGGTCAACTTTGAAAGGCGGTAGTTCCTGTTTTAGGATGTACGTGAAAAGAGCCGATCCTTTATCTTTGAATTGTACGGTAAGGGTTTTGGGTAGTTTGCCAACGAGTTCCACGTTGTTCGGAATTCCAACGTATTCGATTGGAACTTTGACTTTAAGTTCCTGTACATGACTAATTTTATAGAGGAACCAAAGTAGCGTTGAAAAGATCAGAAAAGACAAAAAGACAAAAGCCTCTTTCGTTGGGAAAGGAGCTTTTGCCTTTTTGTCTAAGCGTTTTATCTGCCGTATGGGTTTTTTAGCAGACATATTGGTACGTTATTATTTCTGTTGGGTGTCGGCAGCAGTGGCAAAAACAGAGTTTTTGTCTACGCGGATACGTACGTTTTCATCAACTTCCAACAAAATTGTATCGTCGCTGATTTCTTTGATGCGGCCATAGATGCCACCCGAAGTGATTACTTTGTCACCAACTTTCATTGCTGAACGAAAGTTCTTGATTTCTTTCTGACGTTTTGATTGCGGACGAATCATAAAGAAATAGAAAACGACAAATAATAACACAATCATGATGATACCGGAGTAGTTGGCCATACCGCCCGGTTGCGCACCCGAAGCTTGTAAGATAAGAGCTAATGTGTTCATAATTAGAATTTAATTTGGATTATGTTTTGTTTAATGCAATAATTAATTTGCTTTCATGAGAGTCCCTTCTTTTTTGAGATGGGATACTATCTTGTCTAGAACTCCGTTTACGAAAGTTCCGCTTTTGTCTGTACTGTAT
Organism: uncultured Microbacter sp.; assembly: GCA_963678825.2. Lineage (GTDB taxonomy): Bacteria > Bacteroidota > Bacteroidia > Bacteroidales > Paludibacteraceae > Microbacter. The sequence goes on along the minus strand of CAXXPB010000022.1, from coordinate 123,427 downwards.
TGCTTTGCTATTTCAATGTACTCGTTAAGTGTTACATTGACCGGAATGGACGGAAAATCGTTTAGTTCACCGAGAGCTACCATCATAATGATGACATCCATGTAAGCAATACGATCCAATTCCCAGTTCTTTGTAAACTCTTCAATGAGAGCCTTGTATTCATCTCCATGTCGGATGGTGTTAAAAAATAGCTTTTGAGCAAATCTTTTATCCTCATCGTGGTTGTACATGGGCAACAAAGCTTGGTTAGCCCCTTTGCTCTCGTCGAATTTTTTGATTGTCTTCAGTATGAAGCTTATCACAAAATCGGCTTCAGCGCACCAATAGATGCTTTGTTCTTCGAGAGCAATTGCTAATGCTTCATTGGTCAGTACTTCGTTACGGAAAATTTTGCGCCACAACTCTTTGTCGGCATCATAATCATTCGATTCACTTTCCATGTATGATTTGTAGCATTCCGAAGATGTGATCGAATCATACAAAGACTTCACCACTTCCGGAGAGTCAATCCAGGAAAGATTTTTCGCTTCAACCCGTTCTACGAACATTTCGTTTGCTTCCAACTGTGCAACGAAACGGTTGTCTGCAAAACGTCTGTTCGGGTTGAGCTCTTCTTCCGTCGGTCTGTATTTTTGTAATCCGGCATCTATTTTGTTACGGGCATGGCGGGTAACTTCGATGGCCAATAATAACAAGTGATAATACAGGTCGTAGGTTTTTTCAATACTGTGAAATAACTCTTTCTCGGCAACTCCGTAATCTTTTTCGCCACTTTTGTAGTATGCAAATACAATCTGGACAATCTTGATACGAAGCAAAATCCTATTAATCATAATGGTAGCACTTCTTCTATATATTAATGCAAAGATAGGGCATTTTTTGCGGATTGCAAAACGGTGATAATGCTAACGGATGATGTTGTGCTGCGAGATTGTTACTTAAGGTCAGATAAAACCTGGCTTTGTTTATTGGTTTGTTCTTAAGGTGATTACTGTTATTTCAGGAGGCATTCCCAGCCGCATCGGAATGCCAAGGTAGCCTAATCCTCTGTTTACGTATAATGATTTATTATTATATGAGTAGAGACCGTCCCATTGCTTGAAAACCCACTGTGCGGGCGACCAGTGTAGTCCGAATTTGCGTATGCCTAACTGCATTCCATGTGTGTGTCCGGCGAGCATAAGGTGAATATTCGGGTATTTTACAACTTGCGCCATCCAGTGGTTAGGATCGTGAGATAAAAGTAAAACGTAGGGATAGCGTTCTGTCCCTTTTATTGCTTTTGCAAGATTGCCGTAGCAATGAAACGGTGGTTTACTCCAGTTTTGGACTCCGGCAATCACCAGTGTGTCTTTGTTTCTTGCTAAGAATAAGTGTTCATCCATTAATAGACGGAATCCCATTTGCTTCTCTCTTTGTTCTAAAGAATCGAGGTTTGCTTTTTTTGCTTCCGGAGAATGCCATTTGGTATAGTCTCCATAGTCGTGATTGCCCAGGATCGAATATTTGCCCATGTCGGCATTTAGCTGGCGAAATGTTTTTATTATCGCCGGGTTGAGTTCTGTGGCAAAATTATCCATCATATCACCTGTCATTACCACCAAATCGGGCTTCTCTTTGTTGCATAAATCAACTGCCTTTGCCCAGTAAGAACTGTTGGCTCCCAGGCTGCCAATGTGTAGGTCGGAAAGTTGTACGATTTTCAGCCCGTTGAATGCCGTTGGCAGTGATGAACTTTTAATTTCGATATGCGTTACTTCTGTGTCGAAACGTCCTATGAATGCGCCATACATAAAACCGAAAAAAGTAATGACGGCCAGAAAAATTCCGGTGTAGGTTACGATTTGAAACTTTTTGTCAAAAAAGGGAGAGATGGCTCCGTTTAGCAGAAAAAAAAGAATTAAAAGGAATTTTGGTATATATATGGTTAAGAGCAACCAATTAAACCAGATGAATAAATCAAGAAAAATTTCGTTTTGAATATTAGGTAAAATGAAGAGTAAAGCCAATATTCCGGCAATAAAAAAGGAATAAATAGTCCAGTGTAATTTTTTTAGCCATTCTTTTTTAGCTGGCTTTATCCATTTTATAAAAAGCACAATGTCGGGTAGTGTGGTTATAATCAGGAATATAATGATAATTGTTATAGAACTTCTCATGGTGAATGAATTGTAAAATTATTTAATGGTAGTTAGTTGAACATTTATGTGTTATAGAATTAAAAAAATATTTTTTTTTGTTGTTTTATTGGTGTATATCTGTTATTTTTGTCGACCAATAAAATCTACTCAAAAAAAACTGAAAAATAGATTTAATGGTTATCTTTGTAAGGTGTTTAACCTGATTCGAAAATACGAATACAAATATATTCGTTTTGAACAGAGTTTATTTTAATCGAGCTATATTTTAACTAACCAAATCAATTACACAACAATGAAGGGAATTAATACGGAGCATCGTATTTTGATGGCTGCTGAAGAAGTTTTCCTTGACAAAGGATTCAGCGCAGCAAAGACTACAGAAATTGCACGTAAAGCAGAAGTGAACCATGCTTTAGTTCATTACTACTTTCGGTCAAAAGAAAATCTTTTTGAAACAGTATTTATCAACAAGTATAAACAAGTGCTTGTGGTTCTTACTGAGGCCGTAGACGGCGAAAAACCTTATAATGACAGACTTTATCAAATGATGGCTGCTCAGTTTGAGTTGTTTATCTCAAGTCCTAAAATGCCGTTGTTTATCGTTAATGAGTTTTTGAACAATCCTCAACGTTTGAATTTCCTGAAGCGTAAAATCTCTCTTTTCCCACAGGAAATTTTGATTCGTTTCGAAAGACAAACCAAAGAGGCTATCGAACAGGGCATTATTCGTCCGATCGAAACAAAAGAATTACTCTTTAGCGTATTTTCTCTCCTATTCTCGGTATTCATCAACCGTTCGTTCTCTCAGTACATTTTCAACTGGGATGGCATGGATTATCCTGAATTCGCCAAGAAGAGAGAAAAAGAAATTATCGATTTCGTAATGAAAAGTTTACGTCCATAATTTTTTTGACAACAGAAACGTCTTGTAAAAAAACAGAATAGAATCTGCATCCGGAAAGTGGAAATATCCACGAAAAAGTGTAATTTTGCACTCTGATTGGTCCTATAGTTTAATGGATAGAATGGCAGATTCCGGTTCTGTTGGTCTGGGTTCGATTCCCGGTAGGATCACTTTTTATAAGACAGGTTATAATTCAAAAGAAGCCGACTTTCACGAGCCGGCTTTTTTTGTGCTTTTCGGTGTAGTAAAGAGCGTATAAATAAACAAAAAGAATAAGCGTTTTTTTGTACATTTGCGCGCAAAGTGAATATTATGATTACAGACTACTGGAAAGAAACGGCAGCGGCTGTGACCGTGTGCGACAAAAACGGAGTTGTGGTATACTGCAACGATCGTTCTGCAGAACAATTTGCAAAATATGGCGATATGTTGGGTAAAAATCTGAAAGATTGCCATAACAGCTCTTCCTGGGAAAAGATTTGCCACCTGATGGAGACCGGAGGTAGTAATATATATACTGTTGAAAAGAAAGGAGTGAAAAAACTCATTCATCAGATGCCCTGGCGGGAAGACGGAGAAGTGAAAGGCCTGATAGAAATTTCTTTCGAACTACCAGTCGACATGCCTCATTTTGTTAGAGAATAAAAACAATCAAATAAATTTTATGGAACATACACAAGAACCAATTACAGGATTGCCCGAAAATGCTTTTCGGGAGTTGAAACCGGGAGAAAAGTATGAACCCCTGATGAGTCCTAAAAAGACTTATCCGGAAGTGAGCCGTTATTCCGTAGGGTGGGGATTGCTGATGGCAATACTGTTTTCGGCAGCGGCAGCATATCTCGGATTGAAAATCGGACAGGTGTTTGAAGCCGCGATACCTATAGCGATTATTGCAGTTGGACTTTCTACGGCTACTAAACGTAAGAATGCTTTGGGCGAGAATGTAATTATTCAGTCTATCGGGGCAAACTCGGGAGTGATTGTGGCTGGTGCTATTTTTACCTTGCCGGCTCTTTATATTCTACAGGCAAAACATCCTGATTTGTCGGTCGATTTCTTCCAGATTTTCCTGAGCTCTGCTTTGGGCGGTTTCCTTGGAATACTCTTTCTGATTCCTTTCCGTAAATATTTCGTGTCCGAACAACATGGCAAATATCCTTTCCCTGAAGCTACGGCGACCACGCAGGTACTTGTTTCGGGTGCAAAAGGAGGTAACCAGGCAAAACCGTTGATTTTCGCGGGAATGATAGGTGGAGCCTACGATTTCGTGGTGGCTACTTTCGGAGCCTGGAGCGAAACATTCTCGACACGTGCTATTCCTTTTGGCGATGTGGTGGCTCAAAAAATAAAACTGGTATTTAACCTGAATGTCGGTGCTGCGGTTTTAGGCCTCGGATATATCGTCGGTTTACGTTATGCCGCTATTATTTGTGCCGGTTCTGCGTTGGTATGGTTTGTGATCGTACCGCTCTTGCCTTTGTTGGGTGATACTAACTTGCAGTGGCTCACTCCGACCTATACACCGGTTCCGGGTGGTGTGGACGGTATGACTGCTGAGCAGGTATTCAAAACATTTGCCCGTCATATTGGTATTGGTGGCATTGCTATGGCCGGGATTATCGGAATTATCCGTTCCTGGGAAATTATTCGTGGAGCTGTCGGATTGGCGGCTAAAGAAATCGGTGGTGGCAAAACTGCAGAAGAAAAGTCGTCTGTTTTGCGCACACAACGCGATTTGTCGATGAAGATTCTTGGTTTTGGCGTGATTGTCGCCCTGATTGCCATTTTTGCATTCTTCTTTTTTGGAGTGGTTCATAATCTTTTCTACGCATTGGTGGGACTTGCCGTGATAGCGATCATTGCGTTCCTCTTTACAACGGTGGCTGCAAATGCTATTGCTATTGTAGGAACGAATCCTGTTTCCGGAATGACGCTGATGACGCTTATCCTTGCTTCTGTAGTGATGGTGGCTGTCGGATTGAAAGGAACAGCCGGAATGGTGGCTGCCCTGATTATGGGAGGCGTGGTCTGTACGGCACTGTCAATGGCCGGAGGCTTTATTACCGACCTGAAAATTGGTTACTGGCTGGGTAGTACACCAGCCAAGCAAGAGGGCTGGAAGTTCCTAGGAACAATTGTTTCTGCGGCAACCGTGGGTGTGGTGATGATGATATTGAATAAAACATACGGTTTTACCGGGCCGAATGCACTGGTAGCTCCTCAGGCCAATGCAATGGCAGCCGTAATTGAACCGTTGATGTCTGGCACCGGTGCTCCGTGGATTTTGTACGGCATTGGAGCTTTAATCGCTATTGTGTTGACAATGTTTAAAATCCCGGCGTTGGCTTTTGCTTTGGGGATGTTTATTCCGATGGAACTTAACGCGCCTCTGTTGGTAGGTGGCTTGATTGCCTGGTATGTTTCTACCCGTTCAAAAGAAGAAGCTGTAAATAAAGCCCGTCTTGAAAAAGGAACATTGCTTGCATCCGGATTTATTGCCGGTGGTGCTCTGATGGGAGTAGTAAGCGCGGCCTTGCGTTTCGGTGGTATCAACCTGACGAACGAAGCCTGGGTGGAAAGTGTTGGCGCTCAATGGCTCGGTTTGGTGATGTACGGCGCTATTATCGGATATCTTGCTTACGATTCGATGCGTGCAAAACCGGAAAAACAGTAATGTAGTATTCAGTTTACAGTACTTCAGTACACAGTGAAATTTTGAAATCATTCTTATGCGGAAATTTATAAACGCTGGTTTGCTGGCTTGTGCCTTGTTGGTGCTCGGTTGCGGCCAAACAAAGCTTGTGCAGCTGCGAGCCACTCATATCCCGGTCGATCAGAATGCAGATGCCATTCAGGATCAGGGTATGGTAAGAGCTGTTAAACCTTATGCGGATATTGCCGTCAAAACTGCTGATGAGGCAATAGGGTATACTGGTCAGGATTTGACTCCCGGTCGTCCGGAAAGCCTTTTGGGTAACTTCTTTGCAGATGTGATGTTGTCTTATGCACAGAAGCATTCTACAGGCAGAGTTGATTTTGCGGTTACAAATCCCGGTGGTTTACGCAAGCCGATTCGTAAAGGCGATATCAAAGTAGCTCACATTTACGAACTGATGCCTTTTGAAAATGCATTGGTGGTTCTCGATCTCAAAGGAGACCGGGTGCAGGCTTTGGCCGATAGTATTGCTGCACATCACGGTGGTCCTGTGGCCGGAATTCGTTTCGGAATTAATAACCGGAAAGCGGTCAATGTGACGATTGTCGGTGCACCTTTGGATACAAACAAAACATACAGGGTTGTTGCCAACGACTATATAGCTAAGGGTAACGATTTTTATCAGGAACTGACGAAAGCGTCTTCCGCAGAATTCTTTACGGTTTCTTTACGGTCGGTCATTCTTGATTGGGTGAAGCAGGAGACGGCAAAGGGCAATCATATTCACGCAACTTTAGACGGGAGGATCTATGAAGAAAAGTAGTGTTTTAATAGTTTGCGTGATGGCCTTTATTCTGGCTTCATGTTCGGTGCAGAAATCGTTAGTGGTGCTGACCACAAACGATACGCACAGTCAGGTTTTACCCGGTGATGACGGAACCGGCGGATATGCCCGGCGGTTGGGAATCATTGATACGGTAAGAGCCAATCACAAGTGTGTGGTGCTGGTCGACGATGGTGATTTTTCGCAAGGGACAATTTTTTTCAATTTTTTCAAGGGTGATGTGGAGGTGTTGGGCATGAATACGATGAAATATGATGCTGTAACCCTTGGAAATCATGAATTTGATAATGGACTTGACAGTCTTGCAAAACATTTGTCCAAGGCAAAATTTCCGATTGTTTGTGCCAATTACGATGTAAAAGGTACAGCTCTTGAAGGTTTGGTGAAACCGTATGTCGTCATCAAACGGGGTGGCCTGAAAATCGGCATTTTCGGTTTGGGGATCAGTCCGACGAATCTTATTGCTGATTATAATTTCAAAGGAATCACCTGGCACAATCCCGAAGAAACTGCAAATGTAGTTGCCGAAAAACTGAAAAACCAGGAAAAATGCGATGTGGTAATCTGTATTTCGCATCTTGGCGTTGCTGAAAATGCTAAATTCTCCGATTGGACGATAGCAAAGAATTCGCATTGTATCGATTTGATTTGCAGTGGACATTCGCATTTGGTCATCAATAAGCAGGTGCCGAATGCCGATGGAAAGCTGGTGCAAATTATTCAGGCAGGTAAAACCGGAGCTCAAATCGGACGGGTGGATATGGTATTCAGGAAGTAAAATATATTGGTTTTGCTCCGATACCATTTATAGAGATGATTTTAAGGAGCAAATTCAATATTTTACTAACCAAAAGACCATTTTTGTTTTGAAAGCAATTTATTATCAGCGCTTGGTGGTGTTGTGTCTCTCGTTGGCCACACTCACAGCAATGCCTCTTTTGGCTCAAAAGAAGGGTTCAAAAACGGAACCGGGAACAATTTCCACCGAACCGTTCGGCGATAGTACCCGTCATTGGTATGGCATTGCCGATAAGGGTAATATTATCCAGCCGAAAAAAGACCAGCCGCGGTATGAAGAGTCGCAGGTGAAAGAGATTGCCGATAATATTTTGCTTTATCAACGTAACAACGGAGGCTGGCCTAAGAATTACGACATGCAGGCCATTCTTACACCCGGGCAGAAAGACAGTCTCGTTCGTACGAAAAACATCCTGCATACTACCATTGATAATTCAACTTCCTATACCCATGTCGATTATCTGGCGCAGGCTTACAGTCTGTTGAAGGATGAGCGATACAGAAAGGGCGCCGTTAAAGGAATTGAGTTCCTCATTGCTGCTCAGTATCCCAATGGTGGATGGCCTCAGTATTTTCCTATCGAACAGGGTCGTTACAGCCGTTATATCACGTTCAATGACGGAGCATATATCGGTGTGATGAATTTGTTTAAGAAAATTGTAGACGGAAATCCTGATTTCGCCTTTCTGGATAATAAAGTTCGTCAGCAGGTTAAACACTCTTTTGAGAAGGGACTTGATTGTATTCTCAAATGTCAGATCGTGGATATGGGCGTGCTTACAGCATGGTGTCAGCAACATGATAATACAGACCTGTCTCCGGCTTGGGCACGTGCTTTTGAACCGCCCAGTATTTGCAACGGAGAAAGCGCTGAAATTGTATTATTCCTCATGACCCTTGACAAACCGTCTCCGGCAATTATTAACTCCATCAAGAGTGCGGTCGAATGGTTCAAAGCTTCCGAAATTCAGGGCATTCGTGTAAAAACAGTGCAGGCTCCTCCCGAAAAATCAATTTATCATACTCTGACCACCGACCGTGTTGTGGTCGAAGATTCACTGGCTCCTGTGATCTGGACCCGTTACTACGAACTCGAAACGCATCGTCCGCTTTTCTGCGATCGTAACAGCAAGTTTCTTTACAAGCTTTCGGACGTGAGTCGCGAGCGTCGGGTGGGATACGGTTGGTACACTTACGCGCCTCAGAAGGTGCTTGATACATATCCTAAGTGGTTGGAGAAACATCCGCAATGATTGAGAGTTGAGCCCGGATTAAAATCCTCTTTTGGGTAAATTTTCCGGCTCTTCGGTTTCTCTTTTTATCTGGTTGCTTTTTTTGCCCGAATGGAACTGGTAGCTCACCCGTAACCAGAGTGGCACCGTAGGCATAAGTAGATTTCCTTTATAGCGACTGATGAAATTGCTGCCATCAGTATCCGATCCCGCGTATGTAAATTTTCGCGCGAATGGAAGCCCGCTGACTACTCCTATCTTCATGTTTTGATTGACTGTTTTGTCCAGAGAGACGAAATAGAGTGCGTCGCAAAACGTATTACTCTGGATGGCTTGTAACGGCGTGGCATATTGCGCCGAAATCGATAGTGCCAGCGTGTTGGTAACCGATACGATGGCCGACAGGCCCGACTCTATTCCCGTTGTGCGTTTGTTCTTCACCGCGTATTGTTGTGCCGTACTGTTGCCTATTTCATGCAGGCCGTACAGGCGAACATACGGATTCAGGGTGGCGATGCCCAGTTTGAACGAACCGGACAGTTGTATGCCGTATTGGTGGATAGTTCCCAAATTATAGGTTTTTGTTTCAAAAGCGTTGGTGTCGTTGACAAAGGTCAGTTTGTTAATGGCATCCGTTGTTTTGTTGTAAAATAGTCGGGTGGCAAAATAGTTGGAGGCAAACCGGACGGAATGTTCCATGAAAAGAGCTGTGCGAAATTCCGGCTTCAGCGTCGGATTCCCTTTGCGGATGGTAAACGGGTCGTCGGTTGATACTGCCGGGTTCAGCTGGTAAAGATTCGGTCGTGCTATGGAGCGGCTGAACGAAAAGCGGATATTTTGCTTGTCGGAGAGCTGTAACCGAATGTTGACCGATGGTGAGAAGGCGAACAGATGGGTGTTGAAACTGTTTTTTAGCGTCGATTCCGATTGTTCGGCACGCAGCCCGAGGCTTGCGTCGAACTTTGTCTGTTTGTACGACAGGGAACCGTAGGCCGCATAGCTGTTTTCGTTATATCGGAAATTGGTTGTGTTCCGGTCTGTCAGTGTCTGTAGCTTTGTTTTGATTCCGGCTGCCAGACTAACTGCTGCCGTCAGAGGGCGTGTGTAGTCGGCTTTTAGACTGAATGCATTTTGGCGTGGTTTTACCGTGTTGGTGGCAAAAATGTTCTTCTCCGAAACGCTTCGGTATTCGGTGCTGTTTTCGGCATTCAAATGGTAGTTGCTCATCTCGATCGATAGTTCGTGCCCGTTTGCGTTGAATCGATGGTTGTAAAATAGCGAATAGTAGTTGCGGTTGTTTTTGTCCCTGTCCTTTTTAATGGCTTCCCATTGCCGGTTTTGTACTCCGCTTACGCGAGAAACAGCTGTGCCGTTGTGTCCGTTGGAGTAGGGGTTGTAAAATCCGTAAAAGCTGAGCTGATTCCGCGTGTCGAAGGTATAGTCGAAACCATAATGAAAACGGTGCGACCAGTTTCTCTGTTTTACATACTGGTCCGAAAACAGTTCGGTTGTACCTGTGTTATTCCATGTTTTCCGGTAGGTGCTTTCGTGCATGTCGAAATAACTCATCTCTCCGTTGTACGATGTAAAAAGCGTCAGTTTTTGCCATCCGAGGCTTAGATTGTAGTTTGGGAAAATGTAAACGGCAGAGCCGGAAGTCGGAATTTCGGCGTTGATTTGTCCGCTGATGCCCGCATTATGCTCTTTCTTCAATACCACGTTGATAACGCCCGTCACATTGCCGTCGTAGTTGGCTGGCGGGCTACTGATAACTTCTATTTTGTCGATCTCTTTGGGGTTGAGTTGACTGATAAAGCTCCGGTCGCGCTCTTTCCCGTTCACCAAAATCAGGATGTTGCTGCTACCCTCCAGCGAGACGTTTTGCATGAAGTCAATCTGAATGCCGGGGATCAGTTTTAGCAGATCGGTGCCGGTATTGGATACATCGGTCATTTTCTTCGAGATAAAAAAGGTAGTTTTGTCTCTCTCCGATTTTGCCTTTGCGCGTTCGGCCACTACCACCGCTTCGCGCATCGTTACCGATTTTCCTTGCAGATAAATGGTGCCCGCGTCGGCTTTCTCTCTATCGACTACGATGGATTTCGTAGCCTCTTCGTACCCGATGCACGATATCCGCAGCCGGTACGCTCCCCGTGCTACCGGTTGAATGGAGAAGGAGCCGTGGTTGTCGCTAGCGGCTCCGCCTACTAATGTAGAGTCCGACGCTTTGAATAGTCGTATGTTTGCGTATCCGATAACCTCTTGTGTCGTCCGGTCGATTATTTTTCCGCCGATCGATTGTTTGTTCTGAGCCGACAGCCCTGAAATGCTCGCGATAATCATACCTGAAAATAACCACTTGATAGTCCGTTTTTGAAGCCAAAATCCGTTCATTGCAACTTTGTTTTGATGTTTGAGTCTGCAAAGGAAGAGTGTGTTGACTGAGCCTACAAATTAGTGGGATACAATGACTGCTTTTGTGATAAATGGTAAGGATGTATCGAAAATGTGGGACGAATGGCAAGCTTTTGTGACGAACGGTTCAGTGAATCGTTTGCATAAGATGGTTGAAACGTCCGGTGTTTTGGCGCGATACGGGTATTTCGGTATCTGTGCCAGAAAGTCTCAACTGATATCCCAGCGAATTCCCTTTTTTAGAACGGGCTTTTTCCAGATTGACAATAAAAGCGCGGTGTGTACGCATGAAATGAGGAATGCAGGAGAGCTGCTGCTCAATGTTACTGATGGAGTTGCGGATGCTCTTTTTTTGAATCCGGTTGTCGATTTCCAGAAAGAAGATAACATAATTGCCGTCGGAAAGGGCATAGATAAACTGGCTGGGGTAAAAACTCAGTTCCTCTTTTTTGAGGGTAGAATCTATCTGAATCAGTTTCTCATTGGGCTCTGCTTCCGATGGGTTGAAAAACGCTTCGGCTACCGGCGATCCAAACAGATAACGAAAATTGGTGGCGGTAAAAACCCCGAAAGGGATAATCCCAATCAGAAAAGCATTGATGCACGAATCGAAAAATGTGAACCAATTCCATCGTGGAGCCGGAGGCTCTACGGCAAATGCGATGAAATAGGCGGCTATGCCTAATGCGATCAGCGTCAACGTAACGGCCATGATCTCTTTCAGGAATGTCCACTCTTCTGTGTTGGAAAAGTAAGGAATCTTGCGCAGAAGTTTGGCGCACAAGATAATGGGAATCGCAGACGCGATGCTATACACAAGAATAGAAAACGCGTAACTTACAAGCGGAGCGTAGTGCTGTTGTACCGGTTTGTAGATGAGCGTAAACGTGAAACAAAGCGCCATAAAGATACATGACCCGACATACGGTTTCCTGAAAATATAATTTTGAGGATAACGTCGTGTGAGCCAAGAGTAAAAACGCGTTGCCATATTGTGCATTTGAGGTGACCGGTATAGGTTTATCGTATGTTGGTATTCCGCGATCATTCCGAAATGCAAATGTAGTGAGTAGTTTGTAATGTGCAAAGGGGTTCTGGTTTCCAAATAGGATTTCAACTGCTTTTGAAAATTGGAAAAAAGAGCGAACATTACTTTGTAAATGAAACAGCTTCAGATGCGAAAAAGGCATCACAAAAAGAAATCGGTATCATTTGTAGCTAAAAAAGTATTAATGGAGGAATAATTTTTATTGTACATTTGCCAATGCCAATGATAGATATCAGGCGGCTGAGCCTGCGTTTCAATATTAATTACCATGAAGTCAAAACACCGAATTATTGCCATCTCTATGGTTGCGCTATGGACTGTAGCCTGCTTTGTGTTTTTTCAGTTCTTCTACAAATACCATTTGGTTCACAGGCTCGATCTGCAGCTTTTTCTGTATTCGCAGGAATACCTTTGCTCCTATTTTCATCATCCTGCATGGCTGGCATCTCTTGCCGGTGACTTTCTTACTCAGTTTTTTTATTTTGAAGTTGGCGGATCATTGCTATTGGTAGTGTTGCTGCTAACTTTGGGGCTGCTGCTTTATCTGGCGATGGGTAAAGTCTTGTCAGCATGGATGAAAAACGAACCGAAGAGCAAAAACATGTGGTTCTGGTTGCGTATTATGCTCTCATTGTGTGTGATGACGTGGGAAGCCCTTCGTAACTGTGATATCGACTACCGGTTGTCGTCCACCATTGCGCTTGTCGGTGGGCTCACCCTGTTTCTTCTTTTTGCGCACACTCCGTCCCGTTTTCGTTATCTTGCGGGAGTGGTGCTGGCGGTACTGGCTTACTGGATGTTTGGTTATGGTATCTGGGCGCTATTGATCTTTGTTTTGCTGTATGAATTGGGTTCTCGTCGTTATCTGTCGGCGTCAGTTTGTCTTGTTATTGCGTTGGTTACTCCTTTCGCATTGCGTCAGTCTTACTATTTAACCGTGAAACAGGCATTTCTGATTCCGACCAATAAATTCTGGAGCCAGCCCGATTTTATGATAGAGAAACTGTTGAAACTGGATGTACTGAGCGCTTCGGGTCAGTGGAACAAAGTAGCCGTGTTGACCGAAAATAATTATCAGAAGTCGGGATTGGGAGCCTATTTTTACAATCTTTCTCATGGTATGAGGGGTGATTTGCCGGATAAACTGTTGAGTCAGCCTCAGCCCGGACCCTTGGGTTTATTGCTGCCGCTCAATCCCAAAATGTCGCCGTTGGCAATCTGGAGCAGCAACGAAGCCTGGTTTCAGTTGGGCGATATGACCATGGCGGAACACTCAGCTTTGTTGGGTATGATATTTTCGGCCGACCACCGGAGTGCACGCATGGTGAAGCGTCTGGCCGAAATCAACATGGTGAATGGCGATACCACTGCCGTAATGAAATATCTGGGAATGTTGCAAAAAACATGGTTGTATAAATCGTGGGCAGATGTACGCGTACCTGGTAGGGAAAGCCCTGCCATCAAAGCCTGGTTGGAGAAAAAACGTTCTTTTGTGGCAAAAACGGATACTTTGCGCGATGCCGTCAATCCGGCAGTTTCGTTGCGGCTTTTGCTCGACAGCAACAAGGATAATAAACTGGCGATGGATTACCTTTTGTGCTACGATATGCTGGCAAAAGACATCGACGGTTTCCTGTCCGATTACAACAAATACAAATTGTCCGGGAACGAACCTGCCGAATCTGTCTATGCTCAGGCGCTGCTCATCGCGCTGGCGCAACGCAAGACACCTGCCGAAGAAGTGAAGAAATACATGATTGCGCCGGAATTTTTCTCTGATTTTACAAACTATACGAATCTCTACGAAAAGAATTATCTCGGCAGGGCATATCTGGTGAGTCAATTCGGGAAAACATACTGGTTTTATTATCACTTCGCAACCTTTAAATAACCATGAAAATGATCCGTTTTATATACACTGCCCTGTGTTGTGTTGGCCTGTTGGCATCCTGTACGCCCAAACCAAAGGATGTAACACACTCAGATAATTTGCCTCCAATCTATCCCGACTACGCCAATGTGACTATTCCGTGTAATATTGCGCCACTCAATTTCTTGTTGAGGAACGATGCCGATGCCGTGGAGGTGAAAGTGACAGGACAGTCGGACAGTATGACGGTGTATGGCTCAAAAGAGATATGCTTTTCGGAAAACGCCTGGAAACGATTGCTCGAAAAGGAGGTTGGTAAGAAAATGACGGTGCGGGTTACGGCCAGAGTGAACGGACAATGGATCGCCTACAAGCCTTTTGAATGGGAGGTGGCAAAAGAGAAGCTCGATAGTTACCTGAGTTACCGCCTGATAGAACCGGGTTACGAAGTGTGGAGCGATATCCGTATTTGCGAACGTAATGTCGAGAATTTTGACGAACGGATACTGGCCGACAACAACCAGTTGGGGAACTCGTGCATGAACTGCCATATCTATGGCAATCAAAAGGGCGATCTTTCAATGTTTCACCTGCGGGGCAAAGACGGGGGAACCATCCTGAACCGCGACGGTAAAATGCGAAAACTGAAGCTGAAAACCGACGGCATGATTTCTTCGGCGGTGTATGGCGGCTTCCATCCTTCGGGGCGTTACGGGGTTTTCTCTACCAATATCATCATTCCCGAGTTTCACTCTCTTGGCAACAAGCGGATGGAAGTGTACGACACGGCTTCGGATCTGGTGGTGGCCGATTTTGACGATAATCGCATGTTGACTTCGCCCCTTATTTCCGACCCGAACGTGTTTGAAACCTTTCCTGTTTTCTCAGCCGATGGCAAGTCCATTTATTTCTGTTCCGCAAAAAGCGTTCCCTTACCCGGTGAGGTGAAAAAACTGAAGTACAGTCTGTGTCGCATCGCCTTCGATCCTGTAAAACGACAGTTCGGGGTAAAGGTAGATACGCTTTGGAATGCCCGAACGACCGGCAAATCGGTCTGCTTTCCCCGTGTTTCGCCCGACGGTAAATACATTCTCTACACGGTGGCCGATTACGGTACTTTTCCCATCTGGCACCGCGAAACCGACCTGCAGATGATAAACCTCCAAACAGGAGCCGTCGATCCGCTTGTCGTGGTCAACTCCAATCGTTCGGATACCTATCACAGCTGGTCGTCCAACAGTCGCTGGTTTGTCTTTGCCAGTAAGCGCGATAATGGGCAGTACGGAAAGCCCTATTTTGCCTACGTGGATAAAAACGGCAAAGCCAGCAAGCCTTTTGTGCTGCCGCAAAAACACCCGTCGCACTACGACGAAATTCTCTATTCGTACAATATTCCGGAGCTTTCTCGTACTAAAGCCGCCTTCAAAGCATCTGATATCGAAAAGATTTACGCCGGGAAGAAGGCGGAAGAGTTTAAGTGATGATTTTCAGTCAGATTCAGGGACGTTAGTCCTGTGGTCTTGGTAGTAAAGTCAAGATGTTGGGTTCGGAGGAGCGTAGCTCTGATGTCTAAGCGATATTATCCTGTCCCGTCAGATTTAGCTATCGTTATTTTTTAATTGTAATTTGATGGGACAGGATCATTTTCCTGACGTCAGGAAGACGATTTTCCTGTCCCGTCGGAATCGAAGATCAGCGAAGCTAATTGCAATCCGACGACGGCAAAGAGTATTAGGATTTGTAATCCGACGAAGCTTGGAGCATAGAAAATCGAAAATCAGCGAGCTCATTACAGTCCGATTGACTTACACCACCACCACGGGCAGCAATCCTTTTCCACCGGCGTAATCTATCGCCGAACTATACCGATATTCATGAGGTAAGTTTACGATTTCTGCCTTCACGGGATTGTTGTGTATATACTCCATCTTTTGTTCGAAATAATCGTTTAAGAAAACCTCCTGGATGTCTGTGCCTTCCTGCCAGAATCTGAAATTCTTTATCTTTTTATCGTTGCGACCACTAAACTCAAATCTGTCAAGCATCCATTCTCTGCGGCTTTCTGTTACTTCGTGTCGCAAAGTGTCGATCAGTTTCTTACTGGTGTATTTTTTGAAGTCTCGCATGATGTCAGACACGGAGTTCTCTCCGGTTATTCCAACCAGCAAATGCAGATGATTCGTCATTAATACCCAGGCATATATCTCTATTCCTTTGTTTTGTATGCAGTAGTTCAAAGATTCCAGTACAACATGCTTATATACCGGACGGGTAAACAGATCGATCCAATCAACGACGGTTGTGGTAACAAAGTAAACTTGCCCGTTTATCCTGTGTTGAATTTTCATAAACGTCTCTGTTGAATTTCTTTTATGCGGGATCTCAGATCCCTATGCTTCATTCCGTCGTCGGATTGCAATTAGCTTCGCTGATCTTCGATTCCGACGGGACGGGTAATGCCCTTCAGGCATGGAAGACTGGAGTTCTACCCCGTACGCCATTGGCATACGGTTATGAAAATAATGCCTTTGACTACGTCGATTTGCAATTCAGGCAGAATGAAACGTTATTAGGCAATATATCCGATACTCATATTCTTTTAATAGTTGAAAAGTTTGATTTTAAGTACGCTGACATCATCAAGATAAACATCAGAAGCTATATTATACGGATTTGGTGGTAGTTTTATTCCAAACTCATCACCATTTATAGTCCTCTTTTTTACCCATTTTCCATTAACAAATTTTCCTTCTTCAACTGAAAGGAGTTGAGCATTTGGTTTGCTGGAATCAGCAGACTGATACCCAACATGACACGCATTTCCGGATACAATAAATTCATCTTCAGATAGCTGAATGATCAACCCATATCCTTTTATAAGTGAATTCTTTTGTAAGTTGTAGTCAGGCTTAAAAATAAAGTCTCCTATTTGAAAAGATGCTGGTGATGCTTTATCGCCTTCCATAAAACCGTTTATTCTATCTTCAACCTGGGCCTTGGTAATTAATGGCCTCAGCATATCAAGTACTTTATAAGCTTTCTTTATTGAATGGTTGCTGTGGTAAGTATGATGATCGATACCAAATGGCGAAAAACCCATTGCTTTGAAATGCCCAAAACAAAAAAATGCTTTTGGAGCAGCACTTATTGTATCGTTCATCCAAATGGCACAGGCTTCAGGTAAAAGCAAAGGGTTTTTGTTGTGTACAAAATTTGCCGCAGATATTCCGAATGTTGGTGAGTAATTATCGTTAGCAAGAATATCGATATCAGGAGCACCAGCTTGCCAAATATCAATCATCAGGTAATTTGGTCCTCCACTGGGCCAAACACCCGCGATGAGATTACCTCCCGAGGCATCCCAGGCATTTACGAATGTTGGTAGATTATAAATAGCCTTACCTGCCTTTGCAAGTTCATTTACATAGTTGGAGTAATTCCATGCCATAAAGATTTCATCGGTAGTTGGCGATTTTCCAAAAACCTCTTCCCATGTACCTTGGGTTTTTGAGCCATTAGCCAAATAAGGCTCACGGATGTTGGGTTTTAATTTAGTAAGATTACTGCTGATGTATTTAATTAATTCATCGGGAACTTGTTGTTCAAATAGTTTAGTAGCCTCAGGTGAAAAATCCCTTGTGCCGCCTAATAAACCAACCTCGTTTTCAATTTGCATCATTAACACAGTCCCATGCTTATCAACCTGAGCAATTCGTTCCATTAATTTTTTATAAGCCTTCAAATCGGCATTTAAACAATTTCTATTCATGTTGGAAATGGTGGTAGAAATTCTCCCGTCTTTAAAAAGCATGCGAGGGAAACGTTTCATATCGGTTTTAACCCAATCAGGGGTATAATTGGACTCGCCATTTTTCCAACTCCCAAACCATAGAATAACAAGTTTCAAGTTATTATCATAGGCACTTTTTATGTGGCTATCGATAAGTGAGTAATCAAAAGTACCTTCTTTGGGTTCAAATTGCTGCCAGTTTATAGGTAGAAAAACCGTATTCACATTGAGTGATCGAACATGTGACCAACTATCTTGCATGTGCTCAATGCTTGAGGCAGAAGAATTTAATAACTCACCACCAAGAATTAGAAATGGTTCATTGTTTACATACAACTGTTTAAGTCCATTTGTTTCTTTAATTATTGTTGAATGGGTTGTTAAGTCCTCTGATTTTGAAGAATTATTAGCATTATTACTTGCCATTAATAAAGTCATTAATAGCGTGAATACTATCGATAATTGAATTCGTTTCATTATATATATGAATTCGTTTTGAAAATTATTGTATTTGCCCCTTTTCTTCTAAGTTTGCCCGTTATTTAGTTCAAGTTTAGGCGATAGCCGTAACTTGGACTGGAAACCAGAGCGGTTTGTAACCGTAATCAGTTACAAACTGATTTTATTCTGCGTCCAAGCTACACTTCGTTAAGCTTGAACGAATATCTGGCATGCTTGCGCCATCAGGGGCACGATTGCATCGTGTGGCCATACAAAAGCTGCTTTATCTTTAGCCGTATCAAAATTGCAATCGCAGCTCATTGAATATCCTTTTCTTCTGTTTATAGCCTGCTCTACCGCATGTTTTGCCCACGCGATGCAATCGCGCGGGAGTCGTGGTTACTTTGCTGTCATAATTTATTTTTTTGTCGTGGTTGCTTCGATTTTATCAGCGTAGTATTTCTTTAATTTATTTGCTTTTTCAATGTAGTTTTTCCCGTTAAGTTTTTCTCTGTTGAGAACGTCCTTTAATTCGAAAACTTCTTTTTCTGAATAAAGTTCTTCAATTAAGGAGCTTACTCTCTTGTCATCAATAAAATCGCTTAAGAAACCTCGGCTTGATACTAAATGTGGTTTGTCTTTAAGAAGATTTGCAAGCATTAAATATGCTGATTCCGTCTTTCCTAATTTATACTCCGACATGAATGAGTAAAACTCTAGAAAGTTTTTGTCCTTCGGATATTTTAAAATCCCTCCGCTTGCAGCTTTTTTGCACTTTGCAAATTGGTCAGAATAATAATAATGTTGAACTTCACTTATGAAAATATCACGGTCGGAATAAGAGTTGTTATAAACGAGTTTTTGTAATTGGATAAAGAGCAGATAGAGTTCATAGAGATTTTGTGACATGTAGGACAAACTTGGGTTGACAGGTTTTAATTCCATGCCACTGATTAGGGAAATCGCACTTTTACTGTAATTGTTCAGGTCATAAACTTTTAATTTCTTTCGTATCTTTTCCAAAAGTAAAATTTCATCTGCGGTTAAGTAATTGCTAAAACTATAGAGGTTTTCTATGTTCAAATCAATTTCAGAGGCTCTGTCAAACAAACTCTTACCAATTGGCATTAGTACCTTACTTACATGGCTGTCATAGAGATAAGTTTCATTCAAACATTTATCCTGAAGTCCTAATTCCAAATCGTCTTGGGTAAGTTTATTGCCTTTAATTTTTTGTTGATAGTTAGATGGTGAATGGCTGTTAGGTCTCATAACCAAATCAAGTAGAAAAAAAAGATTCATATATGCTTGATAGATGTCTAAATCTAATTTCGGTCGTAACTTTTTTAGACGTTTGTGTTCTGGGAAAAATGAAAATATGAGCCAAAAGATTATACCTGCAATAACTGATAAAATTATCGGATTTATAAAGTCTCTGAAGTAATGGTACTCAGAATTGTTCTGTTGTTGAACGAGCGTATCAATCTTGAATGTCTGATTTTCAATCTCTTTTTTTAGCTTGTCGTTTTGATGTTGTAAAGAATCTAATGTTTGTGAAAGCTTATTGTTTTGGTTAACAATAGTTGTCTGGGTAGTCTTTGCGGAATCTATAGCTTTGCTTTGTCCGTTCAAAATGCTCATAGAAAAAGCAAGAGCCAATATTAATATTGGTTGCTTTATTTTTATGTCTTTTGTTTGGTTCATACTGTCAGTTTAAGTTGTAGGAGCTTTCATTGCCTTGCCGCTAACGTTTTATATACGAACATTCGTATATTCCTAACTTATTTGTGATGATATATTCTGGGTTAAATATAAAATAATCAATTTGTTGTGGCTTTTGCGTGCAAATTATATTCTGTATATGCATCATAAGTTATATGACGGTAAATATAAAAACTTTTTTTAATATAAAACATAAGTTTCCTGTTGGAATTTTCAACGGGCATGTTTGCTAAGGTTTCTTTATGAATTATGGTTAATTTGCTGAATGCCATTTGTCTTTTATTCCAATAGACATCCACAAATCGCCACATTTTCAAATCCTCAAATCTTCCAATTTCCTCGGATATTTTTTGTAATTTTGCAGGTCAAAACCGAAAGGTTATCTTGTTCACTAATAATCGCTTAACTTTTATGGAATTAGCAAGTAAATACAACCCCTCCGAAGTAGAATCGAAATGGTACCAGTATTGGCTGGATAACGGATTTTTCAAATCGAAACCCGACGGACGGGAACCTTATACAATCGTCATCCCTCCTCCCAACGTAACCGGTGTGTTGCATATGGGCCACATGCTCAACAATACTATTCAGGATATTTTGGTGCGTCGTGCCCGTATGCTGGGCAAGAACGCCTGCTGGGTGCCGGGAACCGACCATGCTTCTATTGCTACCGAAGCCAAGGTGGTGGGAAAACTTGCTGCCGAAGGGATTAAAAAGACCGACCTCTCCCGCGATGAGTTTCTGGAACATGCCTGGGAATGGACCCGCAAACACGGCGGCATCATTCTGGAACAGTTGAAGAAGCTCGGTGCCTCCTGCGATTGGGATCGTACCTGCTTCACCATGGACGAAGCCCGTTCCGAAAGCGTTATCAAGGTATTTGTCGATCTTTACAACAAAGGATTGATCTACCGCGGTGTGCGCATGGTCAATTGGGATCCGAAGGCGCTGACCGCTCTTTCCGACGAAGAGGTGATCTACAAGGAGCAAAACGGGAAATTGTATTACCTGCGCTATAAAATCGAGGGCGAAGAAGGTTATGCCGTTGTGGCAACCACCCGCCCCGAAACCATCATGGGCGATACCGCCATGTGTATCAATCCGAACGACCCGAAGAACGCGCACCTGAAAGGCAAAAAGGTGATTGTTCCTTTGGTGAACCGTGCTATTCCGGTGATTGAAGACGACTACGTGGACATCGAGTTCGGTACCGGTTGCCTGAAGGTGACTCCGGCTCACGACGTGAACGATTACATGCTGGGCGAAAAATACAATTTGCCCTCTATTGATATTTTCAACGATAACGGAACATTGAGCGAAGCTGCCGGTTTGTATGTCGGCATGGATCGTTTCGATGTCCGCAAGCAAATCGAGAAAGACCTGGCCGATGCCGGTCTGCTCGAAAAGGTGGAAGATTACACCAACAAGGTGGGTTTCTCCGAACGTACCAACGTGCCCATCGAACCGAAGCTCTCCATGCAGTGGTTCCTGAAGATGGAACAACTCTCAAAACCGGCTCTCGAAGCGGTGATGAGCGACGAAATAAAACTGGTTCCCCCAAAATTCAAAAATACCTACCGTCACTGGATGGAGAACGTGAAGGACTGGTGTATCTCACGTCAGTTGTGGTGGGGACATCGCATCCCGGCCTATTTCCTTCCGAAGGGTGGGGTAGTGGTTGGCGAAACCAAAGAAGAGGCTTATCAAAATGCATTGGCCAAGGTGGACTATCCGTTGACTATTGACGAACTGCGTCAGGATGAGGATGTACTCGATACCTGGTTCTCGTCGTGGTTGTGGCCGATATCTGTTTTCGACGGCATCAATCACCCTGAAAACGAAGATGTAAATTACTATTATCCTACCAGCGACCTGGTTACCGGTCCTGATATTTTGTTCTTCTGGGTGGCCCGTATGATTATTTCGGGTTACGAATATCGTCAGAAGTCTTGTTTTAACAACGTTTACCTCACCGGTATCGTTCGTGACAAGCAAGGCCGCAAGATGTCGAAATCACTGGGTAACTCCCCCGAGCCGTTGAACCTGATCGAACAGTTCGGTGCCGACGGCGTGCGTATGGGTATGATGCTGGCAGCGCCTGCCGGTAACGACGTGTTGTTCGACGAATCGCTCTGCGAACAAGGTCGTAATTTCAATAACAAAATTTGGAATGCTCTCCGCCTTGTAAAAGGGTGGGAGGTTGCTGATATTGCACAACCCGAATCGTCGCAAATCGCTATCAAATGGTTCGATGCAAAATTGAGCCAAACTATTGAAGAAGTAGACGATCTGTTTGGCAAATATCGTATCAGCGAAGCCCTGATGGCGGTTTACAAACTTTTCTGGGATGAATTCTCGGCTTGGTATCTTGAGCTGATCAAACCGGCTTACCAGCAACCGATCGACAAAGCGACACTGGATGCTACCATCGGTTTCTTCGAAAAACTGCTGAAGATGCTCCATCCGTTTATGCCGTTTATCACCGAAGAACTCTATCATGCCCTCGGTGAACGCGCCGAAAACGACAGTATCATGGTTAGTGCTATGCCGAAAGCCGGTGCAATCGATGAGGCATTGCTGGCACAGTTCGAACAAACTAAAGAAATTATTGCGGGTATTCGTACTATCCGTCTCGAAAAGAATATTCCGAACAAAGAACAACTGGCCTTGCAGGTGGTTGGAAAAGAAGCATTGGCTTTGCAGTCGGTAGTAGAAAAAATGGCTAATCTTTCGGCTGTGGAAACCGTTACCGAAAAAGTTGCCGGAGCTGGATCCTTTATGGTTGGCACTACCGAATATGCAGTACCGCTCGGTTCTCTTATCGACGTGGAAGCCGAACTTAAAAAGCAACAGGAGGAGATCGCCTACCTCGAAGGCTTCCTTGTTTCTGTGAACAAAAAACTGAGCAATGAGAAATTCGTGGCCAACGCCAAACCCGAAGTTGTGGCTAACGAACGTAAAAAATTGGCCGATGCCGAAAGCAAAATCGCTTCGCTGAAAGAGAGCATCGCCGCAATGTCGAAATAACCACAGGATTACTATAGCGCAAAAGCCCGTAAAATCGTTTTAAGAACGGTTTTACGGGCTTTGCTCTTTTTGTAACGAAATCGTTATCTGTTTCTTCGGCGCGGTCGCCAGAAATAACTGCCGATCGATATCAGAAGAATCACTCCAGTAACGATGAAAGCCCAAATATTGGCTTTTGCAGAGGTGGCTTCTATCACATAATCTGAGGGTACCATTCTGAAAGCCGTCAGATTCCAGCATAATGTATCTCCCTGAGTAATCGTACTGTTCGACTTCGTTATTTTTCCCGGCATTACCAGTCTGTAGTGTATCGATTCCATAAACAGGTCGATATGATTTTGATCTGCAAATGTTTTTTCAAATTGCTTCATGGGAGAACTCTCCGAAGCCCAGAGCCGTGAGAATGCTTTTGTTTTGAAATAACTATTCAGGGCTTTCTCCATATCCACATCATCTTTTCCTTTGATTTGCTTATTGTAAATTGTGTCCTGCAGGTTTATCAGCCGTTGCTTCGATACGGGTATGTTGCCAAATCGGTCATAGTTGTTTATCAGCACCTTGTATGCTTTAATCCAGAGATTGTATGTGAACCATTCGTTGTATTTGTCTTCGAGCTGTCCGGCGTATTCCCTGATTTCTATGCCATTCATTCCCTGTAGCAGATCCGGTTTTCCGGTAAACCAGAAACTGGCTTCGTTTTTGCTCATATAGTTTTCGATCGGGACGGTAAATTGATGTTCAATCTTCGGAAAAACCTCTTTGTAAGTATAATAGGTGTAAAACCACCGGAACTTTTTGGATAGTGATTGTTTGATGTGCATCCGGTGCCATGAAAATGCTGTATCAAACCTGAATTTAGCGGACATATCGGCAACAGACTGAAAGTCTTTGTGAAGCAGCATGGTGAAGATTCGGGAGTCGGTAACTCGTGCTGTGTCTTTATATTGGATGGTTTTCAAGACCGAATCGATGATATGTTGCTTGACAGGATACTGAGTAACCCAACCGGAGTTCCCGATTTTCCAGGCAATTTTCCAGGTAGAATCAATATGAACCGGGAAACTGTTTGTTTTTATGCCTTCTTTCCTTTGAGTAAGAAACTGAGAACTAACCTGAGCGGTAAACTCGCGGTAGCAAGAGCCATCGGCGTTTATTCCGGTGGTCATGTTGGGCGTTCCATTTTTACAGGCAACGACCATAATTGTGAGGATAATAGATATCCCTGCTTTATAAAATGATTTCATTGTCGGAAGAAGTAAGGAATGATTGTATGTATTGGAGTCTTTTGTTCTTGTGTATATTCTGTTGCAAATAAATCAGATAAGATTTTTGTTCGTTTGTGGGTTTGTTTTTAAGTAAGATTTCGATAGTCAATGGTTTATGAACCATATAGATAGACGATTGTGCTGCCGCATTTGCATCTGTTTTTTGGGACACCAGCAAGCAGATAAAAATTGCTGCTGCCGCGCTGGAGACAATTCGTGTCCATAACAGCCAGTTAGGTAACCGGTTTTTTTTGCGGGATGAAATAGTGTCCATGATGGTATCTGTCAATAAATCCGCGTTCTGTAAGACCGGTTTTTGCTCTCTGAGCCGCATGATCAGTCGGTTAGTATCTTCATTTGTTGTTTCCATATATCAATATTTTTCTAACCGTTGCCGCATAAACTGGCGGGCGAGGTAGAGATTGCTTTTGATTTTCTCTTTTGTCATTCCTGTAATCTCGATCACTTCATTCAATTCTAATCCCTCCAAATCGTGCAATGTAAACACAAGCCGTTGTTTCGGTGTGAGCTTTTGTGTTAGAAACCGAATGATATTGCAAAGTTCATCATTGATCAATTGCTTTTCCACGTCATCGACAGCCATCAATCGCATCAGCGCGTCATCCGTTGGCGAAGCTTTCATGTTGCTACTTGAAGCCTTCAGTCTGTCGAGACATAAATGTGAAGCGATGCTGTAAATCCACGTACTGAACTTTTTATCGGGTTGATAAGCGCCAAGATTTGTCCATGTTCGGATAAATGTCTCCTGCGTGATGTCCCTCGCATCTTCCTCATTGCATAAAAGCCTGAAAGAGACAGTGTAAATCATATATTGATAATGCTCCACCAGCTGCCTGAACGCTTTTCCATCGCCCTGTTTGCTTTTTTCGATTATCAAGTGAATGAATTGTTCTTCCATCTTTTGAGGTTTGCTTCTGTATATAATACGACAAATGTACAAATTGGTCGAAAAAAAAAGTAATATCCAACTTGATTTTGCACCTTGCGGTCATTAAATTTAGTTGTTTGTTAGTGCCCAAATGGCTAACTTTGTCTCAAATTTATAATATATCTATGAATCTATCATACGAAGAACTTTGCCTCTCCGTTTGCGAAATAGCCCGGAAGGCAGGCGGTTTTATAGCCAATGAGCGTAAACATTTCAATCAGGATAAGGTCGAAAGTAAAGGCTTGCACGATTTGGTGAGTTACGTAGACAAGACCTCCGAAAAAGTGATTATCGAAGCGCTTTCGGCATTGCTTCCCGAGTCGGGCTTTATTGCCGAAGAGGGCACATCCAATAAAAAAGGAGAACGCTTTAACTGGGTAATCGATCCGTTGGACGGTACCACCAACTTCATTCAGGGCGTACCGGTTTATGCCGTCAGTATCGGGTTGCTCGAAGGAGATGAACTGGTACTGGGTGTAGTATACGAAATTTGCCGCGACGAGTGTTTCTTTTCGTGGAAAGGAGGCAAGGCCTATCTGAACGGAGATGAGATTCACGTTTCGAAAACTGTGGATATGCACGATGCTTTGTTGGCAACGGGTTTTCCTTATTCCAATTTCTCACAGCTCGACAATTACATGGGCTTGTTGAAGTGGTCGATGACCGAAGCCCGTGGTGTACGTCGTCTCGGTTCTGCCGCTACTGATTTGGCTTATGTGGCCTGCGGTCGTTTTGATGCATTTTTTGAATATGATCTTAAGCCGTGGGATGTTGCTGCCGGTGCATTTATCGTGCAACAGGCCGGAGGAAAAATTGCGGATTTCAATCGTGGCGAAACTTATCTCTTCGGGGGCGAAATTATAGCTTCCAATGCTCTGTTGCTTGCTGAGATGCAGGACAAGGTGGATGAGTTTATGAATTGAAAAATCAATTTTCAAGCATATTCAACCTTTGGAAGTGTTGCTGTTTTCTCAGAATCACAGGATTAATTTGCTTTTTGCCTGCGGCAGGCCTTACTTTTTGGTGCAAAAAGTAAGCAAAAACATTGACGGAAACGAGGCACGAGTTCTATGTGTCCTTTAAAAATAAACATCTATCACATAAAAGAACTCGTTCGCTCGGCCATGCAACTTTCTCGCATTATCAAACGTTTGTGTTTGGCCTACTCGCTCAAACAGCTTTCCGTCGATTTGGTATTCTTTGTTTACTTTTTGTGTCAAGACAAAAAGTAAAAGTAAACACGGGTTTTTAGATATGCGCAAAACCAATATGTTGCATATAGAAGATCATGTTGATATGTTGTTCTGGGCTTGAGAAGATTTGAGTAAGCATAAAAAAGCGGTCGTTCTGCGTAAGCAAAACGACCGCTTTTTTATGCTGCAAACGTTCGGTTTATTTCAATGTGCCGTCGTTAGCTTGTTGAATCATAGTAGAGTTAGCGGAGATGAAAACTTCTACGCGACGGTTTTGAGCACGACCTGCTGCTGTACTGTTGTCTGCTACCGGTTGGTCGAAAGCTTTACCTATTGTGCTTAGACGGGTTTGTTCGATTCCGCTGTTGTTGAGGTATAAACCAACAGCATTGGCGCGTTCCTGAGACAATTTTTCGTTAATGGCACGGCTACCTGTATTGTCGGTGTGTCCGTAGATAGTAACGTCTGTTTGAGGATTGTTCTTCAAAGACGCTGCAAATTTGGCAAGCGCATCTTTTGAAGCAGCGCTGAGGGTGCTTTTGCCTGTGCTGAAAAGGATTCCTTCAGCAAAAGTTACTTTAATAGCTTCGAGGTTGTTCGCATCTTTCACGGTTTCAACCTGAGCGCCCTGTATTTTTGCCAGCTCTTCTTTTTGTTTGTCCATTTTCTTGCCGATGATTACACCTGTAGTAGCACCAACGGCTGTGCCGACAGCAGCACCAATAATAGCACCTTTGCCTTTTCCGAACAATGCGCCTACGCCAGCGCCAAGTGCAGCACCTGCACCACCGCCAAGCAGTCCGCCTTTAGCCGTGTTGCTCATACTTGCACATCCGGACACTAGAATAGCTCCACAAAGAGCTAACGAAATAATTACATTTGATTTTTTCATTGTAATATAAATTAATTGATGTTTATTTTGTTTTTTGCTTCTTTCGGTTTGTGTCAAAAAACTGATTGTTTTTCTCTTTACGCTTTGAAAATTAAACACTTATTGTTTGTCCGCGGATACCGGAATTTGAAAATTGCACAGGTATAGTTTCAGTCTGCAAAAATAAGGCAAAAAAGAAGGTTTTCTATTCCATTTTCATAAAAAATGATGAATTGTATTGGTCACTTTCTTCGGAGAGATATGTTCTTTGTTTGGATAGATACAAAAAAACAAGGCAGGAAGCTGAATATCAACTTCCTGCCTTGTTGTAATTTTGTTTGGCAATTATTTTGCTCTTTCTACGTATGAACCGTCACGGGTATCAATTTTAATTTTTTCTCCTGTTTCGATAAACAGAGGAACGCGAACGGTAGCGCCTGTTTCAACGGTTGCCGGTTTCAGGGTGTTGGTGGCGGTATCGCCTTTCAGACCAGGTTCCGTGTAGGTGATCTGTAATACAACATGTGTTGCAACGTCAGCGTACAATACGGTTTCTGATTCTGCATGTGTCACAACTTCAACACTTTCGCCTTCTTTCAGGAAATCAACACCGTTGATTATTCCTTTCTGAATGGAAATTTGTTCAAATGTTTCGTTGTTCATGAAGTTGTAGCCCATATCGTCCGGATAGAGGTATTGATAAGGACGGCGTTCGATACGGACTTCGTCTACCTTGACACCGGAGTTGAAGGTTTTGTCGATTACACGACCTGTTTGTACGTTTTTTAGTTTTGTACGAACGAAAGCCGGACCTTTACCCGGTTTTACGTGAAGGAACTCAACTATAAAGTAAAACTGGCCGTCAAAGTCGAGGCACATTCCGTTTCTGAAATCAGCTGTTGTTGCCATAAAAAGGTTACTGTAGTTTGATATTGTTAGCGTCCTGTCAAATCTATATAGTTTGATATCAGGGTACTATTGGTTATGATAATTGTACGGATTTGGACGACAAAGATAGCTCTATTTGGCGAATTTACAAAGACTTTACAGGTTGAAATACCTACAGCATTCCGTTGTCGGCAAAACTGTAATAGTTTTTGTGTCCGATTATCAGATGATCCAGAAAAGAAATGTCAACGATTTTGCAGGCCTCCGAAAGCTTTTGGGTTATTTTGATGTCTTGTTGACTCGGTTCGATGTTCCCGGACGGATGGTTGTGCCCAACGATGATGCCGGCGGCAAGTTTGTCAATGGCCGTTTTCAGTACCAATGGTATTTCTACGACGGTTTGTCCGGTTCCGCCTTGCGTGAGTTTTACTTGTCCAATAATTTTGTTAGCCCGGTTGAGCAGTAGCATCCAGAATTCTTCGTGGGGAAGATCGGCCATTTTCGAATGCAGCACTTCAAATACATCTTCGCTGGCAAGCACTTTCTTTTTCTCAGCAGGTTGAGCAACCTTTCTCCGTCTTCCCAGTTCCATTGCGGCAGCAATTGTAATTGCTTTGACGCTGCCGATGCCTTTGAAGTTTTTTATCAGAGATTGAATGCTCTGTTTGCCCAGTTCGTCGAGGTTGTATTCTACAGAATGCAAGATCCTTTGAGACAACTCTACCGCCGACTCACGGGCATTGCCAGAGCCTATGATGATTGCCAGCAGTTCGGCATCGGAAAGCGATTGAGCTCCTTTTAGTAGAAATTTTTCTCTCGGACGATCTTCTTCTTTCCATTCCTTGATATTCAGGTGTTTGTTCATGGAGTTAGATGTGTTGTTTGTGCAAAGATAAAATATTAAGTTTAATATATAAAGTGTGTTTGGTTAATTATCCCGTGGGTTTATCATAAAAAAACAAGCAGGGCAATGAGTGGTTGTTGCTATAACTCCGTCCTTTAGGGCGGAGATTAAGAAGTCAATGACCGACTGGGCTCTAGCCCTGAGTATTTTATTTTCTTTTTTCAAGGCTAAAGCCAGTAAAATATCCGCTATCTTTTGTTTCCGCCCTGAAGGACGGAGTTAATAGAATCTGTGTAGGGCGCTTGCAGGTAGTCATTAAAAACAATGTTCTCAAGAATAACCCTGACTTCTGGATACGGGTTAAAGTCGAAATGTGTAAATAGTTTAAAAAATATAAAGATGACCTCTTTTGCTACTGCCGGATGTTGGTTTGCTTTTAAGAAATTGTATCTTTGTTCCATATAATTAATTGTTATTCACATTCTAATTCTACTTGCCTATTGACCAACGTTTACTT
The DNA here is from genome assembly GCA_963678825.2 of uncultured Microbacter sp. Taxonomy (GTDB): domain Bacteria; phylum Bacteroidota; class Bacteroidia; order Bacteroidales; family Paludibacteraceae; genus Microbacter. The sequence goes on along the minus strand of CAXXPB010000022.1, from coordinate 94,009 downwards.
TTGAACCCTAAAATTTAAAAGTAATGCCTATCAATTTGTTGGAAAAGACAGATGATGAGTTGGTTCGCCTTTATTTCAAAGGTGATCACGATGCTTTTGCTGTGTTAATGGGCAGGCATCAGGATAAAGTTTACACGTACATTTACCTTCTCGTGCGTAATCGTCAGTTGGCAGAAGATCTGTTTCAGGATACATTTATCAAAGTAGTAACTTCTATTAAGCAACAGCGGTATGCTGATAATGGGAAATTTGTGGCCTGGGTGAACCGGATTGCACACAATCTTATTATCGATTACTTTCGTCGTGAGCAGGGAGAAAATACCCTGTCACATACCGATTTTGATTACGATGTTTTCAATAGTGTTAAGTTGAGCGATTCCAATGTAGAAGAAGAGATGGTGCGTGAACAGCTGATGTGTAATGTCGCGCGAATGGTTGATTTTCTGCCTGATACTCAGCAGGAGGTGGTAAAGATGCGTTTTTATGAAGACCTTAGTTTTAAGGAAATAGCCGATAAAACCGGTGTGAGCATCAATACGGCGCTGGGTAGGATGCGTTATGCGCTTATCAATATGCGTAAGATGGCAGAGGAAAATAACATGGTTTTGAATATTTAACTTGCGGAGAATAATATAAGCAGGGTTGCTGCGTTTATAGTATATAACTAAAAACCAAAACCTTGCCTATGAGAAAAAAATACTCTTCTCAATCACATTCAAATACGCTGAAAAAAGAAATTCCGTTAATACAGTTATCACCAAGTAAAGTTGTTGTAGACCGAATCCTTGCTTTTTCCTCTTCCTACTGGACAGCAGGCGGTTTAGACGGAGTAAATGTAGAGCTTATTTTGAATTGAAGCACAAGATCGGGCTGCGAGCCTGAAATGTGAAATAAAAAATGTCGGTACAACTTATTTTGTGCCGACATTTTTTATCTTTGTAACCGTTTTCTTACAAATTGTAATTCAACACATTTAATTGTAATTGTCAGGTATATAATTTGTTGCGTTGAGTTCGTTTGGTGGGAACGTTTATAATTGCACAAAAAAAATAATTATGTATTCCAAATTAGTAGATCGTTTTCTGAAATACGTGTCGTTTGTGACTACATCCGACGAAAAAACAGGTATGACTCCCAGCACTCCGGGACAGTTGATTTTTGCAAATTACCTTGCAGATGAGTTGAAAAACATAGGATTGATAGATGTTTCGGTAAGTGAATACGGATATGTGATGGGAACTCTTCCATCCAATACAGATCTTGCGGTGCCGACTATCGGATTTATAGCTCATATGGATACGAGTCCTGACATGACAGGTAAACATCCGAAGCCACGCATTGTGTCGCAGTATGACGGTAGTGAAATTGTTCTGAACAAAGAAGAGAATATTGTTCTTGTTCCGTCCGAATTTCCGGAATTGCTTCAGTATAAAGGGCAGGATATAATTGTGACAAATGGTAAAACGTTGTTGGGTGCCGATGATAAGGCCGGGATTGCCGAAATTATGACAGCACTGGATAACCTGGTTGCCAATCCTTCCCTGAAACACGGGGAAATCCGCGTGGCTTTTACGCCTGACGAAGAGATCGGGATGGGTGCTTCCAAGTTTGAAGTGGAGAAATTTGCGGCAGACTGGGCTTACACGCTCGATGGCGGAGAAATCGGAGAACTAGAATACGAAAATTTCAATGCGGCTGCGGCTACAGTTACGTTCAAAGGGCGTAATGTTCATCCGGGATATGCAAAGCATAAAATGCTGAACTCTATGCGTGTTGCCAATCAGTTTGTGGAGATGCTGCCACGCCACGAAACTCCCGAACATACAGAAGGGTACGAAGGCTTTTATCACCTCACCTCCATGGAAGGAAACGTGGAGAAATCAACCCTTACTTACATTATCAGAGATCACGATCGCGATCGTTTCGAGAAACGTAAAAAAGAGGTGCAGCATTTGGTCAATAAGATCAATTCCGAATTTCCGGGTTGTGCTTCGGTAGAGCTGAAGGATCAGTATTTCAATATGCGTGAGAAAATAGAACCGGTTATGCATATTGTAGCCATTGCGGAAGAGGCAATGAAAGAGGTGGGTGTAAAACCGAATGTGAAAGCCATTCGCGGGGGAACCGATGGGTCACAGCTGTCGTTCAAAGGATTGCCTTGCCCGAATATCTTTGCAGGTGGCCATAACTTCCACGGCCGTTTCGAATATGTGCCCATTCCATCAATACAGAAAGCGGTGGATGTGATTCTTAAGATTGTGGAAAAAGTCGCAAATCTCAACTGATTCAATGTCGGATTTTGAAAATTCAACCTTACAATAATATGATTAAGACAACTCCATTTACAGAAAAACACATCGCTTTGGGAGCTAAAATGGCTGCTTTTGCGGGTTACAATATGCCGATAGAATATAGCGGAATCACAGATGAACACATGACCGTGCGCCAGGGTGTCGGCGTATTTGATGTGTCGCACATGGGCGAATTTTGGGTGAAAGGCGAGAAAGCGTTGCCTTTTCTTCAGCAGATTACTTCAAATGACGTATCTGTATTGCCTGTCGGTAAAGCGCAATATTCCTGTTTCCCTAACGGGAAGGGCGGTATTGTTGATGACTTGCTGGTTTATCATTACGAACCTCAAAAATATATGCTGGTGGTGAATGCTGCCAATGTTGACAAAGATTGGAACTGGTGCGTACAAAATAATACGGAAGGTGTCGATATTGAAAATGCGTCTGACCGTATGGCACAATTGGCAGTGCAAGGGCCGAAAGCGGTTGAAGTTCTGCAGAAGCTCACCGCTGTTGATTTGTCATCTATCGCATATTATGCATTCACGACCGGCGAATTTGCCGGAGTGAAAGATGTTATTATTTCCAACACAGGTTATACGGGAGCCGGAGGTTTCGAGCTCTATTTCTATCCAGAACAGGCCGATATTATCTGGAATGCAATTTTTGAGACAGGTAAACAGTACGGCATAAAACCAATAGGACTTGGTGCCCGCGATACATTGCGTTTGGAGATGGGCTTTACTCTTTATGGAAATGATATTGATGATACCACCTCTCCAATTGAGGCCGGTCTCGGATGGATTACCAAATTTGCCGACGGTAAGAATTTTATCGACAGACCTTTGCTGGAAAAACAAAAGGCAGAAGGTGTTAGTCGTCGCTTAGTCGGTTTTATTCTCACAGAAAGAGGTATTCCGCGTCACGATTATCAGATTGTAGACGCAGAAGGCCGTGTTATTGGAAAAGTAACCTCGGGCACACAGTCTCCGGTTTTGAAAGCCGGCATCGGAATGGGATACGTGGAAGCCGGGTTTGCTAAACCCGAAACGCAGATTTTTATCAGTATCCGTAATAAGCCCGTTGCAGCTAAAGTAGTTAAGTCTCCTTTCTGTAAAGGCGCTCTGTAAATACTCGATTTATGTTTTGCTTTTTTTGCAAAAATAAACGCTTTGGACTTGTATCTTGCTCCAAAATGCTTTATTTTTGTGTCGCAAATTAGTACTAATTAAAAATTTCACAAAAATGGCTCACGTAATTTCAGAAGATTGTATTGCATGTGGTTCTTGTATCAGTGAATGTCCTGTTGAAGCTATCAGCGAAGGCGATATCTATGTAATCGACGCGGATATTTGCACAGATTGCGGAACATGTGCTGATGTTTGTCCTTCAGAAGCAATTCATCCGGCATAACATGCACTATTGCAAACATTTAAAACCACCTCACGGAGGTGGTTTTTTTGTATCCGCATACCATTAAAGATATGTTAGCACAATTTGTAAAGTTTTGTGTGGTAGGAGCTTCCGGTACAGTGATCGATTTCGGTCTGACGTATCTTTTTAAAGAGAAGGTTCACCTCAATAAGTATATTTCCAATTCTATCGGATTCCTTTCGGCGGCAACATCCAACTATATCCTGAACCGGATATGGTCGTTCGAGAACCACAATCCTGCCATAGGAGAGCAATACATGCTCTTCATGTCCATTTCTCTCCTGGGGCTTTTAATCAACAACGGCGTTATTTATCTGTTGACTAAGAAACTTCACATGAATTTTTATGTTGCCAAGGTAATTGCGACGGGGGTTGTTACGTTGTGGAACTTTGTGATGAATTATTTGTTTACGTTCCGGTAAATATGTCGACTTGTATGGTGTTGTTTATTTGATTGTTGTGTGTTATTTTGCTTAGGAATAATTGCTGATTCTTTCAATGTTCTTTATGATAGAAATTTGTAGTTAACCCAAAGAATGCAGAGAAGGCACAAGGAACACTAACATTTGGCTTATCTGGTAGACGTGTTTTAATAACTCCGTCCTTCAGGACGGAGAGGTAGAGGATATTCCAAGGATGGGCTTTAGCCCTGAATGATTTATTCTTAATGTTTTTTCTTCAAGGCTAAAGCCAATAGGACTCTCTCTGTTATTGTCTCCGTCCTAAAGGGCGGAGTTATGAAGATGCTTTTAATACCAACGTAATCGGTATACACTAATATGAAAAACGAAGCGCGTATAGATAAATGGCTGTGGGCTATGCGGTTGTTTAAGACACGCACCATTGCAGCCGAAGCTTGTAAAAAGGGTAGGGTGATGATTCTGCAAACAGCGGTAAAACCTTCCCGGAATATCAAAGTGGGTGATGTGATTCAGGTGAAACGGTCGCCGGTCGTTTATTCATTCAAGGTACTTGCGCTGACTGAAAATAGGTTGGGTGCCAAGCTGATTCCCGAATACATGGAGAATGTGACTACGGCAGACCAGCTGGAGTTGCTCGAACTGTCGAAAGTGGCAGGTTTCGTGGGGCGCGACAGAGGAACCGGAAGGCCAACCAAAAAAGATCGCCGCGATCTGGATGCTTTTATGGATGATGATGAGCCTTTCTTTGCCGATGGAGACTGGGATTAAAATAATTCCAAATTTCAATATTTCAAACTCTGTTATCAATTTGGATCAACAGAAATAATTTGCTCATTTTCAAATTTTCAAATTGAATCTATGTTTATTGCACAGCAAAAACGAAAAGAAAATATTGCCGAATATGTTCTCTACATGTGGCAGCTCGAAGATTTGATCCGTGCCTATAAGCTCGATATTGAATTGATTACGGAAAATGTTGTCAATAAAATGGCTTACGGAGAAGAGGAAAAAGCTCAGATTCGGGATTGGTACGAAAGTTTGATTGAGATGATGCGTTTGGAAGGTGTGCAGGAAAAAGGGCATTTGCAATTGGTGAAAAATACAGTGTCGGATGTAACCGATTTGCATTATGCTTTGCTGAAATCTCCCAAATATCCCGGGTATAGTGCTCTTTTTTATCAGACTTTGCCGGTTATTGGAGCTTTTCGTCAGCGACAGGACAATCCTGATGCAGAAGATATTGAGCTGTGTTTTGTTTTTCTGTATGGGGTGCTGATGCTTCGTTTGCAAAAGAGAGAGATTTCGCTGGATACGCAGATTGCCCTTACCCAAATCAGTAAATTACTTGCTTTGTTGTCTCACAATTATAAGCTTTATCTGAATAACGAACTGGAACTGGATGAACCGGAGGTATAATTAATAATTGACAATTAATAATGAGTTACTTCCTCGTGCCGGAAGCAATTTACTAGGTGGTCGTTGATCATGCCGGCAGCCTGCATGTAGGCGTAGCAGATAGTCGTACCAACGAATTTGAATCCCCGTTTTTTAAGGTCTTTGCTCATGGCGTCTGACTCGGAAGTTGAGACAGGTGTTGTTTTCATGTCTGTGATGCTGTGATCAATGGTTTTGCCTCCGGTAAATTGCCAGATGTAACGATCGAAGGAGCCGAATTCTTTCTGTACCTGCATAAAGGCACGGGCGTTGGTGATCGTTGCAAGAATTTTAAGCCGGTTTCGGATAATACCCTCGTCGTGCATTAAAGCTTCAATTTTTGCCTCATCATAATCAGCTATCACGGTGTAATCGAAATTGTCAAACGCCTTTCTGAAATTCTCCCGTTTATTGAGGATCGTGTTCCAGCTCAGTCCGGCCTGAAAGCTGTCGAGCACTATAAACTCGAAATGACGTGCGTCATCATGCAGCGGCACACCCCATTCGGTATCGTGGTATTCAATTGCCAGCGTATGGTTTGCCGGCCAGGGGCAACGTTGTTTTTCCATTATATTTTGTAATTATTGTTTCCCGAATAGCACTCTGAAGGCGTCTTCTACTTTCTTTGCTTTGATAACTTCGATGGCGAAGCGGGTGTTTTTATCGGACTTGTGTAGGTTGTAGTCGGGGATGATGATTTTCTGAAAACCCAGCTTTTCTGCTTCGAGGATGCGCTGTTCGATGCGGTTCACCGGACGGATTTCGCCCGAGAGTCCTACTTCGCCTGCCATACAGATATGACGTTCGAGTGCAATATCCATACTGGAAGAGAGAACTGCGGTGATAATTGCCAGGTCGATGGCAGGATCATTCACTTTTAGTCCACCGGCTATATTCAGGAATACATCTTTTTGGGCAAGCTTGAAACCGGCTCTTTTTTCGAGAACGGCCAGTAGCATATTCATACGGCGAATGTCAAATCCGGTGGAAGAACGTTGCGGTGTGCCGTAAGCAGCTGTGCTTACCAGAGCCTGCGCCTCAATGAGAAAAGGACGGATGCCTTCGATAGCAGACGCAATGGAAACCCCGCTCAGACCTTCATGGTTTTGCGACAGCAGGAGCTCCGATGGGTTGGTCACCTCGCGCAATCCGTTTTGCAGCATCTCAAAAATTCCAAGTTCGGCAGTACTTCCGAAACGGTTTTTGTTGGCGCGGAGAATGCGGTACATGTAATTCTGATCGCCTTCGAACTGAAGCACGGTATCCACAATGTGTTCCAGAACTTTCGGGCCGGCAATGCTCCCCTCCTTGTTAATATGACCGATAAGCAGTACCGGTATTCCTGATTCTTTAGCGAATTTGAGCAGCGCGGCAGAGCATTCCCGCACCTGTGTGACGCTTCCGGGCGACGACTCCGCATATTCCGTGGAAATGGTCTGGATGGAATCGATTACCACGATGTCGGGCTGAACGTTTTTGATATGAACAAATATCTGTTCGAGAGAAGTTTCGCTTACTACAAAGCATTCCGAGGCTGGTTTGTGAAGCCTTTCGGAGCGCAGTTTCAGCTGTTTTACACTCTCTTCACCTGAAACGTACAATACTTTTTTATTGACCATATTGAGGGCAACCTGAAGAATCAGGGTCGATTTGCCAATGCCGGGTTCGCCACCCAGTAACACCAGCGAGCCACCCACCAAACCGCCACCCAGTACCCTGTTGAACTCGGCGGAATAGGTGTCCATACGTTGTTCGGTGGTGCTCTCCACTTCTTCAATACGAACAGGCCTGGATTGGGTCGCTTCTACATTATGTACCGCTTTGGATGGGGCGTCTTTACGAACCACCTCTTCCACGTAACTGTTCCACTCTCCGCACGAAGGGCATTTCCCGATCCATTTTGGAGATTCAGCACCACAATTCTGACAAACGTAAACCGATTTTGTTTTAGCCATGTTCAAAAATATTTATCTGCAAAGGTAATAGTTCTGTCCTAATTTAAGAGCAAAGAACAAAGAGTAAAGAGTAAAGATGATTGGCCAGCCATATTTTGTTTTTTTATAACAGTGAACTTCTCTATGTTATCTGTTTTTGTCTAAAGTCCCGTTTTTGAGGTACATTATGCTGAAGCTGTCTAGGCTTTTCTTGATAACGCTCCTATCGGCAGGTAGAAATATTGATTAAGATGCACAACAGAGCTCCGATAAGAACGAAATTATAATCCACAAACAGTCAAGGCAACCTCAGGATAAACATCTCTTTTTTCTTTGATCTATGCTCTTTGTCCTTGTCTTGTCATATTGATAGATTAACTGTACATTTGTTGCTGAAAGAATTATGTCATGCGAATACTAAAACGAATTGATTCATATACACTTGCGAATTTTGTAAGGCTGTTTTCAGCGACCTTTTTTATCTGCCTGTTTGTCTTTTTGATGCAGTTTCTCTGGAAATATGTTGACGACATGGTAGGAAAGGGGCTGAGCATAGCTGTGCTTGCGGAATTTTTCATGTATGCCGCCGTGTCGCTTGTGCCGCTGGCATTGCCGATGTCCATCATGCTAGCCTCGCTTATGTCGTACGGAAATATGGGAGAACAGCTTGAGCTGTTGGCAATTAAATCAGCCGGAGTCTCTTTGTTTCGGATCATGCGTCCTCTCATTATTGTTATTTCAATGGTGTGTGTGGGAGCGTTTTTCTTTTCGAACTATGTGCTGCCCAAAAGCCAGACGAAGATGTACACACTCTTGCTTTCCATGCGGCAGAAATCGCCAGAGCTTGAAATCCCGACCGGCGAATTTTATAAAGGAATTAACGGATACACGCTTTATGTGGGTGGCAAAGACCTGAAAGGGCAGCTGCTTAAAAATGTGATTGTATACGACTTTTCCAACGGTTTCAGTAATGCTTCGGTAATGTTGGCAGACTCGGGTCGTCTGGTGATGAGTAGCGATAAGCACTTTCTTACTTTCAGCCTCTATAGCGGAGAGTCGTTTGAGAACCTGCAACAGCAACAAACGATGACACCGGAGACAAAGGTTCCCTACCGACGCGAAATATTTTCGAGAAAGCAGATTATTATCGATTTTGACGCCAGCTTTACCCGTTTTAACGAGGCGTTGCTGAAAAATGAGCAAATCAGTAAGAATGTGATTGAGCTTAATCATACGATTGATTCTATTAACAAGGAAATAAAGCAAATAATAAAGAACAGGACTGTCATTAATAACAGGGATCAGTATCTGAACAGAATGAATCACGTTCCTTTCCATCAGGCAACGGCTAAAAATTTCAGGTATGAAAAATACAATACCGATACGCTTTTTATGTCTCTTAGCCTGGATGAAAAGAAAAATGCGGTAAACAATGCCATGAGTGAGGTGGAGCGTGCAAAAGGAGAAATGACCTTCACGAACATGGATATAAAGGAAAAGCAGATGAATATCCGCCGCCACTCAATCGAATGGCATCGCAAATTCGCACTGTCGTTTGCCTGTCTAATATTCTTCTTTATCGGGGTGCCTTTGGGAGCAATTATTCGCAAAGGAGGCTTCGGTATGCCGGTGGTTATTTCTGTGCTGATGTTCATCTTTTACTATATTATCGACAATGCCGGTACAAAAATGGCACGGGAAGGATTTTGGCCCGCATGGAGGGGAATGTGGCTTAGTTCTGCTATTTTGCTGCCGATCGGGATATTTTTGACATATAAAGCAGTGGGCGATTCCGTTATTATGAACCCGGATGCCTATTTACAACTGATAAAAACGGGACGAAAACGTTTGGCAGGCTATTTGCAACAAGGCAAAAGATATGTGAGCAACCGGTTGCGCAAGACCTCTAAAAACAAATAAATGGTTGTGGACGTATCAGGTCACGATGTAGTGATTCCTGATTGCGGCATAATTATTAGACATAATTCCGTTTAAGAGTATACAAATCTTAATTGCGACCTCTCCTCCCAACCTCCTTCCCCAAGGGGAGGAGGAGCAAGATAGTGAAATATTTAGAATTCAATTCATTCTCAGACTTTTCCCCTCTCTTCGGGAGAGGGGCTAGGGGAGAGGTTATATGCTAAAACTAAGAAATGAATTAAATAGTATAATGTCTATTCTATACAACATACAATATGGAACAATTTCAATTAAATACTATAGATGAGGCCATTGAGGAAATTCGCAATGGCAAATTTGTTATCGTAGTAGACGATGAAGATCGCGAAAATGAAGGCGATTTTATCTGTGCTGCCGAGTTGATAACTCCCGAGAAAGTGAACTTCATGATTACACACGGACGTGGTCTGGTGTGTGCGCCACTTACGGAAGAGCGTTGTGACGAATTGTCATTGCCTATGCAGTCTGAGGACAATACTTCCATGCATGGTACACCGTTTACGGTTTCTGTCGATCTGCTCGAACATGGCTGTACAACAGGTGTTTCTGCTTTTGATCGTGCTGCTACTATCAAGGCTTTGTGCGATCCTTCGATATTGCCTGCTGATCTCGGTCGTCCCGGGCATATATTTCCTCTAAGAGCCCGTAATAGAGGGGTTCTGCGTCGTGCCGGACATACCGAAGCGGCCATTGACTTGGCTCAGTTAGCCGGATTATATCCTGCAGGGGTACTGGTTGAAGTCATTAATGAGGATGGTTCCATGGCCCGACTGCCCCAGCTGATGGAGGTTGCAAAGAAATTCGACCTAAAGGTGGTTTCGGTAAAAGACCTGATAACGTACCGTTTGGAGCGTGAATCGTTGGTAGAAAAAGGCGAAGAGGTGATGATGCCTACCGCTTACGGCGAGTTTCACCTGATTCCTTTCCGTCAGAAATCGAACGGGTTGGAGCATGTTGCCTTGATCAAAGGTGAATGGGCGGCTGATGAAGCTATTCTGGTTCGCGTGCATTCTTCGTGTATGACAGGTGATATTTTCGGTTCGATGCGTTGCGAGTGCGGCGAGCAGCTTCACAAAGCCATGCAGATGATCGAGAAAGAGGGCAAAGGCGTTGTGGTGTATATGAATCAGGAAGGTCGTGGTATCGGTCTGATGAACAAAATAAAGGCTTACAAGTTGCAGGAAAACGGAATGGATACTGTGGATGCAAATCTCCATTTGGGTTTCAAAGCCGATGAACGTGATTATGGCGTAGGTGCACAGATCTTGCGCGAACTGGGTATTACTCAAATGCGCCTGATGACCAATAATCCGGTGAAGCGTATCGGGTTGGAATCGTACGGCCTTACTATTGTTGAAAATGTCCCTATCGAAGTTACCCCCAATGAGCACAATGCATTTTACATGCACACTAAGAAAGAACGTATGGGACATGTACTGAAAAAGATCTGACGATGATGGTTAATTATCAATAATCGCTTATAAATGAGACGGGCGAACTTACAAGAGTAGGTTCGCCCGTTTTTTTTTATTTTTTGAAATTTGCAGAGGCTTTATTCGCTTTTGAAAGTTATACGAGCCTGTGGATCGGAGAGAAAAATCAACATCTTCGTGTGAAGTGACAAGCCGTTCCTCCCTCTCTGATAATTTTTGAATAATAGACATTATATCGATTAAGTGTATATAAATCTCAATTGCAGACCTCTCCTCCCCAACCTCCTCCCTCAAGGGGGGGAGGAGCAAGATAGTGAAATGTTTAGAATTCAATTCATTTTGCAGATTTTCCCCCTCTCTTCGGGAGAGGGGCTAGGGGAGAGGTTAAATGCGAAAATTAAGACATGAATTAATCGGTATAATGTCTAATGAGCTCGGCCTGAAAGTCCTGATTTTAAACACAACGCCATGAAGTCGCACTGCTTTATCAAATCAGATCATACAGCCATCTTCGATTTTGTGTAAGTCTGACTTTTTCGGGATGGATCAATGATGAAATGTAAAAACCGTCTCTCTCCCTCTAACGATGATAAGTTGTGTTCCTTTGTTTTTTACATCCTGATTGTTCATATTGGGTCTGTTTCTTCGATTGGGGAAGATGTTGAAATTACTTCGCTTGTTAGACTAAGATTATTTGAAAAATTAACAGAATTGACTTGGTTAAATAATTTAATGATTATATATGCTCAAAATTGAAAATTAAATGTCTAAAATCAAAAGGTAAAGAGAGTAAAAAAATACATTTTTGCAACATACATTAACCTTGTCGACTGATCCTGAAATACTATGCAAACAACACTTTTTATCTCCATTTATATGCGTAGTTGGGCGTTTTTTATCCATTGCGAATATATATAGCTTTCCGAAAGGCATTTACCACACAAGAGATAGTCCTGCTTTTGTCAAATAATCAATCTTAATTTTACGTAACCATGAAAACTCTTAATGATGATAGTTGAAAAGAGAAATGCTTTATTACGGTAGATAATACATTTTCTATCCGAAAATTTAATTAACCATACAAAATCATTGAATAGTAAATAGTTTAATATGTTAAATTTCTAATACAATGAAGCATAATTACAAAAATGTGCCAATTCGTTTCCTAAAAAATAACATTAGGAGAATGATACTGGTAAGATTTTTAATCTTATCTATGCTTTTTTTATGTTCTGCATTGCAGGCACAGGACAGACGTACTGTTAAAGGGCAAGTACTTGATGAAAAAAAAGAACCTTTGATTGGGGCTACTGTAACGGTAAAAGGCAATAAGTCGATAGGTACGGTTACAGATGTTGACGGAAAGTTCACCCTGAATGTTCCGGCAAAGCAACCAATTCTTGTTATCTCCTACGTTAGTTATGAAACTAAGGAGGTAAATACAACCGGCAAAAACAACATTTCAATTGAAATGACTAACAGTAGTGTTAGTTTGGACGATGTTGTGGTTGTTGGTTATGGACAACAAAAGAAGACAACCCTTGTGGGAGCTATCACGCAAACGGACGGGAAAGTGCTCGAACGTGCCGGAGGTGTCTCGAATGTTGGTGCGGCACTGACAGGAAACCTGCCGGGTGTTGTTACTATGCAAACTTCGGGTGTTCCGGGAGAAGAAGATCCTAAGATTATAATTCGCGGAACCAGCTCATGGAACGGAAGTGACCCATTGGTACTTGTTGATGGTGTTGAACGTTCGATGACAGGAGTCGATATTTCTTCTGTTCAGTCAATTTCAGTGTTGAAAGATGCTTCTGCAACTGCTGTATATGGAGTGCGAGGTGCAAATGGTGTAATTCTTATTACTACCAAACGCGGACAGGAAGGACGTGCTAAGATTGAAGTCGGATTTTCGTCAACAATAAAAGCACCATCAAAACTGCCGGGTAAATATGATTCATACGATGCTTTGGCTGCCCGTAATGTGGCAATTGAGCATGAATTGGGTGTAAAACCGGATTCCTGGTCATACATGACACCTCAGGATATTATTAGCAAATATCGTAATCCGGCTAATGCTGCTGAAGCAGAACGTTATCCGAACGTTGACTGGCAGAAACAACTCTTTAAAAATTATGCAATATCCAGTAATGTAAACCTGAATATCAGCGGAGGAACAAACTTTGTGAAATACTTTGCTGCTGCCGACTTCGTACGTGAAGGTGACTTGTTCAGAGTATTGGATGCCGGACGTAATTATAAATCCGGTTATGGATACAACCGATTGAACGTACGTAGTAACTTGGACTTTCAGTTGACCAAAACTACTGGTTTGAAGGTGAATATCTCCGGGTCAAACTCATTGAGCACTCGTCCATGGGGTAATACAAATACATCGGACTGGGCAGTAGCTCAACAATGGGCAGGTGCTTACAATATTCCGCCGGATGTTTTCCTTCCCAAATATTCAGATGGATCGTGGGGATTTTATCCTCTTACTTCCAATGTGACCAACTCGGCTCAGGCAATGTCGGTAGGTGGAGTACAAACCCTTACAACTACACGTATTGCAACTGACTTTGCTTTGGAACAAGACCTGAAATTCATTACCAAAGGGTTGAACTTTAGAGGAACTTTGTCGTATGACAATACCTTCTCCGATGGTAGCCGTGGGGTTAATGATATGAATAATAACCCGGTAATGAAGTGGATTGACCCTTCAACAGGAATAGCTACATACAAGGTGGAATTCGACCAAAACTCAAAATTCGACTATACTCAGGGCGTACTTTGGAGTACCTCAGGCGGTTCCGTAAATAACTGGGCAACTTACCGTAGTATGAATCTGCAATTGCAATTGAACTGGGCTCGTAAGTTTGGTGACCACAATGTAACGGCTATGGGCGTTTTTACCCGTCAGCAAAATGCTACGGGTAGTATGATTCCAAGTTACCGTGAAAACTGGGTGTTCCGTACAACATATAATCTGAAAGACAAATACTTTTTAGAATATAATGGGGCATACAATGGTTCAGAGAAATTTGCCTCAAAAAACCGCTTCGGATTTTTCAATTCGGGTGCTGTGGGATGGTTGATTTCTCAGGAAAATTTCATGAAACCGCTCAAGTTTATTGATATGTTGAAAGTCAGAAGCTCATTGGGAGAAATTGGGGATGATAGCGGAAGCCGTTTCCTTTACATGTCTCAATGGGCTTATGGAGGATCGCCTACATCATCATCTACCCTTTCATTGAATCAGGGTGCTAGCCCATACAACTGGTACAGAGAAGCATCGGTTGGAAATCCTGAGGCTCACTGGGAAATTGTTCGTAAATTCAATGTCGGTGTTGACTATGCTTTCCTGAAAGGTTTAATTGCCGGTACAGTTGAAGTTTTCAACGACAATCGTAGAGATATTCTGGTTGACGGTGGAAGCCGTTCGGTACCTCCCTATTTCGGACAAACTCCCCCGACCGCAAATTTAGGACGGGTACGCACAAATGGCTATGAAATTGAAGTTCGTTTGAATAAAACTTTTCATAACGGGCTGCGTTTATGGGGAAACTTTAATATGACACATGCTAAAAACGTAATCATCAAAAAAGATGACCCTGCATTATACCCTGCATATCAAAAACAAGCAGGTTATAGTATTGGTCAGACAAGAGCTTATGTCAGCACAGGTTATCTGAATAATTATGATCAACTTTTTGGAAGTGTGCAGCACGATACCAATGACTTGTATAAACTACCGGGAGACTATAATATCGTCGATTTTAACGGTGATGGTGTAATTGACAGTAAGGACAGAATTCCATACGGATTTTCTGATTCTCCTCAAAACACGTACAATGCAACAGTTGGATTTGAATGGAACGGTTTTAGTGCCTTCGTTCAGTTCTATGGCGTTAACAATGTAACGCGCGAGGTAAACCTGACAAGTTTCTCAGGTATGCTTGATACTGTATATGATCAGGGTACCTGGTGGTCGAAAGACAATACTTCAGCCGATATTACTACTCCCCGTTGGGCTTCTACTCCAAGCTATAACAATGGTACTCAGTATCTGTACGACGGTTCGTATGTTCGATTGAAAAATGCTGAAATAGCATATACTATCACTGGCAAAGCTATAAAGAAGTTAAAAATGAACAGTTTAAGAATATACCTGAATGGGAACAACTTGTGGGTATGGTCTAAGATGCCCGATGACCGCGAATCCAACTACGGAGGTGCCGGTAGCCAGGGTGCATATCCAACCGTAAGACGTTACAATTTGGGTCTTAAAGTAACATTATAATAATATAGAGCGCTATGAAAAATATATATAAAGCATTTTTAGGGGGGGGGATATTCCTTATAATGATTGCATTTACATCTTGCACGTCATATTTGGATAAATCGCCTGACTCAAATGTAGATCCGGAAACGGCATTTAAAAATTTCACAAACTTCCAGGGATTTGTAGAAGAAATTTACAATTGTATTCCCGATAAGGAAAAATGCTATTGGACTACATCCTTTAACTGGGGTGATGATGAGCTCTTTAATACTGAAGGAGCATGGCATATGACCAACCAGGTGGATCTTGGAAACTTTTGGGCATGGCAGGCCGGAAATTTGAGTCAGCCAGGCTGTTGGCTGGACAAGCCATCAACCGATCCAACGTCAGGAGATAAATTTAATCATGCACTGTGGCCTCATGCCTGGTATTGTATTCGCAAAGCCAACATGGGATTGGAGAATTTAGACAAAATGGCTGTAGCAACTCAGGAAGAAAAAAATTTGATTGCAGGTCAATTATATTTTTTCAGAGCATGGTGGCATGTCGAGATGATGGAATATGTTGGAGGATTGCCTTATGTGACGAAAGTGTTGCCATCAACCGGAACACTGACATTGCCTCGTCTTACCTATCAGCAATGCGCCGACAGTGCAGCTGCCGATTTCAGGAAAGCTGCAGATTTGTTACCAATCAATTGGGATAATACCACGGTAGGGAAAAGTACTCTGGGAAAAAACCAATTGCGCGTCAATAAAATTATGGCTCTAGGATACTTAGGTAAAGATTATTTATGGGCAGGAAGTCCGTTGATGAAAAACGGAGCTCAAACAGGTGGAGCTAAGACATATGACTATGATGTAAATTATTGCAAGAAAGCAGCAGAGGCATTTGGAGAATTATTGACATTGGTGGAAAATAACCAAACGCAGTATTCATTGGCCCAATTCAAATACAGCAATGTTTATGATCATGTGAAAGCCAGTGATGCCACAAGTTGTTTTTCTGATATATTCTATACAACAGGACAAGGTTGGTTGCAGCCGGGATCCACAGAAGCAATCTTCCGCGGTTCGTCAACCGATGGTAATGGTAGTAACTGGAATACATCCAAAACATATGGTCCTAAGGTTAATGGACTTGTAGAACACGATAACATTATCCATGTACCAACAGCTAATTATGTGAAATTGTATGGGATGGCTAACGGATTGCCTTTGGATGATCCTAATTCAGGTTTTGATCCTACTCATCCTTTCAAGGGTAGAGATCCCCGTTTCTACCACGATATTATGTTTGATGGCTTTAAGTTTGTGACAGCTTCAATGCCTGCCGATCAGGAATATCTGCGTAACCTGCGTCTTTACACAGATGGTCCTATGAGATCTGCTAACAACGGTAGCCGCTCAGGTTATTTTATTCAGAAATTAGTGCCTCATCAATGTAACAAATACGATGGCATGTATAACTGGGGTGGAAACTTTCACTGCTATTTACCCTATATGCGTTTGGCCGACATTTACCTGATGTATGCTGAAGCATGTGCTGCTGTGGGTGGTTCTACTGCAAAGTCTACGAATTTTAGCAAAACAGCAGTAGATGCGATTAATACTCTTCGTCAACGAGTAGGTGCAGATCCAGTTGGAGGTGGTCCGGCCGGAGACTTAAATCCGTCATTGAGAACTGATGCTCATAAGTTCATGGACGAGATAAGAAGAGAACGTGCCGTTGAATTATCTTTCGAAGGGTTCCGTTTTAACGACTTGCAACGGTGGTTACTGCTGACTGAAGCTCCTTATACGATTAAAACATCGCAGGAATTTGACCGGGTTGAAAGTGACGATTACTACAAAACGAACGATCCTAAAAATGCTCGTATTGCCAATTTCAGAGAAAAGGTTGTATTGACCCGTCTTTTTGGTACAAAGCATTATTGGTTCCCTCTGAAAATTAAAGATACATCTATGTATCCGCAATTCGGACAAAATCCCGGATGGTAATTCAAATAAACATTAATGTTCGACAACAAATGAATATATGATGAAATACATAAAAATAAGACTCATTTTATGTGCGGTGTTTGCCTTCTCTTCGCTGTTTTTTGCGAAAGCGCAAACATCAGCAGATAATGAAGCTGATTCTTCGAATAGTGATGGAAACTCATTGGTCCAGGTTGCTTATCGGAAAGTACCGCAAAGCAATTTGTTAGGAGGAGTTTCCGTAGTCGATATGGAAGATTTAATGAAGAAGAACTACAACACTTATAGCCTTGACAATATGCAGGGTTATGTAGGTGGATGGTCTGGTAATTCATTGTGGGGCATGGACGGTGACTATTTGGTTTTAATAGACGGAGTTCCCCGTGATGCTAACAATGTTGATCCAACTGAAATTGATCAGATTACATTCTTGAAAGGCGCTTCTGCGATAGTGCTTTATGGTAGTCGTGCTGCTAAAGGAGTTGTGCTTATTACTACAAAGAGAGGAAAAGCCGGAACAAACAAAGTTGATGTGCGGGTTAATACCGGAATGTTTGTTTCCAAGCGCTATCCAACCTATCTGGGTTCTGCAGAATATATGTCATTATACAACGAAGCCCGTGCCAACGATGGTTTGGCTCCCTTGTACAGTGCAAATGATATATATAACTATAGCACAGGTCAAAATTCGTATCGTTACCCGAACCTTGATTTCTACTCTTCTGATTTCCTGAAGAAAGCTTATAATAAGACAGAAGCTATTGCCGAGATTTCAGGTGGAAACAAAAGAGCCCGTTATTATACAAATATCGGCTATTATACTCAGGATGATCTGTTCAAAATAGGACAGGGAAAAAACAATAATATCAATCGCCTGAATGTAAGAGGTAACATTGATTTTGAAGTCAATGATGTAATTAAGACGTATGTAAATGCAAATGCTACTTTCTATAATACCCGCAGTGCAAAGGGAGATTATTGGAATGCCGCATCTACCTTCCGTCCTAATCGTCTGGCTCCGCTTGTGCCACTTAGCTTTATGGATAAAAACGATGCCAACAACCTGGCTTTGATCAATAGTAGTCTGAATATCGTTGATGGTAAGTATTTCCTTGGCGGAACACAGGCTGATCCTACGAATGTGTTTGCAGATATGTATGCGGCCGGTTACAGCCAATGGACAAGCCGTCAGTTCCAGTTTGACACAGGACTCGACTTCGACTTGAAAGGATTGTTGAAAGGTCTTTCGTTCAAAGGTATGTTTGCCGTGGATTATGCTACATCATATACGCTTTCTTACGATAACAGCTATGCCGTTTTTGCACCAACCTGGGCTGCTTACAATGGTACAGATGTTATTAACACGATTACGAAATATAATGACGATAAAAAATCGGGAAACCAGAATGCAAACAATTCGGCCGATAGACAAACCATAGCATTTTCTGCTCAATTCGACTATGTAACGAAGATCAATAATGTTCATAATATTTCTGCAACATTATTGGCCGCCGGTTTTCAACAGACACAATCCGGAACTTACCATAAACCATCTAATGCAAATATAGGCCTACAGGTAAGCTATGATTACCAAAAGAAATATTTTGCAGATTTAGGTATTGCCGGTGTTCATTCAGCAAAGTTAGGAAGCGGCAGCAGAGATGCTCTTTCTCCGTCAATGACTTTGGGATGGAATGTGAAGAAAGAAAATTTCCTGGCTAACTCGCCGGTTGTAAATGACCTTACTTTGAGTGCGTCTGCAAGTATCCTGAACTCAGATTTGGATATTGCAAACTACTATTTGTATCAGGGTAACGTTACACAGGCAGACGGAGCTTATTGGGGCTGGTATGACGGTGCGTCTGAAAAATCGACCAATATTCGTCGAGTTGACAGTCCGAACCTGACTTTTGTAAAAAGGAAAGAGTTTTCTGTAACCATGAAAGCTGCCTTGTTGAATAAACTGATTACCGTAGATGCTTCTTATTTTACAAATAGCATGAAGGGGCTTATTGTTCAGCCATCTACTCAATATCCCAGCTATTTTATTGTCGGTTATCCTCAAACATCGTTTGCTCCATATGCCAACTTTAACAATGATGGACGTAATGGTTTTGATGTTAAACTCAATATCAATAAGAAAATTGGTAAACTGGATTGCTCTTTAGGCTTAATTGCTACCTATTATATGGCAAAAGCGACGAAGAGAGATGAAAATTATCTGAATGCTTATCAGAACCGTGCAGGCAAACCGTTGGATGCAATCTGGGGATTGAAAGCGCTCGGATTTTATACAAAAGACGAGGTTGCTTCTATCGATGGTACGTCTGCTCATCCAAGACCAACCTTTGGCAATGTACAAGCCGGTGATATTAAATATCAGGATATGAATCAGGATGGTGTGATTGACGAAAAAGATCAGGTTAACTTAGGTCGTGGAGGTTATTCCGGAGCCCCTCTGGTTACAGGTGTAAACCTTACCATGAAATATGGAAACTTTACCTTGTTTGCTTTAGGTACAGGCGGTTTTGGCGCTAAAACAATTAAAGGAGGTACCTACTATTGGGTGTATGGAGAACGTAAGTATTCGGATGTTGTTCGTGGACGCTGGACTGAAAGTACAGCAGCTACAGCTACTTATCCACGGTTAACAACAGGAAGCGGGAATAATAATTTCCAAACCTCTGATTTCTGGCTGTGCAGTACAGATCGTTTTGATTTGGCCAAAGTTCAGTTGACTTACGATGTTCCTAAAGCATTGTTGCAAAAGTTCTTTATCCATGAAATCTCAGCCTATATTAGCGGTTCAAACTTGTTGACAATTGCTAAAGAGCGTAAACTGTTGGAAACGAATGTGACAAGTGCCCCACAAACCCGATTCTATAATTTAGGCGTTAAAGTAGCATTCTAATTCATAAAAATAGAATTAAAACTATGAGAAATATATTGAAACTTTTGGTTCTTATACCTCTTTTGATGGCATGTACCGATTTTTTTGAACCAGCCATCGAAAATAACCGATCTATCGATGCAATGTATCAGGAACCTTCATTCGCTCAGGGCTTGTTAGGTTCTGCATACACTCTTTTGCCTTATCAAAGTGCTCCGGCAACCGATCTTGCAACTGATGATGCGGTGACAAATGACTTTAATAATGGATACTTAAGAATGGCAACGGGTTCATGGACTGCCAGCACCGATCCGCAATCGAGATGGAGTGCAAGCCGTGCTGCAATTCAGTACTTAAATCTTTTCCTGCAAAACACCGACAAGGTGGCTTGGGCTAAAGATCCAAACCGGAAAACGATGTATAACGATCGTTTCAAAGGTGAAGCTTATGCTTTACGTGGCCTGCAACTGTTTACATTGCTGAAAGCGCATGGAGGATGGACAAGTAGTAACCAGTTGTTGGGAGTGCCCATTGATACAATTCCTCAAACGACGTCTTCCAATTTCAATGTGCCACGTAATACATTCAAGAATGTTTACAGCAGATCTACAAGGATCTGTCAAGGGCTCAGGCTTTGTTGCCTTTAGATTATGCCGATATAACTGATGCTAGTGCTATACCGGCAAAATATCAGACATTGGGGGTGACAAAAATCACTGATTATAACGATGCTTTTGGAAAAATTCTGAGTGGTCGTATTACCGGGCGTATTGTAGAAGCTATTAAATCGCAGGTGGCGCTTTATGCAGCCAGCCCTGCGTTTAGTGCAGGCACCAATGCTTCGTATGCTGATGCTGCCGATTACGCAGCTGCTGTGATTGACAGGCTTCCAAATAAAGTGAACGACTTGTCCGCAAATGGGAATACATGGTATACCAATACGTCAGATATTGATGCGATTAAATCTGGTTCCAATCCTGCGGAAATAATTTGGCGCTCGGATATTTCTGATAATAGTAATCTATCGTTGGAAAAAGATAATTTTCCTCCATCTCTGTTTGGAAAGGGCCTTGTGAACCCATCTCAAAACCTTGTTGATGCTTTCCCTGCACTGAATGGGTATCCTATTTCGGATGCTACCAGTGGTTATGCGGCTTCCAATCCATATGCAAACAGAGATCCTCGTTTGGCTAAATATATTGTTGTGAATGAAGGAACTCAGGGACCAAGTGGTACCAAGGTTGTGTCAGGAACGTACAATACGTCAAACAATGATGCTCTTAACAAACAGAGTGGGGCGTCAACCCGCACCGGATATTATTTGCGTAAGTTGTTACGCTCCGACTGTAACCCTGATCCTTCGAAAAATACCGGTCAAAAGCATTATACTGCACGTATTCGCTACACCGAAATATTTTTGAACTATGCAGAAGCAGCCAATGAGGCGTATGGTCCTACCGGAACCGGTTCTCATTCCTACAGCGCATACGATGTGATCAAAAAAATACGGCAACGGGCTGGTATTACCGGAGGTGATGCTTATCTGGAAAGTATTAAGGGAGATAAGGACAAAATGCGTGAACTTATCAGAAATGAACGCCGTATTGAAATGTGTTTCGAAAGTCAACGTTTTTATGATGTGCGTCGCTGGAAAGTTCCTGTGGCAAATTTGAATGAAACGGTAAAAGGAATGCAGGTCGATAAGTTGTCGGACGGAACATTGAAATATACTCTGATTAACGTTGAAGCAAGAAATTACAAGGATTACATGTATTTTGGGCCGATACCTTACAGTGAAATACGTAAATTCAACTTGTTGGAACAAAACGCAGGCTGGTAATTTTAATTGAACAATAATTGAAAAATACATTAGAATATGAAACGAATAAATTTATTCTCTGTCCTGTGTACTGCAATTTTGGCATTGCTGGTAACATCTTGCCACAATCAGGATGTAGAGTTTCCTGACTTTGGTCGTACAACTGTATATTTTGCTTACCAATTTCCGGTCAGAACGATCGTATTGGGAGATGATACATACGACACAAGCCTGGATAATGCTCATCAATGCCAGATATATGCTACCATGGGAGGCGTATATGCAAATAAGAAAAAGATCGATATCGATTTTTCTGTAGATAATTCGTTGTGTAATAATCTCTTCTTTACAGCCGGTGGAGCTGGTGTGAAACCGATGCCATCCAATTATTACACTCTGTCGGGCAACAAGATTTCCCTGGATCACTCGTTAATGGGATGTGTAGGTGTACAGCTGACCGATGCGTTTTTTGCAGATCCTCTTTCATTGCAAAATACGTATGTTATTCCTTTGCGCATGACTAAAGTTGCGAATGCAGATTCGATCCTCTCGGGAATACCCAAAGTGGCAAATGCGGCCAGAGCCAACTCTGCATACTGGGATGTTCAACCAAAGGATTTCGTGCTCTATTGCGTGAAATTTATTAACCAATATCACGCAAACTATCTCAGAAGAGGGAAAGATGTCATCACTTTGGGTTCTGCAACAACAAACAATATCCGTCACAACAAATATGTTGAAAAAGATGAAGTATGCAGTACAAGCACGGTTTCGCTTAGCTCTGTTCAATTGCCTATAACCGTGGTTGATGGTGGCGGTAATAGTGTGGTTTGTACTCTTCTCCTTACGTTTGACAATCAGGGAAAATGTACGGTTTCTTCATCAACGACAGGATTTACAGCAACCGGAACCGGAATGTTTGCTAAAAACGGAGAAAAGAAAAGTTGGGGTAACGTAGATCGCAGTGCCATCTATCTTAAATACAATATTACGATGGGTGCAAGTGGTAAAACGTATCAAACCAATGATACTCTGGTAGTCCGTGATCGTGGAGTGAAAATGGAAACATTTATGCCTGTTTATACAAACTAATCATTTAAATCATAATTAATTATGAAATGTAAATTTAAATTAGTATTGGCTGTTTTTTCTGTGTTTCTGCTTGCATCATGTGCAGACAATGCACAACTTGAATATTTGACACAAAAACCAGACAGTTTAGCTCAGCTGGAATATTTGAACAGTTATAAAGTTTTGAAAGAGTATGTTGATACTACAAAGTTCAGATTAGGAGCCGGAGTGTCAGCAACCGATTTTAATTCAAAAGGTGCTCTTTACAGAATTATAAAATCGAATTTTACGGATGTGACTGCCGGTTATGAAATGAAACATGGAGCTGTTGTTCAAAATGACGGGTCAATGGATTTTTCTACCGTGGACAATTTTGTGAAAACAGCAAAAGATGCTGGTATTTCAGTTTTTGGACATACTCTTTGCTGGCATGCAAATCAAAATGCGACCTATCTCAACAGTATTATAGCACCGACTGTTATTATCGGAAGTGCTCCTGCGAGATGGGATCCGCTTTGGTCACAGAACTTTGAAGCCGATAATTCTTCGACTGCCGGATCTGTATACTCTTACAATGCTAATGCAGTGAGAGGCTTTACAGCAGCAGGAGGCGGAAAAGACGGAATCGGTAGGGCTATCACCATTACAAATGCTGCAGTCCGGACGAATGACTGGGATTGTCAGATATTTTTCACTTTCCCGAAGGCTGTGAAACAAGGTGATAAGCTGCGGTTAACCATGGATATTAAATCGGATGCCAATGCTTCTTACCCGACACAAGCTCACACAGCTCCGGGTGCATATAAATTCTACGATTTCTTTGGTTCTCTCAACTCAACTCCGACTTGGACAACTTATGTGAAAGAGATGACGGTAACCAGCAGTCAGGATGGCTGTAACACTATTGCATTTAACCTCGGTAAAACGGCAACAACCTTCTACTTTGATAATGCGAAAGTCGAAATCTGGAATCCAAATCCGGGTACTACTACAGTGCTAAAAACCGATGCTGAAAAGACAGCTATTATAGATAAAGCATTGGAGAGTTGGATTTCAAGCATGCTGGCAAAAACAAAAGGTTATGTTAAAGCTTGGGATGTAGTCAATGAGCCGATGTCGGATAGCGATCCTACGCAAATCAAGACAGGTGTGGGTAAAGCACAGGCTGCTGACGAATTCTACTGGCAGGACTATCTGGGTAAGGATTATGCTGTTCGTGCTATTCAGTTAGCTCGTCAATATGGCAATGCTACTGACAAGCTTTTCGTTAATGATTATGGATTGGAAAATCCAGACCAAAAGAAATGTCAGGGCCTTATCCAGTATATTAATTATATTGAAGGCAAGGGAGTGAAAGTTGATGGTATTGGTACCCAAATGCACGTTACATTGGGTATAAATACAATAGACGGAATCAGAGCGATGCTTACTAATCTGGCTGCTACAGGTAAATTGATTAAGATTACAGAATTGGATATGGGCATCAGACCTGCCGGTAGTACCGCAAATGTCAAAACTGCGGATGTAACTTTAGCTCAGATGAAGCAAATGTCTGATTTCTATAAGCAAATTGTGAAAGCTTATTTCGAGCTCATTCCTGCCGTACAGCGTTATGGAATCACACAATGGTCTCTGGTTGACAGTCCTACCAGCTCTTCATGGAGACCGGGTGAACCTATCGGCCTTTGGGATGCAAATTTCAACCGCAAACCTGCTTATGCTGGTTTTGCTGATGGCTTGCAAAAGTAAATTGAAGCAGCTTATTATATTTAGCGGAAACCTGCTTGCGGGTTTCTGCTAAATAATTTCCTTGCTCTCAATATGATTAAAGAATTTGGTAAGAGGTTACTCTTTTTCCTGTTTCTTAGAAAGATACATTAGATAACTAGTCGGCCATCATCCGTTGTCGGATAACCCGGCGTTAACTTAAGCCTTGCAATGAGAGCCGTTTATACATGGTATCTTATGCAGCTTGTTTAATTAGAAATTATTATAGGCTTTGGAGAAGGTTTCTGCGAGAGTAGGAACCTTTTTGTTTTTATGTCATTATTGGTTATTTTGCCTAATGGCTTGAAAAGCCCCATTTTCATAACCGCAGGTCTGTGACCTGCGTGTAAGCATAGCTTCAACCTATACGACCTGAAAGGTCGGGCAAGATTCAAAGAAATGTTTTTTTAGACGAGACATTATATCGATTAAGTGTATATAAATCTCAATTGCAGACCTCTCCTCCCAACCTCCTCCCCCAAGGGGAGGAGGAGCAAGACAGTGAAATAGTTAGAATTCAATTCATTTTGCAGATTTTCCCCCTCTCTTCGGGAGGGGGGTTAGGGGAGAGGTCAAATGCGAAAATTAAGAAATGAATTAACCGGTATAATGTCTACGATATAAAACTCAATTGGGTGACATATATTATACCACATTGCAATGTGGTATAACAACGAGGGATATAAAAACAGCCCGGTATAAGCATTAAATACTTATACCGGGCTGTTTTTAAAAAGGAGATTATATAAATCGTGTTTGTTTTGTGCCTTTCCTCCTTTGTTTGGCAGCAAAACAATGGTTTACTTGTGTCAAATATTACCAGAGAAATATTGTTTTTACTTCTTCAGCTTAAGGCTTCTCCAAACCAAATAAGCCCCGATCAACACGAAAGGAATGCTCAGCCACTGACCCATATCCATGGTCATCGATTCTTCGAAAGCCACCTGACGTTCTTTGAGGAATTCGATAAAGAAGCGGGCGATGAAGATCAACGCGATGGTCAGGCCGAAAAAGAATCCGGTTCCGATGCGATCTTTATACTTACGATAGAGGAATATATTAAAGACAAAGATAACAAGGTACGAAAGTCCTTCGTATAACTGTGACGGATGTCGTGGCAGCATGTCTACCTTTTCGAAAACAAAAGCCCAGGGAACATCGGTTGGTTTTCCGATAATTTCCGAATTCATCAGGTTGGCCATTCGGATGAAGAAAGCAGCAATGGGAGTAACCACAGCCACTAAATCGAGAGTGATCCACAAACTGCGCTTTGTCTGGTAAGTGAACAAGGCCAGCGCGATAATCAGTCCGAGAGCACCTCCGTGACTGGCGAGCCCCTGAAAACCTGTGAAGTGATAACCGCCGTCGGGCAAATGCTGAATCGGAAGAAGTATCTCAACCGGATGGGCAAGGAAATAGCCCGGCTCGTAAAAGAGACAGTGTCCGAGACGTGCTCCGAGTACGATGCCCAACAGTCCGTAAAGTGTGAGCTTATCCCATTCTTTGGCTGTGAATCCTTGCAGTTTTGCCATTTTTTCAAGCATCAGAAGCGCCAAAAGAATGCCTCCAACAAACAGGATTCCGTAATAACGCACCGATATGCCAAAGATCTTTACAATTTCAGGGTCAATGTTCCAGTGGATGAATAAGTTCATATATGCATTTACGATTTAAATATTTAAATATTTACGATTTACGATTTTCAGACTCAGATTCAAACTGCGTACTGTTGACTGAGTGCTGCATACTTCATAACAGTCTCACTTGCTTGCTTTCTCAGCATCTGTTTTACACGGTTCCGGATAGTCGATGGTGTAGTGCAAGCCGCGACTTTCTTTCCGTTGCATGGCCTGTTTGATAATCATGTAGCCCACGCTGATGATGTTGCGCAGCTCGCATATCTCTTTCGAAACCACCGAACGGTCGAACAGGCTTTCCGTTTCGCGGTAGAGAATTTCCAACCGAGATAAAGCCCTTTGCAGACGCAGGTTGGAGCGTACGATACCCACGTAGGTGCTCATGATCTGTTGTACCTCTTTCACGCTTTGAGTAATCAATACGTTTTCTTCGGGAAGCGAAGTGCCGGAATCATCCCACAAGGGAAAATCTTTATAGGAGTAATTATCCAGACGTTGCAATGCATGTTTGGCCACTGCATCGGCATAAACCACTGCTTCTATCAAAGAGTTGGAGGCAAGTCGGTTAGCGCCATGAAGTCCGGTGCGCGAACATTCTCCGGCAGCATACAGCCGGTTGATGGTGGACTGTCCATCCAGATCGACGCTGATGCCTCCGCACAGGTAATGCGCCGCTGGAGCTACCGGAATCAAATCTTTGGTGATGTCGATGCCCAGATCCAGACAATGCTGGTAGATATTTGGGAAGTGATTTTTGGTCTCTTCCGCGTCTTTATGACGAACATCCAGATAAACGCAATCGTCGCCGCGATTTTTCATTTCGTTGTCGATGGCGCGGGCCACAATGTCGCGTGGAGCCAGAGCGCCACGGGCATCGTATTTGTGCATAAATTCCTTGCCGTCGCTGGTGCGAAGCAGTGCCCCGTAACCGCGCATTGCTTCCGTGATCAGGAACGAAGGGCGTTCGCCGGGATGGTACAAAGCCGTCGGGTGAAACTGCACAAACTCCATGTCGCGAATTACGCCTCGGGCACGGTGCACCATGGCAATGCCGTCGCCGGTGGCAATCACCGGATTGGTGGTGGTGTGATACACGTTGCCGATACCGCCGGTAGCAATCAGCGTGATTTTCGCCAGAAAGGTATCAATGTTGCGGGTATTGTTATCGAACACATAAGCGCCGTAACACTCAATGTCGGGTGTGTGGCGAGTGATGATCTGTCCCAGATGGTGCTGGGTTAGGATTTCGATGGCGAAATGGTTGTTGAAAACGTCGATGTTCTGGTGGTGTTTCACCTGCTGAATCAGGCTTTCCTGAATTTCGCTTCCGGTAGTATCCTTGTGGTGCAGGATGCGGAATTCGGAGTGCCCGCCCTCGCGGTGAAGGTCGAAATTTCCCTTGTCGTCCTTATCGAAATTGACACCCCAGCTTATCAGTTCCTTGATTTGAGCGGGAGCCTCTTTTACCACTTTCTCCACCACGTCGCGATCACAAATGTTGTCGCCGGCAGTGATGGTATCCTGTATATGCTTCTCGAAATTGTCGGTCTGTTTCATTACAGTGGCAATTCCGCCCTGAGCATACGATGTGTTGGCCTCTTCGAGAGACGACTTGCACAAAATGGCAACTTTCCCTTTGTCGGCCACTTTCAGAGCAAAGCTCATGCCGGCAATTCCGCTGCCTATCACTAAAAAATCGTATTGATGAACCATGATTGGAAAAGTACTCAGTAGTCAGTATCCGGTACTCGGCAGTTGGTAGAGTATAAGCTCCATCGGACTGTGCACCGGGTGCTGTTTACTTTTTTGTTGCGGCAAAGTTACTCTTTATTTTGGAAAAAGTAGCGATGGCTCCACCAACACCTGCCGATCTCCTGGTTTTGTTATTTGGGCGTGCCCCTCCTTACGTCGGGTCGGGCTGTACGCTGCAAGTCCTCGCCTGCGGCTGCGGGCTTTCCGCTCCCATCCCTCACGCGGGCAAAAGCGCAGTGGGTGACGCGAGTTCCAACTCGCGGTCGTTTATGCGCGACTCGGAGGTCGCGCCACCCAAAGGGACAAGCGGTTTCCCAACCGCTTGAATGAATCTTCAAACCTTCTGTTCCCCGGAATCGTTGTAAATAAATCTGGCAGAACGAGGTAAATGGGTCTTGCGAATTCCGATTCGCAAAGGGGATTCATGGTAATCACGTCCTGCTGTACCCCTATCCAGACGGAATAGAATGTCTGTGGGGTATATAGCAGATAAATATTATCGTGCAATTGAACTTGTGGGGAAATAAAAACTATTCTTGTTATATTTAATTTCCCAGGAAGAAACGTTATCTGCGGCAGGAGGCATTTTCTGTTTCTTTAGATTAGTTCGCTTAAGTTTAATATTTGCAGCGGTCAACACAAACCATGCTGTATTTCTAAAGCTCTTATGTATAAAAAATAAATAATCTTTATTTTTTACTACTCCGAAATATAGATACTTATATTCTTCAGCAGGGAAAGATGAATCCGAACAATAAGTGTCTTCCCAAATTGTAAACTTACCTTTTTTAGTTATTATTTGAGAGATTGTATCTCCATAATTTCCATCAGGTACAACTATCAAGCATGTAGTAGAAGAATCGTGGCATTTATGTGATGATTTTGTTATATCTTCAAAATATACAACAGAATCAAACATTGATGATAGTTGATTAGGAATGACTTTTAATAAAGGTATCTCAAAATATTCATTATTTGAT
Source organism: uncultured Microbacter sp. (assembly GCA_963678825.2). Lineage (GTDB taxonomy): Bacteria > Bacteroidota > Bacteroidia > Bacteroidales > Paludibacteraceae > Microbacter. The sequence goes on along the minus strand of CAXXPB010000022.1, from coordinate 64,928 downwards.
TTATTAATCGGATGCTTATTCGTGCAACTGCCAATGCTGATTGTTGAAATGATTAATCCCATAAATGCAATATTTACCTTTTTAATAATCATAGTATTATGTGTTGTGGCTGTGTTGATCGTGGTTAAATCACATCGTTTGATGGCGTTTCTGCTTTTCAAACCTCTTCCAAAAGTAGTGATTTTTCCAAATAAATAAGCAAAAGCCATTTATTGAGGCAATTCAATATTCTCTACATCACGAAAAACCGGTACAGAAATCGCATGCTTCAAAGATTTGCCGTATATTTGCTTTATCAACCGATCAACAAACGTTTTGCTTATGGATATTATCTCTGCACGGGAATTTTGTATTACATTACCTCACACCGAGGAGACTTTTCCTTTCGGCGATGACCATTTGGTATTGAAAGTAGGTGGCAAGATGTATGCCCTTATTTCCCTCAATGGTGACTCAACCATTGCCCTGAAGTGCGACCCCGAACTGGCGATAGAATTGAGAGAAAAGTATGCAGCCGTGCAACCCGGTTATCACTTCAACAAAAAGCACTGGAACACCGTTTCGCTCAATGATACGATTCCCGACGCAAAAATCGAAGAGTGGATTCGTTTGTCGTACGAGTTGACCATCAAAGGACTAACGAAGAAAGTGCGAAGCGAATTGATGTTGTAATTAAACCATTACAGCTGAACTTTTTCTAAAAATGTAACATATAAGTCTTGATTCTAACATCCTGGCTCATGTCTCTATAAATATTATGTCTTCTAAATTTGTTATATATCAGCTACTTCCCCGGTTATTTGGGAATACTACACATGTGAATTTGCCCAACGGTTCCATCGATATCAACGGATGCGGCAAATTCAACGCCATTACTGCAAAAGTGCTCAAAGGCATCAAGGGACTGGGGGTTACTCATATTTGGTACACCGGTGTAATTGAGCACGCTACCCAAACTGATTATTCAGAATTTGGAATACGCAAAGACCATTCGGCCATTGTCAAAGGGAAAGCCGGATCGCCCTATGCCATCAAGGATTATTATGATGTGGATCCCGATTTGGCCACCGATGTTCCTAATCGGATGCAGGAATTTGAGGCCTTGGTGGAACGAACCCACAAAGCCGGAATGAAGGTGCTAATTGACTTTGTACCCAACCATGTGGCACGGCAGTACGCTTCGGATGCCAAACCGGCCGGTGTTGCCGATTTGGGCGAAAACGACAATACCAACCATGCTTTCAATCCGCAGAATAATTTCTATTACATTCCCAATCAGTTTTTTGCAGGACAGTTCAACCTGCTGAAGGACGAAAAAGCTCCTTACCACGAATATCCGGCCAAGGCAAGCGGCAATGATGTTTTCTCGGCGCATCCTACGGTAAACGACTGGTACGAAACAGTAAAGCTGAATTACGGTGTCGATTATCAGGGTGGGCACACGAAGCATTTTGTGCCGGTTCCTGATACCTGGACTAAAATGCTGGATATTCTGCTCTTTTGGGCAGGTAAACAAATTGACGGATTTCGCTGCGACATGGCAGAGATGGTGCCGGTGGAGTTTTGGTCGTGGGTGATTCCAAAAGTAAAAGAACAGTTTCCGAATATTGTTTTTATTGCCGAAGCCTACAATCCGGCAGTTTACCGCAGCTATCTCGATTTCGGCCATTTCGACTATCTCTACGACAAAGTGGGCATGTATGATACCTTGCGGAATATTACCTGTGGTAACGAATCGGCTCGGCGTATCAGTGTTATGTGGCAACGCGTGAACGATATTTTGCCAAAGATGTTATTCTTCCTCGAGAACCACGACGAGCAACGTATTGCATCCCGCTTTTTTGCCGGTGATGCCCGGAAGGCAGTTCCGGCAATGATTGTAACAGCCACCCTATCCACCTCGGTAGTGATGGTGTATGCTGGTCAGGAAATGGGGGAACCGGCTGCCGATGCCGAAGGATTCAGCGGCGATGACGGGCGGACTACCATTTTCGATTACTGGAACGTAGATTCATTACGCAGCTGGTACAATAAGGGTAAGTGCGATGGAGCGTATCTCACAACAGATCAGCAGGAGCTATGGTCGTTTTACAAGCAGTTACTGAATATCTCCATGCAGGAGAAAGCTATTCGTGAAGGCGAAATGTTCGACCTGATGTATGTTAACTGTAGCAATCCACGCTTCAATTCCGACCGGCAGTTCGCCTACTTGCGCAAAGCCGGAGATGAACTTTTGCTGATTTGCGTGAATTTTGCTGATACAGCTGCGGAAGTGGCTGTGAATATTCCAAAGCATGCCTTCGATTATCTCGGTTTGACAGAAAATGCACGGATGAGTGCACTGGACTTATTGACAGGCAAGGTGGAACCGGAACAAAAATTCTCTTCCGAACTTCCATATGTGGTAAAGTTGGAGAAGTATTCGGGCAAGATTTTGAAGATAAAAGAATCTGATTAACCAACTAAGTGCATCACAAAGTTTTTTGTGTTCCTTCGTGAATACACTTTGTGTTCTTTGTGATAAAAAAATAATGGATAAACACATGACCCAAAACTCTTCCAGAAGAAAATTTTTGAAAATTGCCGGTACCGGCTTGCTTGCAGCACCCATAATGGCATCCATCCCCGGAATTGCCGGCGTGCAGTCCGTAAAGAATAAGAAGCAAACAAAGCCGGCGCAAAAAAGTGCTACCACATCAAAAGGAGTAAAACTGAATATTCGCAATTTTGGTGCAAAAGGGGATGGCGTTACCAAAGATACGGTTGCTATTCAGGAAACGATCGACCGTTGCTGGGTGTTGGGTGGCGGAGAAGTGCTTATCCCCGCAGGAAATTATCTGATTGGAGGTATTGCCCTTAAGTCGAATACGCTGCTTCGTCTGGAGAAAGATGCCGTATTGACCGGTAGTTCCGATTTCGCCGACTATCCGGTGATGCAGGTGCGTTGGGAAGGCAAATGGATTCAGGGTCATGTGGGGTTGATTTATGCTGTTGATGCAGAGAATATAGGAATTGTTGGCCCCGGAAAGATTCAGGGGTGCCATGCCCTGGGAGGTCGTCCCAATGCGCAAAATCCGCTGCGTCATCCGGCTCTGATCGAACCACTCGGTTGTCGGGGTATTCGCTTTGAAGATTTCTCGACCGACTATCATCAGATGTGGTCCATTCATCCTACCTATTGCGAAAATATCAGCATTAAAAACCTGACGATCCGCAGTACTGGTGGTAACGGAGACGGCATCGATGTCGATTCGTGCAAACATGTCACCATAGATCGTTGCGATATAGCTACCGGCGACGACTGTATTTCCCTGAAATCCGGTCGTGGAATGGAAGGCTACACCTTACTGCGTACCACCGAAGATGTGACCATCACCAATTGCACTTTTGCCGATTCCATTTTTGCCTGCATTGGTATCGGTAGCGAAACCTCGGGTGGTATCCGGGATGTGGTGATCCTCAATTGCAAGTTTACCTATGCCAAAACCCATGCCATTTACATCAAGAGCCGCCCGGGACGGGGTGCTTTTATCGAAAATATTAAGGTGGAGGATATTGAGGTAGCTGGTGCCGAAGGTGGTTTCCTGCGTTTCAATTTGTTGGGAAGCGGTATTCAGGATCAGTTTCCGGTTCCGGGAATGGACGGTATTCCTACAGTCAAAAATTTTAGCTTTTCGCGGGTGAAAGTTCACGATGTACCGGTGTTGGTGGATGGTGCCAGTGTCCATCCGCAGAAACCATTGCAAGGATTTACTTTGACCGACGTAAGCGGAACCTGCAAAAAAGGTATATCACTGGCCAATATCCAAAATGCCAGCCTGAGCAATATCAACGTGAGTGGTTATGAAGGTCCATTGCTGAGTATCAATAACGTGACAGGCAAAGGCCTGACCGGCGCAGTTAAAATTGATCCGCCGAAAGTGCCGGAGATGATTCTGCCGTTGAATCCACCGTATGAGTTGAAATAGGAATTGGATGCTAAAGGTGAAAAAATCCTGCTATAAGAACTGGTTTTCTATAGCAGGATTTTTTTCGTTTTGCGAACGGGAATTATTTTGTCTTGGATTTGATGATAATTACTCCGTTTTTGCCCTTTTTGCCGTAAGTTTTTACGGCTGTTGAATCTTTTAGCACAGTAATAGATTCGATATTATTCGGATTAATCTTGTCAATTTCGGTATCATCTGCTTTCCCGTCAATAATGATTAATGGTTTGTCCTGACCCCCAGTTTGTCTGACAAAAATTGTTTTTGCTTGCTTTGATCCGTTATTGTCGGAAGTAACTGTGGTTGTAGTGGTTTCATTCTTTGATTTTTTATCTTTTTGAATGTGGGTGACGACTACGGTTTTTGTCCCATTTTCGTTGATGGTTGTTGTTGATCCATTTTTGGTTTTCTTTGTGATGACGATCACTCCGTTTTTGCCTTCTTTGCCAAACTTTGAAACAGATACCGAGTCTTTGAAAACTTCGACGTTACTGATTGTTTCAGGGTCAATCTTCTTCATTTCTTCGGTTGTTGCTTTCTTGCCATCGATAATAACCAGCGGTTCAGCATGGGTAGAATCACCCGGATGTTTGATAATGACTACTTCATGTTTTACTTGTTTGAAGGAGTCAGAAGAAGTTGCAGAAGCTGCGGGCTGACTATTATCCGAAAGATCTGCATTGCTCCAGGCGTCTTTCAGCTCTTTGGCATTGACAACGAGTAGGGTTCCAATTAATAAAGGTACTACCAGCAGGTATTTGCTGGTCCACAATGAGTGGGTGCGTTTTTTATTCATCATGATAATGCGTTTTTTTAAGTGTGAAATACTGAAATGTTGAGTGAGTGGCAGCGAGCTGCTTTGAGCCACTTTCAGCAAGGCATACTGGTATGCTTTCGGATCCTGTCCCGAACGCAATACCTGTTGATCTGCCAAAAACTCAATGTTCTCGCGTACCGAACGTGCGAACCAGTAATACAACGGGTTCATCCATACCAACGATTGAAAAAACGCCACCAGCATCAGGTCGATTCCGTGCTTTTGATCGATGTGAGCCTGCTCGTGCCGGATGATTTTTGCCAGTTCTTCTTCTGTGTATAATTCAGGGTTGAGGAATATTCGCCCCTGATAAGAGAACGGATTAAGTTCTTTTGTTGTAATATACACTTTCTGATCGCCAACAAAAACCGTTTTGCAACGCCGAATCACCCACCAAAGCTGCACATAACGAAACAGTAAAATCAGTAGGCTCCCCGCAATTCCGATGCATATCAACAAGTTGATTAACTGTATTGTACTCAAAGAAACAGTGTCGGGGTGTGTCATGCTGTTCAGCGAATCGCCGACCAGCAGAATGACATACTGCACACTTTCTTTTTGAGGAATGAGCGCTGCCGGATGTAGCAATGGAAGCAGAGTCGATGCCAGAATAATACCCAACAGGTAGATTCGCTTGGCTTTGTAAAAAGTGTCGCGGTGCAGAAACAGCAGGTAAAATGCAAACAGCAGGATAAACACCCCGTTCGCTTTCAACAGATAGAGCGTAAAAGGTTCCATACTATTTTTGTTTTTCGATCAATTTCACGATCTCTTCCAGATCGTCGCGCGAAATCTTTTCATTTTTAGCAAAGAAAGCTACCAGTGAACGGTAGGAGCTTTGAAAGTAGTTGTCGATAATGCCCGAAAGCATTTTCTCCGAATAACTTTCGGAGCTCAACGCGGGTTCGTACCAGTAAACATTGCCATAGCGGCGACTTTTGACATACCCTTTCTTCTCTAAATTTTTCATCGTCGAAGCAAGAGTAGTGTAGGGAGGCTGTGGTTCGGGATAGGTTTCGAGAATATCCTTAACAACTCCGCCCTCCTTGAGTTTCCAGAGCGCCTGCATGGCTTGTTCTTCCTGTGGTGTCAGTTTTTCCATAATCGTTTTTTCTTTCTGTAATAAAATGGCCATTATTATCACGTCGCAAATCTACGAATGTTTCGTAGAAAATGGTACGACAGGGAGTTTATTTTTATATTCTTTTATGATTATCCGCAAAACGTCATAAGAGTGCATGTCAAATCTATGAACCCTCTAGGAGGTATGATTTCTGTATTTGAGCATCTCTAATGATAAGCAAGCCCTGACGGGCTATTGGGTTCATGTCGGTACGACTACATATCAATCGAAGATCAGCGAAGCTAATAGAGAGTGAATATTTTCCCGAATTTTATTTCTCCGTAGGAGATGCACTTCTCTTATTAGGACGCCTTGCGGATAATCAATTATTCCAGATACCGTTTTGCCGCAGCGGCACAATTCTCTCCATCAATGGTCGACGAAGTGATTCCTCCGGCATAACCGGCACCTTCGCCGCATGGGAATAGCCCGGCAATCTGCACGTGTTGATAGGTTTCAATATCTCTTGGAATGCGTACAGGTGATGAAGAACGCGACTCCACACCCACAATTAATGCTTCGTTGGTGAGGTAGCCGTGCATTTTGCGGTCGAACTTTTTAAAACCCTGCTGCAGACGGCTCGAAATATGCTGTGGTAACCAAAAATGGAGTGGGGAAGAGAGGACTCCCGGTAGGTACGAACAATCGGGCAACGAACCGGAGAGCTTTCCTTTGACGAAATCGCCTACGCGCTGTGCCGGAGCGGTCAATCCTTTGCTGCCGTTGTTGAAAAATGTCAGCTCTTCCACGTATTGCTGAAAATGGAGTCCGGCCAGCACACCGTATTGTTGGTATTCACCCAAATCCTCGGGTCGGATTTCGACCACCAAGCCGGAATTGGCAAACGGAGAGTTACGATGCGATGCCGACATGCCGTTAACCACCAGCTCTTTGGCTCCGGTCGAGGCCGGAACGATGTGTCCGCCGGGGCACATGCAAAACGAATAAACGCCGCGATCGTCCACCTGTTCCACCAGATTGTAGGCGGCAGCCGGAAGAAATTCTCCCCGCTCGCGACGATGGTACTGAATCCCGTCTATCAGCTCCTGCGGATGCTCTACCCGCACGCCCATGGCAAAACCTTTGGCTTCGAGAGTAATATTGTTGTTGTGCAAAAGATGGTAAACGTCGCGAGCCGAATGTCCGGTAGCCAGAATGACAGCTTTGCTTTTAAGCGTGCTTCCGTCTGCCAGTTCCACCCCGGTTATTTGGGAATCTTCCACCTTCAGTCCGGTGACTTTGGTGTTGAAACGCACTTCGCCTCCATGTTCCAAAATAGTTTCGCGCATAGCTTTGATCACCTGCGGCAGGCGGTCGGTCCCGATGTGCGGGTGGGTTTCGTACAGAATTTCGTCTTGTGCTCCGTGATGGTGAAAAATGGAGAGAATGCGTTGTACATCGCCCTTTTTCTTGGAACGGGTATAAAGCTTTCCATCAGAAAACGCTCCGGCACCGCCTTCGCCGAAACAGTAGTTCGACTCGGGATTCAGCGTGTTGCTGCGGATCATCTGAGCAAGGTCTTTCTTGCGTTCGGTCACCGCTTGTCCGCGCTCCAGAAGTATAGGTTTCAGGCCAAGTTCGATCAGTCGCAATGCGGCAAAAAGACCTGCTGGTCCTGCACCTACTACGATGACTTCCTCTTTATTGGTTATATCCTGATAATGAAGGGGTACAGCGTCGGAGGTGATGGGATCTTTGCCGGTAAAAACCTCTACGGATAGATTTATTTTGACGAATCGTCCCCGGGCATCAATTGATTTGCGTACAGGACGGATATGTGAGATTTGTGTCGGAGGCAGCGAAAGCGCTTTGGCTACAGCCTGTTTCAACAACTCGGGTGTGTGCGCCTGTTCGGGCGAAAGGGTCAGTTGAAGGGATTGCATAAACAATTTTATTAGTGAGTGCAAAGATAGGCATTAAACCTCCGATTCGTCAAATGTGCGTTATGTTCCGGAATTTCAGGATTCCAAGCATTCCAAAATCATAGGATTCCACACATTTTTGAACATTGAAACCTTTGAATCTTAAAATTATTCCAGAAACAGATGAAAGCTCTTTCTGTTAGGTGTTTAGCACTTAACCATTTTTACTTTTAACAAATAAGGTTTCCCGAAAATAATACGTACTTTTGCACAAATTTATAGCAAACTCACTACATGATTCGATTTCGTAAATTCTCCTTACTGATTATAGCTTTGCTCTCAGTATCTTTTTGGGTGATTGCTCAACAGGATGCTAATGAAAGACGTTTTTCTCTGGGCAAAAATCTGGATGTGTTCAACAGTGTGGTTAGAGAACTTGATGCCTTTTATGTTGATACACTAAACTATGATAAAACGATACGTTCGGGAATAGATAATATGCTGGAAGGCCTTGATCCTTACACGGTTTATATGCCAAAAGAAGAAACCGACGAACTCAAAATGATGACGACCGGCGAATATGCCGGCATCGGGGCTTTGATTGGAGGCAGATCGGGACAGGTATTTATTTCGGAACCGTATGAAGGAAAGCCGGCGGCCAAAGCAGGCCTTAAAGCCGGCGATGTTTTGGTTGAGCTGGATGGTTTGAACCTGAAAGGGAAATCAACATCGGAGGTTAGCGCCTTATTGAAAGGACAGCCTAAAACTATCGTAAAACTAAAAATACAGCGTCCCGGAGAGACCAAATTGCGTTCTTTCGAGGTTGTGCGCGAACGGATTGCTATTAACCCTGTGGTTTACTATGGTGTTGTTGGTAACAATACAGGATATGTACTTCTCAATGAGTTTACTAACAGTGCGGCTGAAGAAATGCGGTCAGCTTTGCTGGAGCTGAAGAATAAATACCACGTAACTTCGATAGTTATTGACCTTCGTGACAATGGAGGCGGAATTATTGATGAGGCGGTAAAAATGGTAGGTTTCTTCGTTCCAAAGAATACCGAAGTGGTTTCAACACGCGGAAAACTCAAACAGTGGGATCGCACTTACCGTACTATCAACGAACCGATATTGCCCGATATGCCTTTGGTAATTCTGGTATCACAAAATACAGCTTCGGCTTCCGAGATTTTAAGCGGTTCGCTGCAGGATTTGGATCGTGCGGTGATTATCGGGGTTCGTACTTTTGGAAAAGGACTGGTACAGTCTATTCGCCAATTGCCTTACGAAGGACATCTCAAAGTTACTACCGCCAAATATTATATTCCAAGTGGCCGTTGCATTCAGGCAATTGATTACTCAAATCGTACGGATGACGGCAACCCAATCCATGTTGCTGATAGCCTCACCCATGAATTCAAAACAAAAATTGGTCGTACGGTACGCGATGGGGGAGGAATCCGACCTGATGTGGAAGTCAAAGACTCTATGAAAGTGAGTATTGCGTATTATCTGATGAGTCAAAATATTATTTTTGATTTTGCCTCCCAGTATGCACTAACACATGCGTCTATTGCAGAACCGGAAAAATTCAGAATTACGGATGCGGAATATGATCAGTTCAAGCAATTTACCAAAGAAAAGAAGTTTACCTATACTCTTCAAAGCGATAAATTGTTGAAGAATTTGATGTCAACCGCAAAAATTGAAGGGTACGATGAAGTGGCAGCTGCCGATTTCAAAGCGTTGCAGGCAAAACTGACTCCGAATATTGACAAGGATTTAGACACGTTCCGTAAGGATATAACCAATCTTATCAATGCAGAAATTGTGAAACGTTACTATTACCAGAAAGGTGTGGTACGTTATGCTTTGCCGCAGGATAAGACCTTGTTGAAAGCGGAAGAGCTGTTCAAAGATATGAGTGCTTACAATAAAATTCTGGGGAAATAATTCGCTATGCGCAAAGTTTTGATTATTACCTACTATTGGCCTCCTTCCGGAGGGTCCGGCGTACAGCGATGGCTAAAATTTGCTAAATATTTACCTCAATATGGCTGGCAGCCGGTGATTTATACTCCTGAAAATCCCGATTTTGCCATTGAAGACCAAAGTCTGATGCAGGATGTGTCGCCCGATACCGAGGTGCTGAAAACCAAAATTTGGGAACCTTACGAAATCTATAAAACATTGACCGGAAACAAAGGGAAAAAGGTCAATGTGGCGTATGCTGCCGGTGGCAAAAAAGGGGGTGCTATTCACAAATTGGCGCTGGCATTGCGTGGCAACTTGTTGATTCCCGATCCGCGTTGTTTCTGGATAAATCCTTCGGCGAAATACCTGTCAGAGTATCTTAAGAGCAATCCCGTAGATGCGATTATTTCTACCGGACCTCCGCATTCTATGCACATTATTGCATTGAAATTGCACCGCAAAACAAACATACCCTGGATTGCCGATTTTCGTGATCCGTGGACTAATATCGATTTTTACAAAGAACTGAACCTTACCTGGCTGGCCGATAGGTTGCATCATCGCCGCGAACAGCAGGTGATTTCGGAAGCCGACTGCGTGGTGAGCGTAACTCCAACCTGGTGCTCCGAATTTGAAGCCAAGGATCCGAAGAAAATTGCTTTGGTGCATAACGGCTACGACGAAGCCGATGTTGCCGGACAGGATGTTGCGATCGATGAAGAGTTTTCTCTGGTGCATATCGGAAGCGTCAATGCAGCGCGTAACCCGAAAGTGTTGTGGAAAGCGTTGAGCGAACTGTTGCCCGAAAATAAAGAGCTCGCATCGAAGATAAAAATCAAGCTGGTGGGCAATATCGAAGCGGTGGTTTTTGAGGATATTGAAAGATATCAACTTGGCGACTATGTCGAAAAGGTTGGCTATCTCTCGCATAAAGATGCGGTTGCTTTTCAGCAGAAAGCACAGATGTTACTTTTGCTAATCAACAATACGCCCAACGCCAACGGAATTCTTACAGGCAAACTCTACGAGTATATGGCTTCGGGTCGTCCTACGCTGGCAATCGGTCCGTCGGGTAGCGACATCGCAAAGGTGATGAATCAAACCGGTTCGGGCGTGATTGTCGATTTCGACGATGTGGATGGCATGAAAAAGATGCTGCTCGATCTGTTCGGAAAATACCAGAACGGAACGTTGACCTCGTCGGCCAGCGGTTACGAACAATATTCCCGTCGTGCACAGTGTGGCGTGATGGCCGGTTTGCTCGACGATATTACAAAATAAAAAGAGTACTCAGTTCGCAGTATTCAGTACTCAGTATCAAATAAATATTAGTCTTGAATCTTGGTTTCAGGCTCCTTGTTTCCGAAAAATGAAAAAAATTATTCTTGTTTGCGGTGCGCGTCCCAACTTTATGAAAATAGCGCCTTTGATGCATGAACTGAAAAATCATCCTAAGCTCGAGGCCGTGTTGGTGCATACCGGACAACATTACGATACCCAAATGTCGGGCCGTTTCTTTGAAGAACTCGGCATTCCGGCTCCCAATATCAACCTCGAAGTCGGCTCGGCATCGCATGCCCAGCAAACTGCCCGCATTATGACGGGCTTTGAGAAAGTTTGTCTTGACGAGCAACCCGATTTTGTACTGGTAGTAGGCGATGTAAACAGTACGGCTGCCTGTGTGCTGGTGGCCGCAAAATTGAATATCAAAACGATACACTACGAAGCCGGTTTGCGCAGCAACGACCGCACTATGCCCGAAGAGATCAACCGTCTGGTGACCGATTCCATCAGTGATTACTTTTTTACCACCAGCGCCGATGCCGACGAAAACCTGTTGAAAGAAAATGTTGCACCGGAAAAAATCTATATGGTGGGCAACCTGATGATTGACACACTCGAAGCCAATCTGGCAAAAGCTGCCGGAGCACCGCAGGTGTTCGGCTTGCTCAACAAACCTGGCAAGATCGATATCAACGACCTGTCGACGAGCGGTTACGGTGTAATGACCTTCCATCGTCCGTCGAACGTAGACGAAAAAGCATCGCTGGAACGTTTGGTAAATATCTGGGGAGCGGTATCGCAGCAAATTCCACTCGTATTTCCTATTCACCCGCGAACCTACAAAAATATTCAGCAGTTCGGATTGCTGGAAACGATCTCGTCATTTCCGAACCTGTATCTGATTGAGCCGCTCGGTTACCTGGAATTCATCCATTTGGTGAGCCGGGCCAAATTTGCGCTGACCGATTCAGGTGGTATTCAGGAAGAGACTACCCATCTCAATATTCCCTGCCTGACCGTTCGTCCCAATACCGAACGCCCCGTGACCGTGTGGGAAGGCAGCAACAAGCTGATTAAGATCGATGATATCGAAGCCGAAGCAGCTGCTATTGTCAGAGGTGAAGGTAAAACCGGGAATAACCCGAAATATTGGGATGGCAAGACGGCACAACGCATAGTAGATATTCTGGAAACGCTTTAATTTTAGGAGTTGACCATGAATCGTATTCTTACCATAGTAGGGGCAAGGCCTCAGTTTGTGAAGGCGGCAGCCGTTTCGCGGTCGCTGAAACAACATGGCATAGAAGAGATTCTGGTGCATACCGGGCAGCATTACGATGCCAACATGTCGGAGGTCTTTTTCGAGGAAATGGAGATCCCGAAACCAGCCTATAATCTCGACATTCATGGTTTGAATCACGGAGCGATGACCGGGCGCATGCTCGAAGGAATAGAAACCATTTTGCTCAAAGAACAACCCGAAGCCATGATGGTTTTCGGCGATACCAACTCAACGCTGGCCGGTGCACTGGCAGCTTCCAAGCTCCACATTCCGGTGATTCATGTCGAAGCTGGGTTGCGCTCGTTCAACAGGCAGATGCCCGAAGAGATCAACCGCATTTTGACCGACCGTATCTCTGATATTTTGTTTTGCCCCACCGATACGGCTGTTCAAAATCTGGAAAACGAAGGCTTTCGCAATTTTTCGGTACAATTAGTCAAAAGCGGGGATGTGATGCTCGATGCCGCCCTTTTTTATGCAAAGAAAGCGGCTGCAAAATCGACCATTATTGAAGATTTAAACCTCAAAGAATTTGTGCTGGCAACCATCCACAGACAAGAGAACACCGACGATGTGCAGAAATTGCGTCAACTGATCGAAGGATTGAACGAAATGAACCGGAAAACTCCGGTGGTATTGCCTTTGCATCCACGTACGCGAGCCATTTTGCAACAAAACGGGATTGACTTGCAATGCTGTGTCATCGATCCGGTGGGCTATTTCGATATGATTCGGCTCCTGCAACATTGCCAATTGGTAGTTACCGACAGCGGAGGCGTGCAAAAAGAGGCCTTCTTTTTTGGTAAGCATTGCATCACCTTACGCGAACAAACCGAATGGACGGAGTTAGTCGAACACGAATTCAATACCCTTGTGGGAACGGATAAGGCTTTGTTGATGGATGCTTTTGAAAATATGGCGAACAAACAGTCGAATTTCTCCATTAACCTCTACGGAAAGGGCGATGCTGCCGAAATTATTGCCCAAACAATTCGAAACGCTTAAACAATTCAGAATGCAGATTGGACGGAAAGATGTAGCATGGAACTTTGCAGCCACCTCGTTGCGCATAGCCTCGGGAATTATTGTTATGCCACTTTCTTTGCGCCTGCTTTCCAATCAGGATATCGGTCTTTGGGGAATATTCCTCACTATTGGAACTCTTACTGGATTGCTCGATTTTGGTTTCTCCAACTCTTTTTCACGCAATATTACCTACATTTTCAGTGGAGCCAAAGAACTGAAGACAGAGGGTTTTTTCGCGGTTAGTCAGGATGACAAAAGCATAGATTATGGGCTTTTGAAAAGCGTGATTGCTGCCATGCGACGATATTACGGCATTTTGGCCTTGATTTTCATTGTCTTGTTTGCTGTTGTCGGGACCGAATATATGCTTTCTGTGCTGGAAAAATATAACGGAAACCGTACCAATATATTCATAGCCTGGATATTATACGGAATTTTAGCGGCATACCAGTTGTATACCTATTACTACGATTCGTTATTGCAGGGAAGGGGATACGTAAAACGTTCCAAACAAATTGTTATCATTTCGCAATGCACTCAAATTGTGGTGATTGTTTCCTGTCTGTTGATCGGATTCGGATTGGTTTCAATGGTGGCCGGTTTGCTGGCAAGTGTCATTGTCGGACGAATTTTGTCGTATCTCAGTTTTTATGACAAAGAAACACGAGCGCATCTGCGGGAAGCTAAGGCGTTGCCGGTAAGGGAAATAATGAAAATAATGACTCCCAATGCGTTGAAAATAGGGCTTACAACGTTGGGCAGTTTCCTGATCACGAAAATAGCGATGCTGATAGCTCCTCTCTACTTACCGTTGTCGGATATCGGTTCCTATGGCATTACCAAACAAATGATAGATTTGCTCGGGGCAATCGGAGGGTTGTGGTTTGCTACTTATTACCCGCAGATAACGCAGTACCGGGTGAAAGATAACATTGAAGGAGTAAAACGATTGTATCTCAAAAGTAAAATATGGCTTGTGTTTATCTTCGTGTGCGGAGGTTTGGGGTTGATTTTTCTGGGAGAACCCATTCTGATGTTTATCCACAGTAAAACACATTTACTTCCTCAAGGTGCTATTGCTCTGTTTGTATTCTTTACGCTGCTGGATGTCAACAATAGTTTCTCAATGGCATCGCTGCTTACAAAAAATGAGGTGCCGTTTGTGAAATCGTTCCTGATTGCCGGCGGACTTACCTTAACGCTACTCTTGTTGTTCTTTAAATTCACGCCACTAGGCATCTGGGGAATGATTCTTGGCCCGGCAATAGCCCAATGTGCCTATCAAAACTGGAAGTGGCCGTTGTACATGGCGAAAGAACTCAAAATCAGCGCTGGCGATTACTGGCAGGTGATCCGTACAATCAGAGAGGACGTGAAAAAATAAAGTGACACTATCACGATGGTTATATGTAAATTAAGGGGTGGTCTTGGAAATCAGTTGTTTCAATACGCGTTGGGACGACAGCTCGCCGAAAATCAGCAAACCGAACTGAAGCTCGATTTGTCGCATTTCGAAAATCCGGGTCAGCAAACCACTCCCCGGGATTTCAAACTGAATGTTTTTCGAATAAAATCCGGGTTGGTAGCTCCCGGAGATGAAGATAAGGTGCTGGGAGTATCGTTTCTGCGTCCCGTGAAACGACGCCTGAAAAAGATAGGCCTTGATCTTTTTCGATGGAACTATTTTCGTGAAACGACTTTCGGTTTTCATCCTGAAATATTGAAGTTTCATAAATCGGCGGTGTTGGAGGGTTACTGGCAAAGCGAACGTTATTTTCCTTCGATTCGCCCGCTATTGCTCAACGAACTGACATTGAAGAGTGAGCTTGTTACAGAAGATTTTCTGGCTTTGAAGAAAGAAATGTCGGATGTGGAGTCGGTTGCTGTGCATGTAAGGCGGGGCGATTACGTTAATCATCCTACCGTTAGTCAGGAATTTGGCGTTTGTTCTTTAGATTACTATAAAGAGGCTATTCAATATATAAAGCAAAAAGCAGGTAATCCGGTTTTTTATATTTTTTCCGATGATCTGGAGTGGTGTCGCGAAAATCTGCCTGATGCCGGTTCTCTGCATTTTGTTTCCGGGTTTGAAGATTATCAGGATTTGATGCTGATCGGTAGTTGCCGTCATCAGGTTGTTGCCAACAGCTCTTTTAGCTGGTGGGGAGCATGGCTGAATCCGAATCCACAGAAAATAGTGATTGCCCCGAAAAGCTGGTTCGCCGATCCGACCCTGGATACTAAAGATGTGGTACCAAACGAGTGGATCCGATTGTAAAAAGCATTTGCATGACTCCAAAAATATCTATATTGATTCCGGTTTACAATGTGGCAGCGTATATCGAGCGTTGTGCGCATTCGTTGTTTCAACAAACGCTTGATTCTATCGAGTTCGTTTTTGTTGATGACGCGTCGCCCGACGACAGTATAGCTCTGCTCGAAAAGGTTGTGGAGGAATATCCTCACCGGAAAATGCAGGTGAATATTATTCGTCATCCTGTCAATCAAGGGATCGGGGCAACCCGGAATACATTGCTGAATGCTGCTACCGGAGAATACCTGATGTGGGTTGATAGCGATGATTTTCTTGATATTAATTCATCTGAATTTCTTTATCAGAAGGCTGTGGCCGGAGATGTCGATATAGTCACCACTGATATTTATTATTCGTATCGGGAAGATAGTGATGCTCTTGCGGTAGAACAATCTTTGCCGGCCGATTCCTGCAAGTATATTGAGGCGCTTGCGTTTAGGGAAGCGAGAGCTGCACTTTGGGGAACTCTTTCAAAACGCTCGTTGTGGGTTGCTAATCAAGTGAAAATGGCGGAGGGTGTCAACTTTGGCGAAGATTATTTTGCGACGGTTCGGCTGTTTTATTTTGCACGAAAAATTGAGGTAGTTAACCAGCCGCTTTACTATTATAATCAGTCCAATTTAGGTTCATACAGTAGTGGATGCAAACAGGCTTTGCACTTTGAATCAATGATTCGCTTGTTTCAATTGCTGGAAGAATTTTTTGTTCAGAATAATGATTTGCCTCGCTATGAGCTTTATCTGGCGAAGGCTCGTTTGATGGAACGAAGCGCCTATCTTCTACACACAACAGCGGCTTTGCGCCGAAAATATGCCCTGCTTTTTGCTGACGAATCTACTCGTCATCCGGAGATAAAGTTGCCTCTTTCGGCATGGCAGAAGTTTTTGCTCAATTTAATTACCTCTCAACGTTTCATTGCTGCCGACATTTTCATTCTTGTGGCGAAAGTGTTGAGGCGGTATCTGGGCGTTAAATTTTAATTCGTAGCAATTCAATGAATATTCTATACTATTTTGCCGAAACGAGCGCTTACATGCAACAGTGGCAGCGTTTTCATCTGCTCGATGAATTAGAACGGGTAGGGCATACGGTTACGGTGTATAATCCGTTGGCTTTTACGTCTACAGATGAAGCGAATGAGCAGTTGATTCCCTTTCTGCAAAAAGCAGGGCAATCCTACGATCTGTTCATGAACTGTGTTCCGTCGCGCTTGTTGTATCCCGAAACCATGCAGAAAGTGAAGGCTTTGGGTATCCCTTCGTTGTTGATTTGTTTCGACAATCTTCATGCTCCATTCATTCATAAGGAAATAGCTCCTTATTTCGATTTGGTTTGGCTAACTTCCAAAGAAACACAATACCTGTTTGACGGATGGAAGTGCAACTCTGTTTTTCAGCCATACGCGGCCAATCCGCACCTTTTCAAACCGGACTTCGGTGAGGAAATTCTGTCGGTGGGATTTATTGGTACGCTTTATGACGACCGGGTGATTCGGGTCAATTCGCTGACCGAACATCAGATTCCCTGCACGTTGTATTCCGATGGTTTTTTTACCGACGGAAAAGGTGGTGCCGGAAAGTCGTTGACCTATAAAGATACCCTGAAACTACTGGCTAACCTGTCTACCTTTGCCATCGGTCGCCGTGTGGCTTGCGGAACGGTGATGAATAAACTGTTCCCCGAAAAAAAACAACTTCATCGAAATGATTTTCTGGAGCTGAAGCGTTCAGTGCCGTTTGAACAGATGAACGCGGTCTACTCTAATCATGCATTGTCGCTGGGAATCTCCGAATTGAGAAATACCTTTGTTTTGAAAAATCCGGTGCATAAAATTCATTTGCGCACTTTCGAAATACCGATGTGCGGTGGCTTACAAATCGCTCCTTATCGCGAAGAACTGGCAGATTATTTTGAAGATGGGAAAGAGATAGTTTTGTGTCGTAGCGATGAAGAATTTGTCTCAAAAGCGGCATTCTACCTGAAACAGGAGAATGCTGCATTACGTCGCACGATGAAAGAAAATGCCCGCAAAAGGGCGGAGTCTGATCACACCTGGAGCCGGCGTTTTGAGGTTGTGTTCAGTCGTTTGTTTAAATAAAAGTAATGAAAATCATCTATACTATATCGACAACCGCTGCCAAAGGAGGTGGTATGGAACGTGTGGTTGTGCAAAAGGCGAACTACATGGCGGATGTGTTTGGTCACGAGGTAATTATTATCACCACTGACCATAAAGGACAACCCTCTTTTTATCCTTTTTCTCCTAGAATACGGCATATTGAGCTCGATCTCAATTACCTGGGACTGGTAAATGAAAAAAACTTTCTGAAAAGCTATTTACAGTATCGAACAAAGCTGAAGGAACATCGCAGTCTTTTGGAAGAAATATTGATGACCGAAAAAGCCGATATTGTGGTGTCGATGTCGCGTGACGAAAAAGAATTTTTGTACAAGATAAAAGACGGCAGTAAGAAAATTTTGGAATCGCACCGTTGCCTGAAACCGAGGGCGAAGATAGAGTTTCGGAGAGCGACAAGCTGGTTGCAGCGCGCGCGAATCCTCTACCGCTTGCGTCACGACTCCCACCTGCCGGTTCATTACGACCGCTTTATCGTGTTGACGGAAGAAGATAAACAGTTCTGGCTCGAGAAGCCGAATGTGGAGGTGGTGCCCAATCCGCTACCTTTTACAACCGAACAACATGCCGATTACTCCGCTAAAAGAATTCTCACCATCGGGCGAATTTCCTTTGATAAGGGAATCGATCGCTTACTGAATATTTGGGAACGGATAGCTCCTGATTTTCCGGACTGGAAATTGTCGTTGGTGGGAGATGTGGTTGATAATCAACTTCTGGATAGAATTAATGCTTCTGAATTTCGGCAGTCGATTGAAATTTTACCGCCTACTCCTCATATTTTTGAAGAATATATCAGCAGTTCCATTTATGTGATGACTTCGCGTTTCGAAGGCTTGCCCATGGTACTATTGGAGGCCGTTGCTTGTGGTTTACCGATTGTTTCGTATGCTTTCAAGTGCGGTCCGCGCGATGTGATTCGTGACGGAGAAGATGGCTTTCTTGTCGCAGAAGATGATGCCGACACCTTTGTCGAAAAGCTTTCGTTACTGATGGCGAATGATGCTTTGCGCCAACAAATGGGGCTTCAGGCAAAAATAAACAGCGATCGTTTTTCGATGAAAAATGTCATGAATCACTGGAATGAACTCTTTATGCAGCTTTCCGGCGCGAAGTGATTTTAATACTTTTCAATTGCCGCCAATAAAACCTTGGTTCGCTGTTCCAGACTGAAAAGCTCTAAAATTCGGTCGCGACATGCTTCCCGTTGCGCAGTTGTATCCATAGCTTCAAGCTTGCGAATTTCTTCCGCAATTTTCTGCGCGTCTCTAGGAACAATTATGCCGATTTTTCCTACAACTTCGGGCATTCCACCTTCATTGGTAACTAAAGGAATACAATAGTTTAGCATAGCTTCTCCGATTGCAATGCCGAAGATTTCTACCCGCGATAACTGACAATAAAACGAAGCTTTTTCAAAGTAAGAGGCGAGTTCTGCGTGCGGTAGGCGTTCAAACACCGATACGTTTTCAGGTAACGGTTTCGGAAATAATGCCATGGCTGCTTTATTTGGGCCGATCAGTACCAGCCTGTAATCGGGCACGTGGGCGGCAAGTTCCAGAAACGTGTCAATACCTTTTCGCAGAAACGTCCTTTGCGATTCGATCAGGGCAACGCATAAAATCAGTTTTTCTTTTTGCTTTGCGGTTTCGTTCGTCTGCATGTTGATGCAGTTGTAAATCATCTCATGCTTTACTTTTGGAAACACAAAACCGACTTTCCGATCGACGTATTGCGAGACGGTGAGATTGACCGTCGCCTTTTTGATACTTTGAGCGGTGAAGAATCCCCGAAATTTGGAACAGAAAGCTCCGTAGGTCAACGATCGTTCCCGACAAATGTCGTAACCACCAATAACCAAAAAGGATTTTTTACCTGATAAAAGGGCAAACCAAACAGGCAGGAAAGAATGGTAATCGGCAAACCAGATATAGGTTTTATCAAATTTCCAACCATTCAGTAGTAGAAAAAAAAGTTGTTTTGCCATCTCCAACGCGGTTTTGCCAAGTCCTTTGACGGGGCGAAAGCAATAATCCGTGATGTCATATTTTTTAGCAAGGATCTGCCTGTCGGTCTTTACAAATGTTGACGGTTCCTTGTAAACAAACAGAATCTTCTCTCTATGCATGTTGAAAAATGAGTTTGAGGTTGGTTTTTATTCCTTGCGACAGATGTTTCAAAGTCAGTAGCGGATAGTAGAAAAAGATCCTTGGGCCGGCATACCGCATTACTTCCCGGATTTGTTGGCGCTTATCGGGTTTATAGCAATGAACCGTGCAGTTTTTGCAAAACGGTTTGTCGGGTGCAAAGCGACAGTTCGAAAGCCGTTGCTGTGCATATAAAAGCAATGACCGGCATTTATCGCAAAGTTCGGTTTGATGGTGTTTCCCCCTGCAATAAATGCTGATCATTGTATGAATTGTCTCTTTTTCGCGTTCTATCTTATCAGATGACATTCGTTCGTCTATTTTTGTTCAATCCAGCTGATGATTTCAGGGCTGTCGGGCAGAGTTCGCGGTGGAATCACTTTTACCAGATAACCGTTGGTATCGATCAGGTATTTCTGAAAATTCCATTGTACTTCCGAGTCCTGAAAACCATTTTCTGCCTTTTTTGTCAGGTATTTGTAAATTGGATGCTGGTCAGCTCCCTTTACCGATATTTTCTCCATCATCGGAAACGTAACCCCGTAATTTTGTTGGCAAAATTCGGCGATTTCGCTGTTACTGCCGGGTTCTTGTCCTGCAAAATTGTTAGCGGGAAATCCTACGATTACAAAATTCTGATCTTTATACTTTTCATACAGAGCCTCCAAAAGTTTGTATTGGGGTGTCAGTCCGCATTTGGAAGCGGTGTTTACAATCATCACTTTCTTCCCTTTGAGGGAGGCAAAATCAAAGGTTTTACCGTACAGATCGGTTACAGTAAACTGATAAACCGGTTTTGTGGATTGCGCGTGAATCGCACCTGTTATGCTCAAAACAAAGAGCAAAAGAATAGAAATATGTCTTGTTTTCATCTTGTTGTAAAATTAAATGGTTAGCCGGTTTTTGACACCGGAACTACAAAGATACACTCAATTGCAACAAAATAAAGCTATTCTCCCTGAACAATGGTGGTCATTATGTTGTAGGCCTCCATTACGCTACGTACCGGAGCAACAATTACCGAACGTTTGCCCTTATTCTCTTTTAATTGACATTTACGCGGATATTTGGCCATGTAATTAAGTACTTTGCCAAAATTATTCGATTTGTAATAAGGTGATTGTGGATTGGCAACCAGATAAGCAATCCATTTCTCGTTCTTCAAAACCAGTTTCTCGATACCATATTCTTTTGCCATCCAACGAAGTCTCACCACCTGAATAAGCTCCAGCCCTTCCTGAGGAATTGCTCCGAAACGGTCGATCAGACGCTGTTCGAAATCGGCTAAATCGCGTTCGTTGGAAATATTGTCCAGTTCGCGATAGAGGTTCATCCTTTCCGGTATGCTTTCGATGTAGGAGGCCGGGAACATTAGTTCAAAATCCGATTCAATCTGGCAATCGGTGACATATTCTATAGTTTTTACTCCTTTTTCGGCTTCCACTTCGCGGTAGAGGTCGGCAAACTCTTCGTCTCTCAACTCCTGAACAGCTTCGTTCAGAATTTTTCTGGTAGGTTTCGTAGCCCAGTTCGGCAATAAAACCGCTCTGTTCGGCCCCCAGCATATTGCCAGCTCCACGAATATCGAGGTCCTGCATGGCGATGTTGAAACCGCTGCCCAGATCGGCGAAATTTTCGATGGCCTGCAGGCGGCGACGCGCTTCGGGTGTGATGAGGTTTGTCGGCGGTGTCATCAGATAACAGAAAGCTTTGCGGTTGGTTCGCCCTACACGGCCGCGCAACTGGTGAAGGTCGCTTAATCCAAACTGATGTGCGCTGTTGATAATGATGGTGTTGACGTTCGGCATATCGATACCCGATTCGAGGATGGAGGTCGCGATCATCACATCGTATTCGTAATCCACAAAGTCCAGAATAATCTTTTCCAGTTTTTCGGGAGGCATTTGTCCGTGGCCGACGACTACACGTACGCCGGGAACCAATCGTTTAACAAGAGCTTCCATTTCGTAGATGTTGTGGATACGGTTGTTGATAAAAAACACCTGCCCGTTGCGTTCCATTTCAAACGTAATAGCCTCACGGATTACGTCTTCGTTGAATTCGTAAAGCGACGTTTGTACCGGGTAGCGGTTAGGTGGCGGAGTGTTGATGATGGAAAGATCGCGGGCTCCCATCAGCGAAAATTGTAACGTGCGCGGAATCGGCGTTGCTGTCATCGTCATGGTATCCACATTTACCTTGATCTGGCGAAGCTTTTCCTTGACTGATACTCCGAATTTCTGTTCTTCATCTACAATGAGCAGTCCCAGATCTTTGAACTGTACGCTCTTGCCGATTAGTTTATGCGTACCGATCAGAATATCGATCTTGCCCTCTTTCAATCGAGTTAATATCTCTTTGGTGGCAGCCGCATTGCGGGCACGGCTCAGGTAATCAACCGTGCAAGGCAGGTCTTTCAGTCGTTCGCTGAAAGTACGGAAATGCTGAAGAGCCAGTACCGTGGTAGGTACCAGTACGGCTGCCTGTTTCCCGTCAGTTGCAGCTTTGAATGCCGCGCGGACAGCCACTTCCGTTTTTCCGAAACCAACATCGCCGCAAACAAGCCTGTCCATCGGCAGATCCGATTCCATATCCTGTTTGACATCGGCAGTGGCTTTGCTCTGATCGGGAGTATCCTCGTAAAGGAACGAAGCTTCCAGCTCATGTTGCAGGTAGCTGTCGGGCGAAAAACTGAATCCTTTTTCCGCCCTTCGCTTTGCATACAGTTGGATCAGTTCGCGAGCAATGTCTTTAACCTTTTTCTTCGTTTTCTCCTTGAGGCGTTCCCAGGCTCCGGTGCCGAGTTTGTTGATTTTTGGGGGCTCACCTTCTTTTCCTTTGTATTTCGAGATGCGGTGAAGGGCGTGAATACTGACGAAGATGATATCATCATCCTTGTAAACCAGTTTGATGACCTCCTGCTTTTTGCCGTTCACATCCATAGTAAACAGTCCGGCAAAGCGTCCGATGCCGTGGTCGACGTGAACCACGTAATCACCCTGATTGAGCTGGTTGAGCTCTTTGAGTGTCATTACTACCTTGCCAGCGCGCGCGCTGTCGGAACGAAGCGAATATTTGTGGTAGCGATCGAAAATCTGGTGATCGGTATAGCAACAGAGTTTCATGTCGTGATCGACGAAACCCTCGTGCAGAGTTTTGAGTACCGGAGTGAAATTGATTTCATCACCCCGATCGTTAAAAATTCCGGCAATGCGATCGGTTTGTTTCTTGCTGTCGCTCAGAATATAGATGCGGTAACCTTCTTTTATCGATTGTATGAAACTTTGACTTACCAGATCGAAGTTTTTGTGGAAGAGCGGTTGTATCGAGGTGCTAAATTCAATTTTTTCGTTGTCGGTAAAAGTCGCTTTGCTGCCGATTTCTACTTTTCTGAAATTGATAACCTGCTCCACAAATACCTCGGAAGTCATCAGAGATGCTTCGAGATTGGGAATCCCCTGTTTTGCATCGTTGGCCTTGATAAGCATGTCGTCATACAGATCACCGATGCGACCGCTGGTAAAACGAAAGTCGGTAAAAAACAAGGTCGTCTCCGGTGATATGAATTCCAGAAAAGAAACTTTTTCCAGTGAATTTTGTTGCTTCAAGTCCGAAACAATGGAGACTTCATTTCTGGCTTCTTTCGAAAGCTGGGTTTCGATGTCGAAGGTCCGGATCGTTTCCACTTCGTCGCCGAAGAAATCGATACGATACGGATATTCGAAAGAAAAGGAGAAAACGTCGATAATGCTTCCGCGTACCGAAAATTGCCCCGGTTCGTACACAAAATCAACTCTTGAAAATCCGTATTCGGTGAGCATCGAAATAACAAAATCGGTATTCACCCGTTCGCCTGTATGCAACGTGAGAGTGCAATCGCTTAGAGCATTGTTAGCAATCACTTTTTCGATCAGGGCATCCGGATAGGTAACAATTATTCCAGGTTCTTTTCTCGCTGCGAAATTCAGTACTTCCGTACGCAGAATTTCATTGGCCGAATCGATTTGGCCGTATTTAACTCCTGTTTTGTAGGATGAAGGCAAAAAATAGACCGGATCATTACCCAAAACCTGCACCAGATCATGATACGCGTAACCGGCTTCCTCCGCATCGTCAAGCACGAGCAACGCGTGAAAAGGTTGTTTAAAATAGAGAGAAGCCACAACAAGAGCGCTGGCAGAACCGAGTAATCCCCCGATTTGCAGATTGCGTTTGCCTGTTGTGAACCATTTCCCTATCGTTGCCAGCTGCGGATGAGCGGCATAATATGATAGAAATTCAGACAGTTCCATAAGTGACGCAAAGATACAAAAATAGATATATTCCCGTCAAGATAATTTATATTGCAAAGAATGCTGCATCTTCTGTGGAGGTACGAAAATTAACAATAAAAAAGTTGGAAAACTTAAGAAGCTAATATACCTTTGCAGTGTGTATTTAATGGCGGTGTAGTGTAGTGGCCCAGCACGCAACTCTCTCACGGTTGAGACCCGGGTTCGATTCCCGACTCCGCTACTACCGAGGACTCATTACTTTTTTTAGTGATGAGTCCTTTCTTTTTACATAAAGCAGTATACAATAGATAAATAAATGCTATTTGGTGCTATTTTATTTATGGATAATTAACGCTATCGATGAGCCTTGCTATTGACAACTCTTGTAAAAAAAATTATCTTTACTATTTGTAAATTTGCATTTATAAGGTAGCCGATTTATTATTAAAAATCTTTTAATTTTACGACTATGAACGAACAAAGAGAAAAGAAGGAATGGACTTCCCCTGAAATTATTGATCTGGATGTGATGGAAACGGCAGGAAAAACTGGAGATATTGAAGGTACTGGAGACGCAGGTCCAATCATGAGTTAGAAATATTAAGGAACGTCTTTGTTGCGCTAAGAATCATGGGAATGGACTAAATTCAACAGTGCAATACATTTCCGTTATTTTGCTTTCCAATAGCATGTTTGTATGAATCTGTATTTTCCTTTGGATTCAATTTGCATTTCTGTAGCTGAAAAGAAAACTGGAGGAGTGGTAAATCCTTTGTATTCTACTTCTATACTTCAAATTAATGAAGCTGATTTTCAACTTGTCATTGAACATGTCGCTACTTATCGTGTTCAGAATGGTTGCGATATACAGGTAAATCCTTTTATTAATGCAGATGAGTCTTCTATACAACTTTTTTTGAATGGCTCGGCTTTTGGAGCTTTACTTCATCAGAGAGGAATAATTCCTTTTCATGGTTGTTCGTTTGAATTGAACCAGAGAGGAATTATTCTTTGTGGGTATTCCGGTGCTGGTAAATCATCCGTAACGGCAGCTTTTTGCCAAAAAGGAGCACGGTTTATTAATGATGATATTACGCCGGTCGTCATTGATAAGTTAGGTACTTGGATTATGCCGATCCGAACGCGTATTAAATTATGGGACGATGCCTTAGTAGCACTCGCTATTGAGACTGATAATTTGGAGAATATCCGACCCTCCATGCCGAAATTCTATGTCCCGGTAGAAAATAACTGTCAGGATAAATTGAAATTAAATACCCTGATTGTTTTAGGTATACACGATAATGACCGTTATCAGGTTATGAGGCCTATTGGTATGGAAAAATTCAACCTGTTGCGGAGTCATATCTATCGGAAAATTTATCTGAAAGGAATGCCTCAAGCAGAACGAAACCTCTTTTCAAAACTATTAAAGCTGTCCCAATTAGTTGAGGTTCTTCATGTCTTGCGTCCTCCAAAAAGCAGCATCCATGCGACTATGGAATTTATTCGGGAGCAATTGTGACGAGACAGTATATCGTGGTTCCATATTTTCAGAAATAATCAGTTATTGGCAAATTATGACGATTAATCATTTACATTAATGATAGAAAAATACTATAGAAACCGTCAAATTATTGATGGGGAATTGGATGACAATCAGGTGATGATGCATCTTGATAATGGAAAATACTTTGGCTTGAATCCGGTTGGGAAAAGGATATGGGCGTTACTTGATCAGCCCAAAAGCTTTGAAGAAATTATTGGAGCTTTATTGACTGATTTTGAGGTGGAAGAGAATCTTTGTAGGAAAGAAGTGTTGGAATTTTTAGATAAGGCACTTAACTATGAAATTGTACAAAAAGCATGAATCGGTTACTTAGCTTCCTGAGACTGCCAACCCGGGAGAAGACGCTATTTGCAGAAGCAGTAGCGTTTCTTTTTTATGCAAAACTTCTAGTTTCTGTCTTTCCGTTTAAAGATTGTATTAAAATATTCAAGAGACTATCATCTGTAACTACCCCTGTCGATTTGAACGAGGTGCAGGCTATTGGTCGGGCAATATCGCGAGCCAATAAACTGGCTTTTTGGAAAAATAGATGCCTTGTAAGCTCGTTTGCTGCGCGATTCATGCTCTCCCGACGGAATATTGCTTCTTTGCTCTATTTGGGTCTCCGGTTCGAAAATGACACTCAACTTAAAATGAATGCTCATGCTTGGTTGATGGTGGACAATTTTTTTGTAACCCCTAAAGGCATCGACGGGTATAAAGAAATATTTCATTTCTGAAACGGAGTTTATGGCTAAAACAAATTAAACTATGGGGTTTATTTTTGGTATTGTAAATTTGAAGAGAGGCACTGTCAAATCGGAGGACGTCCGCACTTTGGGGAAAGCAGTTCAGTGGGATGATTTTGACAGCAGGATCGAAATAAATAATTCCTACGGTTGGGGTTATTGTTGGAATAAAAAGCGTGCGCCGAAAGCCGGAATTTATACTAGCGAGAGAATTGCTGTTTTATGCGATGCCCGAATCTACAACATTGACGAACTCAAACAGTCGTTGGAATTTGAGCAACCGGAAGAAGCCTTTGCCACAGCCTATCTGAAATGGGGTGAGGTTTTTGCCGATAAATTCAATGGAGATTTCGCAGCCGTGATTATCGATTTTCAGCAGCAGAAAGTTCTTTTGGTACGCGATCATATAGGTGTACGACCTCTGACTTATAGTATTAAAGACGATTTGTTGATATTTGCTTCACATGAATTTGGAATTGCAAAATCAGATCTGGTTAATAATGCTTTATCAGAAGAAGCATTAGTGAGAACTTTTAATTTGCATAAAAGACAGGAGTATCAGCTTACAGTTTTTGAATATATCAAAAAAATTATTCCAGGATATGTAACAAGTATAACTTCAGATAAGACAGGAAACACGAAATATTGGATACCAGAAAAGATCAAGAGTAATAAGTCTCTGACCTTTGAGATGGCAGTATCTTGTCTTCGTAAGAACTTGATAAAATCAGTTCATGTTCGGATGGAGCAAGGTAAGCTTGGTGCTCATGTCAGCGGAGGATTTGATTCTTCAGGGGTGGCTGCTATTATTGCAGATTATATCGATAATAAAGAGAGGCTAAAAGGATATTCCTGGTCGCCACAATCATTTGATGAAAATGTTGAAGGACTAAACGAAAAAAAGTTTATTGAGGATTTTTCTTTCGATAAAAACATACAAATTGACTATTTGACGTATGATGGTCATGATAATATTGATGATTTTATACTGCCAGAGTTTGAACAAATGCCTAATGAGATTTATACGATGAGACAGGCCAGTCAAGATGATATATGTTCACTTTTTAGTGGTTGGGGGGGGGATGAATTTGTTTCATTAAGTCTTAGAGGGGCTATAAATCATATTGTCTTTAGGTTTAAATTGCGAAGCCTATTTCGCTGGATTAAGACTTGGGGAATACGAGCTACTATTTACTTCGTTAAGCGGGATATACTTCCTGTATTTTCCCCATTTAGACTTTTCGATATTGGGCTATTAAGTGCACGTAGTCGATTTAGATATTTTAAGTTTGCATTTGTTATTAAAAATGTTGGGCTATTTGTATTTAATAATAGGAAGCATTTTTATGGCTTTGGAGATAGAAATGGTTTGTCATTGAGGTTGTTGTATAATTATCATTTGTCACAGAGGCTGGATTCGTGGGCTCTATTTGGAGAAAAATATGGAATAGAATATAAATTTCCTTTGTTAGATAAAGAACTGTTGACGTTTTGGTTCGCTTTACCAGCGAAGTTTATGTATGAGGGCATGATTCCCAGGTTTCTTTATAGAGAAGCGATGAAAGGTGTTCTGACTGAATCAATTAGAAAAAGATCAAATAAAGATGAAGCGGTTTTTTGTCAATATTGGAATCAAAACAATAATAAATTAAGAGAGAAATTGGCAGTTGTACCTGAATTATTTGCAGATATACCATTCCTATATTTTTTTAAAGCAAATGAATTTTATAAGAATACCATTGTTAGAGCACTAGATACTAAAAAGGTACATGATGATTTGTACGATATTCGTTTTTTTCTTCGTTATAAAAGCTTGGTTGAAAAATATTTGATTAATAATCAGTTTTTTATGAATAGTCGAAAAGAAGAGTGAGAATCAGTAGTTTTGTGGTTATATCGGTCGAATAAGGGACGATCTCGCATTGTTTGGTTGTTTTCAGAAGGCAGAGTTTTGTATTTTTTCGCGGTAGGAGTATCTGAGAACGAAAAGTCTGAGTGGTCAATTGCTAGAATTCCTCCATGTTTTAACTTAGTATCAAGCATTGCAATTTCTTTTTCAAACTGATCAAAGAGTAACCCTGTTGCAGTAGCATTATTTTTGTTTGTCCTGTTCTCTGTACGTTGAAATACTGCAAGGCAAAAAATAGCATCATAATTAGATGATTTTTCAAATTGCGTTGAAAAACGGTGGATGAATAAATAGCGGGAGTTTTTGTCTTTCTTCCTGCATTGACGAAGACACCAACGGTTAATATCGACTCCGGTAATAACAGCCTTTGGAATGTATTCTCCCAAAGAAAAAACCTCGTCACCTGTGGAACAGCCAAAAGAGAGGATATGTGGTTGTTCTGTGTTTTTGAGATATGTAGCGCAGGCTTTGAATAAGTTGGGATACCTGTTCGGAGCCGTAAAGGTAGATCGTTGATAATAGAATTTCCGATGACGAAATCGTGTTTTTATATGGCTTCTGGACTCATCATCAACGAGCATAAAGCAAAACCTCCACATATATCTGGCTGTATAGTAGATAATCTGTAAGATAATGGATTGCGATTGTTTCCACTTTTTCACTTTCTCTTTTATCCTTATAAGCATATTAAAAGTTGCTATTATAAAAAATGCGATAGCATTGCCTGTTTGTTGACAGCAACAAAAATAGGATATTTTATTAAAGCCAGGCTATAAAAGGTAAACTTAATATGACGATTGCCTCAAAAAACATATCTTTGTATAGACAGAGAGACACCAATAACAAATCAAGCCATGATTAGCGGAACCTTTACCAGAGAACGACTGCACGACCGGCACCGGTTGAGTCATCAGCAAATTGATGGTTTGTTGGGTGAGAACAAGAGCCGGGAATTTATGGCAGAAAAGATGCAGGTCTTGAGTAAGATTCGCTATTTTATTCAGATCATTGACCTCTTACAGCAGAATCAGATCGGTTTTATTTGCCTGAAAGGGCCGGTGCTTTCGCAACAGCTGTACGGAGATCCTTCGCTTCGTCTTTCCCATGACGTGGATCTTCTGTTGACAAACAGGTCTGATATGACAAACGTCAACGATCTCTTAACGGGACTCGATTATGTGGGTGCTGATAATTTATCATGGCCGGGAGAAACATCACGCCAAAAGATACTGATGGATTGCGTTCACCATTTGGCGTATGAAAACAAGGAAAATCAATTCATGGTGGAAATTCACTGGTCGGTTTCCGAACCTTTTCCTCTCAAAACTAAAATATTCAGCAAAATTGTAGAAAATAACCGGCAACAAATAGCATTTGGTGGTCGTGAAGTGACAGTCTTTGCTCCGGAGCTGAATTTGTTGTACCTGATCATTCATGGGGCTAAACATGGCTGGCAACGCTTGAAATGGCTGGTTGATATCAAAGATTTTCCTTTTGAAACTATTAATGCCGACAGATGGCATGATCTCGTGAAACAATTGAAAGCCGGGAGGATGGTGTCGCAAACCGGATTCCTGTTGAACCATTTTTTTCAAATAAATCAGCAGTTATTCGTGCAGTCACCAATACCACGTTTGCTGAAATCATATCCATTGACATTTATCGATGAGGATGTACTGTTGCAACGCCCGATAAGTGATAGTATTGCCGGTACAAGATACAAGTTTCTGTTGTGTAGAGGGTTTATCTATAAATTGAGGGCATTCCAGACATCCGCTATTGTCCCGATTGATTTTTCCCGGATTAAATCTTCTTCCCGAATTGTTTATTTTTTCTACCGACCCTACAGCTATATTAAACGAAGAATGAACTATGCAAAATAGCCGTCAGATTTTACATAGTTTCAGTTATTTTTACCGCAACAGACCACTCCGGTTGGTTGGCGTTTTTATCCTTACTTTGTTGTTGGGGTTGAATCAGGGCATATCCATTGTAATGCTTATTCCGTTGTTGAGCATGCTCGATAAAAATCAATCTGCATCTTCGCACAATCAGGTGGCAGAATGGATGAAAGGAATCGGCGAAAGATGGAATGTCTCTTTTTCTCTTGAATTTATACTGATCTGCTTTGTCGTGTTGTTGCTAATCATAGCTCTGCTCGGTTATTTGAAATCGCAGTGGCAATCGGAATACGAACAGCAGTTTATCCATACGCTTCGGAGCCGGTTATTCAGAAAAATAGTATTGTCCGACTGGCAGCACCTTACCAGTAAGAGCCGACATACCCACATTCAGATCCTCTCTTCCGAGATTCCGAAATTATCGGTCTATTATTTTGCATTGATGAATTTAATCACATCGTTGATTTTAATCGGAGCAAATATTGCGCTTTCGTTTCTGGTTTCGGTTAAGTTTACGTTTCTGGTGTTACTTGTGGGTGGAATTTGCTTTCTTATACTTAAGAAATTCATTTTGCGCTCGCTTTCGTTAGGTGGCTTGAATATTGGAATTTTCCGTCAGATGTCGAAACAGATTGACGACTTTTGGACGATGGTGAAGCAGGCCAAAGTGCACAATGCCGAAGCGTTTTATTACGATAAATACAACGATATGAATGCCCGGATGTTTTCGCTACAGCGAAGACAAAATAAGAACAGGGCTCTTTCGCAATTTGTTTTTACCATCACCGGGATTATTGGCCTTGTTGTAATTATTTATACCGGATACAGGGTCGATTCAATGCCACTCACTTCAATTTTTGTGCTGATCTTATTGTTTGGCAGGTTGTTCCCGCTGTTTACAAGTTGCAATAATTATCTGGATATGATGGCGACAAACCTTCAGTCGGTTAATCTGGTGATTGCGACAGATAACGAATTGGAAGATAAATCCTTTGGTGAATTATTTGCTCCATCTACTAATGGACTGAGCGGGAATATCCGATTTGAAAACATAACATTCGCATATCGTTCCGGTAGTCCTGTTTTTGAAAAAATACGATTTGAAATTCCCACTTGTGCTATTACTGGCATTATAGGGCAATCGGGGAAAGGGAAAACCACACTGCTCGATCTCCTTACCGGACTTTTGCAACCGACGGAAGGAGTAATTCAGGTGGGTGAAAATCAGCTTCAAAAAGATGAATTGGCGAACTGGAGGCAGCATGTTGGATATTTGACACAGGATGTCTGCTTTGTAGACGGAACTATCCGTGAAAATCTGGTGTGGGATACGCCGTATAAAGTTACTGACGAGCAAATAATGGAGATGCTATGCAAAGTAGATGCCCTCGATATTGTTTTGCGAGAAAAAGAGGGACTTTCAGCTAAAATAACCAATTTCCAATACCATTTTTCGGGAGGAGAAAGGCAACGATTGGCACTTGCACGTATTCTTTTGCGGTTTCCGAAGCTGCTTTTGTTGGATGAGGCTACTTCGGCACTCGATAGAAAAACGGAAGCACATATCATGCAGTGTTTGAGCCTTCTAAAGAAAGATATAACAATTGTATTTGTGACCCACAGAGAGAGTTTAATACCTTATTTTGATCAGGTAATTGATCTTGATGCCCTTTTGTTAAAATCCGCAAATAATCTTAATTGAAATTTTCTATTCCGATATTTTATTGAATTTATAATTTTGCTTGTATCTTTGCAGCAAGTAGAGCAAATATTATTTAAATATCTCATTTGCTTAAGGCCTCTCCAGGCTTTATAGTATTGAGTTTCTGGTTTATTGAAGATTATTGGTGGGTATTCGGAGTTTTTCATTGCCCGAGGTATTGTTCCTGGTTTTAGTGAATCAAATACTTTCTAGAAGCGTCGAAATACCGGAAAAATCTTCATTCTGCACTTTTTTAATAATCTAGAGTACATTTTCCAAAATCCTAAGAGAAATAAGATTTATTCTTGTTCAAAGGCGTGATTGTTTTGTCCTTTTTTTGAGTGCAATTCAATTTTTTGTGTCTTCATTCATGGACAAATAATAGCTTGTTTCTTTTGAGTGTTTTCTGCTTGCAGAATTAGCCTGCCTGTACAGGTTACATGATGGTAGATTACATGGAATTGTTGGTATGGAAAAATAGAGAGTCTCCCACAAGAAATACGATTACCTGTTTCGGGCAAATGCCGAAATGCAATGAATTCTCAGATATCAAAAGATATTTCTTTGGTGTCTGAGCTGTTATCGCAATCGCCGCAATAGCGGTATAAAGATTGATTTAAGTTAGCAGTTGCAAACGAGAAGGCTTATTTAGAGCCTGATGGAATGAAAAGTCGTATAAATTTTGAAAAATCAGATGATATGGGGGGATATGCGGGTGGTCTAAGATTCTTTGTAATATTTATATTCATGTGCTTTGTGAGCATATGTTCGGTCATTGGGCAAACACCTGTTGCTGCAGGTTTGTCGGTTGTCTCTTTGGGGCAGACGGCAGGTGAAAAAGGAGTCCTGGTTTCTACATTTTCTACCGGGAGAGCCAAGGTGTCAGCGTCAAACAATGCTCCAGTAGGATCGGCGTCGCCTGTCACTACTCCCGAAAACACTCCGGTTAACGGAAGTGTTACCGCTACAGATGCAGATGGTGATGTGTTGACATTTTCAAAGGCCAGCGATCCGCTGCATGGTAGCGTGGTGGTTAATTCCGATGGCACTTATACTTATACTCCCAATCTCGATTACTCAGGAACTGATAGTTTTGTTGTGGGGGTAACTGATGGTAATGGAGGAGATATTACAGTGACAGTAAATGTAACTGTAACTCATGTAAATCAAGTGCCTACAATTACTCTCAGGCAAACAACCATGGAAGATAGTCCGATCTATGATAGCGTTGGCGCTTCGGATGATGATGGTGATACAATGACTTTTAGTAAGGGAATTAGTCCTGTACATGGTGTGCTCATTGTTAATCCAAATGGAGATTACTTGTATACTCCGGATAAAGATTATAATGGGAAAGATAGTTTTACGATTACAGTCAACGATGGTAACGGAGGTATCACAACGGTAAAAATTGTTGTGACGATTCTGCCCGTGAACGATGATCCGGTTCTCACTGCAACACCGGTCACTACACAAGAAGATACCCCATTAAATGGCAATGTGACAGCTACGGACGTAGACGGAGATGCTCTGAACTTCACAAAAGACAGTGATCCATCACATGGTACTTTAGTGTTTAATTCCGATGGTACATATATCTACACACCGGCAACGGATTATCATGGCGATGACAGGTTTACGGTAAGTGTTAATGATGGGAACGGAGGAACTGCTACCGGGACTGTTTTGATCACAGTAGTCTCAGTGAATGACGATCCTGTTATTACGGTAACACCGATAACGACACCTGAGGATACTCCTGTAAACGGAGCTGCAACAGCTACGGATGTGGACGGCGACGCATTGACCTTCAGTAAAGGAAGCGATCCCGCGCATGGAACGGTAGATGTTCTTGCTGACGGCACATATACGTATACCCCTGCCAAAGATTATAACGGCGACGACAGTTTCACGGTAAGCGTTAGCGATGGAAACGGAGGTACAGCTACTGCAACGGTTCCGGTTACTATTACTCCGGTAAATGACGATCCGGTCCTCACAGCGACACCAGTCACGACCCCTGAAGATATTCCTGTTAACGGCAGCATAACGGCAACGGACGTAGATGGAGATGTGTTGACCATCACAAAAGATAGTGACCCACCACATGGGACGGTAGCTTTTAATTCCGATGGAACATATACCTACACACCGGTAACGGATTATCATGGCGATGATAGTTTTATGGTAAGCGTTAGCGATGGAAACGGAGGCACAGCTTCTGCAACCGTTACGATTACTATTACTTCGGTTAATGATGATCCGGTTCTCACAGCGACACCGGTCACTACACAAGAAGATACGCCTGTAAATGGGAATGTGACCGCTACGGATGTAGATGGTGATGCACTAACCTTCACAAAAGATAGTGACCCATCACATGGGACGGTAGTTTTTAATTCCGATGGAACATATACCTACACACCGGCAACGGATTATCATGGCGATGACAGTTTTACGGTCAGTGTTAGTGATGGAAATGGAGGCACTGCTACCACAACGGTTTCGATAACTGTAAATTCGGTAAATGACGATCCTGTTATTACGACAACGCCAGTTACGACGCTGGAAGATACATCTGTAAATGGAAGCGCAACCGCTACTGATGTGGATGGCGATGTGTTGACTTTCTCCAAAGTGAGTGACCCTTCTCATGGTACGGTAGTTGTCAATCCTGACGGTACTTATACTTACACTCCTGCACAAGATTATAATGGCGACGATAATTTTACGATAAGCGTAAATGATGGAAACGGCGGTACAGCTACCGCAACCGTAACCGTCACCATTACTCCTGTAAATGACGATCCGGTTCTTATGGCAACACCAATCACAACACAGGAAGATACGCCTGTAAATGGGAATGTGACTGCTACGGATGTAGATGGTGATGCTTTATCCTTCTCTAAAGACAGTGATCCTTTGCATGGAACAGTAGTGTTTAATCCTGATGGAACATACACGTACACACCGGCAACGGATTATCATGGCGATGACAGTTTTACGGTAAGTGTTAGCGATGGAAACGGAGGCGCTGCCAATGCAACGGTTTTGATAACAGTAAATTCGGTTAATGACGATCCTGTTATTTCAGCAACGCCAGTCACGACACCGGAAGATACATCTGTGAACGGCAATGCAACTGCTACGGATGTGGATGGTGATGTGTTGACCTTCTCCAAAGGCAGTGAACCGTCGCATGGAACGGTAGATGTCAATTCAAACGGATCTTATACTTACACACCGGCACAAGATTATAACGGTGGCGATAGCTTTACGATAAGTGTTGACGATGGAAACGGTGGTATAGCTACCGCAACGGTTACAGTTACGATTACTCCGGTGAATGACGCCCCGGTGACTACACCATTGTCGGAGTCGACACCAGAAGACACACCTTTAGTGAGCACTGTTATGGCTGGAGCTATTGATGTGGATGGGGATGTTCTTACGGTTACCGGTTTTACTATGGATGGAACAAATTATTTGCCTGGCACGACAGTGGTTATTGCGGGAAAAGGCACATTCATTTTAAGTGCAAACGGAGATTATACGCTTACTCCCGATAAAGATTATAATGGTTCTATTCCTTCTGTAACTTATACCGTGATTGATGGAAACGGTGGTACAGCTACCGGAGTTGTAAACCTTACTGTTATTCCTGTTAACGACGATCCTGTAATTACGACAACGCCAGTTACAACGCCAGAAGATACCGCTGTGACTGGTAACGCAACCGCTACGGATGTTGACGGTGATGTATTGACTTTTTCCAAAGGCAGTGAACCGTCTCATGGAACGGTTAATGTTAATTCAGACGGAACATACACGTACATTCCTGCACAAGATTATAACGGTGCCGATAGTTTTACGATAAGCGTTAGCGATGGGAACGGCGGAATGGCTACTGCAACCGTAACAGTTACTGTTACTCCGGTGAATGACACCCCGGTGACTACGCCATTGTCGGAGTCGACTCCGGAAGAGACCCCTTTGATGGGCACTGTTATGGCAGGAGCTATTGATGTGGATGGGGATGTTCTTACGGTTACCGGTTTTACTATGGATGGAACAAATTATTTGCCTGGCACGACAGTGGTTATTGCGGGAAAAGGCACATTCATTTTAAGTGCAAACGGAGATTATACGCTTACTCCTGATAAAGATTATAATGGTTCTGTTCCTTCCGTAACTTATACAGTGATTGATGGGAACGGTGGTACAGCTACCGGAGTTGTAAACCTTACTGTTATTCCTGTT
Source organism: uncultured Microbacter sp. (assembly GCA_963678825.2). Taxonomy (GTDB): domain Bacteria; phylum Bacteroidota; class Bacteroidia; order Bacteroidales; family Paludibacteraceae; genus Microbacter. The sequence goes on along the minus strand of CAXXPB010000022.1, from coordinate 28,632 downwards.
AACGACAATCCTGTTATTACAGCAACGCCAGTCACGACGCAGGAAGATGCGTCTGTGAACGGAAATGCAACCGCTACGGATGTTGACGGTGATGTATTGACTTTTTCCAAAGGCAGTGAACCGTCTCATGGAACGGTTAATGTTAATTCAGACGGAACATACACGTACATTCCTGCACAAGATTATAACGGTGCCGATAGTTTTACGATAAGCGTTAGCGATGGAAACGGCGGAGCAGCTACCGCAACTGTTTCGGTAACAGTTACCTCAGTGAATGATAATCCGGTTCTTACGGCAACACCAGTCACGACACAGGAAGATACCCCTGTAAATGGGAATGTAACTGCTACGGATGTAGATGGCGATGCATTGACTTTCTCTAAAGATAGCGATCCTTCACATGGAACGGTAGTGTTTAGTCCTGACGGAACATACATGTACACACCGGCAACTGATTATCATGGCAACGACAGTTTTACGGTAAGTGTTAGTGATGGAAACGGAGGCGCTGCCACCGCAACGGTTTTGGTAACAGTTACCTCCGTGAATGACAATCCTGTTATTACAGCAACGCCAGTTACGACGCAGGAAGATACAGCTGTGAATGGCAACGCAACCGCTACGGATGTTGATGGTGATGTGCTAACCTTCTCCAAAGGGAGTGATCCGGCTCATGGAACGGTTAATGTTAATTCAGACGGCACTTATGCTTATACCCCTGCAAAAGATTATAACGGAAATGATAATTTTACGATAAGTGTTAACGATGGAAACGGTGGAATGGCTACCACAACGATTATGGTTACTATTACTCCGGTAAATGATGATCCGGTTCTTACGGCAACACCAGTTACGACACAGGAAGATGCCCCTGTAAATGGGAATGTAACTGCTACGGATGTAGATGGCGATGCATTGACTTTCTCTAAAGATAGCGATCCTTCACATGGAACGGTAGTGTTTAGTCCTGACGGAACATACATGTACACACCGGCACCTGATTATCATGGCGATGATAGTTTTACGATAAGTGTTAGTGATGGAAACGGAGGCGCTGCCACCGCAACGGTTTTGGTAACAGTTGTCTCAGTGAATGACAATCCTGTAATTACGGCAACGCCAGTTACCACGCAGGAAGATACAGCTGTGAATGGCAACGCAACCGCTACGGATGTTGATGGTGATATGCTGACCTTCACAAAAGGAAGCGATCCCACTCATGGTACTGCTAATGTTAATTCAGACGGCACTTATGCTTATACCCCTGCAAAAGATTATAACGGGAATGACAATTTTACGATAAGCGTTAACGATGGAAACGGCGGGATGGCTACCACAACGGTTTCGGTAACAGTTGTCTCAGTGAATGACAATCCGGTTCTTACGACAACACCTGTCACGACGCAGGAAGATACGTCTGTCAACGGAAATGTAACAGCTACGGATGTAGATGGCGATGTATTGACCTTCACTAAAGACAGCGAGCCTTCACATGGAACGGTGGTGTTTAATGCCGACGGAACATACACGTACACACCGGCAACGGATTATCATGGCGATGATAGTTTTACGGTAAGTGTTAGTGATGGAAACGGAGGAGCAGCCACTGCAACGGTTTTGGTAACAGTTGTCTCAGTGAACGACAATCCTGTTATTATGGCAACGCCAGTTACGACGCAGGAAGATACATCAGTGAACGGAAATGCGACTGCTACGGATGTTGACGGTGACGCATTGACTTTTTCCAAAGAAAGTGATCCTGCCCATGGAACGGTAATTGTTAATCCTGACGGAACCTATACCTATACCCCTGCCAAAGATTATAACGGCAACGATAGCTTTACGATAAGCGTTAACGATGGGAACGGAGGCGCAGCCACAGCCACCGTTACAGTTACTATTACTTCTGTGAATGATGTTCCTGTGGCCGTAGATGATGCAGTGACTGTAGTGGAATGTACATCCGTGTCGGGTACGGTGGCCGGAAATGATACTCCGAGTGGCGATGGCGGCAATGTTTGGAGTGTAAAAAATAATCCGTCGCACGGAACGGTTACCTTGAATGCTGACGGAACATATATTTACATCCCGACTTCTAACTATCACGGAGCAGATACGTTTACTTATACCCTTACGGATGCGGATGGAGATATGTCTACAGCCTCGATGACCGTTGCAGTTACTCCATTGGCCGAGAAGCTTGTGATTACAAAACAATCTACCAAACCCCAACAGACGAGTGACGGATCGTTTATCTGGAAGTATACTATTTTCCTGACCAACCTTCAAAATGTTAGGGTGGATAATATTCAGGTGGAAGATGATCTTGCCAGAGTGTTTACACACGGGGAAAGCTTCAAGGTGACAAATATTACGGCATCCGGCAATCTGCAGGCTAACGGACTGTATGACGGATTGAGTTCAACTTCTACGTTGTTGTCCGGGAGTTACCTGTCTCCTTTATCTAAAGATTCTGTTGTCATAGACGTACAGGTATATTCGCATAATTACATTGGCTACGTGTATAACCAGGCGTTGTTTGAAGGCTTTTCAAGTGGTACTGGTCAAATAAAGGATGCCCAGTCGGATGATCCGTTAAATACAGAGGCGAGCCAGAGCAGTCCACGTGCGACAATTACCTTCGTGCCTGAAGTAGAGCTACATATTCCGGGTGGATTTTCGCCGAATAAAGACACGTATAACGATACGTTCGAGGTTGTTCGTTCAGGTAACGTCTCTTTGAGTATAGAGGTGTTTAATCGTTGGGGTACGCGGGTTTATCGTAATATGGACTACCGCGACGACTGGGATGGCAAGGGTGTGGATAGCCTCTTGGGAAAAGACCTTCCGGGGGGTACCTATTACTATATTATTATCACAACCAATAAGAAGACCTTGGAGGTTAACAAAATCAAAGGATCCCTGACGCTACGTCGTTAATTACAAAATCCGTCCAATTTTAAGCACTATATAAAACCAAATAGACATGTCATCGGTTAAAAAGATAATTTATCAGGCATCGGTTCTTTTAGGCAGGAAGACGCTTTTTCTTGTTTTGAGCGCACTTACATTAACGGGTACTCTTCAAGCGCAGCAGGAGCCCATGTATTCTCAGTATATGTTCAATATGTTGAATATCAATCCGGCGTACGCGGGTAACCGAGCCTCCGACAATATTACGGTTCTTTATCGTAACCAGTGGGTTGGATTTGACGGGGCGCCACGAACAGGAACAGTTTCGTGGGACAGGCGCAACGAGGATAGCAATGTAGGTTATGGTCTTCAGATGTATGATGACCGTCTGGGTATAGAACGAACCACTGGTGTGCAGGCTTTTTATTCTTATCATTTACCCTTCGAGAACTCTTTTCTGGCCTTCGGGTTGAGTGGGGGAGTGCTTAATTACCGGGCCAACTACAGCGAAGTGAGTACCATCAGGGGAGGCGATCCTGTTTTTCAGGACGATGTGAACGGATGGTTGCCTACGGCGGGGTTTGGAGTTCTGTACGCTTCGGAGTATTGGTATCTGGGTTTGTCGGTTCCGGCACTGCTTCATACCAAGATTAACGCGATAAATTATCTTAATCAGAATAATTTTGGAGCAAATAATCACTATTTCCTCACTGGAGGTTATACTTTTGATATTAGTGACATTGTAAAGTTGAAACCATCGGCACTGCTTAAGGCGGTTAAGGGAGCACCCCTGCAGTGTGATTTCAGCATGAATGCCTGGTTTAATAACGTATTGGGAGTCGGGGTGAGCTACCGAACGGGAGACGCTCTTGTGGGTTCTATCGAGTTTCAGTTGTTGCCGGAACTGCGACTGGGGTATGCTTACGACTATACGCTGTCTGATTTGAAAAATTACAACCGGGGAACTCATGAGATCATGCTTCGTCTTGAACTTAAGAGCGACCACAACGGGCTGATCCTTTCTCCCCGTTATTATTGATATTAACAAGTAACCATAATATACAATTCATATGCAAAACATCATAGCAAAGAGTGGTAAAGTGGTACTGTTCCTCTTTTTTTTGTTGGGAGTGTCCTATGTGAACGGTCAAACTCCGGGACAACTTCAAAAGGCAGATTTGGCCTACCGTGAACTGAAGTTCTCACTGGCCGTTGATTACTATGAAGCATACCTGAGTCAGGGAGCGACAGTCAGTCCGGTCGTGCTACAGCGCCTTGCCGATAGTTACTGGCAGATGCGCAACTATCCGGAAGCTCTGCGGGTGTATACCAGGCTTTATCCAAACGGGAAAGCGAATTCCACAGCGCAGGAGCAGTTCCGTATCGGGGAACTCTACGCCCGCGGGGGCGATTATGACAACGCTACCAAATGGCTGTCGGGTCTGCCGGGCTTTTCGGATAAAATCAAAGCATATCGTCCGGATAGGTTGCTGATGGCCAAAGGGGACACGTTGCTGTGGAGTGTCAGTTATCTGACAATGAACAGCGCCTACCGCGAATTTTGCCCTTACCTGTATGACCAAACCTTATTGTTTAGCAGTAACCGCCCCATGGCAACCCGGAAGAAAGCCTTCGGCTGGGATGGAGGCTACTACTCTCGTTTGTGGCAGGTTCCTGTTTCTCAGTTGCAGGCGCAGGGAACAGTTCCCTCTTCGGAGCAGGTTACAAAGGCAAAAACAATAAAAATGTTGCAATCGAAAATAAAGCGATTGTCCGGAGTCTTTTCCGGTAGCGATGCCGATGCATCAGCCAGGACAAGGAGTGCATACCTGAAAGCGGAATACATACAAGCGGATAATGCATTTTCAGGGACATTGATCTCGGGTTTGGATAAACTCCAGTACAATTCGGGGGGGCTCTCCATTGACGATGCCGGAACGGTTTATTTTTCCGCCAACTATAACAAGCCCGACAGGCGCGGGATAAACCGTATTCGCCTAATGGAGGGTCGCTACAGTGATAATGCCATCAAGCATGTAAAGACACTGCCTTTTGGTGATCCGAAGAGCTACTCTGTGATGCACCCGGCCATTAATAAAGATGGTACTATTCTGGTTTTCAGTAGCGACAAAAAAGGCGGTCCCGGACGGTATGATCTCTATTTCAGTAAACGTTCGGACCGGAATCAACGTTGGGTGGAACCTTTTGTTATTCCCGGGAAGGTGAATACCCCCGGCAACGAAGTTTTTCCTTATATCTCCGGTGATGGTTATCTCTATTACAGCAGCGATGCCAAGGAAGGTTTGGGTGGACTGGACATCTACCGGGTCAAGCTGGAAGAAGCTATTATGGGTGTTGGAACGCCGGAACATATGCCATCTCCGGTTAACAGCACCAGCGATGATTTCGGATGGACACAGGCTCCGGATGGAAAACTGGGGTATTTTACTTCCGATCGTGTAAGCAGCGAAGATAATATTTATTCGGCTCGTTATAATGAAAAAGAAGGTCTCCGGGTAGAGCTTGCTAATGAAAACAGAACACTCGCGGGTTTCGTGCGCGATCGCCAAACGATGGAGTTACTCAAGGGAGCAACGGTGTTTCTATGGGATAAAAGCGAAAACAAAGTTTACGTAGCCAAAACTAATAAAGCCGGAAAATACGCCTATATTGTCAATAAGAGTTGCGATGTGGTAATTCTGGGAACGGAAAAAGGTTATGGAAAAGATTGTCTGGAGACGAAAACATCTATGGATAATTCATCTGAAGTGTTGGAGCAGTGGGCTCCACACGATCTCTTGCTGGATAAATTTCCGCAGAACTTCAAATGGAGGTTGAGCAATATACATTACGACTTCGACAAATGGAATATTAGAGCTGATGCCCGTCCTATACTCGACAGTTTGGTTGCTATCCTGAAAGCGTATCCGATCAAGGTGGAGTTGGGCTCGCATACTGATTCCCGGGGTTCTTTCTCGTATAACGACGCTTTGTCTCAACGAAGAGCTGAATCGGCGGTTGCATACATCGTTTCAAAAGGTATTGATCCGACCCGGGTTATTGCCAAAGGGTATGGAGAACATCATTTGCTGAACAGATGTGCCGACTGTGTGCCTTGTAGCGAAATAGCTCATCAGGTTAACCGTCGTACGGAGATCAAGGTGTTGGTGGGTCAGCCTACCAATGTGCCGCAAGGATTCGATGCGTCGGGCTACAAGACTGGTGATGTGATCGATATCGATAAGTTGCCGAATACATTGTTTGAAAAATGTAAATAGGAGTAGTTTTAAGGTAAGAGAATTGTGTCTGTTTTTTTAACGAATTGGAGTAGAGGCCGCTATTTTTATGGCGGCCTTTCTCTTTTCTTCCCGCATTCTGTGGTTATTGTTCTACGCAAATTTTAGCTACCTTTGCAACACCTTTATGCAAAGTGGAGGGTAACCAAATATACTTATCTGTCAGTTGATTAATGAACGATATCATTCACCTTTTGCCCGATTCTGTAGCCAATCAAATTGCTGCCGGCGAAGTAATTCAACGTCCGGCTTCAGTGATAAAAGAGTTGGTGGAGAATGCAATTGATGCAGGCGCCGGCAATATTCAGGTTGTACTAAAAGATGCGGGACGAACGCTGATTCAGGTGACAGACGATGGCAAGGGAATGTCTGAAATGGACGCACGTATGGCTTTCGAACGCCATGCTACGTCAAAGATCAGTTCGGCTGCCGATTTGTTTGCCCTGCGTACAATGGGTTTTCGGGGAGAGGCGCTCGCTTCTATTGCCGCTGTAGCGCAGGTTGAATTGCGAACCCGCCGTAAGGAAGATGAACTGGGAACTTTTATTACTATTGCAGGATCGCAGGTTGAAAGCCAGCAACCGGGCAATTGTCCTACCGGAACTTCCTTTTTTATCAAAAATCTCTTTTTTAATGTTCCGGCCCGAAGAAAATTCCTCAAGTCGAACGAAACCGAGCTCCGGCATATTATCACGGAATTTATACGTATTGCGTTGGTGTATCCGGAATTACATTTTTCGCTTACGCACAACGATACGGAAATTTACGAACTTGCTGCAACTAACAGAAGGCAGCGCATTGCACATATCTTCGGCAACAAAAACAATAATTTTAGCCGGCAACTTCTTCCGATTGACACAACTACTACGTTAGTCAATATTTCGGGATATGTGGGAACTCCAGAAACTGCCTTGCGAAATTCCAATCAATATTTCTTCGTGAACGGCCGCTATATGCGCCATCCCTATTTTCATAAAGCGGTGATGCAGGCTTACGACCGGCTTTTGGCAAACGATGCAGGCCCTAACTATTTCATCTATTTTGATATTGATCCGGGTAGTATCGATGTGAATATTCACCCGACAAAGACGGAAATCAAATTTGAGAACGAAGCCGCCATTTGGCCGATTATTACAGCGGCCATCAAAGAAGTGCTCGGCAAATCGAATGCGGTGCCAAGTATTGAATTTGATGTGGAAGGTGCCATTGATATTCCTGTAATCGACAGGAGTCGTCCTGCCATTCAGCCTCAGGTAAAGGTGAACCCGGCCTACAATCCGTTCGAAACTCATTCGGAACGACCTAATTATTCCCGTCCGCCTATGAACTGGGAAAAGTTGTATCAGGATTTCGAGAAGCCGGTATCGCAGCCTTCGTATGAGCCTCCGGTTACCGAAATGGAACCGATAGTAGCACCTTCTTTGCTTTCGTCAGTGATAGATCAGTCGGATCCTTTGCCGGAAACCAGCAATTATCTATTGTACAAAGGCCGTTACATCATTACCGGCGGCAAATCAGGTGTAATGCTTATTGATAAACAACGTGCTCATGTGCGTGTGTTGTTCGAGCAGTTTATGGAACAACTCAACAACCGTCATGGTATTTCGCAGCAGTTGCTTTTCCCCGAAATAGTGGAGCTAAACGCAGCCGATGCGCTTGTCTTGCAGACTGCTATTGATGAGCTGGGTTGCGTGGGTCTTGATATAGCTTTGTTCGGGAAACAAACTTTTTCAATCAACGGTATTCCGGCCGGACTGGAAGGAAAGGATGTTCTTCCTATTGTGGAGAGTATCATCGATTGCATCAAAAATAAAGATGCCAATGTGAAAGAGGTGTTGCACGAAAATATTGCTCTTACACTGGCTAAAGCGGCTGCGGTAGGCTATGGTCAACCAATGGCTTTTGAAGAAATGAATCATTTGGTGGGTCAGCTGTTTGCCTGTTCAAACCCCAATTATACTCCTGATGGGAAGAAGATTGTGGTGTTGCTGAGTAACGAAGAGATTGAAAGAAAATTCTGATAATGGCAGTGTCGTGATGATGCTACATAAGTAATGACTACGAAAAGAAATAAGATGAGAGATAATAAATTCTGGAAACGTCTTTGGTCAAATCCATTGATAACAAGCAATGCTAACATCATGATCGCCTGGCGTTTCCTGATGGTGATGCTGCTCTTTTCGGTAAGCAGGTTGCTGTTTTACGTTTTCAACCGGCATTTGTTTGTTGACATGACACCGGTGCATTTGGGCGAGTTGATGTTGCAGGGCTTACGTTTTGATTTGGCGGGCGCTCTCTATGTCAATATTCTCAATATCGCCTTGCAATCGCTTCCTTTACGGATACGTTATCACAATATTTATCAGTCTGTTACTAAGTGGATCTTCTTTATTACCAATGGAGTAGCCATTATGATTAACTTGATAGATATTGCTTATTTCCCCTTTACACTGCACCGTACCGACTGGTCGTTTTTTACCGAATTCGGAAATAATAACAATATGCTGGCCATATTGGGTGCCGGTTGCCTTCAGTATTGGTATCTGGTATTCATCTTTATCTTCTTCATGGTGGTGCTGGTGAAAAGTTATGGCAAGGCCGAGCCTTCCAAACTGACGAAGAAACCGGTGCTGTTTTATCCGGTCACGCTTGCCGTTCTTTTATTGGTAATCGGTTTGTCTATAGCCGGAATCCGTGGAGGATTCACCCGTACAACACGTCCGATCACGCTGGCCGATGCCGGTGCAAAGGCGAATAATCCTGCCGAACTTGGCATTGTGCTCAATACTCCGTTTTCAATGTTGCGCACCATCAATGCCAAAGTGCTGGAAGAAAAGCACTATTATTCGGATGGTGCGGTTGAGTCGATCTATTCTCCTATACATAAGAATTTTACTGATGAAAAATTTCAGAAAAAGAATGTGGTGATTCTTATTCTGGAGAGCTTTGCCCGCGAAAATGTGGGATCGATGAATCGTCACCTCGAAAATGGAACCTACAAGGGTTATACTCCGTTTCTCGATTCTCTGATTTCGGTCAGTCACTCTTATTACGATGCTTTTGCCAACGGCCGTAAGTCGATTGAAGCAATGCCTTCCGTACTGGCGAGTGTTCCTTCTTTGTATCAGCCTTTTGCCATTAGTCGCTATGCCAGTAATCATATGAAGGGTCTGGCAGCACTGCTCAAAGACGAAGGATACCAAACCGCATTCTTTCATGGTGCTCCCAATGGTTCCATGGGTTTCGATGCGATGTCCAAACTGCTGGGATACGATGCCTATTATGGGATGACCGAATATGCCAATAATGCCGATTTTGATGGCTTTTGGGGAATAAAAGACGAAGAGTTTTTGCAATATTTTGCGAATAAAATGGGGAGTTTCCGCCAACCTTTCCTGACGACCGTTTTCACCCTTTCTTCGCATCATCCGTTTCACGTGCCGGAAAAATATCAGCATGTATTTCCCGATGGCAAAATTCCTTTGCACAAATGTCTCCGCTACTCCGATTATGCATTGCGTCGGTTCTTCAAAACAGCTTCGCAACAACCGTGGTACAAGAATACCATTTTTGTAATCACCGCCGATCATTCGCTACCGGCAGTTGTTCACAACGAGTACAAGAATGGACTGGGTGATTTTGCGATTCCCATCGTCTTCTTTACGCCCGACCATTCGTTGCCTCCTGTCCAGGATCCCCGGGTGATGCAACAGTTGAATGTGATGCCTACGCTTTTGGATTACCTGCATTATCCGAAACCCTATTTTGCCTTTGGTGCCGATATGCTCGATAAAAACAGAGCTCCCTTTGTGGTGAACGATGACGGAGGTGTAATGCAATACATGGAAGGTGATTATCTGTTGCGGTTCGACGGTAAAAGTCCGATCGGGCTCTATAGTTTCAGGGAGGATGTGATGCTGAACAATAACCTGCTGAATAAAGAACCGGGCGTGGTAAGCCGTATGACGGTAAAAATCAAAGCGATACTTCAACAATATAATAACCGCCTTATCCGCAATCAGATGGTTGCCAGGTAAACCCGTAGCCGATAGATCGATGAAAAGATCAATCGGATAAAAAATCGGTTATTTTTGCGTTTTTCTGTTGGAAAATTAGTAAATTCGCAATCATTTTTCAAACAAACCTAACAACTCATAACCAAATGAGAACCATTGACTTTTGATTTGTCTAAATGGAACTTATCCGGTTATATAAATTAATTTTATGATGAAATCCATCGAAAAAAGTCCGTTACAGATTTCCCGGTCACTTTATCACCCAAAAATGCCCAAAGCATTAGGTGGCCCTGTTGTCCTGAAAGAAGGCAAAGCAACCGAATCGGTAGCCGATCAGGCTGCAATTAAAGAACTTTTCCCGAATACTTACGGAATGCCATTAATTACCTTTGAAGCTGCCGCTGAAAAAACAGCTGTTCCTGCTATCAATGTTGGTGTAATCCTTTCCGGCGGTCAGGCTCCTGGTGGTCACAACGTTATTTCCGGTATTTTCGATGGTATCAAAGCGTTGAATCCGGAAAGCAAACTTTATGGCTTTTTGGGTGGCCCAAGCGGTTTGGTTGATCACCAATACGTTGAGTTGACTGCTGATATTATTGACGAATACCGTAATACCGGTGGTTTTGATATTATCGGTTCTGGTCGTACAAAACTCGAAGAAACCGAACAGTTTGATAAAGGTGCTGAAATTTGCAAAGAATTAGGTCTCAACGCTATCGTGATTATCGGTGGTGATGATTCAAATACAAATGCTTGTGTTCTTGCTGAATACTATGCACAAAAGAAATCAGGTATTCAGGTGATCGGTTGCCCGAAAACAATTGACGGTGACCTGAAAAACGAAATGATCGAAACTTCTTTTGGTTTTGATACCGCTTGTAAGGTTTATTCTGAGTTGATCGGTAATATTCAGCGTGATGCCAACTCGGCAAAAAAATATTACCACTTCATCCGTCTGATGGGTCGTTCTGCTTCGCACATCACTCTTGAATGTGCTTTGCAAAGCCAACCTAACGTTTGTATTGTTTCGGAAGAAGTTGAAGCTAAAAATCTGACACTGAGCGATGTTGTTGAATATATCGTAAAAGTGATTGTTGACCGTGCAAGCCAGGGACTTAATTTCGGAACGATTTTGATTCCTGAAGGCTTGATCGAATTCATCCCTGCAATGAAAAAACTGATTGCTGAGTTGAATGACCTGTTGGCTCACAACGATGACTTCAATGCGCTGGAAACAGAAGATGAAAAACGTCAGTATGTGAAAGGTTTGCTTTCTCCGGAAAGCCGCGAAGTTTATCGTGATCTGCCTAAGGGTATTGCACGTCAGTTGACACTCGATCGCGACCCGCACGGTAACGTTCAGGTTTCTTTGATCGAAACAGAAAAACTGTTGATCGAAATGGTGGCTAAACGTTTGGCAAAACTGAAAGCAGCGGGCTCTTACAAAGGAAAATTCTCTGCTATCAACCACTTCTTCGGCTACGAAGGACGTTGTGCTATCCCTTCAAATTTTGATGCTAACTATACCTATTCATTGGGTTATACGGCAGCTCTTTTGATTTCTGCCGGTAAAACCGGTTATATGTCATCTGTACGTAACCTGACTGCTCCTGCAGAAGAGTGGATTGCCGGCGGTGTGCCCATCACGATGATGATGAATATGGAACGTCGTCACGGTGCAATGAAGCCTGTAATCCAGAAAGCGTTGGTACTTTTGGATGGCGCTCCGTTCAAATATTTCGCTTCAAAACGCGATACATGGGCAACAACTACAAGTTTCGTTTATCCTGGTCCTATCCAGTATTACGGTCCTTCTGAAGTGTGCGAGCAACCTACACGTACGCTGAAACTGGAGCATAACGCTCAATAATCCGGTATTCAAATAAAATTCTTCGATAGTGAACAAATGGTGGAAGCCGGTTTGTTCACTATCTTTTTTTACTATCCCGCATCATGAGCAAAGTCTATCTTAGTCTGGGATCCAATCTGGGCGACAAGCAACGTAACCTTCGTTTTGCAATCAGCGAAATAGAACAACGTTGCGGAAAGGTTGAACTGTGCTCTTCTTTCTACTCTACTCCTCCATGGGGATTTAACTCCGATAATCAGTTTGTAAACCTTGCTCTTTCCATAACCACCACTCTTGAACCTTTGGTTTTGTTGAACGTCTTGAAGCATATCGAACAGGATGCCGGACGTCAGCAAAAAACGAAAAGCGGTTATGAAGACCGGCCTCTTGATATTGATATATTGTTTTACGACAACTCGATAATTGAGTCGGAACAACTCTCCGTTCCTCATCCGCGACTTCATTTGCGGTTGTTTGTTTTGGTTCCGATGAACGAAATTGCACCGCAGCTGATTCATCCCATATTTGACAAAACCATCGAAACTCTGCTTCAGGAGTGCGTTGATTCAACTCAGATCTGTAAAAGGTAGTTGCCGGGCATGCGTGTTTGGGAAAATTAACGTCAAATTAAAAAATACAATATTACACGTTTTGCTTGTTTTGCTGAAAAAAATATTGCATTTTTGCAAGTAAATTAATGTTTAAAATTGAGGGCAATAAACAATAACTTATTCCGTTTTGTTTGTAAGTCCTTAAATTGTAAACCTTCTAAATCATAAATCTATGGGATTGATTAAAGAGTTCAAGGAATTTGCCATGAGAGGCAATGTGATTGACTTGGCAGTTGGTGTGATCATTGGTGGCGCTTTTGGAAAAATTGTTGATTCGGTGGTAAACGATTTGGTTATGCCATTGATATCGGCAATTATCGGCAAACCTGATTTTAGCAGCCTTTATGTTGTGCTGAAAGGAACTATTGTTGAGGGAACTCCTTTGGCAGAGGCTCGTAAAGTTGCTGGATCTTCTATTTTTGCTTACGGTAATTTTATTACTATTGCCATCAATTTTATGCTTTTGGCGTTAGTGATATTTTTATTGATTAAGGGGATTAATACTCTGAAAAAGAAGCAGGAAGCAGCACCTGTCGCGCCTACGGCTCCTACCGCACAGGAACAACTTCTTGCAGAAATACGTGATTTGTTGAAAAAATAAATTCTCCGTAGTCTCATCTTTTAAAGGAAACTGAAAGCTTCGGTTTCCTTTTTTTATTTTTGAAAAATATTTTACACCTAAATCGACGCTGTATGAAGCCTTATTCGGGATTGCTTGTTGCATTTTTTGTTCTTACTTTAGTTAGCTGTGTGGGGATTACTCCTTCGTCGGCAGCGGAAAATCTGGCTGAATGCATGCAATCGAGTCAATATGAAAGAGCTGCAGAAAATCTTGCAGTTGATCCGGATGCGACGCCGGAACAGAAAGAGCAATGCAAAAAAGAATTTATTGCTTCTCTGAAAGAAAAGGCAGAAAAACAGTTTGCTAAAAATGGAAGTTTGGAAAGTTATGCCGTTGTTGATGAGGCTGTAACTCCCGATGAATCGAAAGCCTTTGTCAGAATTAGATATGAATTGGGAAACGGATCTTCTTTAGACGAAATCATTCCGTTGGTAAAGTCGGGAGGCCGATGGAAATATATTTGTGGGAGTAGTAACTCTAATTGAATTTATATTTAAGTTAAATTAACTATTTAACTCTTGAAAGAGGTGTTCATTGGAAAACAATTTATGATTTTTGAGTGTATTTTTGTTCCGCATATTTAACCCTTAAAATTGTATTGAATGAAAAAATTAATTGTTTCCGTAATGGTTGCTGCAGCTTTCATTTTCGCTGCTAATGCTCAAACAGTAAAAACAGCTAAAGATGCTGCTAAAGCTACAGTAACGCAAACCAAGAAAGATGCTAAAACAGTGAAAGAAGCAGCTAAAACAGACGTGAAGGCTACTAAAGACGTTAAAAAAGCCGAGACTAAAAAAGCTGCTGAAGCAACAACTAAAGCTACCAAAGAAGTAGCAAAAGCTAAAGCTGGTGAAGTAAAAAAAGTAGCAGAGAAAAAAGCCGTTGAAACAAAAGCAGGTAAAAAAGTGGAAAAAGCTACTGAAGTAAAAAAGAGTGCAGATAAAACTGTAAAAGCGGCAAAAGAAGCGGTTAAAAAATAAGCACCTTTCTTCAGAGAAAACAAACAAGGCGCCTTTCCATAATTGGGAAGACGCCTTTATTTTGTCTGCTCTTAAGGTTATTTTTCAATTGAAATCAATGCGCCTGTGAGAGGATCGAATTGGATTTTAACTGTGTTTTTGTTGAAGATAGAAGCAGATAAGGCCTGTACCGTACCAAATTGTGCCAGGTTTATTTTTTTGTTAATGAGAATGTTTCCGGTCGGGTCAATTACGGAAACGTCTGCCACTCCTGGTATTCTGTAATACAATCCGCTTGGGCCGCTTTTTTGGCTGACGGGAATATTCTTGTCAGATATATCTGCAACGTTTATGTAGTAGGGTTGGCCGCTGAGATCATCTTTCGATACGACTCCGCCTAAGGTTGAAAGTCTGAATAACACTTCGTTCTTCATTGCTTTCTCGGGAGTTACATCGAATGCAATGACTGACGATACAGATACTGTTTTTCCCACGAAAAGAGCAGTTAGCTCTTTTTCCGATTTGTCGAGATTAGAAAGCATCAGTGCCAGCGCGTCTCCGTCGGGTAGTTTGTCGTTGTCGCCGGTAATCAGGTTCAAGCGGCTGTCGCGGATGCGATAGATTTGTTTGGCCGAAAGTTCTGCCATTTTTGCCACCGAATTAGCTTGCAGTGCTTCTTCGTTTAATACAGCCCCGCTGAAACTAAGATTCGGAGTTGTCTCATTTTGTGCAACAGGAGAAGAATTCATGTGGCTGTGTTTGAGGGGAATATTTACTCCAAACAGAGTGCCATTGGGTGTTAGTGTTATATACGATGCACCGGATGCCGGATCCAATTTTACCGTGAAACTATTGTTAGGGTCCGGTTTAGATTTGAGCACTATTTTAACCGATTTTACCGACCAGGTAGTGCTGTTTTCTGTAATCACATCTTTTGTCCCCAGATACCGTTCCGAATAGCGGTAGTATGGTCCTGCCAGTTTAATGGTTTTTACAGCTTCCACCTCAATCCCCAAAACCGTTTTCGGAAGATTGTAGCTAACTCCATTGGAAAATCCGGCTCTTTCCTGACTGCTTACCACTTCTGTCTGAGCAAACAGAAAAGGTGCAACGCACATTGCTGCAGTTAACAAATAATATTTTATCATTTCAACTATGTTTGTTTGATGTTTTACATTTCAATTCGTTGAATGCCAATCCCAGGTTTGCTGTTATGTCGCCAGCCGTAATGCTTTCAAAAGCAATGGTTCGGGCTGCTATATCTCCGGCCATCCCATGCAGGAAAATACCCAGACGGGCGGCATCAAAGGCATTATAACTTTGCGCTTGCAAAGCTAATAAAATTCCCGTTAAAGTGTCGCCGCTGCCGGCCGTTGCCATGCCGGGATTGCCGGTGCTGTTGAAACTAACCTCTCCGTCTGTGTCGATAACAGCGGAGTAGGCTCCTTTGAGCACCACGGTAACCTTGTTTTTGACAGCAAAATCGCGTGCTTTTTCCAAACGTTCGTAGCTTGTTGTCGATTTTTCGGCCAAACGGTCGAACTCGGCAGGATGGGGCGTCAGAATTGAGTTCGCGGGGATTAGTTTGATCCATTCGGGATGTTGTGCCAGAATATTCAGCGCATCGGCATCGATCACCATTGGTTTTTCGCAGGTTTGCAACAGTTGATGCAGTCCTTGGGCAGCCTCAGCAGAGGTTCCCATTCCGCAACCGATTCCCACGGCATTCATCTTTTCTCCAGGTTGTACCGAAGTAATGACGTTCTCTTCTTCGTCGGGAATTGTCATCGCTTCCGGGACGCTGATCTGTAGAATGTCGTTGCCCGATGCAGGAACCTGTACCGTTAGTAAACCGACACCGCTTCGAAGACAACTCTTAGCGGCCAATACAACGGCTCCCATTTTTCCCTTACTGCCACCTGCCAATAGTGCATGACCGAACGTGCCTTTGTGGGCAAACCGGTCGCGTGATTTCAGCAATTGCGCCATCTCTTCACCGGTCGAAAAGTTGTAAGCTGTCTGGCATTTTTCGATCGCTTGCGGATGCAATCCGATAGGCAATATCTGCCAGTCACCGACAACTTTGCTGTTCTCGGCAAACAGAAAAGCGAGCTTCGGAAATTGAAACGACAAGGTGTAAGTTGCATGGACGCAATGCTCCGGATTGTTTTGCCGGTTATCTTCGCCGAACAAGCCCGAAGGGATGTCGATGGAAACGACCGTGGCGCCCGAGTTGTTGATATGCCGGATCAGCGAAATAAAGGGCTCGGAAAGCGGCCGGTTCAGTCCGGTCCCGAAAAGTCCGTCGATCACCCAGTCATTGCTTTTTAGCTCAGGCAGAAACCCTGAATTGGTTACTTCTTTGAAATAGAGTGATGTGCCATTTTCAATTTGTTCTTTGTAAAATGCACAGTCGGGTGAGAGTTTCTGTGTCTGGTTAAAGAGGAAGCACTCCACGCTAAAACCGGCTTCGAACAGTCGCTGTGCCACCACCAAAGCATCGCCACCATTGTTTCCGCTTCCGGCAATCACTTTTACTGACGCATCGACCGGTACATGTTCTGCGACCCAGACGCCCACAGTAGCAGCTGCCCGTTTCATTAAATCGGCCGAAGAGATTGGCTCGTGCTCGATGGTATAAGCATCGATGCCTTTTATTTGATGTGATGCCGGAATTTTCATGTTATAAGTATTGATAGTGAATAAAATACATCAATAAATTCCTAACTGTTTCGGATTATAAAGATACCGCTTTTTTACTCGTTCAGAATCTTTTCTACTTCGGTCACAAGGTCATTCAGATGAGCATAGTTTTGAAGGACAAGCGTTTTCTCTTGTGCCTTTAATTCCTTTGCCAGTTCTACAATCAACTCGAGAGGGTCGATTTCAAAGCGTGCATATTCGGGTCGAAATCGGGGCCCACCATCATATTGTCGTTTGCCATGCCGATGCACCAGGTTTCAATAAATTCACCCAGCAGAATCTCAACCGGTTCGTACCCCGACCATTCTTCTTTCGCACATGCTTTGGCAAGTGCTCTTCCCGACCAAAAACAAATCAATGGTAAGGGTTCTCCGCTTTCGTCTTCGTAGTCGTTCGAGCCTGTGGTTGCAAATCCTTCTTCGCTTTGAAGTCCCCATACAATTCCGGATTCACATACCGTCTGAATAAACCGGTCGCGTTGCATCTGCGTTATTATTTTGTCTTGTAGCATAGTGTTGGGTGGGTTAATTTTTGTGTTTAGAGGAATAAAGCCTGTATTGCCGAATACAATTATCTTCAAATCGGCTTAAGAATGAAACCTCTACGAGGTATGAACTCCTAAAATTAACTGTTTTCTATTAGCTTCGCTGAACGTTGTTTGATATGAATGTCCTACGGACAAGTTACATTACTATCCGTAGGGCATTCATATCAAATATTAGTTTAGATCGATTGTTTGTCCGATTAATGGTGGAATAACCGCACGCCGGTGTTGATCAGCGTAATGCCCAACTTGTCGCAAGTATCGATAATTTCCTGATCGCGGATGGAGCCCATCGGAGTGGCGATATATTTGACACCGTATTTGTGTGCCAGTTCGATGTTGTCTTTCTGCGGGAAAAATCCGTCCGACAACAGACAAGAGTCCGGGAGCTGGTTCAGCATAATCTGGTTGCCAAAGGCCTCTTCGCGCTTTTGTTCGATCAACTGGTCGAGGTCGGTACGTTTCATGTCGGCATGTTCTTTCAGAAACGAGTAGTCGAGTTGCGATTTCTGGTACCAGATATTGGCTTTGCCCAGTGCCAACCCAGAGCAAAGGATGCGCGACTGCTGACCGGAACCGATCCCGATCACATGTCCGTTGTTGACTACGCAAATGGAGTTCGACATGGTATATTTCAGGGTGATAAAGCCCAGTTTCAGATCGTTCAGAATCTTAGCCGGTACTTTCTTGTTGGAGGTAACCACTTTGGAGAACATCTCGTTCGATACGTGGAGGTTGTTTCGTTTCTGTTTGACGGTAATGCCGAACACTTCGCGCGATTCGATTTCTGCCGGTTCGTAAGCGGCGTCGATCTCAAATACCACGAAGCCTCCTTTTTTCTTTGCTGCAAGAATTTCCAGCGCTTCCGGTTCGTAGCCCGGAGCTACGATGCCGTCGCACACTTCCGACTTGATAAGCAGTGCCGTTGCCTTATCTATCGGATGGCTGAGCGCGATAAAATCGCCGAACGATGCCAGACGGTCGGTGCCGCGTGCCTGTGCGTAAGCGGATGCCAGCGGGGACAGCTCATGGTTAATCAGATAAGCCTGTTTTTCGGTTTTTTTCAATCCTCTGGCAATCGCTACTCCTGATGGTGTTACGTGTTTGAACGAAGTGGCAGCCTTCCTGTTCAGTGCTTGGCTGGCCTCTTTAACTAATTGCCACGAGTTGAGGGCGTCCAGTACGTTAATTACACTCGGGTTGCCGTTTTTAAGCGTCAAAGCGCCTTTCGGGTCAATTACTTCCGCATAATCCTGATAAGGATTCATGCCGTACTTTAATTTCATATTATATTGATGTTATTGTTTGTTTCGATTTAGTATGCTGATAATTAACTTTTTACAATCTCTTTTTCTTCCGTTTTGCTGGTGGCCACAAAAAGAGTGAGTGCAGCCAATGTGGCATTGTCGATGATGGGCGTGCCGTCACTGTTCAATAGCGAGTTGTTTTGCTCCAGAAAATAGAGAAAACAGGCTGCCGCAATGCGTTTGTTCCCGTCGACAAACGAGTGGTTTTTGGTGATGAAATAGAGTAGGTTGGCGGCTTTATCTTCAATAGTCGGATAGAGATCTTTGCCGTCAAAACACTGCCTGATCTGGTTGATGGAGCTGTCAAAACTTTCATCTTTCATTTTTGCAAATACGGCTGACTCAAACTGCGAATACATGGTGTCAATCAACTGTATATAATCGTCATACGACGGATATATGGTTTCCTTTTGTGTCGTGCCGGATGTGTCGAGGGTTTCGTGGTCGTAGTCGTCAAGCAAAGAGAGTCCATTGGCAAAAAGCTGGAAAACGGCCTTGTTTTCATCATCGGCGGCCTCTTCAATTGCCCGGCTGACAATGCGGATTCCTGTTTTGAGGTATTCTACCTCCTGTTGTTTTTGTTCCAATCGCTTGGCATTGATAACATAGCCCTTCAACAGATATTCTTTCAACCGTTGTGTTGCCCATTGGCGGAACTGGGTGCCACGTTGCGATTTAACCCGGTAGCCCACAGAAATAATGACATCCAGACTGTAATATTCAGTTTTACTTTTTTGTTCTTTCCCTTTGATTGCACCGTGGGGAGTGGTATGTGCAAATTTTGCACATACCAGTTGCTTGTCTAATTCATGTTCGTGAAAGACATTGCTGATATGTCTTGAGATTACAGTCCTGTCACGATCAAATAATTGAGCCATTTGTTGCCGGTTGAGCCAAACTGTGTCCGAGTCAAACTGAACCTGAATTTCCGTTTGATCATCGTTTGTTTTGTATATCTCTATCTTGTTTTCCATGCCAGAGGCATTATTAGGTTGTTACAAATCTTCTTCCGTAAGCACTTTTATGCTGTTGTCTAAAAATAATTGAGCCGTGATGCCGTTGCCGGGGATAACCGATCCCGAAAAGTTTCCGTCGTACACCTGTCCGCATCCGCACGAGGGGCTCCGTTGCTTGAGAATGACGGTGTCAATGCCGTATAACCGTGCAATCTCCAGCACCTGACGGGCTCCCGCTTCAAAATTTGCGGTTACGTCTTCTCCGTCGGATGTAATTGCTCTTCCGTTTTTGAGCTCTACGGCTGGGCGCGGGGTGGGCAAACCGCCCATCTGTTCGGGACATACGGGAATAAATACCTCTTCTTCTGCCAGACGCAACACTTTTTCATGGGGAATGCTCTCGCTGTTATACCGGCAGACAAGCTCCAACAGGCAGGCGCTACAAAGTTTCATGGTTTTAGTGTTTTGAATATTTTATTTCAACTC
This sequence comes from uncultured Microbacter sp., assembly GCA_963678825.2. Lineage (GTDB taxonomy): Bacteria > Bacteroidota > Bacteroidia > Bacteroidales > Paludibacteraceae > Microbacter. The sequence goes on along the minus strand of CAXXPB010000022.1, from coordinate 8,370 downwards.
TTTCTCCAAAAACATGCCGGTATACGACCGTTCGCATTGCACCAGTTTTTCAGGCGTACCCTCGAAGACGATTTCACCGCCTCCGGCGCCGCTTTCGGGTCCGAGGTCGATGATGTGGTCGGCGCATTTAATCACTTCCATGTTGTGCTCGATGATGATGACTGTGTGTCCGCGGTCGATCAGCGCGTCGAAGGCCTTCATCAGCGTTTTGATGTCGTGGAAGTGCAGTCCGGTGGTCGGTTCGTCGAACACGAAGAGCATCGGTGATGTCTTTTCTTCCGAAAGGAACGAGGCCAGTTTTACGCGCTGGCTTTCACCGCCCGATAGGGTGCTCGATGCTTGCCCCAGTTTGATATAGCCAAGCCCCACATCTTGCAGGGGTTTTAGTCGTTTTACGATCTTCTTTTCAGTGAGTCCTTTGCCTTCGGCGAAAAATTCGATGGACTGGTCGACGGTCATCTCCAGTACGTCGAAAATGCAGACACCGCGATAGAGAACTTCCAGTACATCCGATTTGAACCGTTTGCCATGGCAATGTTCGCACTCGAGCGTGATGTCGGCCATAAACTGCATCTCTACCGTGATTGTCCCTTCGCCCTGACATTCTTCGCAGCGTCCGCCTTCCACGTTGAATGAGAAGTGCGATGCGGAAAAGCCCATTTGCTTGGCTAACTGTTGTTCTGCAAAAAGGCGACGGATCTCGTCGTAGGCTTTCATATATGTCACCGGATTGGAGCGCGATGACTTGCCGATCGGGTTCTGATCCACAAACTCGATATCGTTTGCGAGGTGCATACTGCCGTCGAGTTGGCCATAAACGCCCACATGTTCGGCTACTCCGCCGTAATGTTTTTTCAGGGCGGGGTAAAGAATATCGCGCACTAGTGACGACTTGCCGCTACCACTCACACCGGTAACCACCGTCATCACGTTTAGGGGAAAGCGTACCGAAATATCTTCAGGTTGTTTTCGTTGGCACCCTTTACCTCGATATAGTTGTTCCAATTGCGGCGTTTGGCCGGTACCGGAATTTTCTCCGTTCCGGCAAGGTAATTGAGCGTATGTGACTGGGTTGTCTGCTTTATTATCTCATCGCTGACGGGCAGGTGTGTCGATAGAACTACCTCGCCGCCCAGCCGTCCTGCATTTGGCCCTATGTCGATGATGTAGTCGGCGGCACGGATAATATCTTCGTCGTGTTCCACCACCACCACAGTGTTGCCCAGGTCGCGCAACTGTTTCAGCACTTTCACCAGCAGGGCGGTGTCGCGTGAGTGTAACCCGATACTCGGTTCGTCGAGGATGTAGAGCGAACCCACCAGACTGCTTCCCAGCGAAGTGGCCAGGTTGATGCGCTGGCTCTCGCCACCCGACAGCGTATTGGAGAGCCGGTTAAGGGTTAGGTAGTTCAGTCCCACATTGAGTAGGAACTGTATGCGATTGTTGATCTCGATAAGCAGTCGTTTGGTGATCTGCTTTTCCTGATCGTTCAGTTCCAGTACGTCGAAAAACTGTTTGAGCTCCGACATGGGGTGTTCCACCAGTTCGGAGATGGACTTGCCGCCGATCTTTACCCATTGAGCCTCTTTTTTCAGGCGGGTGCCTTGGCATTCGGGGCAAATGGTTTTCCCCCGGTAGCGGGCAAGCATCACACGGTATTGAATTTTGTACTGATTGGTTTCCAGAAAGCGAAAGAAAGCGTCGATTCCTTCAAAATACTTACACCCTTTCCAAAGCATCTCTTTCTCCTCTTTGGTCAGGTCGATGTAGGGATGGTGGATTGGGAAACCGGCTTTGCGGGCTCCGGCCACCACTTGTTTCTTCCACTCGCCCATAACCTCGCCACGCCAGCAAAGCACGGCATCTTCGTAGACCGAGAGTTGTTTGTTCGGAATTACCAGATTCTCGTCGATGCCAATTACCTTGCCGAATCCTTCGCAACGGGGACAGGCTCCACCGGGCTGTTGAAACTGAATAGCTGTTCCGACGGCTCTTCAAAGGTGATGCCATCTGCCTCAAACGATTTGGAAAAGAGTTGTTGGTGTACGCCTTCTTCGGCTTGTACTCAAGTACACAATTGTTTTTCCCTTCAAAAAAGGCCGTTTCTACCGAGTCGGCCAGTCGGCTGAGTGTCTCTTTGTCGGTTTGTGCAGCAAGGCGGTCGACCACCACAAAAATCTCGGCTTTAGTTTTCAAAGCTCCGTTTTTTACGGCATCGGCAATGCGCATAAATTCTTCGCCGATCTTCAATCGGTTAAAGCCTTCCTTCTGAAGAATTTCCGCATGTTTCTCGATAGTCCTTCCTTCGGGTACAAGAAACGGAACCATGACAATAACAGGGGTTCCTTCCGGTAATGCCGTAAAATAATCTACCACATCTTCCACCGTGTGTGTTCTTGACAGGTTCGCCAGATACGGGCGAGTAGGTTTTACCAATGCGGGAGTAAAGTAGTTTGATGTATTCGTAAATTTCAGTGGAGGGTTCCTACCGTGGAACGCGGATTGCGGGTGTTTACCTTTTGCTGGATGGCAATAGCGGGAGGAAGGCCTTTGATGTAATACCACCTCGGGTTTGTTCATGCGACCCAAAAATTGCCGTGCATATGAAGAGAGACTTTCTACGTAACGGCGTTGCCCTTCGGCATACAGTGTATCGAAAGCTAAAGATGATTTACCGGATCCGGATAGTCCGGTGATGACTACCAGTGAGTTGCGGGGAATCTCAACGTCGATATTTTTGAGATTGTTGACTCTTGCCCCTTTGATTATAATATTTCCTTTATTGGACATGGATGCTTGATTATGAAACATGCAAAGTTACGCATTAGTTTTCAATAGAGGTGGTTGCTTTCCGCTTTTGAAATCTCGTGAAGCGGAGTTTTTGTCAGTGCTTTTGAACTTATGTTTTCTTAAATTTCTATTCTTTAAAACCACAAACAGGATGTATTTGCCAATTTTCTAATAAGCAAAATATCAATTAATTGATTTTAGACATTTGTTGAAAGATATGTAGGTAATTTTAATTCAGTTTAAATTAGTTAATATTTTTTGCATATCCTGTTGCTCTATTTTTGCAATACAGCAACACCATTGTAAACTATTTGCTGTAATTTTGTCCGACTTTTTTCATCTAACCAAAAGTATGACCAAACCGAATAAAGAAACTCCCGTGTTGAAAGGAATTGATGCGATTAATTTTATCAATGAAATGAAAGAGGCAGATATGAATAAAGCGTGTCGTGTAGAAAAAGAACGCACGTTTAATCACTTTTGCCTCAGTTAGCTGCTATTTCTAATTTTCGATAAGCCATGGATTTTTCCACATGCAAGATGATCCGTCTTACTCAGGATCTTCAATTGAAGCCTTTCGATTGCGGACGCGAAGACGTTAACTCATACCTTTTTGAAGGAGCCAAGTCTTACGATAAACAATTGTTGTCTGTTACCTATTTGATAGAAAACGCTGATGAAACGATTGCTTTCGTGGCTCTAACTAATGATAGAATTACGCTCGAATCGACTCCAATTACAGGAAGGTGGAAAAATAATATTTTTTGAATACCTGCCTATCGGAAAAAAATATATTAGTTATCCGGCAGTGAAAATGGTTCAGCTGGGTGTTTCAAAGTATTATCAAAATCAGCAGGTCGGTACGGCCGTGGTTGACTATGTGAAACGCTGGCTAATGACTAACCGCTTTACGGGATGCCGTTTCCTGACAGTGGAAGGGATAAAGGAATCGCTTCCTTTCTACGAAAAAAACGGTTTTTACTACATTACGAATGATGACGTAGACTCCGATGCCCGCATCATGTATTACGATCTGAAACGTTTGGAAGATTTATAACAGAAGTCCCGGTTTCGGGACTTTTTTATTTTTCACCTCTCCTTTCTCTTAAAAAACACAAAAGTTTCTCTGAGAGTTGGCAATCGCTTCTTTCCGGAATGTATCTTTGCACCCGATGAAGCAATTGTTCCGATATTTCACCATCACCCTTACTTGCCGGCATTGTATTTCTGGTAGGCAGCGGTGTTAACTCCATTCATTACTGTTGTCATGAGTGCAGCATGAAAGGTATCGGCGAAATTGCAAAAGAACTTTGCCTGGTCAATCGACCGGTTGCGCCTCTTGAAAAGGCAGCCGAAGCTGATTGTTGTGCCGCAAAGCACTCGGCACCAAAACCGACGTCATGCGGACATATGTCACATGCCGGAACGAAAGATTGCTGCAAGATCACCCGATTGCAGATAGATCTGAACGATCAGATAGTGAAGATTTCCGTCAATGCCGATTTTTACATGGCATGTCGATTTACCCAACAGTCAGCTGTTATCCGCAATTTCTGAACGTCCGGTCGTAACGACAGAACACGCTTATCCACCCCCATTGTACTCCTCCAGGTACCTGCCTTAGCCTGAAATCCGTCCTTTTGATTTGATTAAATGATTATTTTGGATTGTACTGATCCGAAAATTCTTGTCGTATCTTCGCGTATAACACGTCGAAGCAATACGTTGTTTTTATAATTCAACAGACAATAATCGAACTAAATGGTCTTGATTTTTGTGTCTTGACTCTTGGTTCTAAAAAAAGTAATCATGAAATCAATCAAATATATCCTCATAAGCCATTATCGTGGTATTTGCAGCTCAACTCAATGCTCAGAAAACAGTTCAAACGGCCTCTCTGAAAGTATCAAGGCAATTGTGAATCTTGTAAAATCCGTATCGAAAAAGCAGCCAAACGGCAGGTGTAACTACAGCCGACTGGAACCAATCTACCAAGATGCTTAAAATTACTTTCGATGCAAGCAAAACCAATGTCGATAAGGTAAGCAAGGGGCATTGCGGCCGTCGGTCACGATACCGAAAAGTATAAAGCCGATGCAAAAACCTACAACGCTTTACCCGGTTGCTGCAAATATCCGAGAGGAAAATAAATGTGCTAATTCTTTAATATGCCAATGTGCCAATTGAATTTGCATAATGATGTGATTTCAGATTCAATGGTACATTGTCAATAGTCAATCGTACATTTTATGAACAATCGGATTATAGGTTTCTTTCTCCGGAATAAACTGATAACGACCATCTTGCTCGTTATTTTCGTTGCCTGGGGAATTATTACGGCTCCCTTCGATTGGAACATCTCATTTCTCCCGCGTGATCCGGTACCGGTGGATGCCATACCGGATTATGGGGAGAATCAACAGATAGTTGCCACCGAATGGATGGGACGCTCACCGAAAGATATCCAGGATCAAGTCACTTATCCTTTGACGACTGCGTTGATGGGAATTCCGGGCGTGAAAACGATACGGAGTTACTTCCATGTTCGGCATGTCGTTCATCTACATTATTTTTAAGGATAACGTGGAGTTTTACTGGAGTCGTTCTCGGGTGCTCGAAAAGTTGAGTTCGTTGCCGCCCGGCACGTTGCCCGAAGGGGTAAAACCCTCGTTGGGTCCTGATGCCACGGCACTCGGACAGGTCTATTGGTACACACTCGAAGGACGGAACCCCAAAACCGGCAAGCCTGTCGGAGGATGGGATCCGCAGGAGCTACGTACCCTGCAGGATTATTATGTGAAATATTCGCTCGCATCGGCCGATGGGTGGTGTCGGAAGTAGGTAGCATCGGAGGTTATGTCAAAGAGTATCAGATCGACCTCAATCCCGATGCCATGAAAACCTATGGCGTGACGGTGATGGACGTGATGAAAGCGGTGCAAAATTCCAACCTCGACATTGGTGCCGAAACCATGGAAATGAACCAGGTGGAGTATGTGATCCGTGGGTTTGGGATATGTCAAATCTCTGGCTGATATTGAAAAAGCTGTTGTTGCCGTCAGTGAAGACAATACGCCGATTACTGTCAAACAGATCGGAAATGTTACTTTTGGGCCTGCAACACGCCGTGGAGGATTGGATAAAAACGGCATCGAAGCAGGTCGGTGGAGTAGTGGTGGCGCGCTACAAGTCGAATCCTCTGGAAGTGATTTCCAATGTCAAAAAGAAGATTGCTGAAATGGAACAGTCGCTGCCGTCGAAAACTCTGCCCGACGGAACGGTGAGTAAAGTGACCGTCGTGCCGTTTTACGACCGCACGGGATTGATACGCGAAACCATCGGTACGCTGGAGACTGCGCTGACGCACGAAATCCTGATCTGTATCATCGTTATCATCGTGCTGGTGACCAACCTGCGGGCATCGGCAATCATCTCCGGATTGTTGCCAATCGCCGTGTTGATGACCTTTATAGTGATGCCGGCTGGTCGGGGTGGATGCCAATATCGTGGCGCTGTCGGGTATTGCCATTGCCATCGGGGTGATGGTCGATATCGGTATTGTTTTTACCGAAAATATTGTCCGGCACCTCGAAATGCCCGAAAACAGAAATCTCCAGAAGAAGCAATACGACGATCTGATTTTCAGGGCAACCACCGAGGTGGCCCCGGCAATCATTACGGCTCTGCTGACAACGATTATCAGCTTTTTGCCCGTATTTTGCCATGGAGGCTGCCGAAGGAAAGCTTTTTCGGCCGTTGGCTTTCACGAAAACCTTTGCCATTGTGGCTTCCATGTTGCTCGGTCTGATGGTATTGCCCACGCTTGCCAAATGGATTTTTTTCGCTGAAACTGGATACCCGCCAAGTCACGAAAAATCGGAAACGGAATTTTGATCGGAGCCGGACTCATTTTTGCCATTGTTTGGGGAACGTGGACGGCTTTGGCACTTACATTGGTCGGTATCAATAATTTGATCGCTCACTTGTGGAAAGAGCCATGGCAACGGTATCAAAAGTATGTCAACCTGGTCATTTGCCATTTTGTTTGCTCTGTACTATCTGACGGAAGAGTGGTTGCCTTTGGGCGCTCAAAACCATTTTGCTCTCAATTTCATCTTTATCGTTCTGATCGTTGGCATCGTCCTGACCCTGCTGTCCTTGATGGTACATTACTACGAACCGGTACTTCGCTGGTGTCTGTCACACAAGGTGAAATTTCTGGCAATTCCGGTAATTACTCTTTTGTTTGGCATTGTGATATGGCTCGGTGTTGATCGTATTTTCGGCTTTGCTGCCGACGGTATTGAAAAAACGGGCTGGCACATTCGCCAGAGTAGCGGTTGGCAAAGGCGACTTCGTTTTTCCTGGTATCGGCAAGGAATTTATGCCCTCACTCAACGAAGGTTCATTTTTACTGATGCCTACCAGTATGCCTCATGCCGGAGTGGAACGCAATATCGAGTACGAAAAGCAACTCGACCGGCGATTGGCATCTATCCCGAAGTGGAGATTTCGGTTGGAAAATGGGGCGCGTCAACTCTGCTCTCGATCCGGCAAACACTCAGATGTTTGAGAATGTGATCAACTACAAGCCGGAATATATTCTGGATCAGGATGGACACCGATGTCGGGTTCAAACCAATGCATCGGGAGCGTATGTCTTGAAAAATAATACGACTTACGATCCGAACAAACAGGGCTTTGTAGCTATCGATACCTCTTTGTTGATTCCTGCCGTTCATGGTAATTATTTCCGTCAATGGCGACCTCAGATTCATAAGCCGGACGATATCTGCAGGAGATTGTAAAGGTGACGCAGCTGCCGGGATTGACTTCTGCTCCGAAATTGCAACCGATTGAAACGCGGTTGGTGATGCTTTCTACCGGGATGCGGGCTCCGATGGGGATCAAAATCTACGGACCGGATCTGGAAACGATAGAAAAGACGGGTATTGCCATCGAACAGCAGTTGAAACAGGTGTCGTCTGTGCAGGCCTCTTCTGGTGTTTGCCGAACGCGGTGTTGCAGCGCCTTACCTCTTGATAATATGATCGTGAAGCGATTGCCCGTTACGGTTTGAGTGTGAAAGAGGTGCAGGATGTGATTCAATCGGCTGTGGGCGAATGGCCCTGAGTACTACGGTGGAAGGACGTGAACGTTTTCCAGTGCGGGTGCGTTATGCCCGTGAATTGCGCTCTACGCCTGAGGATTTGAAGAATATTCTTGTCCCGGCCATGACTGACGGTTCGCAGATTCCGCTGGGAGAACTCGCTAAAATCGAGTATGCCAGTGGCCCGCAAATGATCCGGAGCGAGAATACGTTTCTGACCGGATATGTTACTTTTGACCGTAAAACGCAGTTTGCCGAAGTGGATGTGGTCAACCAGGCCGATAAATTCCTGAAACAACAAATCGATGCAGGCAAACTTAAACTTGGCAAAGGGGTTACCTATCAGTTTGCCGGCAATTACCGAACAGGAGATTCGTGCCACCAAACGGTTGTCGATTGTGATCCCTATTAGCTTGTTGCTGATATTCCTGATTTTGTACCGGCAGTTCAAAACATAACCGCCTCGTGTA